>JAPDKA010000005.1 GCA_029258825.1 archaeon | reverse complement strand
TTTAAGGTGTTCCCCTAACTCACCATTTAACCTCAATTCATATAGCCCCATACTAAAAACAGACATCTGATTCACTTCCTATTCCAATGGGACAAAACCATATTACCCTAAATCTAAAATAAAACCACTATAAACCGTAAAATTGATAGATACATTCGATTCTAACTTTATTAGGTGATTAAAGTGAGATTACCGGTCATTCCAGTGAAAGGAGACGAGAAATGGGAGCTTCTATCGAGAATCATTGATAAGCTTGAAACGAGAGAAACTAAGAAGGCTTTGGCAAGGAATGGAATAACACCAGTCAACAAAGCCATTAAATTGCTCAAAGTCATCATTCTGGCTATGTTTTTTGAATGGACATATCATATGCTGTCAGCGAGGTGAACAGGCGTTTAGAGCTGAGAAAGTTCTTGAGGATAGATGAAGAGGTTAAATTAAGATCGGTCTACTCATTCATGGCAAAATTTGAATCGGAGCAGTTCATAAACCTTGTTTTCTCAATTCTTAATGCTAATTCAAAGAAAAGGCCAAATAAGCCATCCATTTTAATATTGGACTGGACAGACATATCTCTCGACCTAAATCCCTTCAGAAAGAGAGATTTAAAGAATAAGCCGTACAAGTGGGGCTATTCAACAAAAGGATTCTTTCTGGGAATGAAGATGATGATTTTAATAGATTACAGCACCCTTACACCTTTGTTCTTCCACGTTTATCCAGCAAATGTCCATGAAAGCAGAATTTACCCTCTGATTCTGGAAATGCTGAAAAGGAAGAGGTTAATCAGGTTTGGAGATGCTATAATCATGGACAGAGGATTTTACGCCTACAAGAATTATCTGATAGGGATAAGGTACGGCATAGTGCCTTTGATCATTCCGAGGAAGAGTTTCAGATTAGAGAAGCTTGAAGGGCTGATAAGCTATCCTCTCTTCATCTTTAACTCGAAGAACGTTGATAGGGAGAAGAGAAAGTACAGAAAGCTCGTTAAGAGGTTGTTTGAAGGATTAAAGATCAATCTGAAAAAATTGAGGAGCATAATAGAAGACGTAATCAAATTGGGGAAAGAAGCTTACGGTATGAGGGATTTGCACTGCTATGATTTCGAACCTGTGAGAAAGAAGTGCTCTCTTTCTGTCCTGTTAACAGGGATGACGATTAATCTTGGTTTCAGGGAAAAGAG
>JAPDKA010000009.1 GCA_029258825.1 archaeon | reverse complement strand
CTTCTCAGACACATTCATGTCAGAGGGGCCTTGAAGATGAGGCAGTGCATAATTCCCGGCAGAGAATGCTATCTCTGCGGTGAGAACTGCAGCTTCAGGAAGAATGGCAGAATGCCGAATCCGCTGAGACACTACAGCAGCGTAATGTCGAACGTTGAAAGGGTTGCGGAGAGGATTGTTGAGATTTTGAAGGCTGAGATGGATGCCCGCAACCACGAAGTGGAAGTAAAAGCATATTCCAGAGCTGGGGGGTGTGGAGATGTCAAAGAGGAAGGATAAGGGGCTCAAGCTCCTTGCAGAGGGCAGAGTCTTTCAGCTTAGAGAGGGTGAGTTCATCGTAAAGTCTGAAAGGGGAAATGGGGAGTATAGGGTTACGTGGAGCAGGGATCGGTGGGTTTGCAGCTGTCCTGATTTTAGGAAGGGGAATAAGTGCAAGCACATCTACGCTTCACTGTACTATCTCGCGGTAAGGGATGTGAGAAACGCTGCAACGGCTTTGAAGGATGACAGAAAATGCATTTATTGTGGAAAGGATGATGAGGTTATAAAGAAGGGGGTTAGGTACAACAAATCCGGCCCTGTGCAGCTTTACTACTGCAAGAGGTGCGGGAAGAAGTTCTCCGCAAGGACAGGGTTCAGCGGAATTAAAAAGAGGGCTGAAGCTGTAGTGGCTGCGCTGGATCTCTACTTCCGGGGTCTGAGCTTGAGACAGGTTGCCCAGCATCTCAGGATGAGCTACAAGGTTGAAGTGAGCCACAAAACAGTTCACAACTGGATAAAGAGGTATGTGAAGCTTATTAATGAGTTTGTAAAATCCGTGAATCTGAATTCAGGCAGGTGGCATGCTGACGAATCCGTAGTTAAAGTGAGAGGAGAGCACATCAGGATCTGGACTCTGCTCGATAGCGAGACGAGATTCGTGCTTGCTGTTCACGTCAGCAAGTCGAGGGGAGCTGATGATGCTGTGGAACTTTTAAGGAAGGGTTTGAAAGTTTCAAAGAAGCCTGAGGAACTCGTCACAGATGGTCTCGGCTCATATGGTAAAGCAGTAGAACCAGGAGCTTTCAGACATCATCCACATTCAATCCTCCCTCAGGGAAGGGTTAAACAACAGAATGGAGAGATTTTTCAAGGAGCTGAAAAGGAGAGTAAAAACCATAGAGAGCTTCAAAACGCAGGAGGGGGCAAAAACTTTCGCTGAAGGTTACAGCATATACCACAACTTTATCAAGGAACATGGGTCTCTAAATGGTCAAACTCCAGCTCAGTTTGTGGGATTATCTAAAGATTGTAGCTGGCTGGAACTCATACTTAAGGCCACAAATTTGAAAAGAGTTTGATTTGTAACATACTTTGCTTTGATTTTATATCTTTCAAGTGAGATTGAAAAATATTATGGTTAAGTGCATAACATCTTAAACTTATCACCCAGAAACTTCTCAATCCACCTTTTTGCAAAGGATATTGATTCTGTCAGCTTTTTGAAAGCTTTAGCAATTGTCTCCTTCAATTCTTCAACATTTAGCGGAGATTTCTCCGAAATAATTTAACTTCCAGACGTTCTCAATTGGATTCAGGTCGGGAGAGTGAGGAGGTAGATAAACCAGCGAAATGTTCAGCTTCTCAGCCTCTCTCACTTGGCATGATGCGTCCTGAAATTGTCCAGGATTACCGATCCTTTTCTCAGGATTTGCTTCCCTTATCTTTCTTAGACTATAAATCTTCAGCTTTATTTTTCTCAGGAAACTCTATTACGCTCTCTCCGTTCAAGCTGTAGAATCCAACAACCTTGGCTTTGACGTGGGTAGCGACTCTCTTAACAGGCTTATCGAAGCTCCACAGCCTTGCTGTATTTGCGTTAGCTTCGACAGCCATCTTATCGATAAATCCCATTACATCCGATTGACGAATTTCAGCCCCGTCAAGGTTTCGCACGTGCGTAGCACGGCGCGCCATCGCAGAGCGATGTGCGTTTTAAAGCCTCTTCAGCATCATCTGGCTTTCCGTAATCTTTCTGGTAGGTTTAGCATTTCATTCCAAAATCTGAGAATTCTCCTGACCTGCCACGAAGAATAGCTAACTCCAAACTCAGATTCAATCAGCTCCTGAACTTCTCTCGTTGTCCAAGAGTCCTTTTTCTTCAGCATTTCTCTGAGTTCTTCCTTC
>JAPDKA010000006.1 GCA_029258825.1 archaeon | reverse complement strand
ATCTCTTCTACTATTTCTCCCGTTTCGTCAACTATAGCCACATACGAGTACTTTTTGTGAACATCTATTCCAATGCAGACCGGATACTCACCTATTCGTGCTTCTAACACACTACCACCATCCTTTTCGCCTGTTAAGTCAAAATTCCGCGCTTTTAGCGCAGGGATACTACTAACTGCAGGCTCGGTCTGCTGAAAATTCCAACATGTTGTCAAAATTGATTTAGTAAAATTCCATAATTTAAAAAGAATGACAAAAGGTAAGATCGGTGAGTGGATTGCTCGCGACTATTATAGAAATAAAGGTTACATTGTCTGGTTTTTAGAGCACTATACTACAGAAGATGGCGTTCATGGACTCTATAGTGGGACAGGAAATGAGTACGTAAATGATAGACTCGTTTTAACTCCTTTAGAGAAGGCTGTGCTCACAAACACCAGAACATTCGATCTACTTGTTGTCCCGAAAAGATGACGTTGAGATGCTAAAAAAGCAAAAGCCGTTGAAATATCATTACTACGAATTTGACAATCTACAAAGGATATTTACAAGCATTTTACGTAGAGAAGGTATAGAAGGGCTTAAGAACTACATCCAGAAACCAATTGGGACAAAAAGGGGAGATTATAACATTCGAAATTAAGAAACTGGAAAGAGAAGATTTTACATTACCTTCTTGGTGGAAAGAGTTTGTAAAGTGTTTGGAAGATGTATTATTTTTTTAAAGAATTCTGACGATAGTGTTCGAGACGCCAAACAGGTAAGGATTAGGATTAAAGATAAAGATAGTACGATATCTCTCTCGTTCGAGCACCTGCTAAGTTCATTTGAAACACTGAAATGGAGACTAGAACAAGGCTTGCTGAATGATATAGAAGATCATAGCAACGAGCTTAAAAGAATGAAAAGAAAGGTTGTTGATGTGAAGACTAAGTGGGGTGGATACGGTTATCCAAAAAATGTTAAAACCAAAAAGAATGATTCCCAACTTATTGAGTTTCTTAAATTTCTTGGGTTTAGGTGTGAAGTTCTCGAAGTGACATTTCCACAATCTGGTATTCAAATCGCCTCCTCCAAACTATAAGAGAACCAATCTAAATTGGGATCATTCGATTAAATACACTTGAAGAGTGGAGATGGGAGAAAAAAGATCTACTTGAAATAGAGGGGCGTGAAGAGGATTAGAATGCACTACAATTGTTGAACAAGAAGAGTTTTTCAGAACTTCAAAACTGTTTTCGAGGTCTTCGGGATCGGAACGTGAAATGCCGGTCTAATTCCAAAATCCTTTATCGCCTTTTCCAGTTCAGTGTAATCATCCGGAAAGGGGTAATCAAGTGCAATCTCGAAGTAGTCAAATCCGATATTCAGGAACTCTTCGAACTTTTTCGAGAAGGGTCGGTGACCATACCAGAAGGATGAACCTATTAGCACCATAACCACACACCGAATGAATCTTTTTATAACTTCCGTTGAATACAGTATATGGAAGTGCTGGCTGAGACTGAAGTAAATGGAATCAAATTAAAGCTGGCTCAGGGAGACATTACCCGCTATCCGGCAAAAGCTATTGTCAACGCTGCCAACAAAAGGCTTGAACATGGTGGTGGAGTTGCATACGCAATTGCAAAAGCATGCGCGGGGGATGCTGGCAAATATACTGAAATCAGCAAGAAGGCCATGAGAGAACAGTTTGGAAGGGATTACATAGACCACGGAGAGGTTGTTGTCACTCCTGCCATGAATCTGGAGGAGAGGGGGATAAAGTACGTCTTTCACACAGTCGGACCGATATGCAGTGGAAGGTGGAACGATGAGCTTAAGGAGAAGCTCTTCAGAGCATTTCTCGGCCCCTTGGAGAAGGCTGAAGAGATGAAAGTGGACTCAATAGCCTTCCCGGCTGTTAGTGCGGGCATATACGGCTGTGAGCTTGAGAAGGTTGTTGAAACGTTTCTTGAGGCTGCTAAGAGCTTTAAAGGCTCAAATGTGAAAGAGGTAGCGCTTGTAATCTACGACAGGGAGTCTGCTGAGAGAGCTTTAGCAGTTTTCAAGAGATTTGCTTAATTTCCTCATTTTTAAGTTACACAATCCTTCAAAACTACAACGAAATAGTTTGAGATATGATATAACAAAACTACTTATATATCTGTAACCATAATTCCCACCACCCCATTAGCTGATAGAAGTTGAAAGCCAGCAGTCCAAAGATGATCTTAACAGACCTCTTCTGCTCACAGCCCTTATGACTTCACCGATTATCTGCAACTGAAAAGAGGGTTTCGATCTTCTTCCTAATCTGGAAAGGAATCCGTAGTATTCTGCTTCCTCATCGCTCTTTATCATGTTCACACTCTTCACTGCAATGAATCTAACGTTTCTCCTCTCCATTTCCTCAGCGAACTCCTTGCTTACGTATCCTTTATCGAATAACTGTTTCTCCTTTCAGTCTCTCGGCAAAATCGTCTTTTTTCTCCTTCAGCACAGCTAAATCGTGCTTTTTTGCTGTATCAGTAAACAGGTTCAGGAATCTTCCATCCGTAACGCAGGTTATCTTGTAACCGCAGCCTTTTTTGGATGGGTTGTATCCTATTGATTCCTCTTCCCTTATTATGCTTGATTCTCCTCTCTTTTTGTGTCTGTTAAATTACAAGCTCTTTCGTTTCAACAGGTTTGGTGTCAACGATCTTTACTTCTCCTTCCGATACCTTCTCAAATACGATTTAAAACCCTGTACAACAGCTCTTCGTACCTGTTAAGCCTCTTAGCTTGTTGTATCGAATTCTGAAAAGTTTGAGATCTTCGATGAAGTGAACGTAAGCGTGCTTTATAACTCCGTTGAAGTGCAAGTGAGCAAGATCCAAGTTATCAGATCGTACAGGGATATTACCTCCCTATTCGCTTTTGATGGATAGTATTCATCCACAACTGGTTTGATTAGTTCCCTTATCGCATTTATCTCTTCAAGGTATTTATCCACCAAATCCATAATTCAGCTGGATTATTGTCAATTTATATTACTTTATATTACTTTTGGTGGGAACGGTTTTGAGACAAAATTACCTCACCACCCTCACCGCAAACAGATTGTGCAACAACCCGATAGCAAACAGAGTCATCTCTCTTCTATCTTCTCTCCTCTGCCTCACACCCATCCAAATCTTCTTTTATCAGCTGAAAAACCTGCTTCGCTTAGAGTCCTTTTAAAATACCTCTTCAGAAACCTATAAGGTGCTTCAACAATCCTCTCAATAACTCTCAACCAGTCAAAATCCAATTCTAGCCAGATTCTTC
>JAPDKA010000002.1 GCA_029258825.1 archaeon | reverse complement strand
TGTTTATGCTGATGGAGTCGAAGATTGTTAGGATGAGTTCTATATCGTAGTTTCTCGTATCCCACCTTTTGAGCATGTTGTTTGGTTTGGAATCGTTTTAAATAAGTTTTGATGTTGAATTATATTATGTAGTATTGAGGTTACAGGATGTTAAACACACTCGTTTGTTTGGAAATTTATAAATATTTGGCAAATGGCAAGTATTTTGGCTAAAAGAAAAAGCAACCAAACTAAACCGACCATGCTTTATAGCATGTCCTGCATACATCGGGCAGTGTGGAGAATTCCAAGGGGAGAGACTGATAAAGTATATGGAGTCTTTTTTCGAATATGTTTCTAATCGAGCTGTTTTTCCACTCATCAAAGCTTCTGAAGTAAACCTTCGGAACTTCAACCCTGTTGCCATTGAAGTATCTGATGATGTAGTCGGATTTGGTCGGTAAGTGAAGGTAAACACACGGAGTAATTTTGCCATCAACAGTAACGAGGCAATTCTCGATTGGATTCTCAGCACATACCAAAGCCTCTTCAAGTTTTACAGGTTTCGCAACGAATTTTATTCCGAGCTCTTTGGCCCTATCTTCAGCTTTCTTTATTAAATCCAAAACGCCCGGATCTGGTTTTTCACCGAAAACCTCCATACCCACAAGATTCTCTGACGGGATGTAGTCCATATTGTTGGCAATTACCTCATCAGCACCGCACTCATTAGCAAGGTCAACGATTTCCGGAAGCTTTCCAATCGTGTTTCTGAGCATCATCGTTGCTATCACGATTTTTGGCCTCTTGCTCTGACCTGAGACAAGCTTTATCTTCTCCTTCAGCTTTTCGAGTTCAAATCCCCTAACTGCCTTATGCTCCTCAGCACCGGCACTGGCTATTGATACTGCAAGAAGATCGAGGTTGAGGACATCTTCAAGATGTTTGTCTATGAGAACGCCGTTGGTGGTCAAACCTACTCTGCAGTGCTCTCTGGCAACCTCAATCATCTCCCCAATTCTCGGGTTGAGCAAGGGCTCTCCCCATCCCTGAAGATGTGCGTAGCGGAACTTTTTGAAAGGAATGGATTCAAAAACATCCATTTCCATGTCCTTTGCAATCCATTCATTGCGGAAAACAGATTTGGGACACATCAGACAGTTGAGCTGACATTTAGTAGACACTTCAACCTGCACGAATCCGAGTTTTCCCATGCCTTTTTGTAGGGCAGGATAACATTAATATGCTTACGGGAAAGTATTTCCTAATAATTTTTAGTTTTTTATAGAACTACTGCTGAAGGTGCTTTGTCGGATAATTTTCAAAAATCCCGTATAAAAACGTTAAAACATCGAAAAGATCGTATAATCACTCCAATCACACAATGAAAAAGAGCGCTTCTCAAAACCCCCTTTCAAAACGTGTTAATGATCAATTTTTCGGATATTTGTTCGACAAACACGCTGAAGGATTCAACACTAATGATGCCATAAACTTTATGTAAACTTTATGTAAGTATTCAAAAAAGTTTTATATATCTGAGTGCTTAGAATTCTCTATGGCTGAGTGGATAAGCCTAGAAAAAGCAATTGATAAACTACCTTCTAAACCGGGTGTGTATATCATAAGGCAGAGTAAAAATCGTAAACCTGTCGAAATTGGAAGACTAAAAGGAGTAGATCAGCAGGGAATACTTTACATAGGTTCTGCAAGTGATTTAAGGAAAAGAGTTAGAAACCTTCTTGGTAGCTTAGAGGGCAAGTATAGGAAGATTAAGCATACGATGACAAAATCATACATCTTCTTCTCGTTAGACAAAGTGATAAAGATTATGGTTTTGAGCAAAACTATTTATACTAAAAATAACAACAAAATACATGGGTAGGAAGCGAATCTACGAAGTTGTGAAACATATGCCAGCAGAAGAGCTCGATAAAAGGATTAAAAAAGAAAAAGATACTAGAGTTCTCAAAAGATTATACTTCATAAGACACCTTTACAGAGGAATGAGTGTTGAAGAAGCTGCCGAATTTGTGGGGGTTACTAAAGCAACAGGCTACGCATGGCTTAAAAGGTGGAATTCCAGAGGTTACGAGGGCTTAACTCCAGAATTCGGTGGAGGAAGACCATCAAAGCTAACGGAAGAGCAGAAAGAGAAACTGAAGGAAATGCTAAAGAAAAAGGATTCCTGGACGACGAAGGAAGTTCAGAATCTCATCGAAGAAGAGTTTGGAGTTAGCTATTCTTCGTGGCAGGTCAGGAGAATTCTCAGATCTTTTGGAATGAGATACGCCAAACCCTACCAGAAAGATTACAGGAAGCCAGATGATGCAGAAGACACTTTAAAAAAACCTTGACGAGGCTGAAATCGAGCAAGACATCATAGGATTCGTCGATGAGATGGCAGTTGAAGCGAATGCAAACACAGCGAGACTCTGGAGTTTTGGAAAGCCTGTTAAGAGAGTCGCTACCTACGTTAAAGCTAAAGTTGTAGGGTTCTATTGTATAAGCGGAGAAAGTGTGGTAGAGTTTCCTGAGAAAAATAAAGCTGAAGACTTTACAGCGTTTCTAAGAAAGATAAGGGAAGCAAATCCTGAGAAAAGGATCGTGGTGATTCTGGACAATTTCAGGACGCATCATGCTAAGAAGGTAAGAGAGGAAGCTGAGAAGCTGAACGTTTCGCTGGTTTACCTCCCTCCTTACTCCCCAGACTTGAATCCGATTGAAAACGTTTGGAAGAGTGTTAAAAGAGCAGTTTCAGAGAAATCTCCGCTTAATACGGAAGAGCTGAAGGAAGCGATTGCTAAAGCCTTTAAAAAACTGGCAGAATCAATATCTTTTGCAAAAAGCTGGATTGAGAAGTTTCTGGGTGATAAGTTTAAGATGTTATGCACTTAACCATAAAATATTTAACATTATTTAGAGGTTTTAGAGGTGTACATGGGAGTTGTGTATCCGTCAAAGGAGTGGATGGAAGAAGTATACAAGAGAGTGAACAGCAACGAACAGTATAAGAAGGCGGCTGCAAACTGGGAAGGAGACTTCCTGTGCGTTGTGGAAATGGACGAGGAGGCCTTAAAGGATTTTCAGAACCCCAAGATTTTAAAGGGCTTTCTTGAAATGCTGGACACGATCCCGAAGGAGAAAAGGGAGAAATTCAGAGGAACGGTTAACGAAGGGCTTTTGATAGCTCTCGGACTCTCACTTGATGCAGATATAAGCACCATAGACGTTGATGAGCTTGCAAAGAAGATTTCGGAGATGGATCCAAAAGTTGTGTTGGAAGCTGCAAAGGGCGCATCGCTCAATGTCTGGATGGATCTCTGGCACGGTGAGTTGAGAAACGTTGAGGTAGCCGTTCCGGGAGAGCACGAGGATGCGAGGTTTAAACTTATTGGCCCGCATTCGGTGTTTAAGCAGCTTGTTACGGGCAAAGCGGATGCCATAACACTTGTTGTGAGTGGAAAGCTCAGACTGCAGGGTGACATGAGTTACCTGATGAGCAACATGGCTGCCGTAAGAAGGTTCACTGAGCTGCTTGCTTCCATTCCAATTGAAACTTCTTAATTTTTTGGTGCTGTTACATCTTCCTTGGAAATTAAAAAGGGCAGGGATTCAACCCCACCCATGCAGCTCCAAATAGAAATCCCACTACAGCTAACAGTAGACATCCAGAATAAAAAGATTTCCATTGCAACCATCGTATCCATAGTCCTCGAAATAGCAAGAATCCTGCTCAAACAAATCCTTGAGCAGATAAACGAGAAGCTTGTTGAAGAATACTGCGGGAAGAGATACGAAAG
>JAPDKA010000010.1 GCA_029258825.1 archaeon | reverse complement strand
AAATGATTTATCGCTATTATCCTCAAACTTTATACCTAAACTGCGAAAATGATCGTACACCTTACCACCTTCTAAAATAGGTAAAATACCTGTTGTAGGGTTAGAGAGTATTAACACATACTCTTTAGACCCATTATTAAAAGTAGGATAAATATCTCTAACATCAAACCCTAAATCTTCAGCAGTTGACAATATCGAATCAAATAGATCATAAACATTTAAAGCCATTTTTCTTTTCAGAATATTTTTTTCTTTAAAAACTTTTGTAACATATTTTAGTGTTATACAGTTTACATTGAAGAATAATTTGAAGATTTCCTTCAACCTATGCAGAAGTATTCTTTTAATAGATTACAAAGAGAAGTTTTTGCTTTTATCATTATTTTATCATGATGCTTCCTACAATTCTGTGATTCTATTTCTGCTTCACCCGGATCTGAAGTAACAATAACAATTTTTTCGAGATCACTATCAGTAAAATATTTACATACTATAGCTAAACCAGTAATTTCCCTCCCTTCATTATCTGTTAACCCTAAATGGTGATCTAACAAAATACGATCTCCATCTTTAAGACAATTTTTCATATTATTTACTAATCTATTCACCCCTTCGAAAGAATTTCTTTTATAAGACAATCCGACCATTTCACACCAAGTCTCTACAGCACAAACAGTATCAAGATCGTCATCGACTATGAGTAACCTACCCCTATAAATATCATTATTCCTACCTATTCGAAGAGTGTAAATCATACAACTGATCAATATTTTTCAAAGTTAAAAATTTAACGGTTCTTTTGCTTTATACATCGAAACCTTTTTAAACTATCTTAACTCAAGAATAATAACAAAAATCTGCTAAAAACAAAAAAGTTAAAATGAAACAAACAAACAAGATAAATGCAGCAATTGTATTGCTTTTCTTTTTAGCGATAATGCAACTGGCGACAGTAAAAGCTTTAAGTGTAAATGTGAGCGACGTTAGTTTTGATTGCACAACAAGTGTCAACGCTGTAATCAACATTACAAACGATGAAGCAACAAATATAACAATAATAGGTTGTCAATGCGATACAAATACAAACATAAGCTGTACATGTAGTTTAACAGCAACAACATTGGAACCAAACGAAAGCATAACAGGAACAATCACATTAAGCATGCAAAACATAAAGGATGTGCAGGAAGGAAACTATATAGGTAGCATAACAGTAAATTACAGCAATACAACAACAAATCTAAGCAAGACGCAACAATTCAACATAAATGTAAATGCATGCGAAAAAATAGCAATCAATTTTGCCATAGATGACATGTATAAAGACGAACAACAAGAAGTTGAAGTAACAATAAGCAATGAAGGAAACACAGCAGTAAACTTTAATCTAACGATAGAACACGATGCAGGAATTGAAGTGAACTTAAGCGAAACACAAATCAGCCTCAACTACGGCGAAAGCAAAACAATAACTATGAATATTTCCACAGTTGATGCTGAATATAAGCAGTACAGCATAACAATCACTGGAACAAAAGATGACCAAACACTCGGAGAAGCAACAGAAAGTTTTGAAGTGCTATATAGCTATTGTAGCATTAACAGTGTAAATGACTGGCTAGAATTAGATTTTGAAAATAAAGATGAAATTGACGGCGAAACATATAAACCTCTTGACCAAATAGAAATTAAGCTGTATGTAGAAAACAATGATGATGAGGAACATGACATAATTGTTAGTGCAGTTCTCGTAGGCACAAGAGAGATCTATGATAGTGAAGAAGAACAAAGCATTGAACTAGAAGAAGCAGGCGAAGATGATTCTGCACTTGTAAAATTAACACTGACAATTCCAGCTGACATATATGCAGGCGATTACAAGCTGTATGTTAAAGCAAGTGATGAAGACAGCAATGAATGCTTACAAGAGTATGCAGACATAAAGATAGAAAAAGAAAGCCATGAAGTGATAATAGACAAAGTTAGCTTCAGCCCCCAACCAGTAAATTGTGGTGACAACATGTTGGTGTCTGGCAGAATAGCAAACATTGGTTTGCACGATGAAGACAAAGTACTAATAGCTTATGAAGATGATTTAGGCAACAAAATAGAAAAAACAACTGATCTTGATGAAGGCGATGAAGACAGCTTTTTATTCAACATAAATATACCGGAAAATGCTGATGAAGGAGAGCATACTGCAAAGATTTATGTTTACTATGACTATGACGAAGATGATGATAACTACGATGAATACAATGTTTACAGTTACAGTTTTGAGATAAGTGGTGGATGCATTAGTAAAGTTTATGATATAAGTGTAAATGCCGAAACTACAACAATTGAACAACAACAAAATCAAGTAACAGTTATGTTAACCAATACAGGCAATACATTAGTAAGTGGCACAATCGCAGTTAGTTGTGACTGGGCAAATGTTAGCGTAACACCAGCAACAGTAACGCTACAACCTGGAGAACAAGCAAGCATTGTATTAACAATTACACCATACGAATGGGCAAGCGGTGAGAAAACAATAACATTAACAATAACGTACGACCAAGGCATAATAAGTAAAACAATTAACTTTAACATTGTTAAACCAGAAAGCGAAGAAACAAAAAAAGCAACTTGGTTTGATGAATTACTGTTCGTGTATAAGCGCAGACCAGTACTTATGACATTGATAGTAGTGCTAGCGATTGCAACAATAACACTAGCAGTGATTGTAGCGAAACAAGCAAGAGTTAAAAGAACTAGAGAAAGAATCGTTAGAAACTTTTGATTTGTTTTAATTTTATTTATTTTTATTTACTTTCTCTTAGCTTTTTTAATTTTAATTGCTTTATTGTTTTGATGACTTTATCAATAAATTTATCTATTTTTTCTGCGCTAATACCATATCTTGACGCTTGCTTTTTTGCGTACATTTCTGTCTTGTAATAATTTTTAAAATGCTCATTTATTTTTTTCCACTTTATACCTTTTAATGCAAATGCAATAGTTGCGTCATAAGGCAGAACTTTTTTTAGCATCAAAAATGCAATCGCAGGGTAACCAAGATAACCTTTAAATATGCTCCCATTATCTGTACTGCTTATTCGGCCAGTTTCTGGATCATACTTAACGATGTATGTTTTATCATGTTCAGAACTAATAACTAATGCAGAGTTTTCGCTTGTTAGCTTTACACGGTTATCTGCAATGCTGCCAAGAGCTTCCAGCACTTTCACACGTGGGGGCAATTTCCAAACATCACGCATAGTTCTTTATTTGTTTAGTTAATTTATTAAATAATTCCTCGCTTATACTTCCTTCGTATAAACCTTGTTCTAACTTTCCTTCTTCATCGTACTTTTGAAGATATAAGAATGTTTTATCTCTAAAAGGTTCGTAACAAACTAAAATAGCCACATTAGCTTGCTCTAATGCTTCCAAAAATTTTTTAGCCTCTTCTCTTTTGAATTCTTTTATAATGCTTTCTGCAAATTCTTCTTTTACACCATCTTCAAGTTTAATCTTCACTTCCATACTAAAACAACACAAAACAGCTTTAAAAATTTGTCGCGAGAAAAACCACGAGAAAAACAAACACAAAAAAATAAAAATGCGCCAGGCGGGATTCGAACCCGCGCTACTGGCTTGGGAAGCCAGCGTCCTACCACTAGACGACTGGCGCGTTATGCACTAAGAGTACATAAAGAATAAAGGTTTAGTTATTTAAAAATTTTTGACACAATAAAGAAAAAATTAAAAATTAATACTCTTCACACTTCAACTGAAAGTAGTTTTTTGGATGACTGCAAGATGGGCATTGCTCTGGCGGTGTCACGCCATTATGAACATAACCGCATTTTCTGCAAATCCATTGCACCTCTTGTTGTTTTTTGAATATGCTTGCTTGTTCAAGTTGCATCAACAATTTTCTAAAACGCTCTTCATGATGTTTTTCAGCAATAGCAATTGCTCTCAGCCGTGTAGCAATGTCTGTTAATCCTTCCTGCTCGGCAATATCTGCAAACTTTGGATACATTTCAACATGCTCGTAATGTTCACCTTCAATTGCAGCTTTTAAGTTTTCTAAAGTACTGCCTAACGCTACAGGCACGCTTACATCAACATCAATTTTGTCAATACCTACTTTACTTTTCAATTGATTGAGCAATCTAAACAACCATTTTGCATGTTCCCGCTCGTTTTCCGCAGTAATCAAAAATATTTCTGCAATTTGCTCATAACCTTCTTTCTGTGCTATCTTTGCATACATGCTATACCTATTTCTAGCTTGACTTTCACCAACAAAAGCTTTAGCAAGATTTTTTAGCGTTTCTTTCATGCAAAAAGCTAATCAATTATGTTTAAAAACATTATGTATAATTTATACATAATCTACAATATATATTTTCCAGAACATGTATAGTTTACACATGTTAAGACAAGCAAAATAACAAACAAATACAAACCACAAATTATTTAAATAGCATAACCAATACAAACACCATGCCAAAACAAAAAGCAAAGAGCAAGAAGCAAAAACCTAAAGTGATTAATGTGCATAATTTCGAATTAAAGCTAAGCGAAATACCAAAGTCGCCAATAATAATTGAAGGGTTTCCAGGGTTTGGATTTGTTTCTACAATCGTTACAAGTTATCTTGTAGATCACCTCAATGCTAAACCTATAGGTAGTGCGTTCTCAAAAAAATTGTCTCCATTGATAGCAATACACCAAAACAAGATAATTAACCCAATTGAAATATTGTACGATAAAGAACATAACTTGTTAATTGTACAGGCAGCAACAACTGTCGATGGTATGGAATGGGACATAGCAGATATGCTACTAGAGCTAGGTAGATTAACTAAAGCTAAAGAAATAATCAGCATAGAGGGCGTTACATCAATGCAACTTGAAGCAAGCCAGCCAAAACTATTTTTTTATACAAACACACCAGCAATAGAAAGCAAGTTTTTAGCAAACAACATTGAAAGGTTAAATGAAGGCATTATTGTTGGTGTTACAGGAGCTCTATTGTTAAAAGCCGAGTCATTTCCTGTAAGCTGTATTTTTGTTGAGAGCCATGCAAATATACCTGACAACAAAGCTGCTGCAGAAGTAATAAAGTTCCTTGATGCTTATCTTGGATTAAGTATTGACTACAAACCATTACTTGAAAAAGCAAAACGTGTTGAAGCAAAGTTAAAGCAGTTAATACAACAAGCAATGTTTGTTGCAAACACACGAAAGAAAAAGCATGAAGAAATAGGTTATGCAGGATAAGGAAAAGAAAAAGTAAAACCGAAAAGTTTTTAAAAAGGTATCTGTAAAAACAGAAGATGAAGTTCTGTCCAAAGTGTGGGACTATTATGGAGAAAAAAGATGGTTTTTGGAAGTGTCCAAAGTGCAAGCATAAAGAGGTTGGTAAAGAAAAAATAGTAGTAAGCGAAAAAATAGAGAAAGAAAAGATTGAAGTGTTAAAGCAAGGACAAAGCAATGTATATCCTGTAGTAAGCGCAATATGTCCAAAGTGTGGAAACGGTAAAGCATATTATTTCAGCACACAAACAAGAGCCGGGGATGAAGCAGAAACACGATTTTTTATTTGCACGAAGTGTGGCTATAGGTGGCGTGAGTACGAATAAAAACAAACAAAAAGACAAGCAATTTACTTATTTTTTATTCTCAAAAAGATTCTTAAAAGATTTTTCAAAATAGTAAGAGTAGTTCAAAAAAGCATAGTACAAACAATTGCTTAACCATACAAATACAAAAAATAAAAAGAAAAAATAAAAGATTAGTCTTTTGCTAAACCGAATAAGGCTCTCAATGCAACAATGATTGTTGCTGGTACAAACAACATTAGTAAGTTCTTCAAAAAGTTTGGCAACCATGTTCCTGGGAACACATTCATACCAAAAGCACTCACGATAACGAACACTGTACCAGCCAACATGAATGGTGTTGCTTCCTTCACTGAAATGTTAAGCAACCCTATTATAATACCTACTACCACTAATGTCCATACTGCCCAATTGGTCATCTCTAAAAATGCAAATATAAATGCGATCACTACACCAATCAAAAACGCCCAACCACCAATTATGTTTGTATTTTGCTTTTTCTTTGGCATTTTTCACCTCTTTTTATTTATATTTTATTTTTTATTAACATAAAAACATCACCGACCATATTTAAATATTTCTATTTGTTAAACTGTACACTTTCTGAGAGAGAAACATTTAAAAATAGATCACAAAAAATAAATCAGAATACAAATAACAAATAAAACTCAAAGCTAGAAAAAACCAAAATAAAGTTCGGCAAATAAAATGACAGACGAATTTGAAGAATTTGAGGAATTTGAAAGCGATGAAGAATTCGGTGATGAAGAATTTGAAGAAGACATAGAAGATGAATATGAAGAAAACGATGAAGAGGAAGAAGCTGAAGAAAGCGACGAAGACATAGAAGACTATGAAGAAGACGAAGCACTAGAGGGTTTTGAAGACGAATTTGAAGAAGAATAAAGATAAAAAGAAAATAAAGCAAGCAAACAAGTTTATTGTTTTCTTCTCTTATTTATTTTTTCTTAATTTATTTTTATTTTTGAATTTCTTTTGCATTGTTATTTGTTATTTAAAATGATAAACACGCCGGGGGTGGGACTCGAACCCACACGGGGCAAAGCCCCACTGGCTCTCAAGGCCAGCGCCATACCAATTAGGCGACCCCGGCTCTTGTATGCATAAATTTGCATAAATCAAAACAATATAAAAATATTTGTTTTGTATTGTAAACAAAAATTTTTAAAAATGTAAGCAGCGTGACTAAAACATGGAATTTTATTTCATAAAAAAGATAGCCAACAATAAAGTTGATGAACTGTGCCACAGACAGTTTATTAGATTTGGTAAAGGTAAATATGAAAACAGGGCATTGCTTAATGTAACTATTAGCGCTGGAAAAATAAAAGTGCACGGCAGTTTTGAAACGCTTAATGATATCATAGCATTTTTATCAAGCTTAACTGAATTGAATGTTAGCGGCAAGATATTGTTCAAAAAAAATGATGATGTAAGCATACTACAACGAATAGGATTAACAACAGCAAATCAAAAAACATCTACAGTAATTGAAGTTGAAACACAAGGCAAGCTAGAAAAGAATAAAGGTATAGAACTGCAACATGGTTGCTATTTTATGTTGCTTGATGTTGATAGCCCTGGCATTTTACTAAAATGCAAGAAAAAACTGCCGAAACCATCTGCAAAAAGCACAAAAACTACAAACGATAAATTCTTCTCTCTTGAATTGACAAATGCAAAAGCGATAAAAGCGTTCTTGCAAGAATTTTTGTTTGACGTTGATACAGCTAACAAAAAAAAGATAAACATAACCCACAATTACATCATTAATGATATAATACTGCCAAAGACAGCTAGCAATGCTGAAGAAATGCGACAGAAAGCAAAAAGAAAAGGTGTTATAGAACGTGTTGTTAAAGCCGACGGTACAACTACAATTAAAAAAATAAATTTTATTGCATAATGAAAAGTAATACAATTGATTATAAAGCTATAGGACTTAAAGTAGGATTTGAAATACATCAACAGCTTGATACACACAAGTTATTCTGCAATTGTCCAAGCATAATGCGCAACGATAAACCAGACCTTATAGTAAAACGCAAACTTTATGCTACTGCTGGAGAACTTGGCAGCATTGATGCCGCGGCATTGCACGAAATGAAAAAAGGTAGAACATTTGTGTATGAAGCATACAACAACGCTACTTGCCTTGTAGAGCTTGATGAAGAACCTCCACACAGCATAAACGAAGAAGCGCTTGACATAGCATTGCAAATAGCATTGCTACTTAATGCAAAAATATTCAAGACAATACAGGTAATGAGAAAAACTGTTATTGATGGTAGCAACACATCTGGATTTCAAAGAACAATGTTGATAGCAAGAAATGGCCACATCAATGTTGACAGCTTACGTGTTGGTATAGCAACAATTTGTTTGGAAGAAGAAGCAGCAAGAATTATAGAAAAAACCAATCAGAGTGTTGTTTACAGACTTGATAGGCTTGGCATCCCGCTTGTAGAAATAACAACTGAGCCATTAGCAATTACGCCAGAGCAAGCAAAAAAAATAGCACTAAAAATTGGAGAAGTGCTTAGGGCATGCAAAATAAAACGTGGGCTTGGCACAATAAGGCAAGATGTTAATGTTTCTATTGCAAAAGGTGTAAGAACAGAAATAAAAGGCGTACAAAAACCAGAATTAATCGAAAAGGTTATTATCAATGAAGTAAGCAGACAGATTGAAGCCATAAACAACAACCAAAAACTAACACCGAGCGTGAGAAAAGCCCTCCCAAACGGCAGTACAGAATTCATGAGACCAATGCCAGGAAAAGCAAGAATGTATCCTGAAACAGACTTACCATTAATTACAATCAGCGACGAGAGAATAAAAAAGCTAAAACAACAATTGCCATTATTGCCCGAACAAAAAATAGCGATACTAATCAAACATGGCTTCAATCAACAACAAGCAGCGATTATTGTTGATAAACAACTGTTTGAAAAAGCAACTAAGTTAATTAAGCATTATAATGACCCGAGCATAATTTTTGATACAGTATGTAGCAACATCGATCAACACCAAGCACAAGAGTTGCTTAAAGCATTAAAACAAAGCAAGATAACAAAACACGCTGTAAAACAGATACTAGCAGAATTACCAAAGCAAAGTATTGAGGCAGTACTGCAGAAATATAAAAAAATAAGTAAAAGCGAGCTCGAACAAGCATTAAAACAAGAATTAAGCAAAACTATACAAAACATAAAACAACAGGGCAAGCAGATAAAGCCAGACGCACTCGTTGGAATAATGATAGGAAAATTCAAGTTAAAGGCTGAGACACAAGAAATAGTAAAAGCTTGTAAAAAATTGTTGAAGGAGTTAATATAAATAAGCAGAAGAAAATATTATAAACAATAAAAGACTAATAATAGCATGGAAATAAACAAAACTGTAAGCTTAATTTTATTTTTAGCATTGCTTGCCATAGTATTCTACATTATAAAACCTTTTATTTCTGCAATTATTTTTGCAGCAGTGCTTGCATACTTACTGTATCCAGTATACAAAAGGATGATAAAAAAACTTAACAAAAATGTTGCAGCAGCAATACTCACAATAATACCTATATTAATCATTTTTGCTTTTGTGTGGTTTTCATCGAGTATTGTAATAACACAAGCATTTAATTTTTACAGAGAGATTCAAAGGTTAGACCTAATAAACTTTACAGAAGGTATAATCAAAAATGTATTTAAGTTTGAACCAGAGATGGCCAGACAGGTGACTGTAACAATTCAACAAGGTTTAACTGAGATAAGCACAACAATAGTAAAAAAAGCTGGTGAAATTATAACAAATATTCCTAGACTTCTTGTTCAAGCATTTGTAATGTTTTTTGTTTTATTCTTTATACTTCGAGATAGCGAAAAGATAATAACGAATTTGAAAAATGCATTACCATTCGAAAAAAAGATAAATAAAACAATAACAGCAAGAACAAATCAAATTACGAGAAGCATAATATATGGAAGGTTTATTGTCGGAACTATTCAAGGTATAGTGGCTGGTATAGGTTTTTACATATTTAAAGTGGAACATGCATTTTTATTTACCCTTGCAGCAATATTCTTTGCCATATTACCGTTTGTTGGTCCATGGCTTATATGGTTACCTGCGTCGATTAATTTCATAATAGCAAACCAGATAGATAAAGGTATTGGTCTGTTTATTTATGGATCAATAGTGGTCAGCCTCATAGATAATTTTTTAGGCCCAATCATAGTTGGAAGAAAGGCGCGAGTAAATTCAGGCGTAATACTAATCGGTATGCTTGGTGGCTTATACACTTTTGGTGCAACTGGATTGATAATTGGTCCATTACTGCTAGAATATCTTATGATGGGTTTCTTGACATACCAGCAAATAATTAAAGAAAAAAATAAGAAAAAAGGGAAAAAGAAGTAGATAAAATGTTGCTGAAAGTAAGAACATTTGGTTTAAAAGCAGGGAGGCCTGTTGCAATATTGCCATATGATGTAGCAAAATGGTTAAATGTTCATGTTTCTGAGCGTATCAGAATAAAGAAGTATAAACAAAAAGAAAGCATTATCGCTGTTGTAGATGTTGAGAAAGGCATAAACAATGATGAGATTATACTGTCAGAAGAAATAATAAGAGAACTTAAGCTTAATGCTGGTGATATAGTTGAGGTTTCTCTTGCACCACGTCCGGCATGCATTACAAGCATTGTGAAAAAACTTGACGGTGGTAGGCTAAGCTATAAAGAGATATACGGTATAATGGAAAGCATAGTTAAGAACGAATTAACTGAAGCAGAAATCGCTTATTTTGTTTCTGCAACTTATACGCGTGGCATGAACATGGCTGAAACAATTTCATTAATTAAAGCTATGGTTGATGTTGGTAAACGTATCAATTTTAATAATCTTCTTGTGATAGATAAACATTGTATTGGCGGCATTGCAGGAAATAGAACAACACCAATTGTCGTTAGCATTATTGCTGCAATCATAAAGCAATTTAAGCTTAATGCTGTAATGCCAAAAACATCGAGCAGAGCAATCACGAGTGCGGCAGGAACTGCTGATGTTATTGAAACTCTTGCTAAAGTCGAGTTTGATATTGACGAAATAAAACAAATTGTAAAAAAAACCAAAGCTTGTCTTGTTTGGGGAGGCAGTCTTGGTTTAAGCCCTGCAGATGATAAAATCATCCAAGTTGAAAGATTACTAGGGCTTGATCCAGAAAGTCAATTGCTAGCCAGTATTATGTCAAAAAAACTTGCAGTTAATGCTAAATATGTGTTGATTGATATTCCTGCTGGTAAATATGCTAAAGTAAGTTTTGCTGAAGCGAAAAAATTAGCAGAAAAGTTCAACACTATAGCTAAAAAATTCAACATAAAGTTAAAAGCTGTAATAACTAATGGTGAACAACCAATCGGAAATGGTATAGGGCCTGCTCTCGAAATGCGTGACGTGTTGAAAGTATTAAAACAAAAACCGGACCTGCCTATTGATTTGCAAAACAAAGCAGTTATGCTTGCAACAGAAATAGCAAAATTATTAGGCATTAAAAACGCAGAAAAAACAGCATTAAAAATGTTAAAATCTGGCAAGGCGTTTGAGGCGTTCAAAGCAATAATAAAAGCACAGCAAGGAAAGATAGAGGAACTTACAGTAGGTAAATTTTGTCATGCTATTAAAGCTGAAAAACAAGGTAAAGTTAAGGCAATCGACAACAAAAAGATAAATTACATAGCTAGAATGGCGGGTTGTCCTGCAGACAAGTTTGCAGGTATATTTTTACATAAGCATGTCAACGACGTTGTAAATCGTAATGAAGTAATTGCTGAAATTTTTGCTGAAAGCAAAGAAAAGCTGGAGTATGCCAAAAAGATATGGTACGCAACTAAACCTTTTATAATCAAATAGGATCAGTTGGCTAAAAAATCTTCTACTATGCTTATAATTCTCGAATCATTCATTAAATCACTATGATTGCAATAATCGACAACAATAAAGCGATCATCATAACCAAAATTGCCAAGCTGTCTTATATCAACACTGTTGCGAGGAACAACACCATCATTCGGTTTATCAAGCAGCAAGTACATAAGAGAATAATGCTCAAACTGATTTACAGCTTGCTTAATTGCATCAAGTTGGTTAATGCTTAACTCGTCGCTGTTTATAGCATCAACAACTACAAGCAAAGTTTTAGCCACGCCGAACACAGGCTTATAGTTTCCTGCAATCGCAAGATAGCTTATGCCTGCATCTAGACCGTCAGCATTGAGTTTGTACATAAAATTACTGTGTGGGCTTACTTCAAAAAAAGCTGCATTTCCAAAGACAAGGCTACATATTTGTTCAAGACTTTTATTGCGTCTCGCTTTTTCAACTAATCCAACGCCATTGTTTGGGGTGCCTATAGTAATAACCTTGGTTATGCGTGCTTTTCTGTACTGCTTGTTTAGCACTTCTGCCATGTAACGCACAACAAGCCCACCCATACTGTGACCAATAAGTACAACATCATCATTAACGTGGTTGTCAATAAACAAATGTCTGTAAAATTTTTCTGCTGCTTCCTCGATGGTTTCTGTTTTGCTATCATAATAAAGCAACATATCTGAGACAGAAAAAGGCATAGCAGCAATTCTGTCAACAATCTTTGCAGCTTCAACACCACTGCCGCTGTAATCAGCAATTCTTGCATGCGAGGGCACAACATAGCCGTCATTGATTAAACGCTGAGCAAAATTTTTTACAGCATATGGGTTGCTTCCCATACC
>JAPDKA010000004.1 GCA_029258825.1 archaeon | reverse complement strand
CAGGAAAGCCTTGTTTATCACTTAAGCCTGTAATTTCAAACTCATAACCAGAAAACTTACTATCAAGAATGCTGCCTTCAAACTTATCGCCTATCTTTTTGCCAAAGAATTTTTCTTTTGCAGACTCGTCACTAAGTTCAAAATGATACGTTTTTCCTGTTTTTGGATTGGCAATTTCGAACTTGAATGTCATGATGCCTTAACTTTGCATGCATTTAAAAATGTTTCGCGAGTTAGTATGATGGCAACATATTGGGATATTTAATATCACTAAGTAAATCTAAGAAAAAGTATCATTTAGAGTATTTAATACCTAAAGAGCCCTCACTCAAATTCTAAAAAATCTGGAATAAATCTATACGGTTTCCATATAAAAAAACTATTAATATATTCTTTTTTTAAGTTATTTAAAAATTTATTTAATTCATTTTTAATTTCTGTAGAATTTCCCTCAATAATTTTCATTATCCTTTTTCCTTTTTCTTTATATTTATTAAGAGTAGATTTTACATTTGGATGAACAGGTTGTGTAGTAACAATTAATACAACATCAGCATTAATATCTCCGGCTTGGATCATTAGTGAATAAAGATCATTCTGACCAAATGTACCATCTTTACACTCCACGAGTATAGATTTATTTAAACCAACTGCAACGACATCTAATTCATCATTATCATGCATTACACCAATCCACACTTTTCTCGTCTCTGTATTTAATATCTCAGCAATCATGTATTCCAACCAAATACCATGCCTTATAATTTTTATGACATTTTTCTTTACAACAAATACTTCTTTTATAATTGCTTCATTTGAATTACATTCTTTATTAGCACAATTAAAACTAAAACTAGAATCGTTCAAAATTTTTTCTGCAGTTTTTTTATCATTAAAAGATATATCAAAAGAAGGATACCCACATCTTTTGCAAACAAAAATAAATTTTTTTTCGAATAAATTAGGATCCCTACATATTTTTTCAACGATTTCTTTTTCTTCCTTTTTTTTAGCAATTTCTGTTTTTATTAAATCTAAAGGAAGAGGTAAATTTTCAAAATTTGAAATTATATTCCTTATTAATTTTCTTGTTCTATCATCATAGAGTTTTTTACAAAGATTAATATTGTTATTGTCTTTTAAAAATTTCCCATGAGGACTTAACTTTTTTAAGTCTTCATTATATTGTAAAATTTTTCTTGTTTCGATGTAAGTACCATCTTTTAATTCTTTTATGGAAGGGTGCTCCTTAAGTAGTTCTATTATATTTTCAAGTATTTTTTTATTTTTATAAACTATAAAAATTTCAAGAATTCCATACTTTGGGTATAATGAAATGCGGTTTATACACATTAAAGTTTCACTTTTATCATCAACTAGAATTTCTTTACCCTGAAAAGTAAAAAACATTTTCTGAAAAGTAAAACCATAAGAGGAAAGTAATTTTTTTATTTCTTCTTCTTTTTCTTTTATAATTGGTCGTAATTTTGTATTCATACTTAAATGATTTATAAGTAAATCCATATCAAATTCTTTTAAGTCTTTTAATATCGCATGTCCTACATAATATTCTAAGCTTTCCATTCTATATATTTATGAAATTTTATTAAATTCTTTATAAGTTTATAACGAAAAAATATTTAAATTTTTCTTTATTAATTGCATTTTAAACGAGAAACTAAACAGAAAACCTCTAATCTTTATATTTTTCAAAAAGTTAAAAACTTGCGATTTATGATTTTAAACACCCCACACTGGATTACGCTTTCTATTAATTTCAGCTATTTCTTGTAGCAATGAAATTTCATCAGCATTAAGCAAGTGTTTATTTTGCTTCAGCTTTCTGAAGTCATCTTCAGTTATAAAGCTGTAAAGTGTATCAGTTTCTTTTATTTGTCTGCCTATAGTTACGTTAGGCAAATTGATTGCTACTTCTTGCCCTGCCTTTGCTTCTTGCATTGTTTTCTTTTCATATTGTATTGTCTTGACTTTATCTATTTTTTCACCATCTTGGTTCATTAATGTGATGCCTTGTTTTAGCGTTCCAGCAACAACTTTAACACCAAAGATTGCAGGTTTACTGCGATGGAATATATAATGCTTAAGTATTTGTAATTTACATGGCAATGTTAGCTCTTGAAGCTGTTGTCTCTGCAATTCTTTTTGTTTTGCTTCACGCCATGCCAACACATCATCAATAATTTTGTAAATAACATCATGCAACACAACCTTAAGCTTATTTTCTTTTTCTAAAGCTTTAAGCTCTGGTTCAATGTCTGGAGAAATGTCAACATTAAAACCAACTATCAAACCATTCAATGGATCTTCTTGTATGCTTGCTTTTATTCCGGCAAGATCTGCTTTGCTTATATCACCGATGCCAGCTCTAACAACCTTAATGCCATGTTTTCTTAATAAACTTAATAATGCTTCAAGACTGCCAAGCGAATCAGCTTTAGCTACTATGCCCGTTTCATCAAGTTTTAACATTGTTGCTATTGTTTTTTGCAACTCAGTAGCTTGTTGCTGTACAGCATCAGAGCTTTTATCATGCAGGACAACAAAAGGCATGCCTGGCATAACAGCGGAATCGTCAACAAGAAGCATTTTAAAGCCTGTAGCTGCAGTAATGCTATCGACTTGTTTAAAACCTGTTGCGAGAGGCAATGCTTCAAATAAAGACCTCACTCTAGTAACCACAGGTTTGTCAAAAGTTGCTATCATAATGGTATCATTAGCATGAAGCTTTCCATCATACAAAATTGCTTCAATGCTCTTGAAATTTTTTTCCTTTTTTATTTCAAATATACTGCCTTTACCCTGCTCTCCAAGTTTTAATCTGCCAGACAAAAATCTCTGTGATAGTCCTGCAAGCATCACAAGTAAATCTGCAATACCTTCTGCTGTCTTCGCTGAACATGGAACTAATGCAACTTGCTTTGTAAAGTCTTTAATTTCATAGTAAAGTGCAGAATCAAAACCAATAGTTGATAAAGCTACAATAATGTTAAGCACACGCTGATCAAATTGTTGCTTAGTAAAACTTGCTTGGCTTGCTATAGCTTCCGCAATACTGCTTGCCTGTGTCGGCCTCCATCCAGGAATTTTATCGATTTTATTAAGTGCAACAATAAAAGGTGTTTTATTTTCGCGCAGTATTTCTATACTCTCTCTGGTTTGCTCTTTCAAGCCTTCATTGATATCAATAACAAGAACAGCCAGATCTGCAATGCTACCACCACGCTTACGCAAGTTTGTAAAAGCAGCGTGTCCGGGAGTATCAATAAATAAAAATCCGGGTACATTTATTTTTATATTGAATTTTTCAAGCAGAGCTTTACATTGTTGCTCTATAACACTTCGTGGCATTATAGTAAAGCTTATCTTTTGTGTTATCCTTCCTGGTTCTTTTTCTGCAACACAAGTATTGCGAATAGCATCAAGAATACTAGTTTTACCATGATCAACGTGCCCTGCGAAGGTTACGATCGGCCTACGAATGTTATTGTCATTAGTCATGTCATTGCTGAGCAAAACTGAAAATAAAAAGATTTCGATACTACAAAAATTAATTTCTTTTTATCAACTCTAAAGTAATGTTGAAAAATTAACAATGAATTGCTAAACATGTTTTAAACAACAAAAATATTTATATATGAGTGGTAGATTTGTTTGTGTGTTTTGTATGTTTTTCGACGGTATAACAATTAAAAGAGGTGCCTGGGAGGGTAAAATTACAAAAAAATCGATAATTAAAAAGATAAAAAAACGTGATGGTCGTATAGTTGACTTTGATGAACAAAAAATATTTAATGCTATATGGAAGGCTGCACAAGCTGTTGGCGGCAAAGATAAAAGCATTGCAGAAAAACTAGCTGCCAAGGTTGTTAAACAACTCGAAAAATTCTACAAAGACACTATCCCAAGTGTGGAAGATGTACAAGATATAGTTGAAAAAATACTTATTGAGGAAGGCCATGCAAAAACAGCTAAAGCATACATACTGTACAGACAGGAACGAA
Organism: archaeon; assembly: GCA_029258825.1. Lineage (GTDB taxonomy): Archaea > Nanobdellota > Nanobdellia > Pacearchaeales > JAPDKA01 > JAPDKA01. Next base: position 38,463 of record JAPDKA010000004.1, on the reverse strand, counting down.
GACGCATTAGAGAAGAGAAAAAACGAATACTTGAAAAAGACAGTCTTGACGAAATCGATAAAGCTTTTGATGTTAACTCTCTACGCGTTCTTGCTGCAAGATATCTTGCAAGAGATGAAAATGGCAAATTAATAGAAGGGCCAAAACAATTGTTTGAGAGAGTCGCGACACTTGTTGTGATTCCAGATTTAATGAGAGACAGTGAAATTTATAGCAGAGAAGCAAGGCAACTAAAACCAGAAGAGGTTGAACAAATCATTGAAGAGGTTCAGCACTACATGAATAAGCTTGATGAATATGATAAAGTGCTAAGCATACAACAATACAAACTTAATAAATGGCACTTTGAAGCGTTATTAAGGTTTTACAAAGAACATGCAATTGCAGGCCATATGAAAGTGAACATAAAAAGGATAATAGAATTATTCCAACAAGGTTATTTTGATAAGTATGTAGAACAACTTGAAAAATATTTTTGGTTGATGGCTAAACGCGACTTCATGCCAAATAGTCCAACTCTAATGTGTGGAGCTACAAAACTCGGTCAGCTTTCTGCATGTTTTGTATTGCCTATGCACGACGATATGGAAGAAATAATGAAAACTGCGAGTTATGCGGCATACATCTTCAAGAGCGGTGGTGGTGTTGGAATAAATTACTCCGAATTAAGGCCTAAAGGTGATATAGTTGCAAGCACTTATGGGATAGCTTCAGGACCTATAAGCTTTATGCGTATAATAGATGTACTGACAGATGTTATCAAACAAGGTGGAAGACGCAGAGGTGCAAATATGGCTGTACTTGAGGCATGGCATCCGCAGATTGAAGAATTCATAACAATGAAACAACAACCCGGTGTGTTTGAAAACTTCAACGTTTCTGTCATGTTAGATGAAACATTTATGAAAGCGTTGCAAAGCAATGATGATGGTGAGTACGCCCTAATCAATCCCAGAACAAAACAAAAAGTTGGTAGTATTAATTCAAAACAATTGTTTGAACTTATAGCATTTAGTGCATGGAAATCTGCCGAGCCAGGCGTATTGTTTTTGCATAACATAAACAAGTACAATGTGCTAATACCTGCAAAAGGCTTGATAAGAGCAACTAACCCTTGTGTTACTGGTGATACCTTAATAATAACAAACAAAGGATTAATTCCAGCAAGCAAGCTAAAAGAAAATAATCCAAATATTTCTGTAATGACCCAAGATGGATGGAATAAAATAGAAGCAATTTACAACAATGGAATAAGAGATGTATACAAAATAAAATTGAAAAATGGTATAGAAATTAAGGTGACTCCTGAGCATAAGTTTTATACTAAAGATGGATGGAAAGAAGCAAAAGAAATAAACGAAAATGACAAAGTTTTAATTATACTCAAAGATTTTGAGATAAATAACAAATTTGAAAATCCATCCGAAATAGATGATATAAAATTTGCAGAGTTATTAGGGGTTTTTATTGGAGATGGGAGTGTGAGTAAAACAGATCATGTGTCTTTTCATGTAGGTTGCGATGAAAACTTGTCCAATTATATATTTGAGATACTAAAAGATCATGGGGCATTCAAATTTAAACGAGGAAAGCAATGGATTATTGATGTGCATAGAAAAAACTTCGCTAATATGTTTAGAAAGATAATTAAAGGTAATGTCTCAAATAGCAGAAAAAAATTTGTGCCTGAAATAATTTTAAAAAGTAATAGTAAAATAATGGCCGCATTCTTGCGTGGTTTATTTAGTGCTGATGGTAGCGTATATAATGCTAAGGGAACACCAACAATTGCGTTATCATCTAGCTCAAAGCAATTGCTTAATGTCGTACAACAAATGTTGATTGCTCTAGGCATATATAGTATATTAACCAAAGAAAAAAAAGCTGAAATAAAGAAGATAAAAGGAAAAAAATACAAAAGTAGTGCTACTTGGAGAATAATCATCAACGGTTATTATGCAAAAAAATTTGCAGAGAAGATAGGATTAATAGGCAAAAAATCTGACAAATTAAAAAAAATACTAAAGAAAAAAAGATTTTACAAAAAAAATAAAGAATTTGTCGAGATAGTTGAAAAAAAACGTGCAGGAAAGGAAATAGTTTATGATATTACAGCAAAGCCGAGTTATACCTGGATTACTAACGGGATATACAGTTTAGATTGTGGTGAACAACCATTGTATGAGTATGAAAGTTGTAATTTAGGTAGCATTAATCTTGCAAATTTTACAGCTTATAAAGATGGGAAGGTTGTTTTTGACTGGCAGCGATATGAACAAGTTGTAAGACTTGCCACACGTTTTCTTGATAATATCATCGATATCAATAAATATCCTGTCAAAGAGATAGATAAAGCAAGCAAAGAAACTAGAAAGATAGGACTTGGTATTATGGGTTTAGCAGATTTACTGTTCAAGCTTGAAATACCATACAACAGCAAAGAAGGCTTTGAACTGATGAATTATATTGCCGAAGGCTTGTCGTATTTCAGTATGGACGAAAGCGTTAATCTCGCTATAGAGCGTGGTGCATTTCCATTATATGAAAAAACAGATTATCCTAAAGGCAAATTGCCTGTAGCAGGTTATTATGAGTTGCCTAAATCAATGCACTGTTTTGATTGGGATAAACTTATAGAGAGAATAAAACAACATGGCATAAGAAATGCTATGACAACAACAATAGCACCTACAGGTAGCATTTCGATGATTGCTGGCACAAGCAATGGTATAGAACCAATATTCGCGCTTGTCTATGAAAAGCATGTAAGCGTAGGTAAATTTTACTATATCGATCCTGTATTCGAAGCAAAATTGAAACAACTTGATATGTACAATGATGAAATACTTGAGAAGATAGCAAGAAATTATGGCAGCATTAAAGGATTACAAGAGTTTGATAAAAAATTGCAACAAGTATTTGTTACAGCAATGAGTATGCATTGGGCCGATCATGTTATGGCGCAAGCAATATGGCAAAGATGGATTTCTGCAAGTATAAGTAAAACAATAAATATGCCAAACGACGTAACTGTGGAAGATGTTAAAAATGCGTATCTTATGGCATATGCTTTAGGCTTGAAAGGCATTACAGTATTTAGAGACGGTTCAAGAGGCAGACAAGTATTGCACATAACATCTGACGTGAAGGAAAAATTGTATGATGTAAAGCCAAGCGAGTTTACATTAAAACAAATCGCAAAAATTGATAATAGCTACATACGGCAACATCTTGCTAAGATGCTAGCCCATTACAACATTAATTTAGATGAAATAAGAAAACAGGTAGAAAGTGAAAAAAAAGGTGAAAAGCAAGAAAGTATGAAGCCAACACATGAAAAAGTTGAAACAATGCCGACAGCAGAAAGCAAAAATACAAATCCTGCTCATGTTATTGAAGAATCGGAAACAATGGAAAAAGTAATGCAACATGAAATAGAACAACAGAGCGAAGCTGTGATTTCTAATTTACCAGAAATAAACACAGAACTCGGCCAAATCAATTTTGAATTAACACCAGAAGCAAGAACAAATATTGTTTCAATCCAAACACAACAGCAAATGCAGCAAACTCAACAAGATGAACGTACGTGCCCTATCTGTGGCGGTCTTGTTATATTTGAAGGAGGCTGTAATAAATGCATAGAATGTGGATGGAGTGAATGCACAATTTCATAAGTTTTTCTTTAGGCTTTTCTGTTATTAAAGTTTGAATTATATAGACACATTAAAAAAACTTATAAAATATGCTGTAGTTGAATAAACATGCTACAAGAAAGGCTGTTGAAGTTTGCTAAGTTTTACGCATTGCAGAATGCATTGGAATATGGAAAAACAAGACCTGACATAGTGTTAAGTAGATTATTTCATCATGGGTTAAAAAGAGAAAACATAAAGGATGTGATTACAGACATAAAAGAGATAGTAGCTGAGATTAATGCATTAAGCAAAGAACAGCAAAAACAAATGCTGAATGAATTAGTTAAAGATGAAGAAATAGCTGAAACAATAAAAGTTGTTGAGCAATCTAAAACTAAGCCAAAAAAATTACCACCACTACCAAACGCAAAACAAAAAGCTGTGGTAATGCGACTTGCCCCATTTCCTTCAGGCCCTTTACATATTGGAAATGCTAGGCCATACATACTTAATGACGAGTATGTAAAGATGTATAAAGGCAAATTATTGCTTGTCATTGATGACACTATTGGAAGTGAGGAAAAACAAATTACTCCAGAAGCATATAAGCTTATTCCTGAAGGGCTTAAATGGTTAAACATAGAGTGGCATGAAACAGTTTACAAATCTGATAGGCTTGAAATTTATTACAATTATGCTGAACAGCTTATAAAAAAAGGTAAAGCATATGTGTGCTGTTGTCCTGCAGAAATATTAAGAGAGAATCGTGCTAAGGGCATAGAATGCGCATGCCGAAGCAAAAGTATTGAACAGAATCTTAAAGAATGGCATAACATGCTTAACAATAAATATGCACCAGGCGAAGCTGTTTTACGATTAAAAACAAGCATGCAACACCCTAACCCTGCTTTCCGTGACAGAGTACTATTTAGGATTGTAGAGAGGTCACACCCAAGAACTGGGAACAAGTACAAAGTATGGCCGCTTTTAGAATTTAGCTGGGCAATTGATGATTATTTACTTGGCATAACACATGTGCTTAGAGGAAAAGAATTGATGATAGAAACAGAGATGGAAAAATATATATTTGACATCTTTGGATGGAAGCAACCAGAATTTATCCATACAGGCTTATTACAAATCGAAGGGGTTAAAATAAGTAAAACAAAAAGTAGACAAGAAGTGCTAAGTGGTAAGTACTTCGGTTGGCATGACCCACGTACATGGAGCTTACAAAGCTTAAAGCTTAGAGGCATAAAGCCAGAAGCAATTAGAGAATTTATAATTTCGCTTGGACTAACACAGACTGAAGCAAAAGTACCGATAGAGATTCTTTATCAAATAAACAAAAAATATATTGATGATTGCAATAGATATTTCTTTATTGTTAATCCTGTAAAAATTGAAATTAAAAATGCTCCCACGTTAAAAGCAAGATTACCATTACATCCTGAATTGCCTAAAGGTGAAAGAAAAATGGAAACTTCTAATGAGTTTTATATTAGCTATGAAGACTACAAGATGCTAAGTAGTGCAGAAGATGGTACTGTATTCAGGTTTATGCACCTCTTTAATTTTGTAAAGAAAAATGATAGATTTGAATTTCACAGTATTGAATTTAATAAGTTGCTCAATGCAAAAATGCTGCATTGGCTACCAACAAGCAATAAACTTGTAAAAGCAAAAGTATTAATGCCGAATGGTGAATGGCTACAAGGACTAGCAGAACCGGATACAGCAAAGTTAAAACCTGACACAATAGTGCAGTTTGAAAGATTTGGATATTGTAGACTTAATGCAATTAATGAAGCGTACGAATTCTGGTTTGCACATAAATAAATATCATAATGACGAAATTATTTTAATAACTCAATAATTAATTGATAACTAATTTTTCTAAACCTTCTTTAAATTGTTGTAATATTCTTATATCTTTTTTTCTTATCAAACCGCATTGGTGTTTAAAATAACATTGGCTACATTTTTCTGATTTTTCTGTTTTGAGCAGTTCAACATGCTTAAAGAATTTATTTTGATCAGTTAAAAATAAATTAACAAGCCTGCCTTGATTTTGATAAAGCTTATAAACTTCATCATAATCTTGTTGCTCAATAGTTATGTTTTCTTGCTTGAGATTCATTTTTGCCATAAATAAGTGTGGTGCATAAACAAGACAGATAGAAAAATCCATGCCTTGAGTTGATTCAGGCCTTACTGACTTTAATAACTCATAAAGTTGCATTGCATAAAGCTTAAGTTGTTTTTTGTGTTTTTGACTTATCTTGTATAAAGATGAAGATTTAAAATCAATTACAATAATTTGCTTAATTATATCAACTAAGCTGTTTGCATTTTTTTCTTTGATGCATTTATTATATGTGGGAATATGCTTGCTCTCAATCACACATGCAACCGCATCGGGATGTCCTTTAGTTGGTATTTTGATTAGAGATGATTTATTGTATTTGTTGTTTTCACTGATGGCAGTTTTACTGTAAACCAAATCAACTTGAATTTCTGCTTCACAATATGCTGAACGATCAACACCAAGTATACCTAGTCCTTCCAATTCAGAGTTATATAAACGAATATCTGGTTTGTTTATTAGTTCATGCAACAACTGTCCTTGAAGTAAGCGAACCTTTTTTTCTTTTGGCAGCACTTTATTAATTAAACTTGCTAAAGCGCAATCATAGTTTACTTCACTTGGTGAAATGTATAATGCTTTTACATTTTCATTCAATTTTGAATTTGTTTTTGTTTTTAACCATGCAAAAGGAAACGGAACAATAACAAAGCCGGTTTTCATTTGCCTATTCATTTCCAAAATAATCCACTCTATTGAAGGTATTTTAAAACTAGAGTCTTGTAATTGATCAGCTGCTTTTTTATGATCTTCGCATCGTTTTTTCCACTGTTCTAGTATAGTATACATACACTCTCCATACATTCTAGGTTTAGAACATTGTTTACTACATATGAGCATAGAATTGAAAGGGCAAGTTATTACGGCTGAATTGCTTTGTTTTGCTTTAATTGTATTGAATGGCTGATATAACTTTGCTGTACTTCTACCATGTGTTGCAAGTTCCTCTCGTTTTTTCGGATGCGTAGTTTCTAAATATGCAATTAAACCTGCTAGAGCTTTTTTGTTCAACTCACGCAAGCTAAGTGATGAAAGTGAATCAACATTTTTCAAAATACCTTTATCAGAACTCTCTAAGATTATATCTGGTTCGGATAGGCTGAACAACTTACACATCTTTGTTGCTATATCTTTTCCCCAATCTTTAGTAGAATAAAGTTTTATGCTTTCAGCATAACCTGCACTAATCATCTTTCTCACTATTGGCATTAAATTAGAAAAAAACCAAGTATTAATCATCGCTAATAATGCTTTATTCAATTGCTGAATTGTTTTTAATTTTTGATAAGCCTCTCCACGAGTATAGTTAGGAAAAAGTTTTTGTATTAATTGCTGTTCTATATTTCTATCAAATCTAAGCAATTGTTCAGCTTCTTCAAAACTGTATAATGAAGGGATAAGCAGACTTGGATTTTTTTCAGCTAATAGATCTTCAATATTTTGATCAGGAAATAATCGCTGAACTTGTCTCGTGAAATCGTAAACAAATGGAATTACGCCAATAACATAGAAAAGCACAAATTCAAACACATCAATATCATTTGTTTTTATCTTATTTCGCAAATTATGTAAAATATCAATCAACTTGCTTTGATGTGTTAAAACAAATTGACCATTCTGTTTAATATACATAGGTAAAACAATCAACCTATCATAAGATTGAGAATTCGCAAGACTAAATTCTTGCCACTGCTTCTTGCATTGTTTGATTAGTTCAGGTTGTTTCTGTAATTTTTCATAATTTAACAACTTTTCTAAAGTTTCAGCTTTTTTATTAACTAATCTATTTGTTTTCATTTGTTGGATTATAGCGGGAAGATCACAATTAGCCAATTGCGAATAGAAAAATGCAAGTTGATTAGACATAAGTAAATTTTCTAAATCATACGAAATTTTTTCCGTCATGACTTTAAAATTAATACAAGAAAAATATTTAAATGTTATCAATTAAGATTGTACATGATAAACAGGGATAATTACATAATTCTAGGAGCAATTACGCAAGGAGATACATTAAAATTAGCTTTGTGGGATGAAAAGAATGAGCAAGTTATAGTTAAAGATATGGCTATTCCATATGCATTTGTTTCTCAGCCCGGAATACCAAAACAAAAACTAGAGAAATTGCTAGAAACAATCGGTACTAAATACAAACTTAGTAGACATAACAATAAAAACTTTATTGTATATGTTGATATGCAAGACAAAAATCAAGCAGAAAAGAGATACATTAAGGATTTGTTAAGAGTTAATCGTTGTGTATTGTTTGATGGAATTGATGTAATAAGATTACACTTTCCTATGTTTGGGATAATTGAAAATAAAAAAATAAATGGAATTATAGGATTAAACAAATACACAAAAAAAGCAAGTTTAGAGCAGATTGTACAAATGCCGCTTGCTGCAATCGATGTTGAAAATTTTTTCATAAATAAGCAAGCCCTATATATGGCAAGCATAATTGTGAAAAAGCAAGGCCAAAATTGTAACGATGACAAGCATTATGTTGGCTATATAATTACAACAATACCAAAGGAAAACTTAAATGGAAAAATACATCATAAAATTAGCAATAAAATCAGCAACGAGACATGCTTTGAAATTATAAATGTTAACCAGCCTAAAGATATAAGTAGAAAGGTTAAAGAAATATTAGAACAGCACAATGTTGTATTTCTTGCTTTTCATAATGCACAGCATGACGTTGACCAGCTTAATTTTCCTGATAGAGAATCAAAAGAAAAGAAAAAAAGACAATTCAGCTCAATTGCTGAAACAAGCATGTACAAAAAACCTGGAGGTTTTTATCGTGGAATAAAGGCACTGGGCAATCACGTGATTGATGGAACAGGCTTATGGCAAAGATATTTTAGCTTTCTGCTAAATGGTAAATTAAAAACATTCGCTTCTTTTTTATTTCCTGAATTAAAAGAAAGGATTTGTGAGGAGAAAATCCATAGCTATGAAGAGCTTGAAGAGCTTGCTAAAATTGCACATATGAAAGTTAGGCACAATCAACCAAAACAAGCTGCACTAGACATAGCAAAAAGGAACAGCTTTGATGCTTTAATCACATTAATGATAGCTGAACAATTTCTGCCACTTATCGTTCAAGCCTGTGAATATTATAATGCTGATACATCTCAAGTATGTATGACATCTCCTATAGATTTATACATAAATAGAAAAGAGAAAGTGGAAAGTGTCAGAATTTATCCAAAGCAAATAGACAAATTAAAAGAAAGAAAACTGAATAATTTTCAATTGCAAATAATAAAAAGCAAGCAAGATTGTCATAATTCAAGCCTAAGCAGTCCTGCGAAAGGATTCGTATTAGTTCCAACTATAATTTATGCTTATATGCAAGAAAATAAATTAATACCAAATAAATTTGATAATCTAAATTTTTCTCATAGCCTTGTGCAATATGTACTTATAAAAATGTGTGAGCAGACAAGGGTTTTTGAACTAAATGAAAAGCAACTTACTAAACAAGCAGAACAATTCTGGGAAATTGTTAAACAGTATAATGCTAAAGAATGTATAAAGTTTGGTGAAAATCTCATTTATGTTATTCAACCAAACCCAACAGGACTATTTGCATCAATGCAACCAAGTTGGAACGAATTAGAAGAATTAGTGATGAATTTAGAAAGCGAAAAACTTGTATACAATCTTGGAAGAGCTAACATCGCATTTACAAACTCAAAACAAGCGAAGTTTATTGCGTATTTACTGGAAAGAAAAACAATAATAAAAGAAAACATAGACATAAGCAAACAAGCTGGAAGTTATTCTTTGCTTGAACTGAAGTTCAGAGGCGAGTTTATTGAAGCACTCGTTGTTAACCTCGACAAGAAAAAAGCTCGTAAAATAGTAAACGACTATCTTGAACTATTACATGACATTGATGAAAAAGATGAAAGATTACAAACTGTTGGTGTAAAATTAAATAGAGAGGCTGTAAACTATATAGCAACAAATGATGTAATTAAAATGATACTTGGTGGCAGTATCCAAGGAAAAAAAGGAAAAACGTACAACTATTACAAAGATAAAAAGAAAATAGAGAAAAAAATCAAAGAGTTTGAAGGATTTTTGCATTAAACTTGTCTGTGCGGCGCTTCTTCAATAAGCTCTTTCATTCTATCAATAAATGCATCCGCTTTTTTTATTAATTCATCAAGCTTAGCACCATCAACAACTTTAATTTTATCATGCTCGTACTGCTTATAGTAGTCATATATTGCTTTATAATAATCAACAAACCTTTTGCTGAGTTTATGCTTTTTTACAAAAATCCTGTCTAGCTGTACTGCAATATATTTCGGCGTTAATGCCGCATAACCCCATGCAATCAAAGCTGCTTCTGCTGCATCTATTACTGCTTCATAAATTTTGGCCAATGCTTCAACTTTTATTTTAGAGATATCTTTCATACGTGACTTAACATTGATAATAAGCCTCAAAATCGACTCCTTTGTTCCTAGTATTTTTCCTTTCTCGACAAGAAGTTGCAAAGGCCTTAAGAAACCTGTTGGGTCATATAAAGCTAAAGCATGCTTAATTTCAATAAATGTGTCAATTCTATCTTGCATTACCTTTTCAAAATAATGTGTTAATAATTCAAAATCAAAATAAATTTTTTTCTCATATTTTTGCTCCAGCTTTTCGCTAAGTTGAATTGCATCTACTTCAAGTTGCTTTATATCTTTTTCTTTCGCTTTAGTATCATCAATAAGAACAACAACAATGCTAGGTTTTTTGCTTAGTAAATCTTTAGGTGAAATAACCCAAATTGCTTTAACAATATCTGAGTATTTCTTTAGCAAACCGTCTAGCAGTTCCTTAATAATGTTCATACTAACCTTAGTTTTTCTACTGTTCTTAGATTTCTTTCCAGTTTGTTTTGCTTTTGCCATCTTATTATTTATTTTTTATTTTTTTTATCTTTAATGCAAGCATCTCTACGCTTGCTTCCAACTTTTTTATATAATCCTGAGCAAGATATTGTTTTGGTATTTGTTTTGCTTTCTTTGATATGTAGTTATGAAGCGTTTTTAACATATCATAGTATTCTTTATCTATCAAACCTTTATCTACAAGCTCTTTCTTAAATAACTTTATTCTTTGTTCAATTGAATGTGGTAGTTGCTTAATTTTCATACTTAGTGCTCTATCACAGATTTTTAATGCTCTTTCATAAGTTTCAACAACCTGTTTAAATTTTTTCATCTTTTCAAGCTTAAGCAAGATATCTTCTGTTTCAATAATGTAGTTTTTTACTCGGTTAACCCATAGCTCGATCTCCTTGCCGGAAAATTCGCTTAACGTTCCTTTTGCAATTTTTTCGCATATCGCCAGAAGTTCTTCAAAATTTTTAACATGTTTTTCACTTATATTTATTTTTTTAGCGAGATGTTTTAATTTAGCTAATGTATCTGTAGCAGATGATGTGAAAATATTGAGATATGCTAAAACTATTTGAGTAGCTTCAGTCATTGCCCACAATAGCTGAAGAGGTACCTTTAGCAATAATTCTCTTACTTCTATAAAACGTTCGGTTGCTCTATTTGAAAGTCTTTCAGCTTTTTCATCAATACTATAAAGTTGTCCTTTCATAATAAGTTTCTTTATAACGCGTAAATAACCACTAGGATCGTAAAGAATTACGCTTTGTCTCAATCCAGAGATTATCCATGGTTCTGCTTTTCTTATCAAATCCCAAAATAGGCTTAAAGGTTTTGGTGGTTGAAAATGCAGTATCAATGCTTGTTTACTAGCTTTTTCAGCTATTAATTGCATTAAAATATCAATTTTTTTGGATTCTTTTTCATCTAACTGTTTTGTATCATCAATAATCACAAGAATGTCTATATCGTGGCCCGGTACATAATGTTTAGTACAGCTTCCGTACATAAACACAGCTTTAACAGAAGGTAAACTGAACAAAGGTTTACATAATTGCTTCACGATTTTCTTTAGTTTTGATGTTTGTAACTCTGTCAAGCCAGGCAATTGTTCAAGTTTCAATGCTTTTTCAAGTTGTTCATTAGTTTGTTTATGCTTAGCTTGCATCTTACCACCTCTTTTTATTTTATGAAATAATAACTATATTTAAATATTTTTGTTATTTTAAAAACAAAAAAACAGTAAGATGCCAAAAAACATAAATAAAATCAATAAAATCATAAAAGCAAGATTGAAGCAATTTGAATTACTTGGAAAAAATGGAAGTGTAACATTTGACTTTAATCCATTTATCAATCTTAAGCTAAAAGCAACCGTATTAACAGAGTTATTATTTTGTATTTCAACAGCAAACAGCAGTGCTATGTCTGGCATTTTATTTCAGCATGCAATTTCTAAAGTATTGGGAAAAATCAAAAAACAAGAACAAGCAAAATTAGGAAAGATATTAAAAAATGCCATGAAAAAATCTGCAGTGAGGTTTTACAACAAAAAAACAAATTACATGCTTGAAGCTATAAACAAATTTGAGATAATTAACCCTGCAATTGAACAAGTATTAAGCGAACCAAAACAGGCAAGAGATGTAAGAAAGGTGTTAGTAAAAACTATAAAAGGAATAAGCTATAAAGAGGCAAGTCATTTTCTGCGCAATATAGGTGTTAAGGATATTGCAATAATTGATAGACACGTACTTAAATGGTTAAAAGATACTAAAAAAATTTCAAGACTGGCTAAGCTTAATGAAAAAACATATTTGAAATTGGAAGACAAACTTAAGAAGATAGCTGAAAAAACAAACTGTAGTGTTGCAGAACTTGATTTGCAAATATGGTATAGCGCAACAGGACTTGTATTAAAGTAAAACAAAACTTGTTAAACATAAATTTTATATAGCTACTTAATTTGTTTTGAGTATGATTGACATAAAGCTAATTAGACAAAACCCAGAAGTTGTTAAGCAAAGCATGAAAAAAAGATTTCTAGATGCTGCAATAGTTGATGAGCTTGTTGATATTGATAAAAAACTTAATGCATTACGCAAAAAAGTTGATGAGTTAAGACATCAACGCAATATAATTACGCTGGAAATAACAAAGCTCGTTAAGCAAGGTGAAAAAGGTAAAATAGCTGAACTTGTTGAGCAAGGAAAACAAGTTGATGCTAAATTAAAAGAAATGGAGCAAGAGCTAAACAAGCTTGCAAAACAACATAAAAAATTATGGATGTCTTTGCCAAATCTCGTTGCAGATGATGTGCCTGTAGGCGATAGTGACAAATTCAATAAAGTAGTTACTCAAGGCATAGAACCGAAAACATTTAGCTTTAAACCAAGACATCATGCCGAATTGATAGAAATGTTAGGAGCAGATATAGAAAGAGCTGGCAAAGTTGCTGGTGCCCGTTTTTTTTATTTAACAGGTAAACTAGCTAAGCTTGCTTTAGCTTTACAAGCATTTGCATTAGATTTTTTAATTGCAAAAGGATATACACCTATTATTCCTCCATACATGTTAAGAAAAAAAGCTTATGAGGGTGTTATTGATTTTGGTGCTTTTGAGGAAATGATCTATAAGATTGAAGGTGAAGACCTTTATGCAATAGCAACAGCAGAACATCCGATAGCAGCAATGTATATGAATGAAACGATTAACGTAGCGAAACCTTTAAAGTTTGCTGGCCTTAGTCCTTGCTTTAGAAAAGAAGCAGGAGCGCATGGAAAAGACACTAAAGGAATTTTTCGTGTGCATCAATTTGAAAAAGTAGAACAATTCGTGTTTTGTAAGCATGAAGATGCTACACAAATACATGAAGAATTGCGTAAGAATGGTGAAGAAATACTTAAACAACTAGGGCTACCATACAGAACTGTCATTGTTTGTTCTGGTGAAATGAGTAAAGTTGCATACAAACAATACGATTTTGAAGTTTATTTTCCAAGTCAGCAATGTTACAGAGAACTTGGTTCATGTAGTAATTGTCTAGACTGGCAAGCAAGAAGATTAAACATAAAATACAATACAGGAAAACAAAAAGCATTTGTTTATACACTTAATGCCACTGCCCTAGCAATAGAAAGGGCGATAACAGCAATAATCGAAAATTACCAGCAAGAAGATGCTTCTGTAGTTGTGCCTAAAGTATTGCAGAATTATACTGGCTTTGATGTAATAGAGCCTGTAAAATAATCATAAAAATTTCAAAACAAAATTTTTTAAACCTTCTAAGCATTGCTATCTTATCCCCGCGTAGCTCAACGGTAGAGCACTCGGCTGTAGAAAGCTGGCTGAGATTGCTAATGCATTACAATGAAGCATGCTCAGCCGGTGCTCGCAGAAACCGAGGGGTTCCCGGTTCGAATCCGGGCGCGGGGACTTTTTAATTTTTATAATTTTTTTGTCTTAAAATTATTATCGAAAGAAGGAGTAAAATTTAATTTAGAAAATTTAATAAAAAAGTCAAAAAGAAATACTAATTGTGAAATAGTAGTCGTGCTTACTTTATAGCTCTTGCTTTGCTGTCATAGTCTGGATCTGGTTGTGGCGGAACAATTATAATAGGGCCTTCATTGTCATTGTTTGATGCTGAACTACTGCCACCACCGCCAGATCTCGTTGTTTGTTGCTTAGACAATTTAGCGAGAGCATCCATAAGTTCATTAATAGTGTTAACCAATACTTTAGTTGCTTCTCTATTTTGCTCTGCAAGTTGTTGAATTCTCTGTTCTAGTATTTGTTTTTGCTGCTCAAGTTGTTCAATCTCTTGAAGCAATTGCTGTTTTTGTTTTGTCAATTGGCCTATCTCTTGTTTTTGTTGTTGTATTGTTTGCACAGCATAAGCACTAAGCTGTGTAGTCTTTGCAGCAGCAATAGTAACTGAAACGGCAAGTAACATAATCGCAAGTAACTGGATTACTGCATGGATTGTACTTATTTTAGTTTTTGTTTGCATTTTATTTGATTTCATTTTTGTTTTTTATTATTTTAATTAGCACAACATACAAAAGAATCACACCTTTATAAACCTTTCGGTTTTAGTTAACTCTACAGTAGTAAAAAAATAAAAAAATCAAAAAATGCGCCAGCCGGGATTCGAACCCGGGTCTGCACCGTGGCAGGGTGCCGTCCTACCAGGCTAGACTACTGGCGCAACTTTAACTGCAAACTTTATTTATGTTTATTTAGATATATTTTTAAATCTTGCTTTCACAATCATAATCAAAATGAAAAAAAGGTCGTTATTCAAAATCTTTGCTTCATGCTTTCTTATAGCACTAATCTTACTTCCCTCTACGAAAGCAATATTCGGAAAAGACTATATTATTATCGAAGAAGAAAACGGCAAGCTAGTTATTAAGGGGCAGGTCTCGACAGATTTCAGCAAAATTATAAATCAATACCTAAAAAGCGAGCAAGAAACATTTTACGCTGATGTATATGTTAAAGATGATGAATTGTATATAAATGTTAAGGAAGGAGAGAAACAAAAGTCTTATAGTCCTGAAGAGATTATATACGAATTAATGCAGGTTACCAAGTATAAGCAAGATGTAAAATTTACTAATGCGTTAAAATTATATTTTGACATTTACGAAGAAATACTAGTAAATAAAATCTACAAGATAAAATTCATCATAACAAAATCTTTGATACTTTCGTGTGACATGCATGTCTGTAAAATCGTTAAAGGTAAAATCCACATAGATAGTGATTGGAAAGATTGTGTTGCAGAATCTTGCGCGCACATAGGAAGTTTGGTTGACTACAATCTTGAAAAATACAAAATAGAGATTAATAAAGGAGATATTGAATTCACAAAAGACAGATTAAATATCTTAGGAGTTCCAGGAACAATATTACAAAGTTTTAGAAAAAAAGACTATGTGGTGACCACGATTAAATTTGAATCAGAGATAGTAAGCAACATTTTCAAAGAAAAATGGTATCCAAACAAGAAGAATAGAAAAAAAGAATTATTTAAGTACGCCTTCCATATAGAAGAAGGGCTAGGAAAAGTTATAATAAATGGTAAAAGACTGGTAGGATCGCATATAATAGAATTATTTAATCCAAAACATTATGCATGGCTCATACCATGCGCTACTGAGCAATACTTTTGTTCTTATCAACCATACAAAAAAGAAAACGATAAAACTTTATTTAACCTTTTGTCAATTTATAATTTTAATTGTGAAGAGAAAACAGATTCTTATAGTTATGTATTACTAGATAGACCAAATAGCCAAGAGTTGGATTTAGTAAAAAGTATTATAACTAAAATTCTTAAAGGAGAAAGACTAACAATAGATCAATTCTTAGCACGTAGAGCAAAAGTAAAGAGTAAGTCTGGTTTGGTTAGTATTGAGATAATACCAAATAGACAAGAGGTAAAACAGTTCATCGACATGGCATAGGTGTACTTTCCATTAGCTGGTTCACTAGAGTTTCGATGCTGTCTAACCTTTCTAAGATAGGTTCTGTAGGGTTTAGACTTTGATTATAGTATTGCTTCTTTGTTAGCCTAACATAACGTAATGCGACCTTAAACAATTTTCTTGCATCTATATAATATCCTTCCTCATAGCATTTCATCGCAGAGATATAATATGTATAAAACCAACTAAGAGAAAGGTACCATCTAGGAGATTTATGGACATGATTATTCAAATTCCTAAAATCAGCCATAAAGGCTTTTATAATACCGAATACAGCGCCCTCCTCATATTGCTCTATTTCTTTTTGCTGTATAGAATCACAATCCGGACACTCAATAATCACCTGCTTTGGTACAGAGGGCAACCTGTACATTGTTATCTTAACACTGCCATCTAATGTTGTATCAGCCTGCACTTGAAGACTGTCAACGTTTGGCAATACTTCAAACAGCTTTTGTTTATCGATTTCTGCTGACAACATTAAAGGACTAACAGCTGTATAAAAAGTTATACCTAGAAAAATATCTCTAAAAAATTTTTTTCCAGTTTTTTTTATTTTTTTAATTTTTTCATATAAGCCCATACTTATATATAGGTTAAAAACATATATAAATCTTTCGGTTCTGATTAACTTTACAGTAGTAAAAATTTATAAGAATGTAGAGTAGTGGGCCCGCCAGGATTCGAACCTGGGATCTTCGCCACGTCAAGGCGACGTCTTAACCGCTAGACCACGGGCCCACTTATTTATGAGTTTGTCTAAGATTTTAAAAACTTTTTTATATTGGCATTAGCAATCATTAAATATGGTAAAAATAATTGCAATCGTCCAGTCCGAATTTACAAAAGAAATTATTATCAACCCTTCTGGCAAACCTTATAGGGACAAAAATTCTGTTGTGATAAATTACAACGGCAACGAGAACTTGTTAAAATCTGAAATAGAGGAAGTGCTAAGCAAGTATGAAGATAGAAAATGTAGGTTAGAATTATATGGGTTAGAAGAAGAAATAGAACAACTCATAAAAGAGATAATAAAAGAAAAGTTTAATAAGTTTGAAATTGAAAAATACTCTAAATAAAAACTAACGAATGGAAATGAAACAAGCAAAAAGGCAAGCAAAAACGAAACAAAGTAGGAGGCAAAACAAAAAGCAAGAGATGAGTAAAAAATTTGATGTTTCTGCTGGTGATATTGTGCAACTAACGCTAAAAACTGGTGAAAAGTTTAAGGCGATTGTTATGCCTAAACAAATCGCGAATGTTTTACTTGTTAAGCTTGACAATGGTTATAACGTGGGTTTTGGTTTTGACGAGATAAAAAGCATAAACAAGATTGGTAAAATCAAACTTGAACAATTTCCTGAAAAACAAGTAAAGCAAAATGAAGCATTAGTTGATGTTACGTTTGTTATGACTGGTGGTACTATTGCAAGCAGAGTTGATTATACAACAGGTGCTGTATCAAGTTTAATGAAGCCGTCACAGTTATTTAGTGTTATTCCTGGGCTAGAGAAAGTGGTTAATGTTAAACAGGTTGTTATGCCATTCTTAGAGCTCAGTGAGAACATAACAGCTGAACATTGGAAAAAACTCGCCAAAATTATAGCAGAGCAAAAAACAAAAGCAGTAATTGTAGCGCACGGCACAGATACATTGCATTATACAGCAAGTGCACTAGCATTTATGCTTCATGACATACCAAAAGTAGTTGTGTTTGTTTATGCACAACGCTCTTCAGACAGACCAAGTACTGATGCGGTATTGAATGTATTGTGTGCAGCAAATTTTGCGAGTTATGCTGTGAAAAACAACATTAATGGTGTGTTTGTTGTTGGTCACGCAAGTATGAATGATGATTATTGCTTTGTCTTACCTGCAGTAAAAACAAGAAAAATGCATACGTCAAGACGTGACACTTTCAGACCAATAAACGCTTTACCTTTAGCAAAGGTTTGGCCTGATAAAATTGAAATTGTTGATAGTAAAGCATTAGAGTTTTACAAACAAGAAAAACATGGCAAATTACATGCACATTTCAACGATAAAGTTGCATTAATTAAGTGGCATCCTAACGCTGATCCTGACATAATACACTATTATGTAAAGAAAAATTACAAAGGAATTGTTATAGAAGCAACAGGTTTTGGACATGTATGCATTAAAGGTAAAACGAGTTGGTTAAACGCATTAAAGAAAGCAATAGATAACGGCATTATTGTAGTGTTTGCTGCACAAACTATTTATGGCAGGTTGAACAGTTATGTTTATGCGACAGCACGCAAGATATCAAAGCTCGGTGTTGTTTATGCTGAAGATATGCTTAGTGAAACAGCGTATGTAAAGCTTGGCTGGTTGTTAGGGATGAAACTAAAGCAAGACAAAATTAAGCAATTGTTGCTTCACAACTTCGCTGGAGAAATTTCAAATACATCGATTATAAACACGTTCTTGTATTGATGAAAGACTGATGGAGCGGGATACATGTTACTGAACAGCTGAGTAATTTATTTCCAAATCGATAAAGCAAGTTAGAAAGCAAAAACAAGTTCTCAGTAAATCAATAATTAAAATACAACAGAGAAATCAATACAACAACCTATGCAGTTTTTCTAGCTCTTTGACATGTTGTTGTTTTAACTTTTCTAAGTCGATGTTTTTCTTTACTATCTTGTTTATCAGCTCGCATGTTTTTTCTCCTGCAAGCATGTGTGGCAAAACAACATAATCTGCATTTCGTTTGTATAGGTTTAAAGCATCATGAATCTTTTCTGCAGTCAACACTACAATTGTTTTAGGATTTGCAGCTTTGGCATATCTTATGAGAAAACTGTTTACTGTTGTATCTGGCACTGTGCTAATAACAATTTTTATATTGCGCCATTCAATTCTATCAAGCAATTCAGGATTTCCAGCATCACCATAAATACAAGAAACACGCTTTTTTATCAATGCTTTAATGATTTCTGGATTAAAATCAATAACAAGCAACTTATGCTTTACAGGCTCAAAATGTTTAAGAAGAATACTTCCCATTCTATGACATCCAACAAGCAGGATTGTCTTTTTTTCTTCTGTAATATACTCCAACTTTTTCTCTCTATGTTCGCTAATTTTGTCAAGATTTCTGAATAAAAATTTTGTACGTCTGTATATGCTATGTGTATTAGCTATTGTGTATGGTGTGATAGCTATTGTCAATATAGTGGCAAGAACGATAAGCGTAAATGTGCTACTTGTAATATGACCAAACAGCAATGCTTGCAAAGCTATGATTAAACCAAACTCGCTTAGTTGACCTAAACTTATGGATGTTGCAACTGCTGTAATACGTTTAAACCCTAAGCTACGCGTAGAAATAAAGATAACTATTGGCTTAATAACGATAGCCAAAAACAATATTGCTGGTAATATGACAACAATATTGTGTGTAAGTTGAGTAAGCTGCAATCCAAGAGAAACAAAAAATAGAGTGGAAAAAAAATCACGTAATGGTTTTAACTTTGCTTCCACTTCAATTTTGTAATCAGATTCTGCAAAAAGTAAACCTGCAAGGAACGCGCCTACAATAATGCTTAGACCAACAAGATTAGCTAGTAAAGCAAACAAAAATACAAGTGCTATTGGCACGAGAAGCATCAACTCATGATTTTTTGCACAAAACTTTAGCAATGGAGTAATTACACGTTTAAAAAGCAACATTAACAAGAACATAAAGGCCAGCTTAAGTATTGCAGCAATAATGATCAACGCAGAAAATCTTTCAACACTTAAAAATGCAAGTAACAATATTGCCACAATGTCTTGCAAAATTAAAATTGTTAGGATTATTCTCGCATGCAAAGTCGCAAGCTCGCGTTTATCTGCAAGTAGCTTTACTACAACAACAGTAGAGCTAAACATAATAGCTACAGCAATATAAAATATTTCTTTCAATGAGAGTATATTTGAAAAAAATAGTAAAGCTGCTGAAGCAAGCAGAAAGACTATTACGATTTCAATAAAGCCAATAATCAATGCTGGTTTAGTTGTCTCTTTTAATTTTTTTACACTTATCTCCATACCAGCAGTAAATAAAAGAAATGCAATGCCTATCTCGCTCAATGCATATATTAATGGTAGATTCCTTATTAAACCAAAACCGAGAGGACCTATAACAATGCCAGCAAGAATATACATTGGTATTAGCTCAATCTTAGTTAGTTTTCCGATTACAGCAAACAAGGCAGCAACAATTATGATAATTGCTAGATCAAACAATACTAACATACTTGAAGGTAAATTAGCCAAAGAAATATTAAGACTTGTTTTAAGAAAGCTCGCAAGTTTTCCTGCATAAACAACAAATGCGCTAATATCAAACATAAAATCAGTATTATTTATGCATTTAAAAATGTTTTTTGAATGTTTTTGACTCAGTTTGATTTAATTTGTTTATGATTTTCGATTTTAAATTTAAGGATAATTTTGAATATATATTCATAACAGAATTATGAATATTTATTCATAACTTATAACAACAAAACAAAAACAACAGAAATAAAAAACAAAAACAAAAGCTGACAGCGTGGCAAACCGTGGCAAACTATGGATGTGATTTATTATGCTTGTGCCTCCTCAACAACTTTAAACACTTTGTCCCCTTCCCTTACTTTATCAATAACTTTTAAGCCTATAGCATCGCCAGCTTTTGCTTCTTGAATTGCATTGTGGTTCACTTGCATCGATTCTACTTGCTGCGTAAAATCGGTCGTATGACCTTTTATATGAATTGTATCACCTACTTTGAGAGAGTCTGTTAGCTCTACAACTGCCACGCCAATCTTGCTGAAGTAGTGCGTAACCTTTCCAATTTCGACTTCCATGTGCACTCATAGCTTTATAGGTATAAAAATGTTTGTTTTTTGCTCTGAGATTTTTTAATCAATTCCAATCTTGAACCGAAAGATTTAAATAGGGTGTTTTTGCTAAATATTGCTATTGAGTGGAAATAAAAAACCTTATCATAGTCATAAATATGACACATATATTACAACCAAAGCATGTTCTGTTGAGTGCTAAACAAGCAAAGGAAGTGCTGGAAAAATTTAAAGCGTCAAAGTTGCAATTGCCAAAGATAAAGCTAAGCGATCCTGCATTACCACAAGGAGCAAAAGTTGGAGATATCGTTAGGATTGAACGTAAAAATCCTGACGGAACAAAAGAAATATACTATCGTATTGTTGTTGCCTAAAATGCCTGCAAATAATCAAAATATATCAAGCACTAGCACGAACCAGCCCAACATGAATCAAAACAAAGAACTTGTTGGATTTATGAAAGATGTAGTAAAGCTCAAAACAAAAGATGAAGCTGGCTATGTGTTAATAAAAAGCTTTCTTTCAACTACAAGTTTGGTTGAATCAAACATAAAATCGTTTGATGATTTTATTGATGTAAGGCTGCAAGAAATAATCAACGAGTTGAAAAAAGAAGTTGAAAAAGAAGGAGATCTAAAAATAGGAAAAATTTGGCTGGGCAAACCTGAAGTTGTTGAAGCTGATGGTAGTAGAAAACAAATACTGCCAATAGAAGCAAGATTGAGAAAGTTAACATACAGTGCTCCTTTGTATCTTGAAATAGGGTTGAAAGGCGGCGAAATGCAAGCTATAGAGATAGCCCGTTTGCCAGTAATGGTACGCAGCAAATACTGCAACTTAAACAAAATGAGTGATGAAGAACTTATAGCTAATGGCGAAGACCCAGCAGATCCTGGTGGTTACTTCATTATTAACGGAAATGAACGTGCACTGATGATGATTGAAGACCTTGCCAGCAACCAAGTTTTTGTTGAAGATACAAATAAAGGGCCAACATTGAGGTTTTTCTCGCAACGTGGTGGTTATCGCATACCTATACAAATTTTCATTGAGAAGGATGGTATAATTCAAGTTAAATTTAGCAGATTCGGCCCAGTGCCGCTTGTCCTGCTTGTTAAAGCTTTAGGCTTAGACAAAGATGTTGATATTGCTAAAGCAATAGGGCTAGACAATGAAATTGTTGTTGTAAACTTGTACGAGTTTTCAAGTTACGATAAAGATAAAGCTTTGGCTAAATTGATAGAGTTATTAAACTTAAGCGGTACTGAAAAAGAAATTAGAGAAAGATTGAAACTAAGGCTTGAAAACAATTTATTGCCGCATATAGGCATGCAAACACAACACAGACTTGATAAAGCAATAACGTTGTGTAAGTTGACAAAACAACTGCTAATTTATGCTAAAACAAAAGAAAAAATAGATAAAGATCATTACGCTAACAAGCGTGTAAGGCTTAGCGGTGATATGCTCGCTGAATTGTTAAGAGTACATCTCATGATTTTCTTGCGTGATTTAACGCACAACATACAAAAATTGAAAAGAAAAGAAAGAAAGATTAGCTTGCGTGCAATAACGAGAAGTACGCTGCTTTCGGCACGCATAGAGTCGGCTATTGCAACAGGCTCTTGGATTGGTGAACGTAAAGGTGTAACTCAAAACATTGATGCAACAAACTATTTAGCTAAGCTTTCTCAATTGTTGAGAGTGGTCAGCACTTTAAGTACAGATCAAGAAAATTTTGAAGCAAGAACACTGCATCCAACACAATACGGCAGGCTATGTCCTGTTGAAACACCAGAAGGAACGCCAATAGGTTTGAGAAAAAATCTCGCATTACTTGCAAGAGTAACAACAGAGCCTAGATTCGATGAAAAAAGTTTGCTAAACAATCTAAAGCAATTTGGTCTGCAACTAGAAATTGGTTATCTTGAAGAAGGACACTATGATGTTATGCTCAACGGTAAATTTATAGGTATAGTAAAACAGCCAGAAGAATTTGTTAAGGCTGTAAGACAAGCAAGAAGACAAGGAAAGATATACAGAGATTTAAGCATAAGACTAAACGATAAAGTACAATGCATAGAGATTCGCACAGATGCTGGTAGAGTTGTTAGGCCTTTAATTATAGTTGAGAACGGACAACCAAAACTTACAGATGATGTGTTGGAAAAAGTTAAAACAAATGCTATGACATGGCAACAGTTGATTGAACAAGGTATTATCGAGTATATTGATGCTAATGAGGAAGAAAACGCACTTGTCGCATTAAGTAAAGAGGAAATAACACCAGAACACACACACCTTGAAATAGATCCTGTCGCTATGTTTGGTCTTGTAACAGCACTTGTTGTTTATGCAAATCATGAACAGAGCGCAAGATTGATGCGTGGTAGCAAAACACAAAAACAAGCTTTAGGTATTTATGCTGCTAACTATTTAACATTGCTCAACACAGATGTTAGTGTTCTGCATTATCCACAAAAGCCACTCGTCAGAAGTTTTGTTTATGATTATGTGAAGTTTTATCCTGCAGGCCAAAACATGATTGTTGCAATAGCACCATATTACGGCTATAACATGGAAGATGCAATAGTTATGAATAAGGGCAGCATCGACAGGGGTCTTGCAAGAAGCACATACTTCAGGCCGTATGAAGCTGTTGAGCTAAAATATACTGGAAATTTGAAAGATGAAATTTGTGTACCTAGCAAAGATGTTAAAGGTTATAGAGCTGAAAAATACTACAGGCATTTAGAAGAAGATGGTATTGTTTATGTTGAAGCTGAGCTTGATGAAAACGATGTTGTTGTCGGCAAGGTAAGTCCGCCAAAGTTCTTGTTGGAAATGGAAGAATTAAGTATTGCACGGGCCAAAAAAGAAAACAGTACAACAATAAGACAAGAAGAACGTGGTGTGATTGATGCTGTATTTATAACTGTTGATGAAGAAAACAACAAAGTTGTTCAAGTCCGCACTAGAGATGCAAGAACGCCAGAACTTGGAGATAAGTTTAGTACTGGCCATGGCCAGAAGGGAGTTATTGGTTTGATCGTACCTGAACAAGATATGCCTTACACAATTAGCGGCATAAAACCAGACATAATTTTCAACCCTCACGGTATTCCAAGCAGAATGACTGTAAGTTACCTAATCGAATTACTTGCTGGAAAGGTTGCAGCAAATAAAGCAGAGATTATTGACGGTACAGCATTCCATGGACAAAGTTTAGAAGAACTTAAACAACAATTGCTAGAACTTGGTTTCAGGCCTGACGGTAAGGAAATGATGATTGATCCGATAACTGGGAAATGTTTTGAAGCATTAATCTTTATCGGCAGTATGTATTATCTCAAGCTCAAATATATGGTTGGCAATAAGATACATGCAAGAGCAACTGGTAAAGTAACTATGTTAACACGACAGCCAGTTGAGGGTCGTGCTAAAGGCGGAGCATTAAGGCTTGGAGAAATGGAAAAGGACTGTCTTGTTGCTCATGGTGCTAGTTTATTGTTAAAAGAGAGGTTTAGCAGTGATAATGTTGTGTTGCACATTTGTCCTAAATGTGGTGCTATAGGGTATATTGACAGATTACGCAACAGAGAAGTTTGCCCTGTATGCGGACAAACTAAGCTTGAGCCAGTTGAAATATCATATGCTGCTAAACTGCTATTTGAAGAGTTAATGTCAATGCACATCAACGCAAGCTTTAAGCTTAAAAACAAGTACGAGCAATAGCAGCAGAACTGCAAAAAAGTGCAAATAAACTAACTATAAATGAGGCGAGAAGGGGTAAAAACAAAACATGGGTGAGGAAAAGACCGTAGGGTAAAATAAAATAAAAAAATAAAAAAACAAAACAAAAAAAAGTAAAAAAATAAAAAACAAAGGCAAGATGGACGCGCCAATAATAAAACAAATCAAAGAGATTGCATTTAGCGTAATTTCGCCTGAGATTATAAAAAAGATCGCTGTAGCCAAAATTGTTACACCAGAACTTTACGATATGGATGGTTATCCTGTAGATGGTGGTTTAATGGATTTACGTTTAGGTGCCATAGACCCAGGCGTAAGATGTCGAACTTGTGGAGGAAGTGTTAAAGAATGTCTAGGACATTTTGGTTATATCGAGCTTGCAAGACCTGTATTGCATATTAAATTTGTTGACATCATTGAATTTTTGCTTAGATCTACATGCCAACAATGTGGTAGGCTTATGACAAAAAAAGAAAAAATTGATGAAGCTGAATTAAAGAGGTTGAAGAATGTTAAAAAATGTCCGTACTGTAATGCTAAACAAGAAAAGATAAAGCTTGACAAACCATATTTTTTCTATAAAGGCAATAAAAGGTTTTACCCTAATGAAATTAGAGAGCACTTGTTGCGTATTCCTGATGAAGATTTACAAAAGCTCGGCATAGATCCAAAAGCGTTCAGGCCTGAATGGGCTGTAATAACTTTGTTGCTTGTTCCTCCAGTTACAGTAAGGCCGAGCATTACGCTTGAAACAGGTGAAAGAAGTGAAGATGACCTAACACATAAAATTTCAGACATAGTAAGAACTAACCAACGTGTCTGGGAAAACATTAATGCTGGTGCTCCAGAAGTAATCATTGAAGATTTATGGGACCTCTTGCAGTATCATGTTGCTACATACATAGACAACAACATTAGCCAGTTGCCGCCTGCAAGACACAGGGGCGGACAACCATTAAAAACACTAACAGAACGTATTAAAGGTAAAGAAGGTCATATAAGGCACAATCTAGCTGGTAAACGTGTAAACTTCTCTGCAAGAACAGTAATTAGTCCTGATCCAAAAATTGCTGTAAATGAAGTAGGCGTGCCTATCGAAGTAGCAAGAGTGCTGACAGTTCCTGAGCGCGTTACTGCAAAAAATATAGAGTATTTGAAAGCATTAGTATTAAGTAAAAGCTATCCAGGAGCAAATTACATTGTTAGGCCTGACGGAAAACGTAAAAAAATTACTGACGAAACTCGCGAAGATCTTGCAGAAGAACTTGACATTGGCTATGTTGTAGAAAGGCACTTGCAAGATGGTGATATTGTACTGTTTAACAGACATCCATCATTGCATAAAGCAAGTTTGATGGCACACTATGTGAAGATATTGCCAGGCAGAACATTTCGCATAAGTCCGGCATCAACATTCCCTTATAATGCAGATTTCGATGGCGATGAAATGAACATACATGCACCGCAAACAGAAGAGGCACTAGCTGAAGCACGCATATTGATGGACATACAAAATATGCTTATATCGCCGAAAAACAACACACCATTGCTTGGCAGCAAAGATGATGCAGTAACAGGAAACTTCTTGCTTACTCAAACAAAATTAACAAAGCAAGAAGCATTGCAATTGCTTGCTGAAGCTGATGTAAGCACAGAAAAGATTCTAAAAGCTGCTAATGAGTTTGGCGATGCTGTTTCAGGCAAACAAGTATTTTCTGCTGTACTTCCTCCTATCGATTTTGAAGCAAAAACCAAATTATGTTTAGGCAAAGATTGTCCTTACTACAGTCAGTGCAAAAAAGAAAAATGTCCAAACAATGCATACGTTAAAATAAAGAAGGGCAAGCTTGTTGCGGGAATAGTAGATAAAAGCATTATCGGTGTGGAAAAAAGTGAATTGATCAAGGCAATTGATGCTAAGTTTGGTAGACGTACTGCTATTGAAGTCGTTGAAGCTATATTTAAGTTAGGCATAGCATATCTAAGCAAGAAAGGTTTTACGTTGTCACCAGTAGAATTTGAGCCAACTCAATGGTTAAGAGAAGAAACAAAAAAAGTTATAGCCAAAGCAAGACAAAAGGTTGAACAAATTATTGATGCATACAACAAGGGCAATCTTGAAATATTGCCAGGAAAGACAGCAGAAGAAACAAGAGAAGTAAAGATACTTCAGGTGCTAAACCAAACAAGAACAGAGATAGGTAAACATGCAGAAAAATTACCGATGAACAATGCGATGATAATGATGCGTTCTGGAGCAAAAGGTAATATCGTGCTTAACTTAACACAGATGAATTGCTTTGTTGGACAGCAAACATTATGGGCAAAACGTATTAGCATAGGTTTCACTGCAAGGACGCTATCATTTTTCAAACAACATGACTTAAGCCCAGAAGCAAGAGGTTTTATTGCAAGTAGCTTTTACGATGGTTTAAAGCCATACGAATTTTTCTTTGCAGCAATGCTAGGCCGTGATAGTTTGATGGATACCGCATTAAGAACGCCTAAGTCAGGTTATTTGTATAGGCGTTTGCTAAATGCACTGCAAGACTTGCGCGTTGAGTATGATGGTAGTGTACGTGATGGTTCTGGCAACATCATACAATTCGCTTATGGCGGTGATCTTGTTGATGTAAGCAAAAAACATTTAAGCGATAAAACAATTGAGCCAGCAGAAGCAATTGGTGTTGTTACAGCACAAAGTTTTGGTGAACCTGCAACGCAGATGACACTTAACGTTTTCCACTTTGCTGGTGTTAGCGAGATGCAGGTCACTGTCGGTTTGCCTCGTCTCATAGAGATATTTGATGCAAGAAAACAGCCAAGCACACCTAGTATGGAGATTTATGTAGAGCATGACTACAACAATGAAGAAAAAGTGAAGCGTCTTGCTGAAAGGATAAAACAAGTAAAGCTTGAAGATATAGCAAGCGAAATAAATATTGATTTTTCTGATAAGAAAATTACAATAATTTTTGATAAAAAAGCTATGCGTGACAAAGCAATAAAGCCAGATGCAATTCTTGAAGCAATAAAGATGAAAGGTATAAAGAAAAGACTAAGCGATGATAAGCTTACTATTTCATGCGGTGAGCTAACATTCAGAGAAATCTACAGGCTTAAAGAAAAAATAAGAAATGCTATTGTTGGGGGTGTGCCAGGCATAGAACAAGTGTTGATTGTCAAGCGGCAAAAAGATTATGTAATACTCACAAGCGGCTCAAACCTTAAAGAAGTTATGAAGCTTAAAGGTGTGGATAAAACGAGAACGATTACAAACAATATATTTGAGATTGCTGAAGTGCTCGGCATCGAAGCAGCAAGACAGGCAATAGTGAATGAAGTGATAAAAGTTATTAACCAGCAGGGTCTTGATATAGATATAAGGCACATCAAGCTTGTGGCTGATGCAATGACATCAAGCGGTGAAATTAAAGGTGTAACAAGGCTTGGTATTATCTCTGACAAATCTTCAGTGCTTGCAAGGGCAAGCTTCGAAATACCTATAAGGCAATTTGTCGATGCAGGCATGAAAGGAACTGTGGAAAAGCTTAATTCAGTTGTTGAAAACTTAATACTAAATCAACCAGTGCCTGTCGGTACAGGATTGCCAGGATTGCTTGTAACTGTTGAAGCTCATGATAGCTTAGTAAAACCATTGCAAGAGCAAAAGCGAAAGTAAGTGTAAAAACGTGCAAGTAAAAGTAAAAGCAGGCAAAGGTGAAGGAAAGGTTGGGAGCAAGGCAGGGAATTAGCATTGTACATTGGCTTGATATTAAAGTTTAAATTTGGGGTAAATTTAAAGTTCAAAATTTAAAGTTCAAATCTGTTTGCATTTAAAATGGCAAAGGAAAACAAAAACCAAAAAGCAAAAGAAAAAGAAAATAGCAAAGAACAAAGTAAAAAAAGTGAGGGCTACACAATAAAAATAGAGCGACAAAAACAAGTAAAGCGAAAACCAGAAACAGTGATGGCAAAACTCAGAAAAGAACTAAAAGGCAAACAGTTAACCATTGGTTATGCAACAACAATGAAAGCAATAGCAAAAGATGAGATTAATGAAGTACTTATAAGCAAAGACTGTCCTGAACGCATGGCAAAAGAGCTTGAGGAAATAGCTAGTAAAGCGAGCATTGCTGTACAGAAACTCAACATAGATAAAGAGCAGCTTGGCAATGTGCTAAAGAAACCGTTCCATATAGCAGTGCTTGGTATAAAGAAAAAGTAAAATGATAGCTAAACTGACAACAGAAACATTGCGATACATTAATGCATTCTACAACGTAACAAGAATAAGAACGATTGAATGTTTTAGTTTTAATTCTACACTCATATTTGTCGTTCCAAAACCATTGATGAGTGCTGCGATTGGTGAAAAAGGCAAAAATGTAGAAAAACTAAGCAAAATGCTCAACAAGCGCATAAAGATTGTTGCTATGCCAATGCTAATAAAAACTAGTCAAGCCAGCACAACAGATACAGAAGTACTAAAGCATGAAGCAAAACAGTTTATTGAAGCTATAATTTATCCTAATAAAATACAAAGCATTGAGATAGCTAAAAACACTATGGTCATACATGCAGGCGCAAAAACAAAGGCAATGCTAATCGGTAGGGAAAAACGAAACATCGAACAAATCAAAGCATTAGTTAAACGTTACTTCGGCTT
Source organism: archaeon (assembly GCA_029258825.1). Taxonomy (GTDB): domain Archaea; phylum Nanobdellota; class Nanobdellia; order Pacearchaeales; family JAPDKA01; genus JAPDKA01. The sequence continues at coordinate 8,993 of JAPDKA010000004.1, read as the reverse complement.
AGATCTCGCTGTGAGGTAAAAATTATTCTTTTAATTTTCTATATCTTTTTGTAAAATGCCGTATTTACATTAGGCCAAAATCGGTTTTTCAATCTTTTATCATTCATAATACCATGAACAAATTTTTCTTCATCTTTGACTTTCCTATTTTTCTTAAGTAAATTACAATGAATAAGTTCATGAATTATTACCATAAAAGCCCCTTTAGGGTTGGAAAAGCAAGGCACAGAAATATATTTGTAGCTATACATGCCAATTTTAGTTATATAATCCAAATAACAATTTAAATTGTCATCAAGTTTATCTTAGGTTTAAGTTTTATGATTTCTCTTTCTGTTATATTGCGTTGCCACTATAAACTTCGTTCCTTATGAAACTACTACACAACCACACAAACTAAATTTTAAAATTTTTATGTCATTAAATTTATTTTTATCATTCACAACATACGTATTCATAACATATGTTGTCGCCAAGCTTGTCGCCAAGCTTGCTATAAGCTTGCTCGTATGTAGCATTAGCAATTCACATTAATTAAGGTCATCAAGCATAACAAAATATATTACAAAAGATATTGCTTGTTTCTGTTTTTATTGCTTGAACAGCTTCAACAATATCATCATACTCTATCTTTGTCAAATAGTGTATTGCTTCATGCAAAAGTTGCTGTCTTACTTCTGGTTGCCAAACAGTATCGTTGAGTTCAGCATTATCAGCAAGTTGTGAGTGTTTTTTTAATATTTCATAAAGTTGTGTGCCAGGCACAATATCTGGCAGATCAAAATATACTCTTACTCTTGATTTGCCCTCGCCTATGCTTTTTATCTTCACTTTGCCAAGCTCAACCAAGCTGTAAGCAAAATCCAAACATTGCTTGAGTGTTTTTTCTGTCTCACCAGGCAAGCCGAGTGTAAAATAAACATGAATCACAGCATCTGTATTGTTTAGCAATGACTTAACAGTGTTCTTTATTCTTAATTTTATGCTTCCATGCCTAATCAACTCGTTGTTTCTTGCCTTCTGCCAAATCTTTTTATCAGCATGAGTAGCATAATAGTGCATAGCTACAAGCTTGTCTTCAAGCTTCTCAAGTTTTTTAATTGTGCTGTTATAATCAATGGAATCAGCATAAAAATATTCAGATGATGTTACTATCTCAAGTTTTGAATTGCTGTTTTTTGCTGCATTAACAAGCTTGTCGTTGCAAAACGAAATCATAACTTCGTCAATGATAGTAATACGCTTAACACTATTTAGTTTTTCAAATTGTTCTTTGTAAAAGTTGAAAGTCATAAAAGGAAATGGATTACAGAATATACATGGCTTTTGCTTAATACAGCCAAACGAAGCAAACATTATTGCTTTGTTTTTGCTGTCTATCCTGCTGTCAACATAACTTAAATCATATGCAGGAAGCGCGATGGGTCTATCGTCAGCCACAATTTTTTTGTTCACTGCTTTACCTTTGTGCAGTTTCTTAACAATATTGCACAATGGTCTAAAGCCGTGCCCAACAACAATGCTATCTATAAATTCATATTTTTTATCTATCGTGTTAGCCATTGCACTTGCATAAGGTCCGCCAAACACGACAAACGCATTTTTTTCTTTTGCTTTTTTTGCCTGTTCTAAGCAAGAGCTATGGTTATGCAACCAATCAGAAAAACCAACAATGTCTGCATCAACGCTGTCAATACTGTTCGTAACAACAATCTCTAGCTTTGGAAAAATATGATCATTCTGTTTAGCAATACAATCAACATAGCTCGCAAGCATCAACAATTCAGGCAGTTCTGCAATGCTTTTCGCATTTGGTTTTATCAATGCCAACTTCAACTTATGCCTTAACCTGTTTGAGTTCGCCATTTATTTTGTTTAATTTTAATTTTTATTTCTAAACCATGCCACAAACCTTTTGAAAACTTGTTGATGATCAACAATCAATTCAGAAAATACAGCGAAAGGTATTGCAACAATTGCTGCAATAACAAGCATATCTAAGCTGAACGCTTCATGCGTGTAAAACGTTATTGCAAGCATATCCTCAAAAATTCCAAAAGCTACACCAATTATAAAAAACTCAAGCAGCCTTGCAATAAGCTTAGTTGTTCTGTTCCTTTCGCTCAGTTTTTCATCTTTCATTTGCTTTTTGTTTTTCATTTGCTTTTCGACTTTTTATTTTTACTTTTTGTTTTTTTATTTTTTGTTTTTTCTTTTTTCTTTCATAGTCTTCTATTGCTTTCATCAACGCTTGCTGTCCAAGCAAAGAGCAATGCAGTTTATGCTGTGGCAATCCACCCAGTGCTTTAACAATATCTTTATTGCTTATCTTTTTAGCTTCCTCAAGTGTTTTGCCTTTTACCATCTCTGTAAGCATGCTGCTTACTGCAATTGCAGCAGCACACCCTAATGTTTCAAACTTTATATCTTTGATGTATTCTTCAACATTATATTCTTCAACATTGCTTTTTGATTTTGCTTTCTTTTTTCTTTTGCCAACTTTAATGTAAAGCATAAGCACATCGCCGCAAACAGGGTTGCCAGCTTTACCAACACCATCAGCATTTGCAATCCTGCCAACATTTCGTGGTTTTAAAAAATGTTGCATGACTTTTTTTGTGTACATTGCCATTTGAAAACAAAAAAATCGGCATTAAAAAATCTTTTGAACTGATTAATTTATACTTCAATTAAACTTGGTTTAGACTAGAAAAAAGATAAACATCTAACATAATTCAAAGAGATGGTATAAATCTTTCAGTTTGGTTATTATTGGAAGGTAGCTAAAAAAAATCGAAAACTTTATAAATATGTTCATGATCATTATGTTTATGGTCATAATAAATAGAAAAAAAGAACTAGGGCTTTTGAAAAAGCTTGGAGATTGGGTTTATATTTGTGGTAGACGCAAAACTGGAAAAACATTTTTTATTAAAAATTTTGTTAATTATGATGAATACTTTTTCATTGCAAGAGATAAAACCGTGTTAGATAAAAATGAAAGAAAGCTGGCATACGAAACTTTTTTTGAATTATTTAAAGAGTTAATAAAAAATAAAAAGATAGTTATAGATGAGTTTCATAGATTACCAAAAGAATTTTTTGATTATTTACATGCAACAAAAAAAGGGAAACTTATTGCAATTTCATCCACATTATGGCTATCGAAAAAATTGCTTGGAAAAGGTGAGCCATTACTTAATTTGTTTTCCTTGATTGTTTTTGGTTTGGCTGACGAGAGAGATGTTATCAATTCACTTAAACACTTAAAAAATATAAAGGAAATTATAGAAGCGAGTGTTTATTTGAGAGAACCTATACTTGCATTTAACTATAAACCACCAATAACACAGCATATTACAACTTTCCTTTATACAAATAAGCTTACAATAAGAGAGATAATTGGGGAAATTTTTAGTGAAGAAGAAAGGCAAATATCTTTAGTTTATGAAGGCATACTAAGAGCTGTGGCAAGCGGCAAGATAACAACAACAGAGATATCAAGTTATCTATTTTCTAGAAAACTTATAAAAAAAGATAATCCAGGTCTAATCCAAAGATACCTAGATGTGCTTGTGAAAATTGGATTGCTTAAAAAAATTCAAGTCTGGCAAAAGAAAAAATTTGTTTATAAACATATTTCTCCTTTATTTGATTTGCATTTTTACTTAGACGAGAAATATAGTTATGTAGAAAATGATATTCCGGAAAGGTTTATTCAAGCAGTTGTTAATGAAAAACTGCCTATGCACGTAGAAGATTTTTTCTCTAGTCTCCTCTCAAAGATTTACGGATTAAAGCAAGTAAAAATAGAAGACCCAGAAATAGATATAAGTTTACTTAAGTTTAAAAAATTAAGATTGGTTGGGGAAGTAAAGTGGAAAGGTAAAATAAATAAGGCAGAATTAAAAATTATAGAAAGTAAGTTGAATAAGTTTACATGCAGAAAAATATTGGTTGTACCTGACAAAAGAATTATTAAAAGAAAACTAAAGAATATAGATGTTCTAGATATAAAAGAAGTTTTAAAAGAAGTTTTGAAACTTGGATAAATCAGAATAAATAAAAATAAACGGATGGGTTTGCTTCATCATAAAGATGGTAGTTAATAAATTGAGAGATATGAAAATATTCCAAAAGTTAAAAAACTAAGAGGTTACTTATATGGGCTTAGTTGCTTTAACTTTTTGATTACCTCCGGCAATACAGCCAGCAAATAATCAATATCTTTTTTGCTTGTGTAATTGCCTAAAGTAATGCGTAAACTTCCGTGTGCAAGTTCTGGGCTTAAGCCTATAGCAAGCAATACATGGCTCGGCTTTAATGTTTTTTCACTGCAAGCACTGCCTGTACTGCATGCAATTCCGTATTGATCAAGTAAAAGAACTAAAGCTTCTCCTTCAATACCTTTAAAGCTGAAGTTGACATTATTGAATATTCGTTCTTTCCAGCTGTGTTGTTTCCATATGCCGTTTAGCCTAACATCAATAAGGTTATAGCTTAACACTTCATTAATGATTTTATCACGCAACTTGCATTGTCTTCTGCTCTCTGAGTTTAGTTCAGCATAAGCAAGTTCTAGTGCTTTTGCAAAACCAACAATGCCGGGCGTATTTTCTGTACTGCTTCTTAATCCAAATTCGTGGCCACCGCCGTGCAATAATGGTTCAATCTTAACATCGCTGCGCTTATAAAGCAGTCCTACGCCCTTTGGAGCATAAACTTTATGTGCACTACCGCTCAACATTCCTATGTTCATTTTCTCAACATCAATATGCATTTTGCCTAACGCTTGTACAGCATCAGTATGAAATACAATGTTATGCTCATTGCATAACTTTGCTATTTCTTTGATGGGCTGGATTGTGCCTATCTCGTTATTTACTGTCATTACGCTGACAAGAATAGTATCGCGTTTTAATTTTGATTCAAGCTCGTCAAGTTTGACTATACCATTACTATCAACGCCAACAAACTCAACTTTAAATCCATAGTTAGTTAACCATCTCGCAGCATTCAGTACTGATTTATGTTCAATTGCGCTAATCAATATATGCTTACCTTTTTGTCTGTTTGCAAGAGCATAACATTTAATTGCAGTATTATTTGCTTCAGTACCGCTACCAACAAAAATAATTTCATTCGGCTTAGCGTTAAGCAGTTCTGCAATCTTGCTTCGTGCTTGCTCTATTGCATTTCTGGCTATAACACCATAGCTATGTAGGCTGTTAGCATTGCCAAATTCCTCAACAAAATAAGGCTGCATCACTTTTAGCACTTCTTTACGCACAGGCGTTGTTGCTGCGTAATCAAGATAAATGCGCTTGGGCTTTGTGTTTGCTGCTCGCTTCATGAACTGCTAAACACAATTAAGTTTTTAAATGCAACGATGCTTTTATGATTATGAAATTAAAATTAATAGCTCTAACAACCATGGTATTTTTTATCTTAATTACTGTTTTTTCTTTTTCCAGTTTGGGCGAGGAAACAAAAATAACTGAAGAAGATATAGGAAAAGTAAAGAGCGCAGGATTGATAATGATAACCTATAAAGAGGGGGATGTCTCTCTCTGGATCGAAGAAAGGTATAAAAACAAAATATATAATGCATATTGGGAAAGTAAGGGAGAAGGGGCCGTATTAACAAGCTGGGAATTCTTAAGACAATATATTCTTCCTGGAAGTGATATCTTCGGAACAAATACCATCAATGTATACAATGTAAAATTTACGAAAGTAAAACAGGAACGTATAGAGTACAGTCATTTTGAAGATTTAAAAACTGTAATATTAAGCGATAAGGACTATGTAGAGATTGGAAAGGCAGAAAACCAAGAAGAAATGGTAATCCAAAATCAAGAAGAAGTGAAACCGTTGATGGTTGGGCTAATCCACTACAGGAAAATTAAAGGATTATTTGAAAGATATGGTGATCAGCTAGAGGCTGAAATAGTATTTAAGTGTTTTTTTGCGGAAAAAGTGGGTTATTGTTATCCTGTTTATGGAAATTTAATCATATTAGAGACAGATGAAAAAGGATTCGACTTGGGTAGGTTGATCACATCAATCGCTATTGAAAAAAAAGAAGCTAAAGAGATTGAGAAAAAAATTAATGTATTAAGAGATATAAGAGTTTATGCGCCAGCAGAATTGACATTTAAATTGTGTGGTATCACTAAAGACTGTACTGACGGAATGCTTAGAAGAGACATACTGAAAACAAGAACATCATATGATAAGATGGCTGTTAAAGCTGAATATTTTGATCTATATAATATATGCATAAAAGTAGAGAGAAAAAAGGGCACTAATGATGAAGTTCTGAGCATGTACATAGGTGCTGGTTTACAAACTTATTTTTACGATACTGGTAAGAGATTTGACGCAGTATTGATAAAAGACGTTAGTTTATTTGTAAAAAATAAGGGATGGGAAAGAACAATAAATAATCTTGTCATAAACTTTAATGAAATGAAGGTTGGTATATGGTTTGAAGATTTTCCTCCAACAGAGTTTGTCACAATAGATAAAGAGAAAAAGATGGTCGGGGACGGGTATATATATGATTCAAGACCAAGATTGCTGGGCTGCATACTGTATGAAGCGAGTGACCAACAAGGTATTAAAGGAGGCTATAGACCTTCTAACCACATATTTTATGGTTTTAAAATTGAAAGTGATAAAATCGATTATGTTATAGATGAAGAACAACAACTTGCTAGACTATATTCAAAAGATGGAAAAGTAACAATATATGAGACGGAAAAGCCTGAAAAGGTAATTAAGATTCTGGAATCGCTATCTTAAGGTTTAACTTTTTCAGTTTTTCTAAGTTGATCTAAATAAAAAATATAAGTTAGTAAGGTTCTCGCAACTTCATCAAAGCCTGGCCAATCTGAATAAAGGAAAAGTAGCTCATAAAATGCCTGAACAAAACAATCTTTTGATTTTTTATAGTTTCCTTTATAATAATAATATATTCCCGCTTCAACGTTTTCTTCAAATTCTTCAATATTATCAATTACAATACCTTTATTTCCGTTAAGCTCGTCTTGCAATGTTGTCCATGCTCTCCTTGCAGCATTTCTGAACTTATATTCTAAATAACTTATGCCTTCAACATCAGGATTATACTCTAGAGGTATATGCATATTAAATGTAGCAACACGATATCCCTCAGTAGTATAATTGCTAAGTAATGTCTTTTTCTTGAATTCAGGAAATGGATTTGAATTAATTTCAACATGGTGAGAATCAGATAAACTATCAAGAGTAGCATAGAACCAGTGCGTAAAATCCTTAAATAAAATAGACTTGGAAAATTTCTTAGTCAATTCGCTAATAATATTATCTAAGTTATCTGTTTGTTCGTATGAGCAAGATTGATCTATACTCCAAGATGTTGTTTCTGTATAGCAAACATTATAAGGTATAGGAAGCACAATTTTATTTGTATCTGTATCTTGTTTAGGCATCAACGCCAATACAAGCTGTACTAATGTTGTGAATCCCATGATATAATAAAGATGAACTGCTATTTAAACCTTTCGGTTTTTACCATTTGTTAGTGAGTGCAATAAAATAAAAAGATTTAAAAACTATAATATAAATTATACTTTTTATGATTATAGAAAGACCGGAAGCAGATAAAATAAATAAAATAAGAAAATGGGTATTGGTGTATGGTAGACGAAAAACTGGAAAGACTTTCTTAGTTAGAGAATTCGTAAAATACGACGAATACTTTTTTGTAAAAAGAAATAGAACAATCTTGGATAAAGATAATAATGAAATAACGGTTAAAACACTTAAAGAAATTATTAAGAGAACTCTCGGCCAGAAAACAATAGTAATAGATGAGTTTCATCGACTTGGAGAGGATTTTCTTGATTTTCTTCATTACTTAAATGGAAAAGGAAAATTAATATTAATTTCATCTACATTATGGCTAGCAAGAAAGTTTTTTGAGAAAAATTCACCATTGTTGGGGTTAATAGCTGAGTTTCCGATAGGTTTGATAGAGCTGACAGATACATTAAAAAAAATAAAAACAATAGCTGTAAAAGACAAAAAAACAATTGTAGAATTAGCCGTATTGGCGAGAGAGCCAATAATATTGCCATTTATTGAAAACAAAGTAGAATTAGCAGAGATCATTCTTTATTACAAGAATGCTATTCCGGCGTTGGTAGGAGAAATATTCAAAGAAGAAGAAAAGGAACTTAGCCCGATTTATGAAGGAATACTTAGAGCAGTAGCTACAGGGAAAAGAATCTCAAGTGAAATCTCATCTGCATTATTTGCTAGAGAGTTAATCCAAAAAGATGATCCAAGTATAATCCAACAATATTTAAGCAATTTAGTTAAATTCGGAATTCTAAAGAAAATAAGAATTTACGGTAAAAAGAATAGGTTCGTGTATGAACATACTTCACCTTTATTTTGGTTATATTTCTATGCAGATGAAAAATACAACATAGGCGAAAGAAAATTGAGCTCTAAAGAAATAACTTTAATAATCAATGAAGTTATGCCTAAAATTATAGAAAGTACTATAAGAGGCTGGCTAGCAAAAATTTACGGATTGCAAGAAGCTATTGGTGAGATAAAAGGTAAAGATATTGATATTTGCTTATTGAGATTTAAAAAACCATACTTGGCAGCTGAGGTAAAATGGAAAAAGAATATAAACAAAACAGATATAAAAAAAGCCGAAGCTAATTTAGATGTAATACAGACCAATTATAAATACATAATCATACCAAATAAAACAGAAAAATTAAAATCAAAATACAAGATAGTAGATTGTTTTGATCTGCTTTAGCCAGCATTTTGCATAATTACGCATGCTTGACAGTTTGGTTTAGCTTTGCAATATGTTTTAGCAAATTCTACAAGCAACGCATGATAGCACTTATAAAGCTTAACGCTACGTGGCAAAGCGTTAACAAACAAGGATTGCCATTCGCCATAGCTAAACCTGCTTGCTTGCA
>JAPDKA010000007.1 GCA_029258825.1 archaeon | reverse complement strand
CTGGCATGATTTGTTTTGCAAGCAGTGTGTTGCTTCCTATTTGGTAAAACCCTAAAAAGTTCTTGAACTTTTGTGGTGCTTCTGGTGAATGCGGCAAGTAACGCTGTATGCTTAATGCGAACAAGCCCGAAGCAACAACAGCAATGATGGTTGCTGCAATCAAAAACCACTGTGCTTTTTTACTCAAAACATTAAGCAAAACCTTAAGCTTAGCCATCTTGCTTCTTCACCCACCTCTTTTATTATTCTTTTTATTCTCTTTAATTTATTCTTATTCTTTTATTAATTCATTTTTATTTTTTCAGATATTTAATATTTACGGTATGAGTTTTAGTGTGGTTTTGGTAGCAGTTGAGTTTGCTTAATACACTTCAATTTGCCTGCCTTCTAGCATCGCTTGCTTTAAGAACTTTCCAAGCTTGCTTTTTTTCTTTATTTTTGCTTCTCCATGCTTTAGCTGCAGTTCAGCTGTAAATCTCCCATCAACATACAAGGTTATGGTTCCTGATTTTTTACCAGTTATGAACACAAAGTATTTTTTAGTTTCAATAATTTCAAACCTTTTACGTTGCTTTTCTTTCTCTCTTTGCTTTTTTATTTTTACAATGACTGTTTCCTCACCATACTTGTATATTTCATACTCTAATGCTTTACTACTAAAATCACGTACTTCTATGACAGGCCTAACAAGATCTTTTTCTTTCATTCCTGTCGGCACTTTCACCTTTAGCTCAAGTGTAAGCACTTTAGCAATATTTCCAGCTTCCATAAAAATTACAGTATCAACTACCGAAGGGATCATACCAACTTCAAGTCGCGTGATGAATCGTTGTATGGCATCAATTGGTGCTGCCGCATGCAGAACACCAATACATTCACTACCAGCTAAACGCAAGTCAGTATATAGTTGAAAATCAGGAGTGTCGCGCATTTCATCAAATATAATGTAGTCGGGCCTACTCAAAAATAAAATATCATGAATATCTTGACTTGTTGCAAAGTTTTTGCTGTACTGTGTAATGGTTTCTGGCAATTGTAAATCGCGAGGCGATTCAACAGTTTTAACAACTTTGCCTCTAGCTAAATAAAATTCTGCTAAGGCCTGCACAAATGTTGTTTTACCAGCACCAGGCTCGCCTGCAACAATAACCCCTCTTGCTTTCTCAAGCCTAGCAAGTAATTCTCTATTTAGTTTATAATCATTAATGCTCAACTTAACAAGCGGCTTTATTACAGTAATTTCATAGCCGTCAGCAATTGGTGGGCGTACTATAATGATTCTATAATCTTTAAATTGTACTATGCTTAACCCTTGCTTGCTTATCTCAATAAAAGCGCGATCAGCATAACTTGCTTTCTTTATTATCTCTTTAGCTATTGCTTGAACTTGGTCGCGGCTTAATTTTTTATTACTTAATTTTACTAATTGCCAGCTTCCTGGCTTTCCTTGTTTGCCATAAACATAACAATTTTCTTTAATATGAATACTCATTATATTGCCTTTGAAATATTTTTCTATGCTAAGTGCTTTTTCTTGTTTTTTTATTTCTATTAGCATTACATCAATGCCAAGTACTTCAGCAACTTTGGCTTGAACTTTATCTGCAGTAATTAATGTAGCGTTATGTTTTAATGCAAGGCTACGGATTGCTGCATCAATACTGCCGAATTTCTTTGCTGTTTTTATTGCTTCAGCTGATGGCATTTCGCCAAGAAAAGTTATCTCAATGTCGTACTGCTGCTCAAGCTCTCTTAACTGCTTTATTTCTTCTAGGCCAAGCCAGCCTTGTTCTTGGTTTAAGTTTGCAAGATGTTCAAGTTCAGCTATTACAGCATTCGGAATTATAATCATGCCAGTAATTTTTCCTTGCTTAACTAAATCAGCAATTGCACGTTCAACAACAACACTAGTATCAACAACAAATGTTTGCTTTGCCATGCTTTTGCTATTTGTTTTACCTATATAAATGTTTTTGAATTAAGAATAGCCTAGTCCAACATTAATCCAAATAGTATCATTACGCTTAACAGCATTTTCTTTGAGCAATGCAGGTAAACCATCTTCGTTTCCATCACAACTTAACTCGAGCAACACGCTCAAGCCTGTTTTTCTTTTTGCTATGCCTTTTACTTTACAATCTGTATACACAATAAGCTCTCCTATATTCGTAGCCATTTGCCGTAGTTTCTTTACTTCTTGGTATTTTCCGTTTTCATTAATTTTACAACCAACAGTCACAACATAAAAACATCTGTATGGTGGTCGATTACTGTATAGTTCTATGTGCTCAATATAAGTCTCAATTTGTATGTCTCTGAAATTTTCTTTTGTGGTTACTTTATATAATAGTTTTTTGTCTAATTGGTCTAATGTTGCTGTGGCCATTTGCATAATGCCAAACATAAATAAGTTTTTAAAATAGTTTCGGTTTAATAAATTATTGTGAAGGTACTTTGCGGGGGTGCCGGAGTGGTCAAACGGGCCTGGCTAAGGACCAGGTGGCTTAGTGCCTGCGCAGGTTCGAATCCTGCCCCCCGCATGAAAAAAATTTTAAGTTGTTTCTCTATTTTTTAGTATATGGCATTGGAATTAATTGTAAAAAAGAATAGAATAATTTTATCTTATAGCAAAAAATCTAATGACGATTACATTACTTTCTTCCATGAATTGCCACACCCTTATAGCATAACATTACCAAAATACGAGTTTCTGTTTTTTACTTATTATGTTGGTATTGCTGCTCTTGAGCTTAAGTTGCTGGATAGAGCAAAAACTGTTTTGCACAACAATCATTTGTATTTTAATGCTGAAACCTCAGAAGTGTTTGATTATAAGAAAAAAAGTTTTGTTTCAGTAGCCCAATTATGCAAACAATTGAAAGAATCACGTGAGATGTATACACAATCATGGAATATGTATAAGCCTCGTTATCTTGAAGATATGCTAAACAAAATTGTTTCTGAATTGAACAGCAAAGTAAAACTAGCATATCTAGGCAAAATAGAATGCGAAGAACCAGTAAGCATGTTTATTGCTAAAGCCAAACCTTTCACTGGACTAATAGCATGCCAAATAGAAACTAATAGCTATAAATGTAATGCAGTTGGAATAACTAGCAATGGTTTATTGAAATTGATAGAAGCATTAACACGACATAGGGAAATTAACCTTATCTTGTTTTTGTTAAATGCTTAAATAATTCCTGCTAACTCTGTTATGTTATGGAGTACCATGTCTGGTTTGTATTTTATCAGTTCTTTAAAGCTGAAATTTCCAGTAAGCACTGCTATTGTTTTTGCTTTAACTTTTTTACCTGCAAGGATGTCATATGGTGTGTCACCAATCACAATAGCGACTTTTGCATTAAGCAGGTGTTCTGCTTTTTTTAATGCATCTGCACTGGGCTTTGGCTTTGCCATTTCTTTCGTTATAATAGCATCAAACAGTTTTTTGTTAATACCACTCGCTTTAAGTATAGCATTAACCTCTTTCTTGCTTGCGTTTGTAGTTAATACAACATAATACTTTTGTTTAAGTTTTTTTATCAATGCGTTAATTGTGTTTGGTTTCGCAATACGTTTAACAAGCTTGGCCGCATTTCTTGCTACAAAGTTGTTATGCAACATTAATATCTTTTTCACTTTTTGCTTGCTCAACCTTGGAAATATACGTTTTATTATTTCTTCCCCATGTAACCCTAACAATCTCTCGATAACCTTTGGTTTTACTTCATCCAGCTTAGATTTGACAAAAGCATAATTAAAAGCATGAACATGTAAAGCATTAGTTAAGACGAGTGTGTTATCCATATCTATTGCAATAATAACTTTTTGTTGTGCTGATTGATTGCTAGTTTTGCTATTCATTTGTTCAGAATAAAATTGAATATGTGTTTTTTATTCTTCTTATCAAGTCTGTATGCGTTAATATGCCGAACTCTGTAACAAAACCTGTTATATACTTTAACGGTATTTTTTCAAATGCTGGATTAATAATTGTTACTTGCTTTGGCTTGTTCTTCCATACTTCGCTGCTACTTCTGTACTCTATAGGTGTTTCTCCTGTTGATAGGCTTTTAACATCAAATTTCCAACTATTGGTTAGTATATAAATAGGCACTCCATAGTGTTCTGCTATTAAAGCAAACATATAACTTCCTATTTTATTGTATACATGTTTCATTGTTATAGCATCACAACCAAACAAAACTATATCAGCCTTTTCTATGGCAAGTCGTGCAGCACTATCAACAATATGGGTTACTTTAATGCCTGCTTTTGCAAGTTGCTTGGCTGTTATGCGACCTTGCATTAATGGCCTTGTTTCTGTTTGCCATACTTCAAACTTTTTACCTTGTTGCTTTGCTTTAATTAAAGCATTAACAACAGTTTGACTATGACAATGTGTAAACACAACATACTTGTTTTTAATCAATCTTGCCCCATATTCAGCAATAGCTTTATCTGCATTATCAAAATGTTTTATTACTTCGTTAACAGCATTTTTCAAACTTGTTTGTTTTTGTCTTACTAAAACATACTTTATACTGTTTCTTAAACAAGGTTCAGTTGGCCTTAAGCTCAGCAATGTGTGAATTGCTTTAGAATCATTACGCAACAATAATGCTTTGACTGCTGCTTTCGCAATGTTCTCAGCACCTTGAATTTTTACTTGCTTTATCGCTTTAACAATCTCGTTGAACTTTGCAAATTTTGTTTGTTTAGTTTGCTTTTTTTGTTTAGTTTTTTTCTTGCCAGCGCCCATTTTTCACCTCTTTTATTGCTTAACTAATCTTGCACGATTTTTTAAATGTTTGTATGAAAATTTAGCTAAGTTGTTCCGATGCCAGCTTTCTTTTTTCTTGCTTTCTAAAATAGAAATTGTAGATTTTTTACAATTTTACTTATACAATTTATCTCTTACAAATTTCATTAAAACCGAAATGATCTTTTTTATTTCATCTTCATTGTTTATCAAAAATTCTTGACTTATTTTTCTTCCATAATAAACCACACCTATTCTAAATTTTCTTAAAGTATCAATCAACTTAATTTGATTTTCATTGAGTTTTTTGTATTTAGCAGAAAAATATTCGATAAGTCTAACTGGCTTAATGTTTTGAAACCGTCAATGTACATTATGGCAGTAAGCAGTTCTTTTATTATCTCATAATATTCTTCAATTATTTTGTATGCTTTATCTTTTTCGCCATATCAAATAAATCTTTTGCTCTTTCCTTATCTTTGCTTATTCTAAATATTTCATCCATTTAAAACCCTCCATAAAGTACTATTCCATTATAAATTTTTTTTACAATATTTTTATCCAGTTTTCCTAGTTTATCAATAATAAGCAAATTGATTTTTCTTTTAAGACGTTTCTCAAACTTATTTAGATTTATCTCCTTCTTAGCTTTGGTTACTATTAGAATATCTATGTCGCTTTCTTCAATATCTTCCCCTCTAGCATAAGAGCCAAACACAACAAGAAGCTTAGGCCAAAAACTTGAAATTAAAAAATTACTAAGTTCTTTTAGAGTATAGAGATTATAAACTCTCTTATAAAATATAAAATCATCATTCTCTCTGTTAGCTATAAAACCATCAAAAGGTTTTGCCTTATTTCTTTTTATTAAGTTTTTAGCAAGCAAATGTTTGATATGCTTTCTTACTGAGGTAGGAGCAAGGTTTATTTTTCTGCTTATCTCTTTAATAAAATGTGTTGTAGTTGGCTCTACAAAGAAAACTTCTAAAACCTTCAAGTAGCTACATTTTCGTCCCATTTGGTATATTTATGTACCCTTTGGCATAAAAATGTTTCTATATTTTGAATATAAATAAATTGATATAAAATAAAAAATATTATCTCCCCAAAGATGAAAACAAAGGTTTAAAAAGCCGATTACGCTACAAAACCATGCACTATACAAAAAAAGAGGTGAAATTATGTTTAGCCACATTATTAGGTGTGTTGCTATTTGCTATTTTATTTTTTTCTGCAAAAGCTACCATAACATCAATTACGCTTACCTCTCCTGAAAATAATTCATGGACAAATGATAGCACACCAGATTTTACTTTTACTGCAATAAGTGATATAGATGATAACTTTACATGTGAGTTGTTTATAGATGGCTCGGGCTATGGAGTTGAAAATGTTACTAATGGAACAGCAACAACAATTACAGCAAATAATTCTTTATCTGATGGTTCTCATAATTGGTTCATTAACTGTACAGATGTGAATGGCACAACAAAAAGCGAAACACGAATAATTAATGTTGATACTGTCCCACCATCAACTACAGCTTCAGCAGTAAAATCTGACGGAAGTACGTATACATTTAATACTTGGACAAACTCTCCTTATGTTAATGTAACTTTAACATGTTCTGATTCTGATTCAGGGTGTAATGTAACTCTATATTGTCTAGACTCCACAAATGCATGCGATCCAAATATAACATACACAGGAATTATTCAAATAAATACAGAAGGGACAACATATATAAGATATAGATCTAATGATACAGCAGGAAACTTAGAAAATATAAGTAATCAAACAATAAGGATAGACACTATAGCACCATCAATAGCATTCGGTACAGGTACTACAAGCGGAAATTATTCTCAAAATTATATTGAAGTAAATGTGACAGCCAGCGATTCTGGTTCAGGTATCAACACAATTTCAGTATATCTTTATAATGATACACAACTTTTATTTGTTAATACAAGCGGAAGTTCGCCTTTTGTTCTGAATTATACCTCTTTACAAGACGGAACCTATTATTTAAATGCTACTGTAAATGACACAGCTGGAAATTATAACAGCACAGAAACAAGGACAATTTTGCTTGATACAACTCCGCCAACAACTACAGCCAGTGCTGTAGACGATTCTGGAAACAGTTATACTTTTGATACTTGGGTAAATACAAGCTATATAAATGTAACCTTGAACGCAAGTGATAATGTTGCTGGTGTTGATACAACTTTATTTTGTACCGACAATACTGATTCATGCGATCCGAATCAGACATATACCGGAACTATACAAATCTCAAATGAAGGAACAACCTATGTGAAGTTTAAATCTAACGATACTGTAGGAAATGACGAGGCAATCTCAAGTGTAGCGATAAAAATAGATCGAACTAAACCAACAATAACCTATGTTCAACCAACTCCAGACTCAGGAACTATAACTAATCAAGATTTAGTTATTAATGTGACAGCAAGTGATACCTTCTCTGGCATAAGTCAGATCCAAATTTGGGTTAACAATACAAATATCTATAACTGTTCTAGTTCACCATGTAATTATACTCTTACTGCAGATGGCAATTACACTTTCTATGCTATTGCAATTGATAATGTTAGTTGGACTAATCAAACAACACCTAGAAATGTTGTAGTTGATAAAACTGCACCACAATTCTATGAATACATAAAAGCACAAAACTTGACAGGAAGCAGTGCTACAGTTTATATTAATGCCACAGATGTGCTGTCGGGTTTAGCTGCGAATGTTACTGTAACAATTAATGGCACTGCATATAATATGAGTTTATCCAGCGGAAACATGCTTTCTGGAGTATGGCAATATACTTTTGATACCACTCCATTTAATGACGGTTTATTGACTATAACATTTAATGCTACAGATAAAGCGACCAATCCTAACACAACAACTATTAATGTGACTATTGATAACAATCCTCCTTTTGATGTAGAATTTATTTCACCTGATCCTAATAAGGCTAAAGAATACAGTGGTAGTATAAATGTAAAAGTATTCATTACAGATTGTAATAATGCTGGCTGTGGTAGTGGTATAAAACAGGCGGTTGTTTTTGTCAATAAATCTAGTAATGTAAACTGTACATTAAGTTTAGTTAGTGGAGAAGGTGACATTCAAACTGGTAATTGGTCATGCAATTTAGATATTTCAAGTTTGGTTGATAAATCTTATATATTGGTAGTGAATGCTACAGACTGGGTAAATCTTAGTAATGCTAATGAAATTGCAGAGATTATAGTAAATAATGACCTCCTTAAACTTAGTGCAACTAGCGATGACGAGCCAGCTTATTTTGATCAGCATCCAAACATTACGTTTAGAGCCAATTATACACATCTTGGACAAGTGATCAATGATAGTGTTGGTAGTTGTTATATCAATATTTCTAAGTTAAATGTTACTAATGCTCCAATGAGTTTCAATACTAGCACCAAGCTGTATGAATATACATACATCAATGTTTCCCAACCAGGAACTATAGATTATACTGTTTACTGTAACAATACAGCCGGCTATACAAATGAAACAACACAAGCAAAGACTTTTATAATTTATAATGCATCAATTTCAGGTTTTGTGTATAACTTTAGCAATCCAAGTCAAGCAATTTCAAATGCTTTAGTAAAAGTTGAAGAGCTATGCCCTCCTGAAGTTACTGATTGTTGGAGTTATAGCACAACAACAAATTCCAGTGGAGGTTATATAATTATATTTAATGATACAAGTCCTACAGAGTATTTCATCCATATTATTTATCCTGCAACAGGTAAAGCACTGCTTACATCACCAATACTTCCTCCAATGCGTCCACCATTCCTTGAGCCAGGTCAAACTCAGGCAAACCTTACAGGAATGAACTTTTACTTAGTTGATGCGGCAACAATTAACATCACAAATGTAACCAAAGATGAAAAGCAAATTAAATTTTCAGGCGAGTTGTTTAAAGGTACTATGCCTTTAACATTCTTCCAAAATGTGAACCCACCTTATGCTATTGTTGTTCCTGCAAATAAGGATTATAGTCTTAATATCTACAAAATACCTCAGAATTCGTCTGATGATTGGGCTCTTCCACACAGCAAAACTATTTCAGCATCTAATCTAACACCAGGAAATGTATATAACATTAGTTTTAATTTAACTACTCAAAAGATAAACGTTCAAGGATACCTTCTACCACCGTCAGGTAGCGGGAATGTAAATTTCACAGACTTACAAGTGTATATTTATATTTCATCATTTGTACCTTCTTTAGCCACAATAGAATTTCCTGATAACCCTGTTAACAGCACTACAGGTTTCTATAACATTACTCTGCCTAGCGGCAGTAGCTATGTGATAGCAGGATTTGCTAATAATGGAACTCATTACTTTGTTGGATATACCTCATTGACCAATTTGAATACAAATACTACCAAAAATATTACATTGTACAACGCATTAGGTACCCTTGTTCAAGCTACTAAGTTTAATGAAGTTACAACAAAAAAGATAAAGTTTAACTTTACTGACGAACAAAATCACAGCATTACTGATGTGTTCATGCAAGCTAATATAACTTATCCTGATGGTTCAAGCATTTTATGGATGCTTGAGGGTGCTGGAGAATCAGTTTTAGCTTGGCCTATCCCACAAGGCAGTAGTGTTAAAGCAGAAGTGTTCAGTCCTCGTGCTCCTCCAAGAAAATACAGCTGGGATGCAAGTTATCTTGCAAGTAATCCTGTTGTGCACATTCAACTCAGTGATTTTAAAGTATCAAATCCAGAAAATGATGTTCTAAGTAATGTAAACATAACATTCTTACGCAATTCAACTGCATGTAATGGTCCATACTACAACAGTTCATGTGTAATCCTAAGCAGCAATGCTACTGGGTTTGATCCATTCAAAGCTATGTTTGCTAGCACAGCAACAATCAGGCTTGAACAACAAAATGGTGTAATTGTTGAATTTGTTGGTGTAGATTTAGTTAATTCAGGTCCGCCAGATGCACAATATGATACATCTGCTAGTGAAAGTACAAGTGGTGGAACATTTGAAGCTGTATGGAAGCTTGGCTCTCTCGCACCAGATGTTTATGATTATATACTAGCAAGTGTAAAGTATGATCCAACAAAACTTAATGAAAGCGGAACAATAAAAATCAAAATAAAACAACTTTATTGGGACAACTGGTCTGTTCGATGGACAGAAAGTGATGGTTATAGTGCTGTACCATCTGAGTACAGTGATTATAATCCTGCATATCTGAATGGTACTGGTGTTGTGTGCGTTAAAGATAATCTGACTGGTTTTGTTTGGAATGCTTCAGGTGTGTGCTTTGTTAATACAACTGAAAATAGAGTATGGTTTACCTTACCTCATTTTAGTGGAGCAGGCCCAGCAATTGTTGGTAGTGCCATAGTTACAGCTGAAGAAGAAACAACTGCTGGTGGTGGTGCCGGCGGTGGTGCAGCAGTTACAGCAGGAGAAAAGAAAAAGCATTGTTGGGCAAGCATTGATGCTAATCAATGGGTTGAAGTAAATGTAAGCAATAAAATTATTGGCATAGAAACAGTCAAATTTATGGTTGAGCAAGCATTAAGTAGTGTTTGCTTTGAAGCACGGCAGCTAACAGACGAAGACCTTACTACTGAAATAGAAAAACAAAATGCTGAAATGCCAAATCTAACTGTTTATAAATCATTCAGTTTGAGATTAAGTAAAGGTGTTGTAAGCAAAGCAATAATAACGTTTAGCTTAAATAAGACATGGTTAAATGATTGGATGAATGCTAATAACTTTAGCAACTTCACTGTTTATCTTGAAAGATTAAGTAATGGCAAATGGTACAAATATGAAACAACAAAAAGTGCTGAGGATAACGACTTTATTTATTATAAAGCAAACGTGCCTGGCTTTAGTGTATTTGCAATAACGTTACAAGGATTTAAGGCAGAAAAACCAATTGCTAAACCTGTTTGTGGAAACGGAGTTTGTGAAGCAAATGAAACTCAAGAAAATTGTTGCCTTGACTGTGGCTGTCCTGTTGGTAAAGAATGTATCAATAACGTATGTGTAGAAAAACCTAAGAAAAAACTTGGTTGGATTGTGTGGGTGATTATTGCAGTAGTAGTTGTATTGATTATCATAGTTATTTCTATTGCTAGGAAGAAAAAATAACAACAAAACATTTTTAAACTTTAAATTTTTAGTAAATTCAATTAGTGAAGCAAAAATAAAAGGGGAAAAATGAAAAAAACGTTGCGTTTGATTCCGTTTTTGTTGCTTATATTTGCTATTTACATAGGTTTGTTCTTCGCCATCTCACGCTTTAACATCACAGGAAAAATAACTCTTACACCAGAAATTTCGTTTAATGCTGAACAACAAAGATTAGAAGGTAAAGTTGTGCTACAGCTTGATGAAACTGATTTTATTCCTGCTAATAGTTATTTTGAGGTTTATATTGATAACAAATTATATAAAACAATAACTTTGCCCGAGTTCATAGCATTAAGTGATCAAGCTGGTAAGGGCAATTACACACAAGCTAGCTTTAATATTAATGGTAAAAAAATTACTGTGCTTGATGAGTATAACTTTGGATATGGTTTTGGTGCATGTAAGCAACAGGAAGGTGGCGAGAGTGAAGAAAGAGAAGAAAAAGAATGGCAACTGCCACCTATAATAAAAAAACTTTTTCCAGCAGTTGTGCTTGATTGGTTTAATAAGCAGCTTCCTTCTGATACAGAAATAGACAAATGCATTTATAATTGGAAGTGTAGTGAATGGAGCAAATGTAATCTTGATTATAAACAAACAAGAACATGTAGAGATCTCGCAGGATGTGAAGACATAATGAAGATTGAAACAAAACCGTGCGCATGCCACCCTGGGGAAAATTACACAGTCACTTGCCCTTCAGGAAAATCTGTAGTTATTGCAACTTGTAAAGTTAATGAAACATGCAAACCTATATGCAAGAGGATGCTTTACGCAAAACAAATAACAGCAGATATTATTAATCCTGACCAAAACATTTATGTGTATAAATGGGTTGATCCTTGCACTAATAAAGAACTCGGTGAGTGCTATCCTGGCCAACATATTGAATGTAAAATATTTGATGATATCTCAAAAAACGGTTGGTATGTGGGCGATACACTTATCAAGCATGCGAACTGCAGTTATTGGGATCAATTTATGAGTGAGGACGAGGCATGCGCTAATGAAGTTCAATACACGTGCGACAGCTTTGATAATAAATATACAGTTGATATAAATAAACTCATCGATACTTCTAAGCTTGAGGCTGGCGAACATAAGTTAAAAATAATATTAAAGTATGACTGGAGTTTGCCTTGGAATTGTAGTCTAATACCTACACGAGTTCCGGAAGAGTGTACGATTAACGGGATTCAAGGAAAAACTGAAATTAACGTTTCTGGTATTGGCGTTTATGTTTATTGGTTGCATACAGAAAAACCAATTTGCGGAACAGATTGTAAAACATATCCGAACGAATGTGTAGCAAAGTGTTATTATGGTATTAATAAAAAGTTTGATGGCCCTTGTCCATGGAATTGTCAAATAGCAGAACAAGAAACAACAGCATATGCGGCATGGTATCCACCTGATGATATAAGCACACAAGGTCAAGATCATGATGGAGGAACTGAAGAAGAGGAAGAAACCAACATTTTAACATTAACAGAAGTGCTTATCTCTTCACCAGAAATCACATTTACGATTGAGGAAACACAACCTCAAGAAGAATGTGAATCTTATGTTGTTTGTGAAACAGGTTCGCAAGGAGTTGGGGTGTATAGGCATACACATACAAAAACAATGTTTATCTTTGGTTCAGAAAGTGATTGTGCGAGTGCAAAGACATTATTTGACAAACAGGAAATTGATGTAGTAAGTTCATGTTGTAGAAGATATAGGCCTGAAGGGGGCGATGTAACTCTTAAAAGTTATAGGGTAGAACAATGCTCAATACTTCAAGTTACTGTTAATTGTACAGATGAAGAAGAAGCAATCGAAGTTTTGCAAGCTAATAATATTAATTATAGTAATTTGAAAAGGATCGAAGATGTTGAATTGATCGAGTTATGCGAGTACGGTTGTGCTGAAGATGGTGTAAGTTGCGCTGGTCCTGGTGGTGGCGGTTCTGGTGGTGGCGGCGGTGGTGCTGGAGGCGGATCAGGCGGTGGCGGCGGTGGAGCAATATGCATACCAAACTGGAGTTGTACTGATTGGAGTCCTTGTATGAGTGATGGCTACATGTACAGAACATGTACAGACTTGAACGGTTGTGATGTTAGTGATTATTGGAGAAATCCAAAACCAGCAACAAAAAAACCTTGCTATCTTGAATGTGAAGAAGAATGGTATTGCAGCGAATGGAGCGAATGCATTAATGGAATACAAACTAGAGAATGTTGGGATGTAAACAATTGTGGTACTACTTATGATAAACCTGCAACAACCCGCTCATGTGTAAGTGAAGAAGCAGGTGAAGAAGGACAAACCATAGTACAACGAAAACCATGGTTACCTGTGGTTATTGCAATTGCTGCTTTGGTTATAGCTTTACTTGTTATCGGCTGGAAATTTGGTTGGTTTAGGCCATCTAAAGTTAGAAAAACAAAATTGAAAGAAACAAAATTAATTGCACGACATGCACAAACCCAAATCGTGCCTAACGAAATTGTTAATTATGTTAAAACCAATCTCAAGCGTGGTATTGATGCTGGTTTAATAAAACAAAGACTGCGTGAAGCTGGGTGGACAGAAAAACAAATAGCTGAAGCATTCAGGTTGGCTAAACGAAAGCAAAAATGAAAACAAATAACTTAAACCTTTTAATAATCTGCTTGGTTCTTTGCAGCATTATTTTTATTTGTGGATGTAAAAGCACACAACAAACAGTTCAGCAATCTGAAGCTTATCAGAAAGTTATTGATGATTGTGTCGCTTTATGTAATCTTGCATTACAACAAGGTATTGATTTGACCAATGGTCCTTGTTTGTCAGAACTCCATGATGTTAATGCAACATGGCAACATGCTGACTGGGTATGTGATGTTGCTCATTGGCCTAGGCAAGACGTTGACAATCTCGCTGAAAATCAATGTCAAGCATACAGGCAAGGAAATGCCAAACATTTTGTTGAACTAACACCAACTTGCGAATTCATTAGAGCAATATAAGCAATAAATTAGCTAAGTTAGCAATAAATAATCAAAAAATTAAATTATACTCAAAAATTTTCTTTAGAATTGTCACTGAAGTAGAGTGTAACCACTTTTAAATTAAGAGTAGAAAAATTTATAAACCCTATATTATTATAATTGCAAGCGAAATTGCGAAATTGCCTGGGAAGGAAAATGAGATTGCCTAGATGGTTGTTATGCTTATTGATGTTAAAATCTTTTAGTTTACCAGCTGGAAATGTTGTTTTATTCGATTTTTTTAACGATAACAATAAATCAAAACAACAAGTTGTTTTGGAAAACTTAGTAACATCACAGCAAACACTTCCTTACATTTCTTGGTATGGTGTGTTTGAAAGAGAGCATGACAAAATAAATAACGGTAATAAAGTAACTGCTGCTTATAGGGGTAAATTTAATAATGGATTATTTTATGGAGAACTTTCTTTTGCAAATTACGAAAATATTACAATTGCAAGCGACAATGGAGTAAGCGAAAATGGTTTATGGCAATCAACTGATACAACTTGGGTTAGCCAAAGCCAAATTGTCCTAAACCTAATTGTCGATAAATATAAAGATATAAACGATAATCTAAAAACCAAGGATAGGCAAGTTAGAATCACACCATCATTTAGTATAATTAACGGGACAGCTCAAACTTTTTCTGTTACACATCAGCAAGATGTGAGCAGCATGACTTCGACAGACGAAATAACTGTTACACAAATAGATACAACAGAAACAACTACATACACTGATGTGAATGTTAGGACCAAACAAGTTAACTTTGGCATAGAAACAGAATACTCGTGCTTACAACGCAATGAAGATTCTTCCATCAATAAAGATTATTTTTTGGGTGCTAACTTAACTTTTGATTATCTAGAAAACAAAATAGAGCAGATAGTTACTTATAATGTAAATCAACATGGTAGAATTAACATTGATGATCATACTTACAGATACGAAACAAACTATGCTGGAGGTAGCCATGATGAAAATACAGATAAAACTTGGACTATTGCTCTTAGTCCTTTTGGTTGGATAAGAAAATTTGGATGGCCAAAGGACTTTTATGAAGTTTATGCTGGTGGGGCGATTACACTTGCCTCTAAGGATTTTATTCCAAATTTGAAAAACAATCTTTACCTTGTGGCAGGTATAAGTAAGTTTACACCACTCGGTTCAGGAAACACAAGAGAAATTAGTGTTGCTGGTGTAATAAATTCGGAAGTTAGCAAACTTGAAATAAGATTGAGAGAAGGGGACTTAAACCATATTGTAAGTGATAAACAGAAAATGAAATTGCGAGTTAGAAATAATCCTGAAATAAAAAGGAAAATGATGGAGCGAGAGTTTGAGCAAACAGAAGTTGGACGTAATTATGTTAGTTTTTCAGTTGGCCAAAATAAAAAACAAGGACTGCCTCAGGGTTGGTATTGGCAAATTGAAGGTGAAAAAGAAAATCCATTCAATGTAACTCCACCAACTAAATTTTATGTGCATTCTTTAGGAGGTAATTTAACATTTACTTACACAAATACAGGGCTTGTACCAAGCATTGGAGGTAAAACAATCTTGATGATAAGAAATAATTGTTTTGAAATTGATGCTCGCGCTGCATTCACGACTTACCCATTCACTACTATTACTGTGACAGGCTATTTTAACTGATTAAAAAATGACAATCCAAAATAAAAAAATATTCAAAAGCAAGCAAGCTGGTTTAAGTTTAGCAGTTCTAGCACTTTTTTTAATAGCTACATTTACTTTTGTTTATGTTAGTAATGTTAGCAAAGCCAAATATATAGACATTGATCCTAATGTGCCATATGCTAAAAAACTTAATGTTGATCAAACATCGCAAAACAATGTTGTTCAGACAAGTTTTGATGCTTCTCCAACTGTTACGCTAATTGTAAGTGACACAGAAACAACAAATGTTGTCGTATTGACAGCAACTGCTGTTGATACTGGCACGAATGCAGGCATTAAAACAATTCAGATTTTCGAAAATAACAACCTAATTGCTGAAAAAAATTGTAACGGTCTGATTTCTTGTAGTTTAACAAAAACAGTTGTGCACAACGTTGATAGTCCAACCACATATAGTTATGTTGCATATGCTAAAGACATCACACAACATCAAGCTGAAAGCGATGTTATTGAAGTAACCTTCAACCCATTAAACACACAACCACAACTTAATATTCCAGACATAACAACCGATGAAGATAACTCTGTTGAGCTATTTCTTGATGATTATGCAACTGACGCTGATGGAGATTTACTTTACTACGATGTGTTAGACTGCAGTAGTCAAATAACTTATGAGTTAAGCGGCGAGAGAAATCAAACTTTAGTACTAACACCTCAACAAGATTGGTATGGTCAGGCAAGCTGCAGTGTTGTTGCTTTAGATGGTAAAGGTGGTTATGATATAGATAATTTTACAATTGATGTGTTAGCCGAAAACGATGCGCCACAACTTAATGTGCCAGACTTCAGCATGGATGAAGATACAAGCTTAACAATTGATTTGCATAATTACAGTTATGATGTTGATAATAGCTTGACAGAACTTAGTTATGCATGTGATGTGGTTGCTGGCAATCTTGCTATTGATTTGCAAAACAATTTGTTAACAATAACACCAGCACAAGATTGGTATGGAAATGCAACCATAAGTTGTAGTGTGAGCGATGGGGAGTTAACTGACGAAGATTCATTCGTAGTTACTGTTTTGCCTGTTAACGATGCGCCACAACTTAATATTCCAGACATGACAATGGATGAGGATACAAATTTATCTATCGAACTACAACAATATACACTCGACGTTGATAACGAGCTAGAAGAACTAAGTTATAATTGTAGTACATCTTCAACAAATATAGGTTTAACTTTGAATCATTCTTCCCTTACAATAACACCAAAACCAAATTGGTATGGTCAAGCAAATGTGGTTTGTGAAGTAAGTGACGGTGAGTTAAGCGATACAGACGAATTTATCGTTAATGTTATTAATGTCAATGACCCGCCAACACTTAACTTGCCAGACCCTATTATGTTTAATGAAGACACAACCTATGAGTTGAAAGCTGGGCTATATGCAAATGACATTGACACACCGCTTGGCCAACTAGAATGGCAAGTTAACACCAATGAATCAAATTTACATATAGCAATTGATGAAGAGCCTCGCTCGATTGATAAGCCGAAACCACACATATTTACTGTTTACTTTATTCCAGAAGAAAACTGGAATGGTGTTGCAGAAGTTTGCTTTACTGTTTCTGATGGCGAATATACTGCGCAACAATGTATAAAAGTGATTGTTAATGCTGTTAATGATGCACCAACAAGACCAACACTACTTGAACCAACCTCAGGAATTTACGGAGGCAACAACAGTGAAATGCAAATTGAATGTAATGGCTCTACTGATGTTGATAACGATGAACTAAGTTATGAAATCCAAGTGTTTTATGACGGTGTTTGGCATTCGCTTGGATTATCTGAGGGCAATGTATTGTTTGATGTTTCAAACATAACAACACAACAAATTGATATAAGGTGTAGGGCTTTTGATGGTGCTGCTTATAGCAAATGGCTACAACCAACAACACAGCTTTATGTAGATAACAGTGCCCCAATCAGCACTGCTAACATCACAAGCGGTTGGTATAATACACCACAAGCAGTAGAACTATCTTGTACAGAAGTTGGTTATACAGATTGCAGCATTATTTATTGTTTAAGTCAAACTAATTGTACACCAGATACACTCTATGAAGAGCCATTCATAATAGACCAACAAGGTGTTAATTATCTTAACTTTTATGCTTTTGATGCATTGAACAATACTGAAGCAATGCATAGTTTAACAATCGGCATTGATTATACTCAGCCAAACATAACAATATGGCAACCAGAAAACAACGCTGTTTACAATACAAGCAAACTCAATTTAACTTACAATATAACAGATAATATAGCATTACAGCAGTGTTGGT
The DNA here is from genome assembly GCA_029258825.1 of archaeon. GTDB lineage: Archaea > Nanobdellota > Nanobdellia > Pacearchaeales > JAPDKA01 > JAPDKA01. The sequence continues at coordinate 31,895 of JAPDKA010000007.1, read as the reverse complement.
ACACTTTAGATGGCATTAGCAACACAATTGATTGCAATTCAAGCATTGCCGAACTTCCAGAACTTGCAGATGGTGAATGGCAGCTTCATGTTTATGCAACTGATGTTGCTAACAATACTGCTAGTGCTTCTGTAGTATTTAGTATTGACACAATTGCACCAGATGTAACAATAATCCAACCTGAAAATAAAACATATGTGCATACAACATCTGTACCTTTAGAATATACTGCAATTAATGCAACCTATTGTTGGTATGTGCTTGATGATAGCAGCCATGCTTTGCCTAATTGTGAAAACACAACGTTAACAAATCTTACTGATGGCTTACATTATGTTGAAGTTTATGCACGCGATGATGCAAACAACACAGGTAGGGACAGTGTTTACTTTAGTGTTGTTTACAACACACCACCATCAATAATGTTAGTATCACCAGCAAATAACACAATAGTAAACAGTTCTGTAACGCTTGAATGGAATGCAACTGATGCAGATAATGATAGTTTAACATTTTATGTTTATATTAATGACAATCTTGTTAACACAACAACAGAACAAAGCATAAACATTCAGCTTGATGATGGTACTTACACATGGTACGTTATTGCTGATGATGGCTATGATGCTGTTCAAAGCGAGATATGGCAATTCACAGTTGATGCCACGCAACCATTTGTAAATGTTACTGCTCCAGAACATGAATCATGGCAACAAGGCACAATACAATTTAATGCAACTGCTTCTGACAATACAGCCATAAGTACAGTTGAATTTTATGTTGATGGTTGGCAACAAGCAAGCTTGATTGCTGGAAATGAACAAGATGGTGTATGGACATTACAATTCGATACAACTACTGTTAATGATTGTAGTGCATTTTATATTGCTGCAAAAGCAACTGATGCTGCAAACAATACAGCTTATGATAATGATACAGTTATCTATATTGATAATATCCCACCAAGCATTAGCTATGTTAAAACAAATGAAAGTGTTGTGCAATCGGGAAGCACGATTTATGTAAGCAGTGATGGCACAGATAACTGTGATGTTGTAAGTTGTTGGTTATTCTTATATGATGAAAATGCACAACAGCTTGATAGTCAAAACATAGGTACAGATTGTGAAGGGCCTTACACATTGCCTGACTTAAGCGATGGTATTTATTATATTGCAATCCGTGTTAGAGATCATCTAAATGAAGCATGGGCCAATACAAGCATAACTGTTGACAATACTGCACCAACAATAACAATATTGCAGCCTGAAAACAATTCTTATACGCATGAAAACGTTACGCTTGAATTTATAGCAGATGACAATGAAGCAACACAACTTTATTGCAATTACACACTTGATAATACAACCTATGACATTGGTGTAGTAGAAGTATCGCAACAAACAAATATAAACATAACCAACTTGGCTGAAGGTGGCCATAGCATTTATGTTACATGTAGTGATGATGCAGGCAATATAGGTAACTCAGACATTGTTTACTTCACTACTGATTTAACTGCACCAACAATAGAGATTGTTTATCCTGAAAACAAGAGCTATAATATAACAATAACTTTAATCAATGCAAGTGTTGTTGATAATTATGCTATATCAAGTGTAGTTGCAGAAATTGATGCAACCCAAAACATTACGCTAGTTCAACAAGGCAGTTATTGGTATAATGATACAATCAGCATTGGTGAAGGTGTGCACAGCATAACAATCTATGCTTTTGACGGTGCAGGAAATAGTGCTAGTGCACAAGTTTCGTTTGTTGTCGATCAGACAGCGCCAATAGTAACAATATTGCAACCTGAAAACAATGCTGTTTATAATGTTCGCGATGTTGATGTAAATTTCACTGCAGTTGATGAACTTACAAATGTTGAAGCTTGTTGGTACGAATTACAAAATCTAATAAATGCAAGCAGTATAACTAACATAATTGTTGATTGCAATAATTTTACACTTTATAATTTAAGTAATGCTAATTACAGCCTAACAATTTATGCTAATGACACAGCAGGAAATATTGGTATAGATAATGTTAATTTTACAGTTGCCAAAGACGAAACAGCGCCGGCATACTACAACATTAGTACATCCCCAGAAAGCCCAACAATTTACGGCAGTGGTCCGTACAATTTCAGCATAGAATGGCAAGATGATTTTAACATAGCAAACGTTGTGTTTGAATTTGACAATGTTAACTACACACCTGTTTGCAATCCTGACTTAGATACGTTGCCGAGCTTAACACAGTGCTGGTATACATTCAATGATCTTGCTGCTGGCAACCATAGCTTTAGATGGTATGCTGTTGATGCTGCAAATAACATGAATGTTACAACTATAAACAACTATATCATTGAAAAAGCAAACGCAACACTTAGCTTACTGCTTAACGGCATTGATGATGATATTACTATAAACCAGACAGATACAGTAAACATTACAGCAATATTAACAATAGGAACAGGCACGATCGATGTTTATGAAAATTCAACATTGATTGCAAGTGATAATGACATTGTAACAGTATTGAAGCAGTACAATCAAACAGGCTACTATAACATTACTGCAATATATAAGGGCAATCAAAATTATACTGGTGCAAGCGTAACACACTTTATTACTGTGCTTGATGCAACACCACCAGTAATTACACTCATCGATCCTGAAAACAACACAAGCATTAACGCTATATTCAGTAGTGTTAATGTAACCTTCAGTTATGAAGTTTATGACGCTGACTCAGACATTGCTTGGTGTGCTCTTTATATAAACAACACAATGCAACAAAACAATAGTAATGTTACAGAAAACACAACAGAAACATTTACTGTAAGCTTAAGTCCGGGCACTTATGAATGGTATGTTGTTTGCGCTGATAACAGCGAGAACAGCAATACAGCACAAAGTGAAACAAGAATATTACATGTTCTATATCATGATTTAGCTGTTAGCGATATCACAACAAATGCAAGCTTAACAACATGGTTATATGATGTAATAAACATAACTGCAGATATAACTAACAATGGTAATGTCGACGAGAACGATGTTGAAGTATTGCTTAAAGTTAATGGCAATGTTGTGCAAAGTAAGTTGTTGAATCTATCTGCAGGCAGTACTCAACAAGTCAGCTTTGAATGGCAAGCGCAACCAAAAGGTAATGTAGTGCTACGTGTTGAAGTTAACATCAGCGACAACAACAACACAAACAACTATAATGAAACAAGCTTGACTGTGTGGAGTGTACGTGATGTTATAAATGAAACTGAATTTGATTTGCAATTTGATAACAACAACCCTGCAGTGGGAGAAAACTTTACTTTGGCTTATAGAGTGGATGAGATTTATCCTGGAAATGATACATTCTACAATTTGAAGATTACAATACTACCTGACAGCTTGATACTTTATGAATGTATTAGTCGCGATTATAACAACTGGAGTTGTGAACCAGAGTCTGGACCTGAACCTCAGTACTTCAATATTACAGACGGATATAACTATGCTCATTATAGAAAACTTTATGGTGATCAGGCTGGGACTTACACAATATATTTGATTGCAGGAAATAATGAAATAATTAAATCAAAAAACATCACTATAGGTTAAAATGAAACATAAAATGGAAAACAAAACACAATTGCTAAAGACATTAATAATGTTAGTAAGCCTGACAATTATGTTAGCTGCTGTTATAGCTAGCAATGTAAAAGCCACACTTAATTGTGATGATGTCGTGCTCAAACTTGAATCTGGTGCAACTTGTGATGGAACTGGTTTTTATGTGTACTATCAAAATAACGATTTATTTGCACCGCCTGTAAACTTAAGCATTAGTGTTAGCCCAGGACTAACATTAATTGAGGGTGATAATCCTGCATACACAACACAAACACAATACAAATGGAAATTCAATTGCACTACTGCAGGAACTTATCAATTTAATTTAACTGTTAATGATACAACATCGAACGATACCTGTTTTAAAACATTAACTGTCCAGTTATCTGGTATGGTTTACGATCCACAGCTTAGTTTATTAATGCCATTAAGCATGCAAGTTATAGCAAACATCGCTGAATCGTTTGTTATAACAATAAACAACACAGGCGATGGTGATGCGTATAATGTTTCAGGTTATCTTGATGTGAGTAATGCACAGTTAAACAGTACAAGCATAAATGTAGCTATCATAAACAATCATTCTTCAAAGCAACTTGTATATACACTAACAAGTGGTGTGTGCGGCAGTAATAGTTTAGCAGCACATATAACAAACTACTACAATGAAATAGGCGAGCTCATGCCTTCTGTTAGCAATTCAACAAGCTTTGTTGTTGTTGGCAGCATGCTAGAAATAAGCAAATTTGATGTTTGGTTCAACAATAATAAACTTAGTGATGGCAATCAAATTGATCAATTTGACACAATTACTGTTAATGTTACAGTAAAAAACAATGGAAATTATTATGCTAACGCCACTGTAGTTGAAATTTATGAAGATGATAACTTGCGTGCAACCATAAATATAGGCAATATTGATGCTGGTGCATCAAAATCTGGAACAGCTGATATCAAAGTGCAGCATTCTGGTAATGTGGTAATTAAAGCTATAGCAAAAAGCTTGACAGCATGTAGCAATAGTCCTTACGACAATACAGCCAGCATAAGCTTGAATGTTATTGCAGCTTCAACAACTGAAGAAGAAGGTGAAACCGGTGCTGGCGGTGGAGAAGGTGCAGCTGCAGTAAGTGAAAATGAGACTGAAGAACAGCCAAAACAAGCTGAAGCTGTCAGTCAAATAACAACAATATCAAGTAGCGATGGTTTGGTTAAACTTATAATTTATGAAGACACGATTATCACTTATAACGGAAAAAGCATCGATGCTAGTGAAATAAAAATAGAAAAAATAAGTCAAGCATTAATGCCAACATTACCACAAGATAAATACTTGCTTATGGCGTATAAGATAACACCAGATGTTGAATTCAGCAAGCCTGTAAAAATTTTGTTTGACTATCATGATTATGCATCAATGCTATTTGACGATTCACAATTAAGCATATATACTTACCAAGCTGGATGGCGCGAACTTGCAACTAGTGTGGATAAAGCTAACACAAAAGCATATGCTTATATCCAGCATGCAAGCATATTTGCATTGTTTACTGACAAGATTAAGCAAGAGCAAATCACTGGATTTAGTATTGCCCAATTTTTTGCTAAATATAAGTGGCAATCAATTGTTGCCATTATAATAATCATCGTTATTTTAGCAGCTATACTAACATTGTTAAAGAAAAAACAGAAAAAACAAAATAGGAAGAGAACAAATAAGAAGAAATGAAAAAACGAACAAAATATTTTTCTTATTACACTGGTACTATAAAAACTTTAGAACAAATGTTGGATAAATTAGAAAGCAAAGGGTTTAAAATTAAAATATGTGAAGTAGAATTGGCCAATATAAGTCCCCCTTCTGACAAGTGTAAACCTATGTATTTGAAAATAGTAGTACAAAAAGGAAAGCATTCATTAGCATTGTTATGCCTTGATATGAAAATTAATCCTTATCCACTTCCACAGGATGTAGCAAGAATAATGAACGAATGTTATGTAGAAGCATGCAATACATGGATTTTGACAAACTATTTTAAACCGTTTGAAGAATTAGAAAAGCAAGGAAAAGCTAAACGTCCTTGGTTTGGTTTTAGTTACAATACAGGATATAACCATTTGCTTGAGAAAATTGCCAATTATTTTTCACAAAACAATCAAGAAAAACATAAAGAACACAATAAGCAAACTCGAAAACAGCAAACTGTAGAGCCTTTTGGTTTAGATGCAAGTTGGTCTTGTCTTGCTGAAGTATAGGTCTATAAACCAAACAACGAAAATAACCACATAACTAAAGCTGATCCTATGCCTACTGTCAGATTATCGTCAAGCTTCATTCTTCTTTTTCCTATTTTGATGTGCAAGGGAATAAGTTCTATGATCGTTGCTGCAATGCTGCCTATTACTATTAAACCAATGCTTATATTAACAACGATCTTCCATGCAAGACCTGAAATGAAACAAGAAACAAAACATGCTGTGCTTCCTTCTAAAGATTTATTACCTATCAATTTTTTTCTTCCTAACGTCAAACCTATAACCTCTGCCATGGTGTCACCAAAAATAAGGAATGTTAATGCAAGAAGGGCAATTGGTTTTGGAAATAGTAAAACAACGATTAGGCAATCAATTAAAAACAAGCTAATGTTTGAAATTTTTCCTTCTTTATGTTTGTAAAGTGCTGATAAGTACAAAGGTAATTTCTTGTGTTGCTTCAGCCGATCTGTAATTAAGAAAAACACAAGAACAGCAACTAAAATGCATGTTAAAGTAATTTTTCCGAACCAAAAATAGAATAGCGGAAGTAATATTCCAAAGATCCGTAAAATTTTACGTGCTGGCTTAACTTTTTTAAGTTTATTGCCTTGCAATTTTAATTCTTTCATTAATCCGTGTTGGTGAAGTGTAATTAAAGTTACTGTAACTATATACAGCATTAAAAATATCATAAAGTAAAAAGTTTCTTTTGCAAAATCAAAATTAATTTGCATAATTTGTGTGTATGAAATAAGCATTGCGACAATTATTCCAGGGTATACAACCAATGCAGAAAAAGAAAAACTATGAAAAATTATACGAAATATTAACACAAAAAAGAAAATAGCCAACAAAGAAATTAACACTTTAAAAGATAAACCATAATAGACTAACAAACCTAAACAAAAGAAAAACAACCCATATGCTGTGGCAGCACCTTTTCCACCTTTAAAATTTAAATAAAAAGGAAAATCGTGTCCAATAATAGCAAAAACTCCTGCTATGATAAATGGCAAAAAAGAATGAATGCTTAATTTCAAACTTAACCACCAAGCAACACTGCCTGCTATTATTCCTTTACACATATCAAAAATTGCTGTAACAACACCAGCAGGCTTACCGAGCACTTTTGCTGCATTAGAAGCACCGGCATTACCACTACCATACTTACGAATGTCTATGCCTCGCAAAATTTTTCCTAAAATATATGCAGGATTAATGCTGCCGATAAGATAGCCTATTAATGCCCAAACTATGAATAAAAGCATTACATGCATTAAATTACCAAAAATTTATGAATTTAAAAATTTTATTTTTTAATGGTCGCATAAGCAACTTTATCCTTAATTACTAATTTTACCTTTTTTGCTGTAAACTTTGGATTTAAAATGTCTGGATCAACTTTAGATACTTTAATAACCTCTATGCTATTTTTTCCATTTTTTAAATTATCATAAAAAACTACATATCCTTGAGTTACACATACGTTTCTCCAATATATTCCTCCGAGACCTGAAGCCAAAATTAAATGAAGATCGACAGGCTCGCAATGTTCCTTTAATTTTCCCATGCCATGATCACGACATTTTTCAATTCCAATTTTCCACCCTTTCCATATAAATATGCCTTTTTGATTTCCATTGCAAGCAGTTAAGTTTAGTTTTTCTCCTAAATCAAATTGATCTTTCCATCTTGTTTGCATATAATACAAAAGTGCTTGGTCTCGATATATGATTGGTGTTAATGAAAATAAACATTCTTTTTCTTCATAAAAAATACTGCCTGGAATAACGAGCAATTCTTTATTAGTTTTTCTTATATATTCATTGAGCTTATTTAAATAATCCTCTAATTCTTTTTTACTCATTGGCGATTCTTTCCAATAATCCGAATAGAATATGAAAATATCTGTATCTTTATCTAACTCTTTCATAATAGATTGAAATAGTTGACAGAAATCAGAATAATCATAATTTTGATACTCTTTGGTTGGTAATAGAAATGCTAACTTTATGCTGTTTTTCGTTTTGTCTTGGTTTTTAAATTGACCTAACTCGGATTCATTTTTTGTTATAATTTCTAAGTTTTTTACAGCTTTCATGAATTACCATAACATTTCACATTTAAAAAGTTAACTATTTTTTAGTGGTTGCAAAATAATTTAAAAATTAAATAAAATAAAAATGCATGCAAACTAAGCATGCAGCACTGCTCATAAGGTTAGCAAGATTAGCGATACTTGCCAGGTTTGATGCGAGATGGCAAGAATTGCTAAGCCATGTTGAAGCAAAAGCAAAGATAATTTCTGAGCTAAATCAACATAATGGGATATTTGTAACATTAAATGAGTGGCCGTCTGGAAAATTACGCGGTTGTATAGGTTTTGTACATAGTAATTTACCATTATGGCAAACAGTGCAGCAAGCTGCACTTGCTGCAGCATTCAATGATCCAAGATTTGTTCCTTTAACACAGGAAGAATTAGACAACATCACTATTGAAATTTCTGTTTTGAGCCAACCAGAAATAATAAAGACAGCAGATGAAGCAATACAAACTGAAAAGCAAGAAAAAGCATTGCTTAAAAAAATTGAAATAGGAAAACATGGCTTAATTATTGAAAGTGGATTTTATTCTGGTTTATTGTTGCCTCAGGTAGCAACAGAGTATAAATGGGATAGCAAGCAGTTTGTTCAACAAACATGTTGGAAAGCAGGATTAAATAAAGATTGTTGGAAGCAACAAGGTGTGGTTATTTATAGATTTAGTGCAGAGGTATTTACTGAAACAAAACCTAGAGGAGAAGTAAAAAAGGAAAATAATTAGATATTAAAATTAGATATTGCTATTTGTTAAATTTATTTATGATGTTTGCTAAACTGCTATTTACTCCAGCTAACCTGTAAATGATCACATGCTTAACACCAAAATCTTTTGCTATTTTGAGTTCCATTTTAAGCTCATTAGAACTTAACAATGGTTCAAACCCTACTATACCTTTTGCTATACAACCAAGTGCAATTATGCTTGACTTATGTTTATTGCAAATTCGCTTAAATTTTTCCATCTTTTTATTGAATGGTAATTTCCAAAATGATGTATAAACCATTATAATACATCTTTGTTTTGGTATATATTGTAGATGGTTACCACTTAAACCCAAATGAGAAATGCAAACATAAAGTCTTGATCTGTTTTTATGTATAAAATTTTCAATAAGTCTTGCTGCTTTATTTTTTGTAAAAAAATTGATGACGAACAACCAAGGCCAAAGTATTGGTTTTTCTATATCTAGCATAACATACAATTGCTTATCCTTTTTCATTGCTGATTCGATTTCATTAAATAGTTTCTTTAAGCTTGTATAGCTTGCATATTCGCTTATCCAATACCCCTTGCTTTTGCTCAATACGGGCCAATATATGCATTGTATATTTGGCTTAAAACTTAATGCTAATTCTTTCCAATAATAGAATTCTTTAACAGAATGAGCAGCGATAAAAAGCTTTGTACGTGATTTTATAAGCTTTAGTTTTTTCAATGCTTTTAAACTTGGAAATTCTTCAAAAAAGCTTATAATCATTTTATAGCATAACTCTCCCTTATTTTTTCCTTTATTTTTTTCAAACTTCCAGAAACATAGATACAATGTATGCTGTTCAACATTGTTAAAGCTGCTCTCGCTTGATTGACAAACTTTCTATTAATGCTCAATACAACTAGATTTGCTGGCTGCTTTTGTGTTGTTTTGCTTTTATTTTTTACTTTACTTTTTTTTTCATTAAGTTTGACTTTAACCAACATAACACCTGCTTTTGCAGCATTAATATAACCAAGAAAATTGTTAATATGCTGTATTAGTTCTTTTTCTTTGCAAAGTTGATTTTCAAATTTAACTAACATATAGTAGCGTTTTTCCCTCCAGCTTGGAAGCAATTTCATTTTTTCTATTTTTATTTTTTATTTCTTTTTGTTATTTCTCTTTATACCATCATACCACCAAGGTAAAACTCAAGCATAATAAATAAAAGATAAAGCATTATTAAAGCTATGCCTTCCATCACATCAAGCTTTTGTGCAGAAAACAAAAATGTGACAAACATGTAAGTAGTAAGTACACAAAAGAATAATGCTATAAAACTTACTCCGTCTATAATGCGGATTGGTCTAATCAATGCAGATATTGCCATAATTAGTACCATATTGGCAATAACACTACCCATCATATCACCTAACGCGATGTCTTTCGTTTTTATTGCAATACTACGCAATTCGAACACAAGTTCAGGCAGAGAAGTGCCAAATGAAACGAAAAATAATGCTATAAGAATTTCACTAAAACCTAAACTCAATGCAAGTTCTCCTGCATAGTAAACTGTAAACCGTGCAGCATAATAAAGCATAAAAGCAAAAAATACTAAACCGCTACTAGAAATAGCTAGTTGCTTTGCTTTTACCTTATCTTCCAACACATACTTGAACTCTTTTCTATGTTTTGCTAAATAGCGAATGTATATGGCTAGTGTACACAACAACACTACAGCATCAATTCTGTCTATGCTTTTATCAATAGCGAACAACACAATGCTAAGCAAAACAAAACCAAACATCCATAAAGCATCTTGCCTTATAGTTTTTTGTTTTACTTTAATGCCTCGAGCAAAGATGATGGTTATACCTGCAACAAGTGTTAAGTCAAGAATAGTTGAACCGATAAGATTACCAAACACTATTGCAGATCTACCAAGCAATGATGCGTGAATAGAAATAAACAATTCTGGTAGTGATGTAGCAACAGCACCAAGCAAAAATGCGACAATGAATGTACCTAATTTTAATGCTTGTGCTACCCTAATAAGACACTTCACAGCATAAATACCAGCAAAACCCAATGCAAATGCTGAAATTACAAACATTAACGCTGTAAACCAAATATTCATCTTACGGTTTCGCCTTGCAGTTTTTTATTTTGTTTTTATTCTTTTCTTTTATTTTTCCTCTTTTTTATTCGTGGATATATTTAAGTATGACTTTTGTAACTAAATAAGAGCTAATAAATCCGATAACCAAAATGGCTATGATAAATATCCAATGTACAGGCAATAAAGGATAAACATGGAATAAACTTCCAAAAGGTGAGTAAAGCAGTATTAATTGTAAAGCAACGGACAATGCTATAGAAAGATTTAACCACTTATTGCAAAATAACCTTAATTTTTCTGTCATTCTTATAACAAAAATTCTATTAAATTCATAAAGCACTACTGAAGTAAATAAGATTGTATTAGCATACATCGGAAAAACAGCAATGCTAACTAGATAAACAGTAATAAGCAATGCCGCTTTTTTGATACCTATTCCAAAAATTAGCCAGAGCAATTGCCTATCAAGTATTTCTTGTTTTTTTGCTTTTCTATACATTATATTAGGATTTGAAGGGTCTGCAGCAAGAGCAACTGCTGGTAGGCCATCAGTCAACAAATTTATCCACAAAATTTGAGATGGCAGCAAAGCAAGCTTTCTGAATAACGAGAGTATAAAAACTATTAGCACTTCAGCTATATTACAGGTAAGCAAATAATTCACAAACTTTTTTATATTATCATTGACAGTCCTGCCTTGTTTTATACCTTCAACCATACTAGCAAGGTTATCGTCAAGAATAATTATGTCAGCCACTTCTTTCGTTACTTCAGTACCTCTTTTACCCATTGCAACGCCGATGTCAGCTTTTTTTAATGCGGGAGCATCGTTAATACCGTCACCAAACATTGCAACGATCTCGCCGTTCTTTTTTAAAGCGTCAATAATTTTCAATTTTTGTTCTGGTGTTGTTCTTGCAAATATTCTTAACCCTTGCTTTATTTTTATTGCAAGTTGTTCAATAGTTAAGTTATCCAGCTCGCTTCCTTCAATTGCCTTGCCCTGTAAACCCACTTGATTTGCTATACTTAATGCTGTCAAGCTGCTATCTCCTGTTATCATAAAAACTTTAATACCAGCGTGCTTACATGCCTCGATAGCACTAGCCACATCTTGTTTTGGAGGGTCATAGATAGCTACAAATCCTAAAAATGTCAAGCTAGATTCCGCAATTTTCTGTTTTAGCACATAAGAGATTGGTTTAAATGCAAGAGCGATAACTCTATAACCATTCATTGCAAGTTCTTTGTAATTGTTAAGCAATTCTTGTTTTTTTATTCTTGTGAACGGCATTATTTTGCTATCTTGCATGAATGTAGTACATAACTCTAATATTTTTTCTGGTGCTCCCTTAGCATAAACAAATTTTTGTTGTTCGCTTTCAACGATTACAGACATCATCTTACGTGAGGGGGTAAAAGGAAATTCAACAATACGTTTTTCTTGCAACATGCTTTCTGTTAATCCTGCTTTATAAGCAAGATACTTTAATGCTAGTTCTGTCGGATCACCAAGTTGTTGTTCAGCATCCGCATTATTGCATAGCAAACATGCCTTAAGCAGCAAATAAAGTTCAACTTCAGAATTTGTCAGATTTTCATTATCAAATTTTATTTGCTTCCCGTTATAAAGCAAGTAGCCTTGTTTATTAAAGCCGCTACCGCTCACTTCATAGGTTTTAGCTGCAGTAACTACTTTGCGTGCTGTCATTTCTTCTGTAGTTATTGTTCCTGTTTTATCAACGCAAATGGCAGTAACACTACCTAAGCCTTCAGCTGCTGGCAGTTTTCTAATTAATGTGTTAACTTTCAACATTCTATTAAGCGCTATAGCCAAAGCGATTGTTACGACTGCTGGCAGACCTTCTGGCACGGCAGCAACAGCTAAACTTATTGCTGTCAAGAAAGTGTTAAGCAAACCAAGATTGTTAAGCCAACCAACAAGAAAGAACAATACGGCCATGATAATCACAAGAATGCCAAGTTTTTTTGAAAACCTTTCAAGTTTAACCTGTAATGGTGTTTTCGTCTCTGTTCTCGCTATCATGCTTGCAATCTTACCGTACTGTGTTAAACCATTTGTTGCAATTACAACACCAACACCTTTACCATTTACAACCTCTGTACCTTGCCACACCATATTATCGCGATCTGCAAGTGCTGTGTGCGCATCAACAGGATGAACAAACTTTTGTTGAGGCATGCTTTCACCAGTTAAGCTTGCATCATTTGTCATTAGATCATTAACTTCAATTAACCTACAATCTGCCATTACTTTGTCTCCAGCTTGAAGCAAGATTATGTCGCCTGGAACGAGCAAACTAGCATTAATTTTTTGCACTTTCCCATTCCGTTTAACTAGTACTGATGGCTGTAACAGTTGCTTTAACTTTTGTATTGCTTTTTCTGCTTTATATTCCTGCACAAAACCTAGAATGCCATTGATAACAACTATCGCAAGTATAACGCTAAAATCTATCCAATGCTGTAAGAATGCTGCAATAAAACTAGCGAATAATAAGATATAAATGAGTATAGAATTGAATTGTCTAAAAAAAATTTTTGCAGCACTAATTTGTTTTTCTTTAATCTCGTTCTTACCATAAAACTCAAGACGTTTTAGTGCTTGTTCTTCTGTTAATCCAGACTTGTTTGTGTTAAGCAATTTTAATACCTCATCAACGCTTAACGCATGCCACTGAATCTGCATTAACTTTTCTTTGTCAAGTATAGCCTCTTTTTGTATTTGCTTTGCTTGCTGCATTAAAATTAAACATATATGCAATATAAAAAATTTTGGTATTTTTTCATTTTTTCCATATCTCCTTAGCCCATTGAATGTTATAATTAGCAAGTATGACTTTTGATATTTTTGGCAATATACAAGTATTTGCCACCCATAAAACTGTTTCATTGTCTAGGAATTTCGAAGCTAAAAATGTTGCGACATTACAAACACCTATTCCTTCTACATCTATTTGATCAAAATCTGATATTTCTTTAATCTTGCCAAGATAACTCCTAAATTCTTCACGGGTATAATGATTTCTGATTTGAGGGTACAAAGCATTTTCTATGCATTTAAATAACTTTTCTTCATTCTCGTAAGATTCTGAATTTAAATCAAATAACTTTATATATTCATTAATTGTAGATTTTATTTTATAATTACGTTGGAGTTTTTCATAGATTTTATCCATCTTTGTAGTATCAATACCCCGTATTTTTTCAATCATATAAGTTAATTTTTGTTTTTCTAAACCTCCAATTATTACTCTAGATAACATTTCTTGTAGTGTTATGGATGAGGAAATGTCCGTAAATAATTGATCTATTTCCTTAATTTTATTATTAAGTTTTTTTATTAAGCCTTCTTTCTTTTTAGTTGTCAAAAATAAGAACTTAAAAAAATATTCAAAAACAAAATCAGGAAACAACTCTTTAATCACAATAAGTAATGCCTTTTGATATTTAAAATATTCAGGTAACTTTAGTATTCTACTACATGAATCTATTAAAGAATTTATTCTTTTACCACAAATATTTGTTAATTTATAAAAACCAAAATTTTCCAATATTTCATCAAGATTTACCATTATATAATAGCACTTTAGTTATTTAAAAATTTTTCGGTTGTTGTTGTTTTTTTATTAGTATCTTAAATTTTTTATATGTGAAAATATGTCAATATTAAATGAATAATTTAAAATGTTATTCAAAAAATGAAACCGAACTAATTCCCATAAGTACAAACAACGACCAAAACCAGAACGAAAACAACCAAAATCCAACCTACAACAAAAGTTTCCTTAAGTTATTAATAACGTTGTTTATTATTTTTTGCTTACTTGCATTAAGTGTACCAATAAATAAGATTAGACTAGATCCCGAGCCACAAGTTGTGAGCTATGATGACATTTACAGCATCACATTGCTGTATTCTTTGAAGCTAAACAGCAGTCTAAACAACAGCGTTGAAAGCATAAACAAACAAGAGTTAGCTAGAGTTTTTATACCAAACGATGCTATAATAAAACAAATAGCAAATGAAATTGCAGAAAAATCGTGTGAGCAGCAAACAAGAGCTAAACGTATTTGTTATGCAAAAGCAATTTACTATTTTGTTCAGCAAAATATCGATTACGTTAACGATCCTGTTGGCCATGAATATGTTGCAGGGCCAAAACAAACTCTGTTAAGTAAAGCAGGAGACTGTGACGACATTGCTGTGCTACTTGCCAATCTCGAAGCAGCTATTGGCATCGATGTTCGGTTTGTGCTTACTTATCAACATATGTATGTGCAGATAAAACTTGACGAAGCATTAAAACAATATAAAGATACTAGTGGTTGGATAAATCTTGATGCAACATGCAAAACCTGCAAGTTTGGTGAGATAGCAGAAATATATAAAAACATGCCGAAACAATATATTTCTATATAAAATGTTTAAATCTAAAAAACAAAAACAAGAGCAAGTTAGATACAAGAATACGCAATTACTGTAGCTCATCACAACCCGACTCAATTTACTGTCTTGTGAATGGCTATAAGATTTTAAATACTGTCAAAACAATATTTAAAGCAAATGAAGATGTACTTAGTGAAAAAGAAAAAAGATTTCTGAGTCAAATAGACAAACATTTACGCATTCTCGAGATTCTTGCAGGATTGACAATTTTGGAGCAAGAAGGAAAAAAAGAGACAGAAAGATATAAGCAGCTTGAAAAAGAAGCGCAGAAAATATTAGGAAAACATTATGTAGGAAGAAAATTGAGAGAAGAACTTGCTAAATATCATTTCGAATTTTTAGAAAGCTTATCCCTAACAAAAGAGGATGAGAGTTTACTAAAGAGAACCCATTACAAGTTCTACGATGAAGTTCTATCAAAAATAAAGAAAAAAGAAAAGAAATTTGAAAAACAATCTTACGAAAAGATAATAGGACAATTTGCAGACAAAGGATGGAAAAGAAAACTAAAGGAGTACGAAAATTATAAATTATTTTAATCGCTCTTTAAAGAGATCCTAAAAAGTTGCATTACGTTTTTGTTTGTTTTTTTGATTATTTCTGTTTGTGAAGTGCAAAAGATCTCTGCTAGTTTTTTCACAACAAGCCAAACATTAATAGGAGTGTTGCGTTCATATTTGTTTTGTTGCCTAAACATAAAAGGAGAGTCTGTCTCAACAAGCAAATCGTCTGGCTGAAGTTTTGCAATATTTGCTTGCAATTGTTCATTATAAAGTATGTTTGTTGCTATACTTATTTTATAACCATGCTCGGCAGCCTGCTTATAATCTTGCATTTTGGTTATGAAACCATGCAACACAACCTTTTCTGCACTATGCTGAATTAACAAATTTAGCGCTTTTGTTGCCGCCCATCTAGAGTGAACTATAATTGCCTTACTATATTCTTTTGCAAGTTGTATATGCTTAATAAACCAGTCTTGTTGTTTTTGTTTTAATTGTTCAAATGGCAAAGTTTTTTTCTTTATACAGGCAAAATCTAAGCCACATTCGCCAACAGCAACAGCATTAGTTATATTTTGTTTAATAAAATCAAACCATTGCTGTAATTTAGCATTGCTGTGCTGCACAATTTCTGTTGGATGTATGGCGAGAGCAGCATAAATAAAGTGCTTATACTTGTTTGCAAGATCTAAGCTAGCTATATTACTTTGATGATCTACACCACAATTTACAATGCCGGCCAGCTTTTGTTTTGCTTCTTGGATAATTTCAGCTCTATCTTGATCAAAGCAAGATGCATCAAGATGGCAGTGACAATCGAAAGGTTTTGCAATCATTAAAAAACAAAATTTTAAAAATATTAAAACATTATGCTTGATAACAAAATAAAAGAGGTAAAAATAAAAATGGAGCAACACTATTTTTGGGCTTTTTTTGTTATAGCATTGCTCGTTGGTGCAGGGTTCGCATTTGCTTATGTAAGCTACATGAATACAGCAGCATTGACAGGTTATGTGTCGTTTTGGCAGAGAATTTTTGGGATAAAGAAAACATTACCACCAAAAGATCATGTAATGCCATGGCCACCAACCTTAACAACAGGATACTGCAGTGATAGTGATGGTGGGATTAACTATTACGTTAGAGGAACAGTAGTAAGCTCTTCAGGTAATTTTACGGACTACTGTACAGGAACTCCACAATCATCTACAGCAAATATAGTAGTAGAATACTATTGTTACAATAATAGTGTAAAAGTAATCAACTATACTTGTCCTTATGGATGCAGTAATGGTGCGTGCATAAATCAAACAAACCAAACATGTTATGACAGTGATAATGGTTTGAATTTCTTTAAGTCTGGATACTGCAGAGATAAATATGGTAGGGTGTTCTATGATAGCTGCTACGGAGGGGCAAATAATACAGTCGTAGAGTACTTTTGTACAGAAAAAATTACCCAATTCTGTGGTAATCTAACAGCATCAACAGGACAATGTATCGACGGTAGGTGTGAGTATACTAGGTGGATAAAAGAAAAAATGTATGCAATTATTTAATTTTTTATTTTTTTCTTTTTTCAACCGCAAAAAATAAAAATCCCTATATTTATTATATATTTATGAAAAGAGGTAAGACAAGGCTGTATATTGCACCGATAAAAAGAATCGTGCATGAAGCTGGCTGTAAAATAAATAAACAGGCGTTGTTAAAGCTTGAAGAGCATCTAGTTAAGCATATAGCAGCGATTGCCAAACGTGCTAGTGTATTTGCAGAGAAAGAACATAGAAAGATAATCAAACCAAAAGACATAGAGGAAGCAACAAAAGAAGGCTGGCTCGTTTCAGAGTAATGCTACAATAACAAATAGTCGTTCTTTTTCACTTATAAGTAGTGATAAATCGATAGATTTATAAAGCTTGCCGCCTTCTATATATTAGAGCTAAACATATTAGATGGAAAATGAGTGCTGAAGAACTAATTAAATGGTTTAAAGGAGAACAGAAGGATCTGCCTAGTAAGAAGTCTAAAGAAGAGCCTACAGATATTATTGAAGAGGCAGACAAAATTATGAGTAGGAAAGAAAAAGAACAACCTGAAAAACAAGAAGAGAGTGCAAAACAGCTGGAAAAGCCAAATAGAGAAAGTGACTTATATAGGGGAGCAACCCCAATTCAGCCTGATTTGCAAAAACAAAGTCTTGAACAAAAATTAGAGGGGGAAGTGTCAAAACCAAAACACAGTATCGATTATTATGAACAAAATGGTGTAAAAATGAAAGATGGTATTGTTAATTACAGTAACGGAAGGAATATAGACTTAAAAAATGTGCCTCGTGAAAAAATTGAAACTGTTCATGATATGTTTAAAAGTGGTGAAACATTGAAAGAATTGGAAAAAGAAGTGAAACGTTCAACTGGGGAGAAAGAAGGAGTTAAAGCTACAGTAAAAGAATATATACCAAAGTTTAATGAAATTTTGAATTACGTAATTGACAAAATTGCTGAAGGTTACAAATTAAAAAAAGAGTATAGAGAAGATAAAAAAGGAGTAGAAAAAAATATAAGAATAGAAATAGGTAATAAAGCTGAGTATGGCTTAACCGATTTTCTGATTAATTGGAATCTAATCAGGTTATGGAAAGAAGGGCAAGATATGCCTATAGCCAATATATACTTTGCCCCTGTAGAAATTACAGTAAGATTAACACAACCAAGCAAAACACAAATCCCAGGATTAGAAGAAATAAGCAAAAAAATTGAAAAAGAAAAGAAAATAACAAAACTTGCTATTGCATATTACTATACAGACAATGATAAATACAGACCTGAGCTTATTAGGCAAGCTATTTTGGCAATTTTTGGTTTATATAACAACGAAAATTTTAAACAAATCTATGAAAAAGATTGGAAACAGTTTGCTGAGTTTGTGCTTGATGAGGCAAGAATGAACATTATAGCACTCCATATAAATAAAGATAAAAAAATTTCTTTGGCAGAAGCAAGAAAGAAATTTAACGAAAGGTGGAAAGGGATTATAAAAGAAAAAAACAAAGTTGAATTTGATAATCTGAAAAATGTAGTTAATCATATTCATCCTCAATTTGAAACATGGTTAATTAATTATGCTAAACGACATGACCTAGCCGAGTTGCTTGAAAGTGAGGTTAAACAGCCTTTGTATGAGGAAGTAAAAAACTCGCTAAAGCACCGTACTGCAGTTCTTGAAGATGAGATAGAAGATGTTCTTGCAAATCTCGATAGGCATATACTACCCAAGCAAGCCAGTTTAGAAGGAGCAATAATATTAAGATCAAAAAAGCATGGTTATGCTGATGTGTTCGGCAAAGATTATGGATTTGACAAGATAAAAAATGACGAAGCAAGAGAAGCTATCAATTATTTGGCTGAAGTATACCAACAAAGAAAAAAGCTGGATCCAAACAAAGTTAGTAGTTACTTTTCACAAATTAATAATAAAGAAGAAAAATGGATAATCTTGCAAATTGTTCTTGATAAATTTAATGCCATTCTAGTAAAATCACAAGAAGAATTAGAAAAAAACATACAACGCTTTCTTATTTTAGGGGGTGTAGAGTATTTTGTTGCTCCAACTAGAATAGAGAAAAAAATAAAAGACTATCTAAAAAAAATCGGAGAAGTGCCAATCATATATGTGTAAATAAATAAGCCAAACAACTTTATTTCATTTCGTTACATTTAAAAATCAAACTAAACATAATGAATTATGGTTTGGCTATGGTTGATTATTATTGCAATTGCATTATGGTTTGTTTACTATTACAACCGAATCATTATTTTACGCAATCGCATAAGCAATGCTTTAAGCCAAATTGACGTGCAATTAAAAAAACGTGCCGATTTAGTGCCTAATCTGGTTGAAACTGTTAAGGGTTATATGAAACATGAACGTTCGTTGTTGCTTGACATAACAAGAGCGAGAGCAGAGATGGCAAAAGCAAAAACATTGCAACATAAAATTAATGCAAGCAACAAACTTGCTGCAGGATTAAAAACGTTATTTGCTCTAGCAGAGAATTATCCAAAATTGATGGCAAGTAAAAATTTCTTGCATTTGCAAGAAGAACTAACAAGTATTGAAGAAAAAATTGCTTATACAAGACAAGCCTATAATGATGCTGTGCTTGAATATAACAATACAATTCAGACTATTCCTGGAAAATGGATAGCCGCAATGATTAAAGCTAGACCTATGCAGTATTTGCAAATTGAAGGTATAGAAAGAAAACCTATTAAGGTTAAATTTTAATGCTCTCTGAAATGGCAAAACAAAGTTTCTTTGATGTTCAAACACGTAATAAAGTGCAGTCAGTAATGTTGCTTATATTTATTTTTGCTGTCTTTATGCTTCTTGCCTGGATTGTAAGTTTATTTTTTGATAAAGTATATGCTACTACCATATTCGTATTTGCTGGATTGTTTGCTCTATTTTACATTATGGTTGGCTATTTTACCTCTGACAAAATTGTACTTGCTGCAGTAAAAGCAAGAAAAGCAGAGGGCTATACAAGAGAACATAACATACTTGAAGGGCTTAGCTTAGCAGCAGGATTGCCAACACCAAAGCTATATGTCATGCCAGCAAAGCACATAAATGCATTTGCAACAGGCAGAACACACAATAATGCAGTTATATGCCTAACAGAAGGGGCGATAGAAAAATTAAGCAGAGATGAAATTGAGGGTGTAATAGCTCATGAGCTAAGCCACATAAAAAATTATGATATGAAATTCATGACTCTTGTTGCTGTACTTGTTGGGGCTGTAGCAATTTTAGCAAGATTGTTTTATCGTAGCTTCTGGTTTGGTGACAGAGAAAAAAAAGGCAACATTGTTGTGTTTATTGCAGCACTTAGCTTTATGATAATTGCACCAATTGTTACAAAATTAGTACAACTTGCTATTTCAAGAAGGCGTGAGTTTCTTGCTGATGCAACAGCTGTCCAGCTAACGAGAAACCCACAAGGATTAATAAAAGCACTGAAAAAAATAAAAGCTGAAAATGAAAAATTGATTAAATATGACATGCAACAGAACATCCAACATATTTCTGCTTTGAGCCCTCTTTTTATTACAAGTCTTAATGCGAGAGATATTAAAACAAAAATAAGCAGAGGTCTTGCTGCACTATTTTCTACACATCCACCAATAGATGAGCGTATAAAGCTTCTCGAACAGATGTAATATAATTGCTATTTGTACGCTATTTGCACAAAGATTTAAAAATGAATAAATGCATTAAACAATATGCCAAGTAAAAGCAAGAAACGTAAAACAAAAGTAAAAGTTAAGCAGAAACCTAAAAAGATCAAAACCAAAAAGGTTAAAATTAATAAAGTTAAAACAACAAAACGACGTGAAACAGAAACCAGCATTAAAAATCTTGCTAACCTTCTGATTTATATTGCAATATTTCTGCTTTTTTTTCAAGGCATAGTAACAATAATGCTAAAAGAAAAAATAGCAAACGAAACAATAAACAAACTTGAACAAGGAAATGAATTGGATCAACTTTTAGAGCGATTAAAACTCAATGATAAATCACAACTGTATGACATGCTGAATAGATCTTTCTTCGGTTTAGCTATTGCTTGGATTATGCTCGGTTTTATGTTGATTATCGCCTTAGCTAGGACAAAAAAAGATGTAAGCTATTGGAGAATGCTAGTTGCTATATCCGTACTTATCCTAATTAGCCTACGCTTTATTGAAGCTGTTTTTTGCTTTGCTTCAGCAATGATATACAAAAAGCTATGGCAAGATCATGCTCAAAATACACGCAAGAAAATAAAGAAATAAATAAAAAATAAAGCAAAAAAGCAATCGCATAAAATGAAGATAAAAGATATAGAGCTTGTATGGCTCGGCCATGCTTGCTTTAAAATCAAAATAGCTGGAAAAGTAATTTACATAGATCCGTATCAACTCGATAAAGTTGAAGAGAAAGCAGACTATATATTGATAACACATTCACACTATGACCACTGTAGCATCGAAGATTTGGCAAAACTAATAAAGCCGACAACCATTGTAATAGCAACACCAGATTGCCAAAGCAAAATCATGAAACTGCAGCCTACACCAAACATAAAGATAGCACAGCCTAATGTTAGCTACGAGTTTGATAACTTTAAGCTTGATTGTATTGAAGCATATAACATCGGCAAGGATTTTCATCAAAAGATTCAGGCATGGGTAGGCTATATAGTGATTACAGATGACATAGCGATATTTCACGCTGGTGACACCGATGTGATACCAGAACATGATAAACTTAAACAATATGCAGAGAAATACAAATTGATTATGCTGTTGCCTGTAGGAGGCACATATACTATGAATTGGAAAGAAGCAAGTGAATTGGCTATAAAAATAAAACCATACATGGCTATACCGATGCACTATGCAAGCATTGTTGGCAGTATTGATGATGCCGAACAGTTTGTGGACGAATGCAACAAACACAATGTTAACGCTGTCCTGCTAGATAAAGAAGCGTAATTAAACTAAATTTTTTTATTTGTTTTATTTTTTGGTTTTTGGTTTGTGTTTTTTGGTTTTGTTTTAACAATTTATACATATCACGCCTTGCCTGTGTTGTTCTTATCATTGGTTGTGTTTTCTGCTTTAATCACTTCGGCATCAACGACTTCATCATCTTTCTTTAAGTTTATTATTTTTACACCTTGGGTTGCTCTTCCCATAGTTCTAATATCAGAAACATTAAAGCGCAACATCATGCCTTGCTTTGTTATAACAATGATGCTATCGTTTTGTTTTACACCTTTTACTGCTACTACCTTTCCGTTTCTCTCACTTATTTTTATGTTCACTATACCTTTTGCGTCTCTTTTTGTTAATCTGTATTCATTTATATTTGTTCTTTTACCATATCCTCTTTGTGTTATTGTAAGCACATCAATGCCTGGCTCAACAATAATCATACCAACAACAGAATCTTGTTTTAGTTTAATTGCCCTAACACCATATGCGTTTCTTTGCATTTCCCTAACTTCGCTTGTATTGAAACGTACAGCCATTCCTTTAGCTGTAGCTACAAGCACTTCAGCATCATCAGCAATGTGCACAGCAGCAACAACCTCATCATCAAACGGTATCTTAATAATCCTTATCCCAGTCTTTTTTGCTTCAATGATATTAGCAATAGCAAGTTTTTTTATCATACCTTTTTTTGTTACCAACACAACATATCCTTTGTTAGTTTTTTCATTAATTAATAATACATCTTTGATTTTTTCATTGCTGATTGGAACAAAATTAGAAATATGCTTGCCTTTGCCGTATCTTGTCGTTTTTGGCAATTTATAGGCGTCTATTCTGTAAGCATTACCTCTGTTTGTTATAAATACAAGTTTGTCATGAGTAGAACAAGCAATAATACATTGAACAAAATCGTTATCGCTTAATGCACTTCCGATTATTCCTTTTCCACCACGTCTTTGTTCATTGAATTCGGCAATCGGAACAGCATTGATATAGCCTTTATAACTAATAATGACTGCAATTTGTTCTTTCTTTACCAATTCGATTTCTTTAACATGTTTTACTTCTTGTTTTATTTTTGTGCGTCTCTCATCACCATATTTTTTCTTAAGTTGAATAAGCTCGTTCTTAATTACTGCTAGAATTTGTTTTTCACTTTTTAATAATGCTTCAAGTTTTTTTATTTCTTCCTCAAGTTGTTTTTTCTCCTTCACTAATTTTTCATGCTCAAGTTTTGTCAACCTGCTTAACTTCATATCAAGTACTGCTGCGGCTTGTTGTCTGGTTAACTTGAAATGCTTAACTAATGCTTCTGTGGCTTCACTAACATTTTTACTTTTCTTTATAATATCTATTGCTTTATCAATGTTTGTCAGTACTACAATAAAACCTTCAACAAGATGAAGCCTTTGTCTTGCTTTTGTCAAATCATATTGCGCACGTTTTTTTACAACATTAACCCGGTGTTCAACATAATACTTAATAAGTTCTTTCAAGTTTAACAATTTTGGAACACCTTTAACAAGCGCAACCATCATTACATTGAATGAAGTTCTCAACGAAGTATGCTTAATAATGTTATTGAGAATTAATTTTTCATTGGCATTTTTCCTTAAATATATAACAACTCTTATGCCTTTTTTTGTTGATTCATCTTTGATGTCTGCAACGTCGCTGATCTTTTTTGTTTCGATTAGCTTAACAATTTCGTTAATCAGTGATGTTTTGTTCACTTGGTATGGTATCTCTTTTATCACTATAGCTTTCTTTCCCTTGGCCTGTTCAATTGTGGCTATTCCTTGCACAGTAATTTTGCCACGTCCTGTTTTATAAACCTCTTCCAACTCAGACGAAAAAATTACACCACCAGTAGGAAAATCTGGTCCTTTTATGTATTTCATTAGTTCGTCTATGCTAATGCTTGGCTTGTTTATGTATGCAACTATAGCATCAATAACTTCACACAAATTATGCGGTGGTATGTTTGTAGCTAAACCTACAGCAATACCTGAACTGCCATTTATAAGCAAATTTGGCAATTTTGCAGGCAATACAGTAGGTTCTTTTGTGCTATTATCAAAATTAGGAACAAACTGCACTGTATTTTTGTTAATGTCGTAAAGTAGTTCTAAAGCTATCGGGCTTAATTTAGCTTCTGTATAACGCATCGCAGCAGGTGGGTCACCATCAATAGAACCAAAATTACCCTGACCAAATACAAGAGGATAGCGCATACTAAAATCTTGAGCAAGTCGCACGAGAGCATCATAAACTGCGGCATCACCATGAGGATGGAATTTACCGAGTACTTCACCAACAATTCTCGCTGTCTTTTTCGTTGCTTTATCTGGCATTAGATTCATTGTATGCATTGCATACAAAATACGCCTTTGCACAGGTTTTAGTCCATCTTCAACGCTTGGCAAAGCTCTGCTAACTATAACAGACATAGCATAATCTATGTATGCTTTTTTCATCTCTTCTGTTATCTCGCCAACCGTAACATTGACTAGCCTTTCTTGCTTTTCTTTGTTTTGTTGTTTTTTCATTTTACATAGCTTTAACAGGTAACATGAAATATGCCTGCTTTAGTTTTGCTTATGTTATTAAATTTTTCTATCGCAATAGGAGTAGGCTCTACAATGATTTGAATCTTGTTTTTATTAAGTTTATCTAATGCGTCTTGTTCAATTTTGCATATGCCATACTGTCCTGTACCAAAAACAACAACTTCAGGCTTTGGATTTGTATTTAGCAACTCGTCAATTTCTTCAACACAAAAAAAATGGCTTGTATTGTGCTTCTGTCTGCTTATATCACTTCTTTCTTGGATTTTACCATCTGCAAATATTACTATATCTGTATCATACGTTTTACCATTTACAATGATCTGACCGAATTTTGTGCTGTCAATGTGTATTGCCATTTTGATTTTGATTAGTTTATGTTTATTGATCAGCTAAATATCGAGCTCTGCCTCTTTTGCATGAGCAATAATAAATTGTTTTCTTGGCTCAACTTTTTCTCCCATGAGTATGCTAAAAATTTTATCTGCCTCAACAGCATCTTCAATTGTGATTTGTTTTAGCTTTCTCGTTGCAGGATTCATTGTTGTTTGCCATAATTGTTCTGGACTCATTTCGCCTAAACCTTTAAATCGAGTAACTTCGCTGTTGCCTAACTTTGCAAGTAGTTTTTTAAGCTCATCATCGCTATAAACATAATAATCTTTACCAGACTTACGCACTCTGTAAAGAGGAGGGATCGCAACATAAACATGACCGTCTTCAATCAATTGAGGCATATAACGGAAAAAGAAAGTAAGCAATAATGTTTTTATATGTTGTCCATCAACATCAGCATCAGTCATGATTATAATTTTTCCATATCTTAATTTAGCTATGTCAAAATTTTCACCAATACCTGTACCAATGCTTTTTATCAATGCAGAAATTTCTTCATTAGCAAATACTTTATGCGGACTTGCTTTTTCAACATTCAATATTTTTCCGCGTAATGGCAACACTGCTTGAAATTCTTTGTTGCGTGCTTGTTTTGCACTACCTCCAGCACTGTCGCCCTCAACAATGAATAATTCTGCAATATCTTTTTTATTTGTTGAACAATCTGCAAGCTTGCCAGGCATAGAACCAGCAAACAAAGCTGATTTACGTCTTACAAGTTCTTTAGCCTTTTTTGCTGCAACTCTAGCTTTTGCTGCTTGTACTAATTTAGCTATTATTTTTTTTGCTACATTAGGATTTTCTTCAAGAAATTGCGAAAGTTTTGTTACAACTATACTTTCTACAATACCTTTAACTTCGCTGTTGCCTAGTTTTGTTTTGGTCTGGCCTTCAAATTGTGGATTTGGCAGTTTTATATTTATTATCGCAGTAAGGCCTTCACGTACGTCATCACCAGTAAATTTTATTTTGCTTAATTTTGTTTTTTCAGCATAATCGTTTAGCACTTTTGTTAATGCTGTTTTGAAACCAGTAACATGTGTGCCACCTTCAACTGTGTTAATTGTATTAACAAAACTAAAAATGTTTTCTGTATAACTGTTTGTATACTGTATTGCAAATTCTGCGATCAAACCATTTTTTTGATCTTTAAAATAGATAGGCTTGTGCAATTTCTCACGCTGTTCGTTTATCCATAGAATAAAATCAATTATACCGTTTTTGTTGTAGAACCTTTCTTTTTTTCCAGTCCTTTCATCAATAAGTATGATTTCCAAACCAGGATTAAGAAAGCTAAGCTCTTTAAGTCTTGTCGCAATAACTTCATAATCAAATTTTATAGTTGAAAAAATCTCTGGGTCAGGCCAAAATCGTATTTCTGTGCCGTGCTCGCTAGTGGTGCCAACAACCTTTACATCAGTTTTAACTTTTCCTCGTGCATATTGTTGCATATAGATTTTACCATCGCGTTTTACTTTAGCAATGAGCTTAACACTCAATGCGTTGACAACACTAATACCAACTCCATGCAAACCACCACTGATTGCATAGACTTTATGATCAAATTTACCGCCCGCATGTAAAACAGTCATTACAGTTTCCAATGCAGTTTTTCCTGTATCTTTGTGGATATCAACAGGAATACCTCTACCATTATCGATAACACTAACAGAGTTATCTTTATGAATTATAACTTTTATACGTGTACAAAAACCAGCAAGAGCTTCATCAACACTGTTATCAACAACTTCCCATAGCAGATGATGCAATCCTTCTTTACCTGTACTGCCAATATACATTGCTGGTCTTTTACGAACAGCTTCTAAACCTTTCAGAACTTTAATAGATTCTGCAGTATAACCTTTAACTTTACTTTCCTTACTTGAACTTTGCTTTGTCATTTGCTATTTTAAACTTTAAAACAAAATTTTAGTGAAAAGGAATAACAACATAACGCAAATTTGCTTTAAAAATCTTTTTACTTTTTTTCGCTTTTCCCCGTCGATTTCAAGCTATAAACTCCGTAAAAATTATTTATAGATCCAAGCAGCATTACTACAACACTATCAACTTTTACTTGGCCTATACATAATGCTTCAACAATTTCTCTTTCGATTTTTTCCACTCTTTCTTTGGCTTTGTCTATGTCAGTAGCGACAAGTGGAGCTAATCCCGACTCATTTATACATTTTCCGCATAAAGGTTTATCATACAATAGTCTTGAAGTTTTTGCAACTTCCCAACTAAGCATACAACCACACCTAGCACAATATTCGTTACCTTCACCCATTTTGTTGTTGCGTATTAACAGAGTATAATAATAAAATACAGAAGAGTCTAAACCTAAAATATGGTTAATCCAATCTTGTTGCTCGCCCATCATTTTACCTCAAGATTTTAATTTAATTTTATTTTAAGTTGTTTTAAGTTGTCTAAACAAGTTCTGCATAACCAATCAAACGCCAATGCCCCTGCAAATTTCTTGCTATTCCTATACGGGTGTCTTTTATAGGTACTATAGGAATTTTCAATTGCAACTCTGCCAAAGCTTCATGCTCTGAAATTTGTTTTACGTTTTTTACAAAACCTACAGTTGTTGCTGTATTGACACTTAACAATAAGGGTTCATTGACCTTTAATGGTTCAACTTTTGTCTCTTGTTTAGCTCCAACAACCTTCTCAAAAAGCTTTGCTTTTATTTTAATTGTTGAAGTTATTTCGGGCAAGCTATCAGCCAAGCCGACAACACAACCAGCAAGATTGTCAGATTTTCCAAGTGATGGGTCAAGACTTGTTTGGATTGCAAGACTGCCATAAGGTAAAGCCTCATCAAGTTTGTTGTTTCCAGACATTAATCCAATTATTTTTGCTTTCAATGTTTTATATTCAATAACTTGTTGATGTTTTTTTTCATGTTTTATAGTTAAACCAGGCTTTATCTCGATTATGTCGCCAACACGCAACACACCTTGCTTTAGTGCGCCTCCTAAAACAGCTCCACTAAGATGCTCAAGTTGTGTGCCAGGTTTGTTCACATCAAAACTTCGAACAACAAAAAATAAAGGCTTAGTATTTAAATCACGCTCGGGTTTTGGTAATCCAATAATTGCTTTTAGCAAATAATGTAAATTTGCACCTTGCAATGCAGAAATGGGAATGATTGGAGCATTCTCATATGGTGTGTTTTTTAGAAATTCTTTAATACGTAAATAATTTTGGATAACTTTTTCCCTATCAACAAGATCAATTTTATTCTGCACAACAATCAAATGCTTAACACCTTTTGCTGATAAAGCAAGAAAATGTTCTTTAGTTTGTGGTTGTGGAAAAGGTTCATTTGCGGCAACAACGAGAATGGCGGCATCAATAATTGCCGCACCGCCAAGCATCGATGCCATCAACATTTCATGGCCGGGAGCATCAACAAAACTAACGTGCCTCACAATTTCAGCTTTACTGTTACATTTTGGACATTTCTTTGAAAGTGTAAAATAATAATCACAATTTTTACAATGCATAATCTCAACGTTAGCATAGCCTAATCTTATTGTAATTCCTCGTTTGAGTTCTTCACTATGTGTGTCTGCCCACTTTCCGCTTAACTTATAAAGCAATGTTGTCTTACCATGGTCTATATGTCCAACCATACCAATGTTTATGTCAGGTTGAGCAAAACTTAGATCTCGCTTTGATTTTTGCTTTGCTTCTTTACTTTGTTTCTTTCTTGCCATAACCAAATGCAATTTATAGTATTTTAAAAATGTTGTGCTAATTTGGTTAAGTATTTAACATAAGTAAAGATTAAGCAAGTTGTATTATTACATCATGGAGAATTGCAGTCCTTTGTGTATAATGAAAAGCCTTAATAATAATCTCAAAATCTTTGTGAGTTATTTCTAGTGTATGCTCATCCGGCTGAACAATTTTTTCTAGTTTAGATCTCTTTGCTTTAACAATTTGTTGTTCCTTCATGTTGCGTCTTGCTTTAATGCAAACAAGAAATTGGAGAGGGAATTTTTTCCAATCAGTTGTGTTAATATCATCGTCACTTAGCTGGCAAAGCAAGCAGCTGTTATAACCGTCTGTGTGGCTATGAAATTCTCCAATCAATTTATTTTCTTCAACTTTACTTGGGATTCTCTTTAGTTCTTTTTCACAACATTCCACATGAGTAAAGTAACGTAATGCATCTAAAGGAGTTATGATACGGCAATCATAAATAGTATGTGGTGCTTCTAAGCGAGAAGTGCCATAAATTACACCGTATCCTTCTTTTTTATAACACTCCAAACAATGAACTGCCATAGTATAGACTAGCTCCTTAGTTATTTTTGCTATGAACATTTTGGCTAAGAATTTTTTTCTTGCTTTTCAGTTTGCTCTGTTGCTTGTTGTTGTGCTGCTTCTTGTTGCGTTGCTTGTTCTGCTTGTTGCTCAGTTGATTGTTTCTTACCAAAAATTTCGTCAAGATCTTTACTACCTTGTTTAACAACTTTAACATTAATTTGCACTATATCTGCAGCTATTGTATTGCCCCTAACTGTTTTTTTCTTTCTTAAACCTTTTGGCCGCTTTTGTCTCATACCAATGCCATAACTAAGCAAAACCCGCTTTCTTGCTGTTCCTTTTAAGTTTGGTAATGCAGGAAAGCCTTGTTTATCACTTAAGCCTGTAATTTCAAACTCATAACCAGAAAACTTACTATCAAGAATGCTGCCTTCAAACTTATCGCCTATCTTTTTGCCAAAGAATTTTTCTTTTGCAGACTCCTCACTAAGTTCAAAATGATACGTTTTTCCTGTTTTTGGATTGGCAATTTCGAACTTGAATGTCATGATGCCTTAACTTTACATGCATTTAAAAATGTTTCGCGAGTTAGTTTTGTTAATTTATTGTTGGCGAATTTGTTAATTTGCACTCTGTCTCACAGCGCAAGAAACAGAAAGCTTGTGTTGTACAGAATTATTGACTCGAATCTGGATGGAAGAAAAATATTTAAAAAGGAAAACGAAAAATTTAAATATAATAGCAAAATAAAAAATAATAGAATGAAGGAAATAATCTTAAAGATAGGAGATTCAGAAGAAAGTAAAAAAACTTTAGAGTTTGTTCTTTCTACTTTAGGGATTTTTGATGTTCCGTCCATTAAAATTCAAAGAGGTGAAGAGACTACCCCTTATCTTATAGACGAGCATGGCCGTGTTTATAAAGGTAGGGGAGAAATTGAGGCTAGAATAAAATTGTATTTTCAAAAATAAAAAAATTTAAAGTTACTGACTACAACTTTCTTGGTTTATTTTTGATTGACGTTTGTCAAATAAACTTTCATAAGTATTAAAGACTAAATTCAATTTTTATTTTGCAAAAACTGATTTGAATTTATCACATATGTTGTAATCTGTCTGGCTCGTTATTTGATTTCGTAAAAATGAAGAAAAATTTAAATATTTGGATAGTATTCAAAATTGTAAATTTTCGTAATGTTTTTTGTTCAATAAATGCTCACTCAAGTACAAATTTAAATAAAATAATTCAAGTTAGATACTCATGAAATTAGATACTTTTGATTATGATAAATTAGCAAAATATTACGATAAGATTTATTTTAATAAAGATTATGAAAAAGAAGTTAGATTCATTCAGACAATTTTAGAGAAATTTAATGTAAAAACTGTTCTTGATGTTGGGTGTGGGACAGGAGAACATCTTTTTAGATTAGAAAAGCTAGGTTTTAAGTGTGATGGTTTAGATTTGAGTGAAGGAATGTTATCAATAGCTAAACAAAAAGTAAAAAATGCACAATTATTTTTAGGGGATATGCGGAATTTTAACCTAAATCGAAAGTACGATGCTATTATTTGTATGTTTGCCACTTTCAATTATAATTTGACCATTAAAGACACAATGAGAACTTTGCTTAATTTTAGAAGACATTTAAATGATAAGGGAATAGTTTTACTTGATTTGTATAATGTTTTTTGCAATGGAGAAAAGGAGATTAAGAATAAAGAGATTGAAGTAAAAATGAAGTGGTCTTATAATGATAAAACAAGAATAGAAAAAACAAAATCTATTTTTAAAATAAAAAATAAAATAATTGAAGATACGCATACTTTCAGGATATTTTCTATTTCGGAAATAAAGAATTTATTTAAACATACTAAATTTCAGAAAATTATTTTTTATGAAAATTATACATTCAAGAAACCTACATTAAGATCCAAAAATATTGAAGTAATTGGATTAAAATAGAGTCTTCACTCAAATCATTCTTAGAATTTACCTTTGCAAAGCCTAGGTCGTTGAATAACGGATAAACGACTCGCTTACGCTTAGCTAAACTTTCTTATAGATGAAGCTTAAATTCCGAAAGAATTTGTCTTTCGGAAGACATACCAGTAAACAAACAGTTTACCTTCTAGCTCGCTCTTAATCAAATATATCAACAAAGATAAGTTCAAAGACTTCCCATTTATGATTTTAAACACCCCACACTGGATTACGCTTTCTATTAATTTCAGCTATTTCTTGTAGCAATGAAATTTCATCAGCATTAAGCAAGTGTTTATTTTGCTTCAGCTTTCTGAAGTCATCTTC
>JAPDKA010000008.1 GCA_029258825.1 archaeon | reverse complement strand
AAGATATGAAGCATAATTGTATAAAGTTCCTTTGGCTATTTTTATACCTAGAGAAGAAAATTCGTTATAAATTTTGTTTATTGAAAATTCTCTTGCAAAATTTGAGATTGCCCTGAGAATAAATAATCTTAAAGCGTGTATATTTTCTATGCCATATCTTTCTATGAGATCCTTAAAAATTATTAAATCAAGATACTCTTTAAAAAAAAGTTTGGGGTTTATTTTATCTATCAACACAGGGGGAAATCCTGTAAAATTAATAAATCTCTCTAAAAGGTGCATTAATTTTGCTAGTTCAATAGAAGTTGGATACTGGCTTAATTTAAAACCTTTCAACTTAACAAATTCTTTGAAGCTGAAAGGAAAGACAACTCTTGTAATACCTCTTCCTCTAAGCTGTGTTGCTATCTCTTTACTTAACAATTTTGAATTTGAACCTGTAAAAAAAATGGCATATTTCTTTTTTTCTATCAATGAATAAAGGAAAGATTCCCATCTTTCAAGTTCTTGAATTTCATCGAGAAAAACAAACTTTGGCTCTCTGTTATATATTCTTACATGATACTCAACAGGTTTTGTTTTAATTTTTCTAGGAAGCCCTATAACTTCGTCATCTTCAAAGTTAATAAAGACGTAATCTTCATCTTTTAATTTTAATTTTTTAATCCAATAATAAATGGAAAAGCTTTTCCCTGCCCTTCTTGGACCTATAACTGCCTGGGCCATTGCTTTTGTTTTTATAAAATCTATATCTCTTTCTTTTACTTTTGCTTCCCTTATTTCATCTTTTTTATCTATTATGTATTGCTGCATTGTACATATTTTTATATTATTTCCAATAAATAAAGAAATATTAATATTTTTAAATTTTTCTATACCAACCACTTCCACAAAGGCATAAATTTTATTTTTTTGTTTTTTATTTTTTCTTCAGCTTCATAGTTTTAAGTTATAAAAATAACAAACCTCTCTAAAAAGTTTGGTTGTTTTTAAAATTTTCAATGTTTTAAAATTTCAACCACTATTTTTGCTTTCAAAAGGTTTAAATCTAAATAAGCTTTATTACGAATTATATACAAATTATAAACTCAATAAAACAAATAATAAAACAAAGCATGAAAACGCAAGCAAAAACACAGGCAACAATAACTGGAATGGCTGATTTGCCTTTGCATTATGGCAAAATGCCAAGATGGCTCTATGCTAAAATGGTCGAACTAGCAAGCTGTATAGCCAACATAATTATTAATGAATATGGAAAGCATCATATGCTTGAACGTCTTGCCGATCCTTTTTGGTTTCAGGCATTCGGCTGTGTGCTAGGTTTTGATTGGCATTCAAGTGGGTTGACAACCACTGTCACTGCAGCATTACGTGAAGCTTTGGTTAAGCTCGATGCAGGCATAATGATTGCTGGCGGTAAAGGAAAAACAAGCAAAAAAACACCAGAACACATACAAAGCATAGCACAACACTTCAAGTTTGATGAAACCATAACGCAAAAGCTAATTAATGCTAGTAAGTTAATAGCCAAAACAGATAACGCAATGCTACAGGATGGTTTTGATTTATATCATCACATTATTGCAATAAGTGAAAACAAAGAATATGCCATAATTCAACAAGGCATGAATTCAAGCTCTTTGTATGCAAGACGTTATCACTGGTTAAGCAGTGAAGTAAAACAACAAGGTTTGTTTAGTGACACCCATAAAATAGCATCTGATGTAAAGCAAGCTGCAGTTCTTGATCTAAGCGCGAGTAAAAGTAGTAAAGCAAGAAAAGCAATTCTTGACATAGCAAAACAAAAGCCAAGCATAACGCTTAAAGAAGTTAGTATGTTAAAATCAAAGATAAAAGCAATCCAAAATAGAAAAGAAAAACAAGTTACGCTTTATGCATATATACCTATAAAGATTCTTGAATTGCCGTACAGCATTGATTGGAAAAGCATAAACATAAACACCAAAGTGCTTGAACAAATTTATGAAACACAACCAGAAACAATTGAACAAGCATTAATGTTTAAAGGTTTCGGTAAATCAACAATACGTGCTTTAGCTTTAACAGCTGCTTTAATATATGGCAATGAAGTCAGCTGGCAAGACCCTTGCAAGTACGCATTCGCTCACGGCGGCAAAGACGGCGTGCCATATCCAATAAATAAAAAACAATATGAAAAAACAATAGCTGTTCTGCAGGATGCAATACAGCAAGCTGAATTAAAAAGGAAAGACAAACTTTTAGCATTAAAAAGACTTGCAAAATTTGTACGCTAGAGATGTAAGCGCTTTATTCGCTCTAGTTCTTTTAAACGTTGTTCAGCACTTATGGCTTTGCTGAACATATCCCAAAAAACCTTCTTCAGCCACGAGATCCATTCAACATCATAAATATCATAAAAAATGTATGTGCGTTTATCCAACTCGCCGCGCTTATAATCAGCAGGATCTTTTATTTCCTTAAGCCTAGCGAGGGCATTATCAACAATAACTGCTCTAAGTGGTTGTTCCTTATGCCTTATCTTGATTGTCTCTTTCTTTAATTTTCTATTTATGTTAAGCACTTTTCTAACATTATCCATTGCCGCTATATCAACCTTACATAAAATATTGATAGCAACACCACGTCTAGCAAGTTGTTCAAATATTGACAGCATGCTTGTTTTACCCGCCACAAGCCTTGCCCAAGAAAGATTACCTGAAAAAATTAGTAGTTCTTTTTTTGTATTTTTTATAATACGTGTCAAGTCCTTATTAAGCGCTAGTTTGCTTTCATCTTCCTGTTGCTCAAGAAAAGCCTGCTTTTTGTTTTTGTCAACATACTGCCATATATCAAACGGACTAAAATCCTGTTTGTTTTTTCCAGCTTTGATTGCTTCATACAGTTCGGACTGAAAAACAGTAAAGTGCTGAGGTAAATAATTAAGATAAACAACCTTTAAAGCACCTCTAGTTCCTTGCCTAAACACCTTAACAGCTAGAATGCCTTCTTTGGCAATGGTATCAACATATCTATTAGCGGTTCTCCAATTTCTACCAATGTGTCTCGCTATTTCATCTATACTTCTTGGCTGCAATGAAACAAACTCTATAATCTTTCGTTTAGTTTTTTCATCAAGCATTACTAGCTTTTAACTTGCCTACTATTAAAATGTTTTGATGTACAACTCTGTGCACATTTTTTTGTTAGTAAAATTTATGGCAAGTACAAGTCTACTAACTTTAACAAACTTAAGCAAGTTAAAAACAAAAAAACTGAAAAATAAAAAATGAAAGACGATTCAAGGCTTGTAATTCCAGAAGGTGCTGAAAAATTAATACCATTTTATTTAGTTAGTGAACTTCTGAAAAGAGGGATAATCGAAAAAGATCGCCTAAATATGAAAAATCGATAATATTTGGTGAAATTGAGGAAAAGATATCAAGATGGATGTTTCATCCACGTCAAGTAGAAGAGTATGGTCTTAGTCGTTTGGTTATAAGACAAGCTTTCGAGTGTGGAGAGAGGTGTGTAGAGGAAATCAAGGATTACATTGAAAAAGATGTTAAAAGACTAAAAAGAGAATATCCTGAATTGGCAAGCAAGCTCGAAGAGATAATTGATGAGGCAATTAATGATTTTAAAAATAATCCTGTAGAGGTTAAAACAAGAAAATCATAAATTTATAATCCGAACTGAGTAAGAAAATGACAAAACCCCTACTTAAATTCAAAGTTGAAAATAAAAACTTGGAAAATTTCGTTCAAAAATTACCACCTGCATATACAGTGCAGTGTCCACACGCAAAATTTGTTATTTATCCTTTTAGTGTAGAGGAAATACAAGAAAGTTATGGTAAAAAAATACACTCATTTGATTTAACCCAAATAATTTGCGAAAAAAGAATACTACACAATCCTCGTTATGGTTTATGCAATTATGAAATGGAAAAATCATGCAATGAAGGAAAATTGTTAGCACCATCACAACTCGAGCAAATTTTAGACAGCATGCAACCATACTTTAGTGCGTTGATGAAAATGGTTGAAGATATCATGAAGCGTGAAGATAGAAAAGATGCTGAATTTAGACTTGCTCTCTTTACAAGTCAATTAGGCGATATAGCCAAACATATTACACATGATAATCATCTCAACCCCAATGCTAGACCATACGGGAGTAAACATGATGAAATCTTAGCTTATGGCCAATTAATTGCGCAACTGTTCGGATTAATGTTAATGCGTGGAATTAATGTGATAGAAGCGCTAAGACTAGGAATGCAAAATTGGTTAGATGCTGATTGGAGAAAGAAAAAGACAAGCTCTGAAGAGATTGTAGGAAGGATAGCATACCTTCCCTTTCCAGTTGTAGGAGACGCGTACATACTAAATGGAACAGAACAAGACTTCAGTAAGGTTAACGACAAAATTTTAGTGGTTGAACATTTTACTTCAGATATGGCACCATATGCGAGATATTGTAGGGCAATAATTACAGACCATGGAGGTGTAACGTGTCATGCAGCATGCATTGCTAGAGAGTACAACATCCCTTGTGTTGTTGGAACTGGCAATGCAACTGAAAAAATTAAATCAAACGATAGAGTAGAAATAATTCCCAAGGACAAAAATACAGCTGTTATCAAAATTTGTAATTAAAATAATAAAACAAAAATGTCGGGAGCATTAGAAGATATAGCTAGAGACCGGTTAAGAGCAGAACGTGTAAAGAAATATCTTGATGAGCTAATAGAGTATTTAAAACATCCTTGCGAAGAGAATTACAAAAAACTAGAAGAAGCTGCAGAAGAAGCAGATAGAGTCATAAGGGGATACTGGACAGGACCAACACATCTCAAAAAAGGGCTTAAGGAAAGAGTAGAAAAATTAAAAAAAGAGGATAAAAAAGAATGGGCAAAGCTTTTAGCTAGCATATTTCCGATTTCTTTTGAAACCATCCATTTCAAAAAATTAAAAGAACTCTCGCCATTTAAAGATAAGACGTTGATTCTTGTTGATTATGGAGCAGGTTTCGTTAGTGTATATGTTGAAAATTTAGAGGGAATGATAGATAACAAACTTGATAAAGAAGATTATAAAATATACGACTCGGATAAGTATATTTTAGTCATAGATAATATCAAGGAATCTATAAAAAATGCTGAAATAATTTGGATAGGGTGTGGAATTTTAGGTATAAATTGGCCTAGAAATCGCGAAGGAGAAAAAAGGAATTTTTAATAGCAAAATTTGTTTTAATAAAATGGGAACAAACATGAAATATGATGAAAAATTAAATGAAATACTAACTAAAGCTTATAAAAAGAAACGTCTTTATGGAATAGGTTTGTATGTTGTATATTCACTAATTAAAAAAGATATAATAAAAGAGTGTCCTCGAGGGTTAGAGAAACGTATTAAGTGTGAGTATACTGATGGAATTATCTCAAAAATAATGCAAAGAATAGAGAAAGACATAGATGTGTACGTTCCGAGAGACTATCAGGAAGATTTTTATTATGGATTTGTTTGGGCTGTATTGCATATAAGGTGGAAAAACATGGACAAAAAGAATAAAGAAATCATTCAAAAAATAATAAACAAAATGCCAAGAAAGTTAAAAGAATATGTTGATAATATAATCGAAGAAGAAATAAAGAATTATCAAAATTAAAATAAAAAATCATAAAAAATGGTAAAGTCAAGGTTGCTCGAATTGTTGGAAAAAAATGCTTATGGACAAGGTCTAAGTAATGAAGAAATAAAAGAGGCCAAAAGATTAATTGCGAAAGCTAAACCTGGTACAGAAGAGTGTTGGGTTTGCAAAATGATTGAAAATTCCAGGCAGAGCAAAGCAATTTATGATACAGGAATATGCAAATCTCATGCCTATTATGCTTTAATAACAAAAAAATAAGATGAAAAAATTTAAGATTGTATTAACAGGAGCACCGGGTTGTGGAAAAACTACAGTCATCAAAAAAATTGCAGAAAGGTATTGTTTAGAGAGTGTTATTTTAGACGAAGATAAGCTTTTTTATGGTTTTTCTGATGAACTTAACGCAACACTCATACTTGTCCCAGAAGCAGCGAGAAGGGTAATCAGAAAAATTAAAGCAAAGGATGTAAATAAAGTAAATGATGTAGATTTTCGTCAGCGAGAAATATTGAAAGAACAATTAAAGCTTGAGAAAATTGCTGAAGATTACGCTACAACAAAGAAAACTGTAATCGTGCTTGATAGGGGTATTGTTGATGGAATAGCATTCTATGATCTTGCAAATATACAACCTTTCCTTGAGCTTGTAAAGAGTTGTGAAAAAGACAGATACGATGCTGTGTTTCTGCTTGAATTGCTGCCAGCAGAACTATATTCAAAAGATAGCGAAAGAAGAGAAAATTGGAGAGAAGCAAAACAACTAGAGGGACTAATAAAAAGTGCTTATGAAAAATTTGGCTATGTTATAGAAACAATAAAGTATATGTCTATAAATGCCAGAACAGAAGAGATTATCAAAAGAATAAGATTAATTCTATCAAAAATTTAATAAGCAATAAAAAGCTGAAAAACCGAAACAAATTTATACCCTAACAAAAAAATATATTCTGTGGCGGTAGTAGCGTAACGGTTAGCGCGGGAGGCTGTGGCCCTCCAGGACCGGGTTCGACTCCCGGCTACCGCCTTTTTTCTTAATCTTTTTGCTAATGCAGCCAACACAAAACAAAAAAGTCAATTTTTCTCTCCTAATGGGAGTGTAAACTAAATAAAATATATGTGAACTATAAATAACAAAATGAAAAACACAAAAAAGTTCGTATTTGCTATATTTTTGATTGCATCTATGGCAATTACATTGAGCGTAGCATACAGCAACCCTATAAAGCATAGTGGGAAATGCCCATACAATGCCATAGAATTTACAGAATGCAACGGAGAATGCACCACAATATGTGTATGGCTAGATAAAATAGAAATACATAGCCCAAAACCAAACGAAAGGCCATGGACACTAGTAAGTCTTGTTCCCATTGACGGAGGTAGTGGTACAGGACCACCATACAGTGCATTCGATATCATAATACCTGATGGAGGTAGTGGTACAGGACCGCCAGCACCAGAAAAAGAAGATAACACCTATTACATTTACTTGGTTAAGTACAAACTTAACGGTGAAACAGAAACATACGCATATAACAGTATAGACATGGTCTATGAAACACATAGTATAAGAGAAATAACTCTACAATAATCTTAATTTTTCTTTTTTATTTTTTTATTTTTGTTTTTTACTGCCCATCTACAGCGTACAGGATCAAACAATCTATAATCGAATTTATAAGTAGCGAGCATAAGTTCAATAGATTTAGCATGATCAAGAAAAAATAAGCTAGTCAACTTGCAATTAAAGATATTTGTTAATCCTTCATTGTTTGTAAGACTAACAAAAAACAGTTTATCTTGTTTTCTCAAAGGATAGAATGTAGCTACTACGCTATTTAACATAATCTCTTTTATGCATGTTTTTTTACATAAACCATAAACACAAAAATTTGTTTTTTCTAGTGGCAAGTATTCTATCTTTACCTGATGAAAGATATTGGCAGCATAAATATCAGCTAGAGCCTGCTGTACCTTTTTTATTCCCACCCAGTCACTTTCTTTCTTTTTCTTTCTTATGTATTGCCATACACTACTGCCCAGCTTACTTTTTAATTCAAACCAAACCTTACGTGAAGAAAAACACTCTTTAGTATATTCAAACACCACAGGGATTATTAAAGGATTATACCTGATGTAATGGTTGATCTCAATCTTTGGCAAATTTCTTACAAACTCTTCAAATTCTTTACATTTATCAGTTATTATTTCTTCATCATTTTTTTCAGGACAGAAATAACCTGATGCATCAATTATTTTATGGAGTGGCGAACAGAAGAAGAAACCTTTGAACGTTTCAATATAGTTATTGGATAGCTCTTTAGCATTGAGTGTTTTAGGCAATAAATGTGCTGTCATCAATACATATTTTAGTTTTTGAACATCATAAAGCCAACAAGCATAGTCTATCCAAACATTATTCAAAAATTTTGTTATATTACTATTAATCTCATGAAAAAAGAACACCCGTCTCAAACCAAATTTTTCATAAAAAAACGTTGGAAAATATGAAAATTTTACAAGTTGTTTGCCATGAAATTCAATTTTTTGCGACAACAGGTTGAACCATTTCTGAATTGTCTTCGGTGTTAATTTAATCTTCTTGTTTTTATACTCAATAGAAATTTTCTTACTTATTCCATGCACTGTCTCAAAATGTTTAAGTTTTGTTAGTTCATACATAAAAGCCAGTAGTTTTGGATGGAAATCATACAACATTTTCTCAAATTTTTACTTTTTATTAAAAAAAATTCCTAAATGATTTATAAATGTTTTTTACCTTCCTTCAGTTGAGAAATTTACAAATGTTTATAAATAAATTTAGCAATAAAAGACAAAAGAGGTGAAAAATGAAATCTGAATTAGTAAATGTGGATGATCAACAGATACTAGATTTGTTAAGAGAGTTTAGCTTAACTAAGTATGAATCACTTGTATATCTAAGCTTGTTAAAAAATGGTCCGGCATCAGCAAAGCAATTAAAAGAGACTACAGGTATTCCTTACGGTAAAATTTACGAAGTAATAGAATCGTTATCAGATAAAGGATATATATTTATTCTTCCTGAAACACCAATAAAATGTATTCCAACTCAGCCAAAGCACATTATAACAAACTTAAAAGAGAAGTTCAACAAAAAGATTACAATGATGGAAAGATGCCTAAACATAGTCAAAAATGGTGAAAAGGTTGTTGATGAGCAAAAAACAAATGTAGCAATAATAAAAAATCCAGTTATGTTGAAAGAAAAACTAAAGCATTTAATAACAAAAGAGGAAGAAGTAATATTCATAAGATCTGATAATGAAGAACATCAAAGAGTATTACTTTTGCTTAATGGAACGAAGGTAAAGGAAAAAATATTTCCAGCAATAGACTTTACAATGCTTATAGCAAAAAACTTCTTTATGATTACAGAATTTCATAATGGAAAG
Source organism: archaeon (assembly GCA_029258825.1). Taxonomy (GTDB): domain Archaea; phylum Nanobdellota; class Nanobdellia; order Pacearchaeales; family JAPDKA01; genus JAPDKA01. The sequence continues at coordinate 121,450 of JAPDKA010000008.1, read as the reverse complement.
ATGTTATCAACACTGTTTAACAACAGTCAAGTAGCCAATTTTCTTAAAGGGCTAATAAAATAATTGATATAAAAAACAAAAATGATAAACAAAAATATTCAGGATTTTATATTTAGGAAATCAATTATACGAGAAAGTACGTTTCTTCTGTATTGATTAGTGAGTTTCATGGCTATTTTGTTAAAAGAATTAAAAAGCTGTTTACTGTATTGAACAGCAAGAGATTTATTGCATAAAGCTATAGAAAATGCATTATTGAAATCTATAACACCGAGTAATTTACATTCGCTTAATTTTTGTATTGTTTCTATGTCTAATTCTGAATTAGCGTCATATTTATTCACTATAAGACCAGCCACAGGTTTGCCCAATTGTTTAACTAAGCCGATAGACTTCAATGCTTCAGTAAACGAAGGCAATTCAGGATTACAGACCACAATAACTTCATCGACAGCATTTAGCGCATGAATAACCTCATCGCCGAAGCCCGGAGCACAATCTACTAGAATGTAATCGTAATACTGCTTTAACACAGAAATAACCTCTGTAATATTATGAAAATTGGCCTTTGCATTAAAAGCTGTAGACAATGATAATGAAGCTGGTAATATTTTTATGCCAGAATCGTGAACATAAATAGCATCATAAATATTGCAAGCATTAGTAAGTATATTGTTCAAAGTAAAAGAAAAAGACAAACTACCAAGATATATAGAAATGTTTGGCGCTGTAATGTTTGCATCAACAACTATAACTTCTTTACCAAGATTTGTTAAGCAAAAAGCAAGGTTTAAGCAAAACGTTGTTTTTCCTACCCCTCCTTTGCCTGACACAACAGCTATTGCCTTGCCCATATTTATTTTGCATAACTTTTAACAAATTTAAGATAAGCCTGTATTAGCTCGTGCCATTCATTAATTTTATCAAAATTTATACTCAACTTATCCTTTTCTGTAAATATATGTAATGTGAGGTTTTTTCTAAACTCATGTTCAGCAATTTTTCTGTATTTATCGACATTCCTAAATATAAGGTATAAATCCATAACCTGTTTAACAAGAGGCTCGTCCGGAAATAACTTTAGCACGGCAAGCCTCTTTTTAAGCGGTGCTTTTGGAATTTCCTTTATTTGTTTTTTCTTTTTTGCTTTTTCTAGTATTGCTTCTATAGAAGCCTCAATCATTTCACACCATCGTTTCAGTATGTTAACTATTACGTCTCCTGTTTTGGTATATTTTAAACTTGTATAGAATAAATGCTCAGCCCTTTTAAACTGTTTCTCCATCTCTCTTAAAGACATTTTTGTTTTTTCCTTAAGAGCTTTAATTCCTTTTTTCCTCTTTTTATTACTTTTTTGCTTTTTGCTCACTTTGACAAAATTTCGCGTTCTTTTCAAAAGCATACTAATATTTTAATCTTTCGATTAACCATACTTTTTAAGCAAAACATCTTCTGATAGTTTTTTTGTTATTTTTTTATTTACCATCTTTAACACAAGCAAAAATTCTTTTATATCATCAATACTAAGAGAAACGCTCCTAAAACCACCATTCATTATTACAAGCTTATTTTGCCTGCTAAACTCGATCGTTGAGGTTTTCATCGCATCATTTAACTGCCAGATTTTTTCTATGACATCTAGTTCTACATTACTTATTTCATATTTATTAGCTATACGTTTAAATGCTGAATACGAAGCAGTATCTATACGTTTGTATAACTGTTCATACCTGAGTAAGGCCTTAACAAGAATCTGAGTCGCTTGCCATATTTTTTCAAATATATTTTTGAGCAATTTTGGTTCATTAACAATCTTGTATGTGACATATGCCAGATGATCAGCATGCTTAATTAAAGAACAAGCTTGATCAAGCATGATTTTTACTTGTTTCATAGTATATTAATGCAAGACTAGTATAAAAAATTTATGAACGAAAAGTAATGGCAATAGAGCGAAAACCATAATGCATCGATGCTAATCCCAAATCAGCCAAAGTTTTTGCTAGTTCTTCTGCTTTGTTTTTATCTATGCTTAGACCGTCAGCAAGCTGCTGCATAGTTATTTGTTTATATTTGCTTAACACATCGTACACAACATCTAGCAAAGATTCTTTTTTTGACATTTTTTGTTTTCTTTGCTTCAATGCTCTCACAACATTTGATATTCTTCTATCATTTTTTTTATTATTCACTTTTATCTTGTTTTTCGTTTTTGCATTTGTTGTTTCAAAACTTGAAACATACCTGTTTTTTATATGAACCAGTTTAATTATAAGCAGTACAATAAAAACAACAAGCAAACATAACGCAATGATATATGGTAAGATTGGATATAGGTGTAAGAACTCTCCTGGAGAGTAAAGTGTAACCTGGGCCGGGCTGTTAAGAGAAAATTGCGATGTATTGTCTTGTGATATATTTTGTATTGGTAAATTTGAATAATTATAATTTTTAATGTTCGTTTCGCTTATAGCTGTAACAAGCTTGATGAAGTAACCAACTGGGTTAGAAAATGCTGGGTTGAGTTTTATTCCAGTTGACAAAGCCAAAAAATCAAATGCTGCCAATAAAATAAAAAAGATAACAAAAGAGTGCAATAACATAATTGTAAAATGATATACATCAACCTCAGGCATTGCGTTTGGTTTTGGTATAATATGATAACTTGAATGTAAAGCTTGCTGCTTATGCTTTTTTCGTTTTTTTGTTTTTGTTGGCATATAGGCTTACAGCGTTAAAGGTTTATAAATTTCTCGTTACTCCCAAAAGTAGGAAATATTATACTCATGCATAAACTCTAGGGTTTGCACTTAAGTTTATATTTGTCTCACTTGTTATGTTTATTGTATCACTTTCATACACCAGTTTTTCAGCATTGTTTAGGCCAAGAGTATCAATTACTTTTGCATAATCCACACCAGCAGAAAATAAAACGTCAATCACATTTCCAGAAATAGAGATTGTTATAATCTGCGTTAAAGTATCGTCTGTTACCCCATACACATTTGTTGAACTATCATCAATACTTTGCGTTGTTTCACATACACCATTATTGCCTTTAATTACTATATGAACAGGAAAATCTCCAGAAGACGAAAAAAGCCAGTCACATAAAGCAAGATCAGCATTAACGGTTATGTTAACATCATAAAACTGCATGTCTGTAGTTGGTTCTATGCTTATACGCCGTGCTGTGGGATTTGTATAGGAAATGTTTTGTGGATAGATCTTTATGAGCAAATCATCGCTGGTATAATTAGCTTGAGTATTGTCATTAATAAAATCGACATATGCAGAATGTTCATCATCATATGTTGTGGTTGGCAAAATTTGTGTTATAGACACAGCACTAGTATTAAGTTTGAAGTCCCAACCAGAGTTACGCATGAGTTTATTTAATCCATATTCGATGCTGTTGAACAAGTTATGAATTGATTTTTCTGCGTAAATGTTATTCAATACAGCACTAGCATCTATATATTGTTGTGATGCTAAAAATGCTAGATTAACTATAACAAGACCTAACAATAAGGCTGATAAACTCAAAAATATGGCTTTCTTGGCTAACCTCTTGTTCTGCATAAATCTCATGGTCTCCATGCCCAAAATTTAATTTTTCCAAATTCATTGCTAGATGTAACAAAAACAAGTTCGCCGCTAACAATTTCATTAGTTGTATTTGGTACAGTGTTAATTTCAAAAAATGAACCGTTTTGCATAGATACATTTAATGCGATATTAAGGTTATTAGAATTAACATCAAGCAACTCATTTAATGTGTTGTTAACAGCTGTTTCATTAAACGTTGTATTGTAAGCGAGTAAACTTACTATATCGCTAGCTTGCAGCAATAACTCAACATCCTGTTGTTGCTTATTGAAAAGCATGTAACTAGCAGCAAGAATCGAAAAAAATACAAATACAGCGACCATAGCATCTATACTTATAATGTTGCCTGTTTTTTTCGCTATTTTTTTCACTACAACGTTTTTTTCTTTTCTTCTTTTTGTTTTACCCATTTTGATTTTTGATATTTTTGATTATTTTTTCTACTATTTCTCATACAATATGATTGTCATCAAAAAATAACTGTTATTTAACATTACAGTTCTTGTTAAAGCTATTGCTTGTTTATTCTGCAGTTCGTCAAGAGTTTTCTTCGTTCCTTTGCTATAAACAATTGTATTATTATTAGCTATTTCGAAATAAAAATCGAATCTTTTAATGTTGAATTTTTCAGCAACTTGCTCTGGCGTTAAAGCAAGAAATGTGTTAAGCTTTTGCTGTGATAAATTCAAATAGTTGTATGCTAAGCCTATCTGCTTTGTTTGATTTCCAGAATAGCTGCAAAGAAAATCAAGAATGTTGTATGCAATTATTTGCATCTCGCTAAGCATGTATTGTTTATTATATCTTGAATAATGTATGTACATAAAAGAAAAAAACAACGCCACAATAAGCATAAAAACAACACATGCGATTATCAAATCTAAACTTATAACCTGTGCATTGTTTGGCTTAATTTTACTTAACTTAAACTGTTTCTGAAATTTTTTACACATTTTGCAATACAACTATTTCGTTTTGTTTTTTAATTAAAACATTTCCGCTTGTCAAAGTAGTGGTATTTGCAATACCTGCAAAAGTGCAGGTTACATCACCAACTACAATAGAGTTGTCTTGTATCGTCGCATTATTGCTAATTCTTAAGATTATGCTAAAAGAATGTAAAAATGCTGCATCAATTGCTTGGCTAAGCTTTATGCAATCATCATGTTGGGATTGCCATCGCTTATATTTATTCAACTTAATGTTCTCATTAAAGGTTATGGCAAAAATGAGTGTAAAGAAAAGTACTAGCAAAGCAAAAACCATTATAGCTTCTGTGCTTAATGCTTGTGCTTTTTTTACAAATTTCATTTTGTATTTGTTGGATAATTTGGGTTTACCATGTGTAATAACATATTCTTACAAACAATGTGTCAACATACCAGTCAAGCGCATCTTGACTACCACGCCTTGCATATTCTGAATGAATTTTTAACTGTTGTATGTCGCTCCATGTCCATACTCTGTCAGAAGTTACATTGAGATATACTATAGTATCACTTGCTGCATCTCCATAATAGCTATAGGTTGAACCAAGGGTAGTATTAATATAATAAGCAAGTAAAATACGATCATTAATATAGTTACCTTCTCTATGGTATTCCATAGCAATTTCGACACTTGTGATGTTTCCTTTATTTTTACCATTGTTTAAATCAAATGTAGTAACCCTAACCCAATCACCATTATTTGGCAGCACTGCATAAGCATCATCTGATGCTAAAGCATTATTAGGATTGATAGCATTATTATTTTCTGTTGCAGTTCCATAAAATATATCACATGTTATGTATGTTTTGTTTACAGTTACAGTTCTTGTTTCGCTTGAATTCCAATTGCCTTCACCATCTTGAGCATAAACTCTATATGTGTACGCCCCATTACTCAATCCTGTTTTATTTTTGTAAAAAATATTACCAGAGCTTAACATTGTTTCATTTACACCATTCCACTCAAGTAATGCTTGAGCTATACCATCGTTATCTGTTATGGTTGTGTTAATAAAGACATAATCAGTAGTTACTGTAGCACCATCAGCAGGTGTAGGTGGAACAAATGTAATGATAGGAACATCCTCTTCAGGAGTTGGTGCTATAGTAACATTGCCAATAATTACTTTACCTTGTTGTTTAATAATAGGGATATGCTTAATTCCAGGTGTAACACTAAAGTTACCTTCAACATTACATTTTGTTTCAGCATACACATCACCAAATCGTGATGTATGCAAAATAATTTGTTTATTGGTTATGTTAACATAATCTATACCATACGGAAGTTCAATTATTGCGTAACGCAAACTACCTTCACCAAGAGCACACACAGCATCGGCAGTACTTGCAATAGTTGATACAGCATCATATAAAAGATTATACCGATTATACCAATTTGCTTGGCTATAAGCAAAAAAAAACATAGGTATAGCTAATAAAAGAAAAAAGCCTATAATGAATAAATACTCCAAACTTGCTTGCGCTTTAAGCTTTAATTTTATCATTTTCGCACCTCTTTTTCGCATAGGAAAAATCATACAGGTTTATAAGATTAACTAAAAAATAACAGTAATATTTCCTGACAGGAGAGAAAAACAAAGTGCTCGAAACATTTAAATATATATCGATTCTTAAAATTAAAACAAAAATAAAACTAACTAAAAAAAAGAGGTAAAAATGAAGAAAAAAGGGCAAGCTGCTCTTGAGTTTATGATGACTTATGGTTGGGCTATATTAGTAGTGTTAATAGCGATTGCAGCATTGGCTTATTTCGGTATTTTAAATCCGCAGAGATTTGCACCAGAAAGCTGTACAATAGCACCAGGAATTAGCTGTGACGATTTTAAGGTTAATGCAACAACAGCAACATTCATATTGCGTAATGGTATGGGTAAAGATTTGTCAAGCGTTAGTGTTAGCTTTTCCACATGCAATCAAAGTAGCGAAGCTGATGGTGACGATACATGGGCAGATGGAACAGTACTAGGTGGCAGCGATGGAATAACATTAACAGGATGTAGCTTTACATCAGGAACAAGAATAAAACAGGACATAATAATATCTTACAAAGATCCATCTGGAATAACGCATACAAAGACTGGACAAGTAATAACAAAGGTTGAATAAGCCCAACTTAAGCTCTTCTTTTAATTTTTATTTTTTTATTTTTAAAATACTTCTTGTTCTGGATATACTACAATACCTCTAGAAGTTATACGCATAGGAAATAAACCTTTAGCATGGTCTGTTCCACGCATTTTATAAATTTCGATAGCTCTAACTCTAGCATTCCCTTTTCTAAGATAATACAGTAGTATTACTGAATCGACTTCAAACTCAAGCATGTTAGAAGTATGTTTATCAGGATCAAGTTCTTGTTCAGCTGTTACAAGCACAGTACAATCAAGTCTTGCTAAAAATTCAAATAGTCTAAGTACGGCCTCCCTCGCAGCAAGTTCGTTTTCATAAAGCAATGTAAAGGCTGTTAAGCTATCTATCACCAACCGTTTAGCATTGATTTTATTGATTACAGCTTCAATTGCGCCACCCCCTTCTTCAAGCACTTTCTTGATTTGTGCTGGTGTATACTGCAACAATACAAATTTTCCCTCTGCTTCAAGCTTTTTTAAATCCCAACCAAATCTAAACATGTGTTTGCAAAATTTTTCTTTGCTTTCTTCAAATGTAATGTAAACTCCAGCCTCGCCTTGCTTTACTCCTTGCATCAAGAATTGCATGCAAAAAATACTTTTACCGCTGCCTGCACCACCACTAATTAAGTTAACTGAACCCTGTTCAAAACCTCCAGCAATAAGTTTATCAAAACCAACTATACCGCTTGAAACGCGGTTAGCCAATTCTGCTGGTAGCTTTACTTTAGGTTTGGCTGCTTCAAGTCTTTTTTTTATGGCTTCTCTTATTGAAGCAAAATCTAGTTGTGCAATTGATTGTTTGAATTCGTTATCGCTCAATTTTTCTTGTTCTAAGTCATAACGAGTAGGTTTAGCAAAACTACCAGCCTGTTCTGCTGGCACAACATGTTTTGCTAATTCCGGTCTGTGCACTTCATGTTTTGCAGTAACATATGAAAAATGTGTATCATGAACATCTTCGACTGGGGCTGCTTTTACTATTTGCTCTTGCGTTAATCTTTGCTTTATGTTTTTTGCTATTTCTTGTTTATGGCTTTCTTCATCTAATTTAGCTTCATATTTTTCTGCCAATTTTTGAAGTTGTTGTTTCACTTTGCCACTAACAAGTTTAGTTGACTTTTGTTTAGACATCAGTTTAATCAATAAAACTATGCTATATAAGCTTTTTGAAAGAGAAAAAGAAAAACTTGTAAAGTGGCTTAACCAAAAATTTTTATATGGTAAAAACAAAAGAAAAACATGGCAGAAAAAATAAACTTGCCCGTAAGTTACGGAGGTCTATTACGTTATGATGAAGAAACAAGCAAAATAAAGCTTAAGCCAGCCCACGTTATAGCAGCAATAGTACTATTTATCATTCTTGAGCTGATATTAACAGCTGTACTGAGATAAACAAACAAGTTAAAAAGCCAAATAAACAAAGTTAAAATGTTTTTCAATCCAAAAGATCTCGCAAGGGTAATGAAACAACTTAACATAAAACAAGAAAGTATTAAAGCTCACAAAGTAATTATAGAATGTGATAATAAAAACATAATTGTGCAACAACCAGAAGTAATTAAGCTTAATGTACAAGGCCAAGTAATGTTGCAAATAACAGGCAACATAAAAGAACAAGCTGAGCAGCACAAGCAGCAAGCTAAAGCTGAACAAAACGCAATAAGTGAAGAAGACATTCAATTAGTAATGCAACAAACTAACTGCAGTTATGAACAAGCAAAACAAGCGCTAAGCGAAACAAACGATATAGCCAAAGCTATACTGAAGCTAAAATCAGAGAAACTTTGTTAATTTAAAAATTTTTAAAAAGTTTGAATTTTAACTTTAAAAAATTTTCATAAAAAAACGAAACATTTATAAACAAAAAATTCTAAGAAGTGAAACATGAAAAAAACAGAAATTTTCCTAATAAAATTGCTTGAGAAATGTTTCAAAGGGAAAAAACAGTTTAAGCAAAAAGAATTAGCGAAAGAAATAGGTATTTCGATTGGCCTAGTCAATTCTATTGTGAAAAAGCTTTACGAGATGGGTGCAATTGAAATTAAGAGATTCTCTTTTATTGTTCTTGATGTTAAAAAAATATTACTATATGCATGTATAAAAAGAAATTTATCCAAAGATGCTATTGATTCTTTTTATGTTGACTTGCCTGTAAAAAAAATAGAATGTTTAATGCCAAACAAAGTTGTTTTTACAGCTTACACAGCATATAGGCTCTATTTTAATGAATCTCCTGCAAATTATAGCGAAATTTATATTTATGCTGATCAACAAACCTTGCAAGAGATTAAATCTAGATTTAACGTAGAAAATAAAAAGCCGAATGTGTTTATTTTAAAAAAGGAATTTGAAATGAAAAATAAGGTTAGCCTGCCTTTACTTTATATAGATTTATGGAATTTAAAAGAATGGTATGCCAAAGAATTTTTAAATGCTTTGGAAAGGCATTTAAAAAATGAAGGAATTTTGGAATGAGGAAATAATAAACAAAAGCTGGAATGCTTTAATAGAACTAAACAAAAAATTCGATTTTGTAGTTATTGGTGGGTGGGCTGTTTACTTATGGACTAAAGCATACAAATCAAAAGATATAGATATTGTTGTGGATTTTTCTGAGCTTGAAAAATTAAAAAGGGAATTTAATGTTGAAAAAAATGAAAGGTTAAAAAAGTTTGAAATAAAACAAGATTTTTTTGATATTGATATTTATGTACCTTTCTATTCAAACTTACTCTTTCCATTAGAAAAATTGCTCAAGCAATACAAGATTGTGGAAGGCTTTAAAGTTCCTTCTATGGAAGTTTTAGTTATACTTAAGCAACAAGCATTAAAAGAAAGAAAAGGAATCAAAGCAAAGAAGGACGCTTATGATATAATGCTTCTGTTAATTAAAGGTGTTAATTTAAAAAAATATGTAAACATAATTAAAAAAATAAATAAGCCAGAACTTTTAGATATGCTAATAAATACAATTTCTAAGATAAATGTTAAAGACCATGATTATTTTGGATTAAATTTTAAACAATTCGCGAATATTAAAAAGAAATTAATTAAAGAGTTAAAAAACCTTAAGAAAAAAATCTAATTTTTTGTTTTATTCTTGTTTTGTTGTAACCAAAGCTTTGTCTTTCGTTACAATCATTGTATGCTCAAATTGTGATGTTGGACTGTTGCTAATTTCTTTGAGTACAGGAAAGTTATATACTGCTTTTAACATTTGCAACAGCTTTAATCTTAACAATGCAGAAGTTCCAAATTGTCTAACAAGCCATCTTGAAGAAAATGGCAGGCTATCATAATTTTGTTTTATAAAACTAAGCAATTGTTTGCATTGTTTGTCACGCAATATTTTTTCTTCTTGCAGCTTGAAAATACAACTTGGCCCAGCATTTCTAACATAGCCAACACCATAAGTAAAGAATGGTTCTATTGCAATTACTTGATCTTGCTTTAATGTTAAATCATTAATGTCCTTTGTTACGTTTGGAATTGTTAAGCCAGCATGCAAGTTGTATTGTTTTACTTCATGGCCTGTCAAATTAGAAATAACATTAAAACCGGATTGTTTTGCTTTAGTTTCAATAACATTTGCTATGTCATAGAGGCTTACGCCGTCTTTAATGATTGCTATCGCTTTTTCTAATGCTTCTTTGTTTGCTTTAATTAACTCTTTATGTTCTTGCTCGTCAGTCAAATCAACGCTTAATGCAGTATCAGCAATAAAACCGTCAATGTGTACACCTAAATCAATTTTAACTAAGCCATGTGCTAAAGTATTGTCATTATGTGTAGGGCTATAGTGAGCAGCTATCTCATTGATGCTTATATTAATAGGAAATGCAAATCTCGCATTACAGTTGTATTTTTGATTAAGCACAAGTAATTTTTCTTCGACTTTTTCTGCAATATCAATTAACTTTACTTCCTGCTTACATATTTTTTTTGCATAATTAAGTAATTGTGCTGCTATCTTTCCAGCGAGTTTATATTTATTTAGTTGTTCTTTATCCATATTGATTTTTGCATTTTTTTTACATTTATTTTTGCATCTTCAGCATTCTTCTTTCTTTTGGCACAAAATTAGCAAGTTTGTTGTTTATTATTTTGCCACAGCCTGCATATTCTTTAAAGTTTCCAAAATCACATAATACTACAACGAAGTTGTGCTTTTTCGCTATTTTTTGTTGTTGTTCGCTTAGCTCTATAGCTAAGCCCTCAAACCATTGTTTTGTTTGTTGTTTATTAAGCTCAATATAATTTTTTATTTGCGATTTCATTAGTTGTGTTGCATCAAAACTTAACCGCATTTCATTCTGGTTTACAAAATAAAGCCCAACAGCTTGAACATTAAGCTTATTAAGTAAAACACGCAGTTGCCAAGATTTAATGCCAGCAGTAAGTATCCAAATCTTTTGCTTTCCACTTGCAACTAGAACGCAATCAGGCAAAATTATGCCGTAATACTGTTTAAGTTGTTCAGCTATTTGTTTTTTCTTAGCTCTGCTAAGCACAACGATTTGGTTTTGCCTTGTTTGCTTTTTGTTTTGCTTACTCATTCTGCTAAAGCTTGACGAGTTTAGCAATGAAAAATCCTTCTGTATTGTTGTGGTGTGGCCATAATCGTACAGCATTTCGCATCTCACTACTAAATACTTTATTTTTCCATTCAGTAATGCCGCTACTTAGCTTTAACTCTGATGGCAGTTTCGGTTTTACTAATTTCACGTCAAAATTGTCTAATGCGTATTGTATAACTTCCTCATTTTCTTCTGGCGTTAGCGTGCAAGTGCTGTACACTATTTCTGTTCCGCTGCTTGCGTTTAATAATGCTGCATGCAACAATTTTTTCTGTAAAGCTGCAAGCCTTTTTATCATATTTATGTTCCACATTTGTAAGATGTATTGATTGCTGCGTATTGTTCCTTCACCGCTACAGGGCACATCAAGCAAGATCTTGTTAAATTTTATTTGCATTGTCTTTTCAAGCTTTGGGAGCTTTTCAAGCAATTTTATGCCAGACATTTTTGTGACTATACAATTGCTTACACCAATACGCTCAATATTGCTTAATAGAATTTTTATGCGATCGTTCCTAACATCATTAGCAATTATCAACCCTTTATTTTGCATTGCTGCTGCAATTTGTGTTGTTTTGCTTCCTGGTGCAGCACACACATCAACAATAACATCGTAAGGTTTAGCATCAACAGCAATGCCAGCAAGCATGCTGCTTATTTCCTGTATGTAAAAATAACCAAGTTTATGTTCTATACTGTTGCCTAGCTCGCCTGGTTGATATTGTTTTTGTATTATGAGTGCTTCAGGATAGCTATTAAACACTTGTTTTGGTTGCCATTTTTGCATTATACTTAGTGCTTCATTTACATCAATTTTTAACGTATTAACCCGAATGCTCGTTGGTAGTTGTTTAAGCATGCACTCGAAAAAATCGACTATTTCGTCCTGCAGTAATTCTTGCAATCTGGCGATGAATTCTTGTTTTGGTTTGTATTTCAGTTTTGATAAAACCTCGCTAAGTTTATTGCTGCTCATCTTTACTGACATTTTTAAAAACTTAATAATGTACGCTGTCTTTTTGTTAATTGTTCTTTACTAATGCCGAACACGGCAAAAATATTTTCAACAGCAGGGATAATTTGATGCTCAATATAGTAATCAGCATCATATTCATTAGGCCTCACTTCTTCAGGCAATCTTGCTTTTTCTCTTATCAACGCTTTTTTACTTTTTGTTTCAGCAATCACATATTCAACAACGCTGCCGGGCCTAATTGGTATGCCCATCTGTTTCAGCTTTCTTGCTATTACAACATGAGGTGTTATTGCTTCATAGCTCGTTAGTGCTTTCTTCACTTGTGTTTTTATGATAAGCTTATCAATGCTTATCTGTTTTTTTCTTAATTTGGCTATTATGCTTTGTACATACTCTAATGCTTTATTCGCATTTCCTTCTTGTAGTATCATACTTAACACTTTATCCTGTACTTCTTTGGCAAGTTTACACCAATCTCGCCGTACTGTTTCAAAACCACGAATTTTCAGATTGTTGTTTTCATCAATAAAAGCATATTTTTTCTTAGCCCCCACAGTGCCAGCGCGGGTAGTAACAAAAATACCTCGCTCGTAAAATGCTTCTAACTCAAGCTGCATATCACCTGGCAATTCGTCATTTATTTTTTTCATCCATGCCAATGCATCTTGTTTTGTTTTTTTATCAAGTACAATCGCGAGACTATCGGTATTATGTACCAGCACATAATTTGCAAAAAACCTGTGTGTTCCTTCTACCTCTATATCATAAACATAACCTTCATACTTAATAGGCTCGATTTTTTTAACAGATTGTAAATCAAATTCAAATTGTTTAATATTTTTCTTGATAGAGGATTTAGATTTTACATTTGCTCGTTTATTTTTTCTTTCTATCAAAAAACCTACTTTCTTCATAAATGTATCCTTATCTTTTATGATTACTGCCTTAGAAATACTGCCTGTGCTGTATATTTTATGTTTTGATTTGTATTTGTTAGTGTTTGTTTCTGAAAAACAAGAATTAGAAACACCAATAGCAAAAAGTAATTTTCTTATCATTAAGATAAATTCGTTATTTATAGAATTATATTTAATGATGATACCTTTCTTTCTTTGCATTACTGTTCCATCTGCGGAAAAAAGCCCTCTTAAAAAAGCTGCAATATTCCCTTCTTTTTCTTTCAATAACCATGTAGGAATGCATTTTTTTCCATTTTCATCTTTAAAATATTTTGCTACTAAATCCACAATTTTTCCATTTAGTTTTATATCGCCTTCTCTTCCTTTCTTTTCCCAATAATTTTTTACATATCCTAATTTTTTAAGTGGTATAATCAATTTTTTTATTAGCTCGTGTTTATCTTTACCAAACGAAATATCTAAATAATAATCCTTTCTGTGATATTCTCTTTTATCAAAACTGCCATCTCCTATAAAATACCCTATAAATTCGTAAACCACACGCGGCCAATTCATACTTTTTCGATTTTGAATTGGAATCTTTTTTAAACTAACAATACTGTTAACTTTCGTGTGAATTTCTGTAGGCTTCACTTCTACTAGCCTGTCAACAATATTTCTTTTTTTGATTTTAGTTAAATAGCCTATTAAAGAATGGTCTTCAGTTACATCTATGTACCAATTATTAGTAAAATATACCCTATACATTTTTTTATCAGTTTTATGCCTCATAACAAATTTAATAGGTTTGAATACACATTTTCCTTTGCTGTCTAATGTAAGCACTTTTATATCTTTCTTGAAGTTGTATTCTTTTCCATCATTAATTTGATCTATTTTTTCAAAAAGATCCTCAATAGCAATTTCATATACTTGATTATTTTTCATTATAATTACTTTTGTATCTCCTGCAATACTGTCGCCATAGACAACCTTAAACCCATGCTTTTCGGCGTCGTTCATAACTTGTTTTATGTAGTGTCTGCCAAATGCTGTTATGCTTGCTGCACACTCTCTGCTGTACCATCTAGCACCAAAGAAAGCAAAATAACCATAAGTTGCGTTAGCCAATGTCTTTAGTGCTTGATACCTTGCTTTTAACAATGGTGTCTTTTGCTTTTTCAATTGTTCTTTCACTTCATTACGTTTTTTCATTAGCTGCTTGAGTATGCTTGCAATAAAACCAGGCTTTAGATTTGGTTTAGCAAAATAAAACACAACTTTTTTGTTGTCCAGCACAAACTCTGGTGTTGCATAATAGTTGTTTTTGTTTTCTGGCTTGCTTGTTATTGTTGATACACATATATTAAAGCTTGTAATTATACTTGGATATAGGCTACGGAAATCGAACATAGCAATGTTTTCGTAAAGACCTGGTTTAGGTTGCAATACGAATGCTCCTGCATACTTTGGAAGACTTTTACGTTGTTGTATTTCATCCCGAGTAGCGCGATTGTGGATTATCTCGTTAAATTGTTTTAGGTTATGCATGATGTAATGCTCAACTAACTGGCTGTAGCTTGCTCTAGCGACATTGAATAATGGTTCACCAACAATTCTTGTCAGTTCTGCTATTTGAGGCCATAAATGCATGAAAAGCTTTGACGTTAAAATAGCATCTTGTAAATTGTATGCAAAAAACCTTAGCAATTCTTCCTCTTTAATGTTGTGGTTTTTTAACTGTTTGATAACGCTACCTAAATCTATCTTGATTTTTTCCTCTCCTATTAGTTCACTTGCAACTTCATTCAGCGTTAATGTTTCACTTCTTAATGATGTAGCAATAATATTACTAACAAACTTGAACAAATCTATATGCACGATCCCAGCTATTTTTGCAGAGCTTACTAGACCTTTAACAAATTTGACTTTGCTGTTGTCTAAACCTAAAGTTAGCTGTAATTTATTTTCGTCTGCTCTTGCTCTTAAGTATGGCATGTCAAAACCGTCACTGAAATAACCAACAAGTATTTCCGGTCTTTCCTCCTTTACAATTTCTATAAAACGTTTCAGCAGTTCTTTTTCATCTTGCACATACTCAACGAAGTCTGGTTTTTTGCTTAGTTTTTTCCATGTTATGACTTTTTTATAGCTAGCATTGGCTAAAGCAATGCTAACTATTTTTCCTTTTCCAATTTCAAATTCGCTCGCTTCAATATCAAATGCAAGAATTTTTGGCATAAACTTTTCTGCTTCCTCTTGATTGCTCGCAAGCTTAATGCTTTTTATTTTACCCTCTATATCGGCAATGCCGAAATGTTCTGGCTCAATCTCTGCTTCATAAACATGGAGCAATGCAATATCTTTTTCAAGTAAATATCGTGTTACATAACTAATGTCAACTTCCTGTTTGTCCTCAACACCATCAAATTGCTTGATAATATCTTTTATTGTTTGTAAGTCTTTATGATTGCTAACATATACTTTTATCGCTTTAACTGGTTTGCCTATAAAATTTTTCTCTTCAACCTCCACCTTTGTTACTTTTGCAATTCTGTTTGCATGCTCGACTTGCACTTGTTCGATTTTTTTAACTAAAGCTGCGATAACTTTACTGTCTTGTTTTGGCAAAACATAGAAATAAACATCGCATGTATCAAGAAAACAGCATTTTTTACCATTGCTTATACCCCAAAGTCTAATATAGCTTTGACTATTAAAATCAACATAATCTATATCATAAAGCAAGAACCTCAGTTTTTGCATGCACTACTTAGGCAGTTTGTTTTTATAAGTTTTTGCATAGCTTTGCAACTTTTCAACTTTGCCTTATAATTGCATACACATTTAACAACCTATTTAAAATCCACTCTGCTATCATGATAGAGTAGCAAAAAAACGAAAGTTTTTTAAACCATTAATGCTATGCAAATTTATGGGAAAAATAAAAAAGTTAGCAAACAAAGTTAAGCAATTTTGTAACTACTTAAGCAATCACATTGACCTAGTTTTACTTTTTGGTGGGGTTGGCTTAGCAGGATTTGCTGTCACCATGGAAGTAAAGGAACGTAACTACTTTAACACTCATGTACAATGGGAAACAATTGTAGTAGATACTGTTGATTATTACAGATTGGCTCAAGAATACTTGAAAGAATTACGAAGTCAAGGCTACAAAGGACGACTCACTGCCAATGATATAGCAACAATGATAAAAGAACGTGATACAAATCCTGATGATAGTTTAGTAAAAGTGCCACTCTTGTTTTATCAGTGCGGCGTTCCTAATCCCTATGAATTAGAAAAATATGCACGCTAGCAAGTTGGCAAACATTTAAAAATTTTTATATACTTTTCTGTGTATGGGTATTGCTATAGGAAGTATTGTACCAAAGCGAGAAATCACGCTTGAGCAACTTTCTGGCAAAATAATCGCTGTTGATGCATACAACACACTTTACCAATTTCTAGCAAACATAAGACAACCTGACGGCACTCCATTAATGGATAGCGCAGGCAATATAACCAGCCATCTTAGCGGTTTGTTTTACCGAACTATTAATTTACTAATAAAGAACATAAAGCCTGTTTTTGTCTTTGATGGTAAGCCTCCTGAATTAAAGCATGCTGAACATCAGCAAAGAGAAGAAGCAAAGCAAAAAGCAATGCAAAAATATGTCGAAGCAAAAGAAACAGGCGACATTGAAGAAGCAGCAAAATATGCAAGACAGACTGTAAAGCTAACAAAGCAGATGGTTGATGAGTCAAAGCAGTTACTTGATGCTATGGGTTTGCCTTATGTGCAAGCGCCAAGCGAAGGAGAAGCTCAAGCAGCATTCATAGTTAAACGCAATGATGCATATGCTGTAGCAAGCCAAGATTATGACGCATTAGTGTTTGGTGCTCCACGATTGGTGCAAAATGTAACACTAGCAAGAAAACGCAAACTAGCCAGTGGTGCGTTTGTTCCTGTTCAGCCAGAACTAATAGAGCTTGAACAATTGCTCAACAGCCTGCAAATTAATCATGATCAACTTATTTGTCTTGCTATCCTTGTTGGAACAGACTTTAATCCGCATGGTGTAAAAGGTATAGGGCCTAAAAAAGCTTTACAGTTAATAAAGCAGTACAAAACACCAGTACAGATTTTTAATGCTGTTAAACAAAAACTCGATTTTGATTGGCAGGAAGTATTTAGCATTTTTAAAAAACCAAACGTAACAGAAAAATACAACATAAAATTTGGCCAGCCCAACACAGAAAAAATAAAAAAATTACTTGTCGACAAGCACGAATTCAGCGAAGACAGAATTGCCCATGCTTTAGAAAAGCTTACAAAAGCAAGAGAAGAAGCGAAACAAACAAGCTTGCAAAGGTGGTTTTAGCATCGTTCTAACACATAAATAAGCCGTCCTATTTTTGTTTTTGTATTGTAAGTGATTGGTATTGCATCTGGCTTGTATTCGGCGATGGCGTTATAAATGCGAAAATGCTCAAACTTCAGATTTATATTAACAATTCTTTTTTTCTTTCCTTTTGTTTTGAAATACGGCACAATCATTACAAGTTTTGCTTTTTGCTTCAGCAGTTTTGCCGCTTGATCAAGAAAAGCATTGTATAGCTTTTCAAGCTTTTGCTTGAATAATTTTGCCTGTTTATAGCTTGGTAAATGTCTAAGTAAAGGTCCAAGATAAGGCTCTGTGACTATAGCATCAAACTTTGCATTTTGCATAAGCCCTGCTTGGATTTCTGCTAGTTTTGTAGCGTCCGCCTTAATAACAGGAACAGTTTTGCTTGTTATTGCTTTAACGTTTTGTCTTGCCGCATTGATCTTGTTTTCATTTATATCAGTGCCTACAACATTTATGCCGAGCAAGGTTGCTTCAACCAATACTGTGCCAATTCCGCAAAATGGATCAAGCATAAAGCTTTCTTGTTTTAGACCAGCAAGATTAATTAGTATCTTTGCTAGTCTTGGTGACATTGCTTCAATGCTTACTGCTGTTCTTGCTTGATCTTTTTGTTTAAATTGCTCAGGATTGATTAGCTTTACTGTATAACCTGCATAAACAACACTTTCACTTATGAAAAAACAAAAATCTGTCTTGCTTTCAATAAGTTTTTTTGTTATTATTTCTTTTGGCTGTAAGTAATGCAGCTTGTGCTTCAATCTTGGCATAACAAGCCTTGCTTTGCATTTGTTTGCATTAAAAAACTGTTTGAATTTTTGTTTTATAATGCTATAAATTTGTTCGCGTTTTTTTCTGCTTGCATTAACAAAAATATTTATACCATAGTTTATTTTATCGTTTATAACTGCATTTACTACTGCAGTTAGTTCTTCAATGTTTATGCTTTCTATGCTATGCCAGAAACATGTAATCTTAACAATCTTCACTGTACCAGCAATCCAAGTTGTTAATTCGTCAATAACAGCATCGTCAACAGCAATGATGCAATAACTAAAGTCTTCGGCATAGTTAATCATGCTATAATCAATGCTTCTTGCTTTTAACCAGCTTATGAGTTCTATAAAGCCAAGCAGTTTGTCTCTGCCAAATATGAATGCATACATGATTTTGCTAATGGTGTGTGTGTTTTTAAACTTAATTTTTAAACTTAAGCGAAAGCAAAAAGCTAGAAAGTTTTAAAAATTTAAAATCATTGTTAAAATTATAATAAAGATTAAAAGAGGTGGGTGAAGAAGCAAGATGGCTAAGCTTAAGGTTTTGCTTAATGTTTTGAGCAAAAAAGCACAGTGGTTTTTGATTGCAGCAACCATCATTGCTGTTGTTGCTTCAGGCTTGTTCGCATTAAGCATACAGCGTTACTTGCCGCATTCACCAGAAGCACCACAAAAGTTCAAGAACTTTTTAGGGTTTTACCAAATAGGAAGCAACACACTGCTTGCAAAACAAATCATGCCAGAGTGCATGGAAAAAACAAATTTCAGGTTTGGAGAAAACATAGGTCAATTAAGGGGCAACATGACTGTTGTTGCAGAATGTATGAGGGATAGCCTTGTGAATTACACAGATGCATGGCTTGATCTTGAGTTGATGGCTTTTCCCAGCTTTGAAATTGCCTGGCTTTTCGGCACAATCGACAGGCTTTACTTCTTCAACTTTGCTAAACAGCCGGCGACGTTGTATTTTGTGACCGATGATGGTAGAACTAAAATATACAAAGTCAACGGCACAAAGTATAACATTTCTGCATGCACAGATGTGCAAGTAGAAACATTAAGATGGCGTTATTGCGTTATTGTTGACGCCAAGGACGTGCTTAATTACAACGAGCTGACAGCTGAGATTAATGTGAGTAAACCAATAAGTCAAGGAGGGTTAGGAATTACAGATCCGACAACAATTCAAAAAATAATCATTGAATGGGAAGGAGCAAACTATACTATTGATAAGTTTAATCAAAAATATACAGAATGGATGAAAGATTGTGAGTTTGATGGTAGTTGTGTTGTAAAGCCGTTTTATGTTTGGTGGTGGGTGGCAAGGCTTGAGGATGAAAACGGCAATGTGTTTGTTAAAGCATTTGAACCAGAAACAACATTCAACCCTTTAGCAGATAAGTTATAATTATATACATAAATATAATCATTATTCAGTAACGAAAGATTTATAAATTTGTTTTGTGTTTTATAATTATGGTAAAAAAGTTGGTAAGCAGGATAAAGCAAGCATTGAACAAAGCAAAACTGTACTTGCCCAATCCTAAGACAGGCTTGATTTTAGTTCCCACACTTGCTTTATCATTCCTTCCTGTTAATACAAAAGCATTGACGTTGGTTGATAGTAGGAAGTATCAAGTGGGTGAAGCTAAATACGCTACCTATCAAGGTATCGGTATTAATAAAAATAAGAAAGAGATTTATTTAGGGAGTGATGATAATATAACTAATTCATACATATTTGATATAAGAGATTTAGATCAATTAATAATAAATGATACGATTCCAAGAGCAAGATCGCCACCAGGATCACAACAAGGTGACACATGGCTTCAATCAATCTTGTACGCTCACAACAGACTATGGATGTTTGGTGCAGATTGGGATGGCAACATTAATAAGCCATGGATAGCATGCTATGACACAACTGGCACAAAATTGTGGGAGAATTATTATAGTGATCCAGGCGATGCTTACTTGCTTGATCAAAAAGGGTTGGTAAATACAGATTTTGGTGTAATGTTTTATTTCATGAACAGTAATGGAGAAAGATTTACAGGGGTTGACACATTAGGTAATGTTGTGTATAATGTATTCCATGCAAGCTCAACTGTTGGTACTCCTTACGAAATGTTCAATATTAATGATACAATATACACAGCTGGTGGGTATTATCGTTCAGATGCTTATGAAGTTAATACAGTTTTTGCTAAACTAGATGCTGAAGATGGCTCATTAATTAACAGTAAAGAATATAATTTTTATCCTGGTAATGATGATCTTGCACGTACCATAACTTTTGATGGGAATTACTTGTATATTGCTGGTGGTCGTGGATATCCTAGGGAGATTATTGTTGCAAAGCTTGACAGACAGCTTGATACATTGGGGTTTGTGGTTATACAGCATCCGAACAGTGATCTTAACTATCTTGTTTATGATAGCTGTGTGGATTCAGCTGGTTTGATTGATATTGCTGGCTATGTTGATGGGTGGGAAAGCGAAAACATTGCAGATACTGCATTTATTTATAGATTTGATAAAAACCTGAATCTTGTTGAGGTTTACAAAGCTGGATTAGATTCATGCAGGATTTATTGTGTTGAAGCATTGAACGATAGCATGCTTGTTGCTTATGGCAGTAAAGATTATGCTGATACAACTGACACAACAACATCATGGCCAACTGTCTGGCTTTTCAAGTATGAACAAACAGGTATAGCAAGGCAAAACAGGGCTGGCAGCAATCTTGAAGCAAGAGTGCTTAACAATTTTACAGCCATGCCTGTTGTTAAGTTCAGTAATGCATGCAGCTGGGCTGTTTATGATGTTGCAGGTCGAAAAGTGGCGGGAGGCTATGGCAATGAGGTTGATTTTGCTGGTCTTGATGTTGGTGGTGGTGTCTATTTTGTGAAAGGAAAGCAAACAAGCACAAAGGTTGGGGTTGTTAAATAAGAAAAAGAAAAGTTTTTGGCTTTGTTTTGAATAAATATTCATAATTTCGTTATGAATATATATTCATAATGTATGTTAATACTGACGTAAGCTTTATTAATTGTTATCGTGTTAGTAAAACATGTCTCAAGCGAAACAAGAAAGTCAAGCAAAACAAGTAAGTGAAAAAAAAGCCGTTACCATGCTTTATCAAAATATTATTGCGCTTATTTTGCTTGCATTTATTCTATTTGCATCGCTTGTATTTATTAACTCTAACATATGCAGCCTAAAGCTAAAAGCACAATGCATGGAGATAGCAGCATTGATTGGCCAAGCTAAGCACGAAACAATTATACAACTTAATAATGTAGATAACATTAACATAGATGCTAACTCAATTATGATTGAAAAAAATAATGTAAAAGTGCAATGCAGCTACATAACAAATGCCAAAGTTTCAATTGAGCAAAACAAAATTTTGATCCAGCCTTATACAAAATAAGTACAAAAAAATGTTAAAGAAAAAGTATAAGTGTAGTAAACATCAACAGAACAAGCCTGGCAAGCTTAATAACAAAGCGCAGTTGTTTGGTAGTGAAATGTTGTTATGGATGTATCGCTTAATGTTAGTAACAATTTTTTTATTTGGTTTAGTGCTAATAACTGCAAAGCTGCGAATAAGCTTTGAGCAAAACAACGCAGCTTTGTTATTTCATGCGGTAAGCAATTGCGCTAAGTATGAATTGCAGGATGATATTGAACAATGTCTTAATGCAATTAATACAAAAAATTTTTTCGTTATGATAAAAAAGAAGGATTACACAGTTGAGTATGGTGATACAACACTAAAAATTTATTGTGAGATTAAGAAAAAAGCAAAAATAGATATAGCATGCATAAATCAAGCAATGCCATACGCTGACATTTTTTTGGCAGTAAAATAAACAAAAAATTAAACCAAGAAAATTAACTTTAGCCAAGCAAAATGAAAATCAAAACAAAGCAAGCTCAAGCATCAACATTAGTTTTAGCAGCTTCTACGTTTGTATTAATCTTTTTTATTGTTATCTTTTTTTTATTCAGCTCAATGCTAGTAAACACTTATAAAAAATCAAGCATAAATGTAGCTGTGGCAAATGCAGAACAACTTGCAGCACTAAGCTATTGCTACAAATGGTTAAACAGGCAAATAAACGTGCAAGATGGTATGGCTGTCAATACTACTGTATACCAGTTATTAATGCTAGACCAATTAAGCGAACAGCAGAAACAAGCACTAAGTAATGCTGCTTTTGATGTGTTTGGCGATCAATGTTTTGTTATTGTAGTGAATGGCAAAAAAATTGCGAGCAACTGCTTGTTAAGAGCAACTGTAAATGTGCCAAACCCTTATGCGTTGGACATAAAAGTAGGGTTAAAGAAAAAAACATAAAATAAAAAACATAAAATGAAAATAAACAATAAACTCAAAAACAAACGTGCAGAGCTTTTTGCAACATTCTTAGTGCTCATAGCTTTAATTGTATTTGGCTACTTGCTTTACAGTTTTTCGCTTTATAAGCCAACTCGTATTTTTACAAACGTTAACAGTACTGACTATGAACAATGGTTTAGGCTGTTTGGCAATGTTTACAGCTGTGAACTCCTGCAAAACATAAATAGAGTTACTGATAATGATTGTATGTTAACAGGAAACGCATTTGCTGTATCTTGCTTTGATAACATACAAGAGAATATTGCCAAAGCATTTGAAGATAAACTTAATCAAACATTCAATGATGCTAGCTGTTACATTAAAAACGTTGTGCATTGCAGTTTTAGCGTTAATCAAACACTCCAAACATCCAAGCAAAGCTATGTTGTTATCAAGCCAAAGGTAAGGAGTGAAAGCAGCTATTGCTTAAACGCATTGCTAGAGCTACAAAAATTAAGCGAAAAAACCAAATTGGAAAATTCTGATGAAATCAAGTTTAAGTTTTGGAATGTAAGCATTGACAACAATTTTGTTACTCTCACTTCTAGGCCTTTTGTTAGCCCGAGCGAGAAAACAGTAAAAACGATTACTTTAAAAATAGCACTAACTTAGATGGTATATGATTAAAGCAAGCTATGAAGAACTGCTTGAAAGAATAGCAAAGCTGTCTGGACTTAGTAAGGAGGAGGTAGAAAAGCGTGTAGAAGCAAAACGTGCTAGACTTTCTGGTTTGATAAGTAAAGAAGGAGCTATCCAAGTTGTTGCTGCAGAACTTGGCATTAAATTTGAAAATATAAAATTGAAAATTGCTGACTTGCTTGCTGGCATGAAACGTGTTAATGTAATAGGAAAAATCATCAAGATGTTTCCTATTAAACAATTTGAACGTAACGGCAAGACACATAAAATAGTTAGCTTTTTGCTTGCTGATGATAGCGATATCATAAGGGTTGTGTTATGGGACACTAACCACATAGCCCTTGTTGAAAATGGTAAAATAAAAGAAGGTGTAACAGTTGAAATAACTAACGCAAATGTGCGTGGCAGCGAAACAACAAAAGAACTACACTTAACTAGCTACAGCAACATAGAGTTAAGTAATGTTGTGTTAGAGAATGTTAAAGAAAAACAAGAGGTAAAGCAAACGCAGATAGCAAAATTAAATGCTAATGATAGAGCAAAAATTAGGGCTGTTGTTGTGCATGTCTTTGATCCGTTCTATTTCAGCATTTGTCCTGAATGTAAAAAGCGCGTTGACAGTGTTTGCGATGTGCATAATGCAGCATTGCACAGAGTATTACTTAGCTTGATCGTTGATGATGGAACAGCAAACATTCGTGTGTTATGCTTTACTAGGCCAACACTAGAGTTGTTTAACATAAATGCAGACACTCCTGAACAAGAGAGCAAGCAAGTAATGGCTCTTCGGAACAAAACTACAGATGAAATCAAAGCTGAACTGCTTGGCAAAGAATTCATCTTTGAAGGGAGAGTACGCAAGAATACCCAGTTAAATGTATTAGAGTTTGTAGCTAATAAAATTACAGCCGTAGATCCTTCACAACTTGTTGAAGAACTTGCAAAGATGTAGTTTGCTTACGCAAAAATTCTGCAATTATCTAAGCAATATAAAAAAAGCTGTAATTAAAAAAATATAAAACAATACATGATCAATCATGCTTGAGGTTGCTATGCTTCCACGCACTTTTGCTTTAAAAGGCCAAAACAATACTATGCCTTGCAAAGTTAACGCATCAAGCAATAAATGTGATACATAACCTATAAGCAGCCCTCCAAGCAAAAGCCTTGCTTGTTTTGCAAATAAAAACGCAATAAACAATACTACCACAATTGTAAAACTATGAAATAAAGTTCTATGACCAAACAAAACTGCTGGGTTAAGCTTTACACGTTTTCCTACATATGATTTTGGTGTATCTATATCAGGAAGTACACTGCCAATAACAATCATGGCAAAGAAAAGAAACTTATGTAGCATGTTAAAATGTATAACCAAGGTTAACAATGCTGCTATAAGCATGCCAAACGCGAGATGCGTTTTGCCTTGCATGTTTTTTATTTTAGCTTAAAATTTAAAAATATTGTCTTGGTTCAGTTTTCATTTATATGTTACAACAAATATTTTGTTGTATATGATAAAACATGGCAAAAATATTTATAAAGCTGTCAAGCATGCAGTTTTTATGGCCTCGCCAAAGAAAGAAGTCAAGCTCACTGATTTGCCAGGTATAGGACCAACCATAGCATCTAAGCTTGAGTCTGCTGGTTATTGTGATGTTATGAGTATTGCTGTTATGGCACCTTCTGAACTTAGTAGCATTGCTGACATAAGCGAAGCTGCTGCAAGGAAGGCTATTGCTGCCGCAAGAAAAGTTCTTCAGCTTGGTTTTGAAGATGCTGCAAGTTATGCTGAAAAACGTAAAGAGATATTACGTATTACTACAGGCAGTAAAAATCTTGATGCATTAATAGGAGGCGGTGTAGAAACCAAAGCAATTACTGAAGCATTTGGTGCATACGGAAGTGGAAAAACGCAAATTGCTCATTGCTTAGCTGTAAACGTGCAGTTGCCTGTTGAGAGGGGTGGCGCAAATGGTAAAGCAGTATATATTGATACAGAAGGCACGTTTAGGCCAGAAAGAATAAAACAAATTGCTGCAGGTGTGGGCCTAGATCCTGAAAAAGCACTTAAAAACATTTTTGTGGCCAGAGCTTTTAATAGCGAACACCAAATGCTGTTAGTTGATAAAGTGCGTGATTTGCTTAACAAAGGGGAGCCTATAAAGTTGTTAATTGTTGATAGCTTAACAGCACATTTTAGGGCAGAGTTTACTGGCCGTGGTCAACTTGCTGATAGACAACAACGCATAAACAGACATATGCACAACCTAATGCGTCTTGCAGAAACTTACAACATAGCAGTTTATGTAACTAATCAAGTTATGGCGAGGCCTGATGTTTTATTTGGTGATCCAACACAGGCAATAGGCGGAAACATAGTAGGGCACGCATCAACATATAGAATCTACTTGAGAAAAGGTAAAAAAGATAGCAGAGTTGCCAAACTCATAGACAGTCCTAATCTACCTGATGCAGAAACAGTATTCTTTATCACAAGACATGGTCTAAGTGACAAACAAGTGTGAGCAAACTTCTCCAAACTTTTCTAAAATTATTTCTCTAATTATTTTTTATTAAGAAAAGAAAAGTCGTTATGCCCCCGCTGGGATTCGAACCCAGGTCTCAGGCTCCGCAAGCCTGTGTTCTATCCAACTGAACTACGGGGGCAATTCTATTTTTGTTTGTTTTTATTTTTTGTTTTATGTTTATAAGTTTTTGCTTAATAACGAAAAAATTAAAATATATGTTGCTTTTGTTACATATGCCCAAAAGCATAAACAAAAGTATAAAGATATTAAAACATATCAAGCTAAAGCCAGTTGCTTTTGATTCATTCAGCGTAAGAAGTATGGCAACTTATGTTGAAACAGACCAACGTATTTTTGTTGATCCTGGAATTGCAATAGCACCGGTGCGTTATGGCTTAGAGCCATCACAACAAGAGCTGAACGCGCTAGAACAAGGAGAAAAACGCATCATTGCTATAGCTAAGCAATGCGACATTCTAAGCATAAGTCATTACCATTATGACCATTACATGCCAGACACATGCATTTACAAGAACAAAATTGTGCTAGTTAAGGACGGGCAAGCAAACATAAATAAATCGCAACACGAAAGAGCTATCGCTTTCTTTGATTTTCTAAAGCAATGCAAACCAGCAAAACTACTGATAGCAGACAACAAACAGTTTGTATTTGGAAAAACAAAACTTGTATTTTCTATGCCAGCATGGCATGGCGGCGAAAACAGTAAACTAGGATTTGTCTTGATGCTTGCAATACATTACAAAAATGAATGCGTAGTTCATGCAAGTGATGTTCAAGGCCCTCAATGGAACAAAGCCGCAGATTGGATAATAAAACAAAACCCTGACGTATTAATCATTTCAGGATTTCCAACATTATTTTTAGGTTGGCGTTTTGGCAAAAAAGCATTAAGCAAGGCTAATGCAAACCTTATTCGTATATTAAAGCAGAGTAAAGTTAAAGTTATTCTGCTTGATCACCATATCGTTAGGGATCTACACTATAAACAAAAAATTGCAGAAGTATTGCAGGCAGCACAACAACAAGATAAGCAAGTACTAACTGCAGCAGAGTTTGCCGGCATTAAACCATTATTTCTTGAAGCAAGGAGGAAGGAACTTTCAAGTTAAAAACGTTGTTACTTTGTGATACTACAATAATTTTATAAATGTTTTGCTAAATTTTCAATTTATGTTTGCTTTACTGTTCATAACAATGGTCGCGGTTGCACTGTTTATGTATGCTCAGCCTGTTTATGCTTTGCATCTGCAAACACCTTATGTTGCAACAAAGGCTTCTATTGTTTTTGGTGCTGTATTAATTATTGCTGAATTACTTGTGTTGCTTGCAGCTTATTTTTCTATAAGAACATTAAAAGGAAAAATACATAATTGTTTGGTTTACTTTAGCATGGGTGTATTGTTTTTTCTTTTTTATAGCACAATCCATTTTTTAAGAGAGTTGTTCACACTTGACTTCAATCCTTGGTTGTTAATAGAAAACTACTTTGCACTTGTTTCAGCTTTCATTTTTGTCATTTCAGCAACTTTAATGAGTGAAATAAGTAAAGAATATGGCTTTGGAAAACCAACTGAAGACAAATTAAAAGGATTTTTCGGTATGGCAAGATAAAATGACATGGCTAACTCTGCTATCGTTAGTTGCATTTTTTGTTAACTATATTATCGCAATTGTCGTGCTATTAAGAAATCCTCACGCGATACAAAACAAAACATTCTTCTGGATGATGTCTTTCATATGTTTATGGAATGTTATCGAAGCTATCCTGCATGCTGGCATTGTCTCAATTCATCAAGCAACAATTCTCATTAGAATTGAATTTGGATTAATCTTAATGATAGCTAGCGTATGGTATCACTTTGTTAATAGCTTTATTCATGAAAATTATGCAATCGTAACTTATATTCCTGCGCTTATACTTTTACCATTTGTATTGTTTACAGGTTTATTTATTGAAAGTGCTGAACATGTATGGTACGGAATAAGATTCGTGCAAGGACCATTGCAATTTTTGCTATACATCACAGTAGGTTTGCTCATGAGTGTTGCATTAGTAAAGTTTTTCATATTTACCAAAAAACAAAAAGGTGAAATTTACAGAATTTCTCGTGTGTTTATTATTGCCCCAACAATCATTGTATTTTTCGCTTTATTCGATATCTTTTTCGCTTTAACAAATGTTAAAATATTTTTAACTAGTCAACTTGCTACGATCATTGCTGCTTTATTTACAGCTAGAGCTTTTTTCATATGCAGAAACCAAACTAGGTTGTATGAGTATAGGAAAACTAAAAAGAAAATAAAAAAGAAGAAAAAATAAAATGTTGAATTGGCAAGTAATTAACATTGTAATGGCAGGTATTAGTGTACTGCTGATTCTGTATGCTACATCTCTAATTTTCAATTCTGCATTTCGTGTGAGCGGTTCGCTAAAACAAATACTAATGTTGCTTAGCTCTTCATTTATCTTTTTCCTAGCCAATGAAGTACTAAAACTTTTACGCTTTTTATATGATTTTGATCAGGGTGTAGGGCATGCTGCTAATACGCTTTTTATTGCAGGACTAGTGCTGCTCTGTATTTGCTTGTTCAGAATTGCTTGGTTTGGTAGAACTTACGGGTTCAGGATTGTGAAATTTAGCCAAATAGCATTAAAAAAGAAAAACAAAGTTAAAAGATATAAGCTTAAATAATATGTGGCAATTGGGTAAGCCATAAAACAAAAAGATTATAAAGCTAAAAAAACAAGCATTAATATGATAGTATTTGATAGGACAATAAGGAAGGGGTTAGAAAGAATAAATAAAGTAGATTCGTCTTTGCTTGTTGTAGATCCGTCTGTGTTCAATGATGCAGTTATTTCTGTACTAGATGTGCTTAATGTGCCTACAATTTTCATTAGCCTTGCAAAACCAGCAAGCACATACCTTTCTATGATAGAAAAAAACGAAATAAATCCTGAAAAAATATTTTTTGTCGATTGTTCTACCCAAGCAATGCCTTCAAAGATAAGAACAGAAAATGTATTATTCATACAAAACCCTGCAGATCTAACAAGCATAGGCATTAGTGTTTCTCAATTTCTCGAAGTAGTTCCTGGTAAAAAGGCAGTAGTAATAGATGCTGTTAATACACTCAAGATTTATAACAATGAAAATACTGTGCTAAGGTTTATACAATTTTTAATAAGAAAGGTAAAGTTATACAATGCTAAACTTGTTGTGATAGCATCACGCAGCAAAGATGATGCATTAATTGATAAAATGGTTCCATTCTTTGATGAAGTAATACAATAAACATTTACTTAACTTTTTAGCTTAAATTTGTTCAATAAGATGAATCAGTAAAACAATTTTTCGAGTTTATCGTGCAATCTTAGTTTTTTTGTTTTTCCATCGTTGACAGCTTTGATTATACCTTTCTGCAATAACTTTGCAACAATGCGATGTGCTTTAACTTTACCTAGCTCCTTACTTATTGCTGCTTGACTTATTTGTTTGTTGTTTATTATTTTTTCAATTACAGCCCGCTCATCAGGATCAAGAAACATTAATGTATGTCTTATGTTTCTTGCAATTGCTTTCTCTTTTGTTTCTGCTAGCATTGAATAAACTATAAAACCTATAAGAAGGCCAAAACAAGATAAAATTGGAACAAGCAAGTAAACCGGAACTATACATAAGCATGCGCTGCCTTCCTTAATCAATCTTGTTTGAATATACATGGTTATAAGTGATACTATGCTTATAAAACCGACAATTAGCGAAACAGCAATCACAGCTTTTCTTGTTTTTTGCATATTAATGCAGAAAGTAAAGCATTAATAAAACTAACGAATGAAAAAACGAAATGAAGATTCGGGAACAAAAAATAGGCAAAGATAGGCAAGCATAGGCCGCCTTCTGTTGCTCCTTCCAGCCAAAAGCTGGAAAAAGAGCACGCCGACATTCGACTAAGCGCAAAATGCTTGCACCAGCCGGGGTGGCCGTTTCATCGGCTAACAGCAACGTCATAAACAATCATCCTACGCTGTTAGCCGTATCGTTTCTGTGCCAGAGCCGTGCCTTTCGGCACGCTCCTTGCGGAGCCGGCTTGTTAACGGTGGGCGGACCTTCCTCCTGACGGAAAGTCGGCTGCTTGCCTATCCAACTAAATAAGCTATAAATATATTTAAGTATTTCGGCTTAAGAGCTACAAACTAACGATAAAATTAAAAGTTTTTTAATTTTCCTAAGGATATGAAAAATAGGATAAAAGATAAGCTCTTCGAGTTAAGAAATTTATATGAAGAAATGAAAAAAGAGGTATTTAGAATAGTTGAGAAAATAAAACAAAAAGTGCTGAATATAAGAGATGCTATAATTGTTCAATCGCTAATAGAAAAAGCGGATTTTTATTGGAAACATGATTTATTAACAATTAAAAGATTAGCAGATAAATATAAAATAAAAACCTCTAAACTTGATAAGATATGGAAAAAATACATAAATCTTGAACAAAAGATAATAGAAAAGAAAAAAGATTTTGAACGATTAGGTTTAAAGAATATTAGTTTTGGACCAAAATCGATAACTGCGTTTACAAAAGAAGGATTACAAATTTACATTTATATTGATATTAAAAAACAAAATTTAGATATTAGAGTTTATCCTAAAAATGAAAGTATAAAAGCAAAAGATTTTGAAAAATTAGCAGAAAAATTGAAAAGTAAAATAGAGAATTTCCTGCAGGAAAAGTTTTAAATTGTATTGCCTTGAAAAACTAACATCAAATTTTAGCTTTTTTTTCACTCCTTAAGTAAAATATTTATAGTGATAAAAAGATCTTCATGTATGCCCCGGTAGCTCAGCGGTTAGAGCGGCTGCCTCGTAAGCAGCAGGTCGCGGGTTCGAATCCCGTCCGGGGCTCTCTTAGTTTTTTTAGAAATTACAGAAAAATAAACATGTTTATTTCAACTTCTTAATTACTTGGGTTAATGTTAGCAATTGTTCTTTGCCAGTTTGCATATCTCTCAATTTGACTTTGTCCTGCTGCAGTTCTTTACTACCAACAATAATACAAAAAGGGATGTTCAGTTTGTTAGCATAGTCTAAAGCTTTACTTAACTTTTTATCAATGCTTATATCAGTACTAATACCGGCTTCACGCAATTTTTGTGCTATTTCCATACTTGTTTTTAATGTGTTTATTGGTATTATTAACACTTTTGGTATTTGCAATGAAGTAGGAATAGCTAATTTTTTCTCTTTCAATGCTTCATAAATTACATCCAATCCAAAGCTCATACCTGTTGCAGGATACTGTTGCTTGCATTGCAGAAAGTTTTGTATCATTTCGTCCCACCTGCCACCAGCTGCCACAGAACTTTTTATGCTTGAATTTTTTAAGTAAAATTCCCACATCATGCCTGTGTAGTAGGCAAGACCTCTAGCTAAAAATAAAGCCAACACGATGTTTTGCTGATTTAGCTTGAGTGCATCACAAAAATCAAAAAACTGTTCAAGTTGCGCAATTCCTTCTTGCGCTAGTTCATTGTTTAGTTTTTTCTTTACAAAATCAAGTTTTTGTTTGTTGCTTTTCAGTTTTTGCACTTCATCAATAATGCTAAAAAGTTGATTTATGCATTTTTCGCTTATGCCTTTTTGTTTCATTTCTCGCGCTACTTCTTGCTTGCCTATTTTTTCTAGCTTATCTAAGCAAAGTGCAGCATCAACAAATTTTTTCTTATCAATGCCGCAATATTCGAACAAACCAAAAAGCAATTTGCGATTGTTGACAAGAACATACACATCCAAGCTTAAAGCATTAAAAACATCAAACGCAAGAGCAATTAATTCTGCATCAACTGCAAGATTGCTAGTGCCAACACAATCTACATCGCATTGAGTAAACTCACGCAAACGGCCTGTCTTTACAGGACCATCACGAAAAACTTTACCAATTTCATAGCGCTTTAAAGGAAGCTTTATGTTTGGATTAAGACCAACCAATTTAGCAAGTTTAAATGTTAACTCATATCTCAAACAGAGTTGCCTGCCAGCATTATCTTTAAGCCTATAAATCTCCTTGAGTATTTCTTCACCACCAGCGTATTTGCTTGCTGCTATATCATAAAACTCAAGTATGCTCGTTTCTATTGGCTTGTAGCCGTATTTCTTAAAAACTGTCTTGAGAACATCAACAATGTATTCACGCAGAATTTGCTGTTCTGGTAAATACTCTCTTGTCCCTTTAAGTTGCCTCAATTTCATGCATAACTAAAAACACACCAATTTTAAAGGTTTTTGCTATTGAAAGTGAACAAGCAAATCAAAAACAAGAAATAGCACACAACTCACGCACAACTACCACCAGCACTGCTTGTGCCATAACCAAAACCTGGGCTAGGGTTTTGCGTTGATAATTGTTGATTGCATTCTTCAGGAGGGTTAGCAAAAGCCTTACAAAGTTCTTGCTTTATGTTTTCAGGAGAACGAGGCCATATTTCAACTACTTTGCCATTTATAACAACAGTAGGACTTCCACGCACACCATATTTCTCGTTAAGTTGCTTGTCAACTTTAAAATAGTTTTCAGCTCTGAACTGCATGCATTGCTCTAGTTTTGCTTTGTCAATTCCTGCCTGAGCAATACATTTTTCCCAATCGCCACTACCAGCAAAACATTCAAGATATGTAATAAGTTTATCACATTGTTCTTCCCTAATACATATCATACGTTTGTTTTCTTCTTCTTCTTTAGGGCCGTGCATAGTATAACTAACAAACCTCAACTCAATGTTTGCCTTATCTCCAAGCAACTTCCACACAGGAAGCAAACCTTTTACCATTTGCAATCCAAAAGGGCAATAACTCATGATGAATACTTGCATTGTTGGCGCATTCGGATGATATACACAACTTGCACTTATACTTGCTTTTACCTTTTGCTTTGCTAAAAGCTTAAGCTTAATCACAACTTGCTTTCCTGCATACAACGGATTAGCATCAACTACAATCGAATCATTAGTAATTTCAACAACTCTGCCTTTAACACCATTCAACTCAACTTCTTGACCGATTTCAGGTGTTAGTGTAAAATAAACATAATCGTCATCAAAACTTACTTCAAGCACACCATTAGGCGTTTCCATACTTGTTGGTTGTCCTTCAATTTCAAGTATAATCTTGTCACTTGTAACACCAATAACTTTTTGTGTCAAACCAAGAAAGCCTAAAGGCATAGTGTCACCAATCTTAGCAAGATGCTCAAGTTTAACAAGACTATCGTTAACTTCAACAACTTTTAGTTGCCACCTAAGACCTTGTGTTGAATAAGCATTGCCCACAATTGGCTGTTCGTTAAATACCTCAACAAACTTGTCAAGAGTTATATAAAAAAACTTATCTATTTCACTTTTTCTTTCTAAGTTGTTTGTTCTGTTAACAGTAATTCTCTTACTTTCATCGTATTCGCCAAATGCTTCACTAGCATTAAGCGTCAAAGTAATTTCGTCGCCAACTTGCATTGATGCAACAGCATCGTCCAGCTTAGTTGACATCAAACCAAGTAATGATGATAATTTACCTTGCATGAATGTAATATTATCTTGTTTTACAGTTTGATTATCAATGATCAAAGCGTAACTTACTGTGTATGAAGTAGTATAAGCTTCAGTATGTTTAAAAGAGAACAACAGTAACAATCCTGCTAGCACTACAACAACACCTAAACCAATAAACAGTAGAGTTTTTTTAGGCTTTTTACGTTGCTTCTTTTGCTGTCCTTCTTGTTTGGTTTTGTCTGTCATTTTCAAAACAAAATAAAAAAGCAAATACCCTTCCCAGGCATCAGCATTAGCGTTAATTTTAACATTGGCTAGTTTTTAAATGTTTCCATTAACGATTTCTGAAAAATAAAAAACCAAAACATTTTTATTGATAAAAGTCAAAATAGTTAAAAAAGAGGTGGAAAATGCCGCAAGAGGTTGTGATTGGCCGTGACGAAGACGATATGAAACGATTCGGCAAAAAAGCACTAGCATATATCGGCAAACAATGGGTAAGAATGGGGCACTTGGTAAGCTTGAGCAATCCTGTTATGATGGACACCGCAAGAAGTCATGTTGTTCTTATATGCGGTAAGCGTGGTAGTGGTAAATCGTATACGCTTGCTGTGATCGCAGAAGAGCTAACAAATCAAAGTGAAGAAGTAAAGCAGAACATTGCAGGACTCATATTTGATACTATGGGTATTTTTTGGACCATGGCATACAGAAACGATAAAGAAATAGAGCTATTGAGGCAATGGCAACTCAAGCCAAAATCGTTGCCAGTAGTTGTGTACGTGCCATATGGTTATGTTACTAAATTCGAAAAATTTGGCATTAATGCTAAACCATTCGCTTTACACGTTCCAGACATCAATGCTGATGATTGGCTAATAACATTTGGTCTTAACTTTAATGATGAAACAGGCATCGCTATACAAAAAGCAGTAACAATGCTACAAGCTAGTGCAAACAATTACGATATAGATGACATTATCGATGTAATAAGCAAAGACAAAGAAATAAGCAAAACTGCAAAGCTTGCTGCAATAAACATGTTCGAGGCAGCAAAAACATGGCAAATATTTGCAACAAAACATCAAGAAGCAAGTAAAGTTGAAGAACTAATTAATGTTGGCAAAACCACTGTCCTGGACTTAAGCATGTATACAAGCATTGGCAGTTTCAACATTCGTGCGTTAGTTATTGGATTAGTATGCAAAAAAATATTTCAAGCTAGAATGAAAGCAAGAAAGCAGGAAGAAGCAGAAGCTGTAAAGCACGGTATGGATTATTTAGCGTACACACAAAAAAGAAAAATGCCTTTAGTTTGGATTTTTATTGACGAAGCGCACGAGTTTATTCCGGAAAAAGGCAAAACAGCAGCAACAGACGCATTGATTCAATTGCTAAGAGAAGGTCGTCAGCCAGGTATAAGCTTAGTGTTAGCTACACAACAACCAGGAAAAATACATACAGACGCTATGACTCAAGCAGACATTGTGATCAGCCATAGGCTAACAGCAAAGCCAGACATACAGGCATTAAGCAGTATAATGCAAACTTATCTTAGTGAAGATATTATAGCAAGTTTAAACAATTTACCAAAATTAAAAGGCAGCGCTTTGGTGCTAGACGATAATAGCGAACGCATTTATGCTATTCGCGTAAGGCCACGCTATACA
Organism: archaeon; assembly: GCA_029258825.1. Lineage (GTDB taxonomy): Archaea > Nanobdellota > Nanobdellia > Pacearchaeales > JAPDKA01 > JAPDKA01. The sequence continues at coordinate 86,244 of JAPDKA010000008.1, read as the reverse complement.
TGGCATGGCGGAGAATCTCCAACAGCTGTAAAAGTGGAAAAACGGGAGTAACTATAGCTTAACCATCTTAACAAGAACACGCCAAAATCTAGGTTTGATTTGGCCTGCTTTTCTTATGCTCAGCACTTTAACATTAAAACCGCATGTTTTTGCTTTTTCCACAATTTGTTGTTTCAATTTGCCAAGTTCTACAGCATTAACAAAATCTCTATAATAAACAATACCATGCTTTTTAGTTATGCTTAACACTTCTTTGATAAAATCATAATCTGTTTGTGGTCTTAACGCAAGAACAAAATCAAATTTTTTTCTAAACAATCTTGTTATATTTTTCACGTCTCCACGGACAACATTGATATTGTTAAAACCATTAAGCTTAACATTAATTTTTGCAAGTTTAATTGCATACGCATTGATATCAACACATTCTATAGTTGCATTAATTTTATTTAGCTTTAGCTGCCTTGCTAAAACCAAAGCGTAAGGAGCAATTCCACAGAACAACACTGCAATGCTCGCTTTTCTATATTTTGATTTTTTTGACTTAATATGCTTAACTATGTCTTGTGCAATAAACAACCTTTCGCTGCTTAATCTTGCGCTAAAATAAACTTTAGCCAAATCAACATGCATAATACATCCATTTTCTTTATGCACTGTTTGTGTTTTTCGCTGACCAGCAAGCCACATATAGCTTGCTGTTCTAATCTTGCCACCTACTTTTTGACATTTAAGTAAGACTGTATTAATATGCTTATGCTTTAGTATTTCTCTTGCTTTACTTTTTATTTGCTTCAGTTGTCTTGCATTTAGTTGTATCGGTAGAGAGATTATTGCAATATCACCAACTGTTTCAAAGCCTCTAACATTAATTTTTTCATTATCGACCATACTCATAATTACATCGGAAAATTTATAAATTTATGTAACTATGCAAACACATGATGACTAGCTATAGTTCAGGATTAATAATAACAAAAATCACTATTATGCTGGTTGGTTTTATAATTTTTTTAATTGGAATTGCTGCAATCGTAAAATCGTTTATGCCTGAATTGCTTGGTTTTTTACCATCAAACCCTATCGTGTATTATGCTTTAACTGCGTTCTTTGGTCTTGCTTTAATATTTTATGCAAGTAAGCATTTGTAACATCAAAAAAATTAAATTTTATAAATTAACATCCATATTCTGTTAAATGCAACTTGCAGTATTGTTTACAGCAGGCAAAGATTCGTGTTTTGCATTATATAGGGCAAAACAATACGCCAACATAGCGTGTTGCATAACACTTAATGCACAAAATAAATATAGTTATATGTTTCATACAGTAAATATAGAATTAACAAAACTCGCGAGTAAGGCATTAGGCATAAAACAAATAGTGCAGAAAACAACAGGGCAAAAAGAAAAAGAAATTAGCGATTTATTAAAAGCGATACGAAAAGCTATAAAGCAATACAACATTGATGGTGTTGTTTCTGGTGCGATTGCATCAACTTATCAAGCAACAAGGATCCAACAAGTATGCAATAAATTAAACATACATTGCTTCAATCCTTTGTGGTGTCAAGACCAAATAACATTACTTAAACAAATGCTGGCAGCAGGTTTTGAAGTAATTATTACCGGAATTTTTGCATGGCCTTTAACGCAGGAATGGCTTGGCAGAAAGATAGATGAGAAAGCCATAAAAGAATTAAGCAAGATGCAACAACAATATAAACTAAATCCTAGCGGTGAAGGCGGTGAAATTGAAACGCTTGTACTTGATTGTCCTTTGTTCAAAAAACGCATCGAAATTGTTAATGCTGTCGAGCACTACAAGAATCATGTTGGTTGGCTCGAAATAAAAAAAGCAAAGCTTACAGCAAAATAAAAACAAAAATGAAAAATAAAAAGCATAACAATAAAAAAGCGAGTGTGTTAATAATAAGCACTAATCAATTCAAGCTGCACGAATTTGAATTTGTTTTGCCAATTGTTCAAGCTTTAAAAGCAGCAGAAAAATTAAAGCAAATTTGCATAATAGTAAAGCATTACAAAAGTATAAGTAAGAACGACTTAAATAAAGCATGCTGCATCATTATTGCAGGAACAGCATTAAAAGATAATGAGTATATGCAACATGTTAAATTGTTTGATTGGTTAAAACATTGTAACAAACCTGTACTCGGCATTTGTGCAGGCATGCAGATTATAGCCAAAATATTTGATCAACATATAACAAGAAAAAAACGTATTGGCGTAAGTTACATAAGTTTAACACACCATGCAAAACATGATGAATTACTTAACAACATAAAAGGTAAAAAGCTTAAAGTTTATGAATTACACAATTTTGCAATAGAATGTAAAAGCATCGACAAAAGCAATAACTTTCTTGTTCTGGCAAAATCAAGGGGAATAGCAGAAATAATAAAACACAAAACAAAACCAATCTACGGCGTTTTATTCCATCCTGAAGTACTTAATAAAGAACTATTACAATTGTTTTGTTTCCTCGCGGTTCAGAAAGTTTTTAAATAAAATTACGCTATATTATTTATGATAGAGAGATTAGATAGAATTAAAGAAAAACTTAATTACGCATCAGACAGACTTGAAGATGTAAAACAATGGATAGAAGATTATAAAAAAAGTAACAATAAGAAAGATTTAGCTGCATCAATGAAAGCCTTCCAAGAGGTTGTAGAAGCCTTAACAGACGCTGTCGCCTTAATTATAAGACATATTAATTACAGTATTAAGGATGACTATTCTAATTTCGAGTTATTAGAAACCAAAGGAATAATTACAAAAGAACAAAAAGAAATTTGCATTGAAGCAAATGGATTAAGAAATAGGATTATACATAGATACAATCACGTTGATGATATCATATTTGTGGAAAGTTGTGAAAAATTGATAACTGGAATTAAAAAGGTGTTAAAACATTTGCAAAATAAAATACAGGAATTTAAATGAATCATAATAAAGAATTAGAAAAATTAAAAGAAAAAATAAAACAAGAGTTCACGCATTTATTTGATAAAGTGTTAGCTGTATTGATTTATGGTTCCTATGCAAGTAACGAGCAAAGTGAAAAAAGTGATGTAGATATTTGCATAGTTGTTGGTGATAATGATAAAGAAAAAATAAAACAAATAATTCCTGAAATGTTAAAGATATCGGGAAAAAATGAAAGATATGATATAAGAATTTTTGAAATCATGCCTTTGTACATGAAAATTGAAGTAATAAATAACAACATCCCTGTATATGTAAAAGATAAAACAGAATTAAGTTATTATTTTTATTTTTATAAAAAACTTTGGCAAAACCAAGCAATAACAAGGTTAAAAAAGCAACAATTGATTTAGTTGATTTTAAAATAGAAATGCTAAGCTTGCTTAATAGTAGAGCCAAAGTTCTGCTGTTACGCTACCTTCTGTAAGGGGCACTACATAATAGCCAACTGCAATATTGCCTGATAAGTTGCCAGCAGAAATATTTAGCAGTTCACCATCATTAATCCTAAACCAATAACCATGTATTGGCCTGTTCAGCAATTGTGTTTCATTGCCTAATGTAACATTAAGTATTTCTGAAAATACATCCCGCATATAATCACATGCACTAATTTCATTGCCTTCAATTTTACATGTGTCACCGCTAATACATAATTCAATAACTCTGCTTAACTCTTTATTTTTGCAATCTGTTGTGTAGTGCATCATAACAAACAACAAATCATTGGCTTTCTGGTATTGTTCATAAGTCGGATTGTTGATCGCTCTTTGCAATGCTAAGCCAAAGAAAATAACAGCTATAACAAGAATAAGCATCACGATAATCACAAACCCGAAAATTTCTTGCTGTGCCTTTCTTGTATGTTTTGCTTTGTGCTTTGATTTATCCATTTTTGCTTTATTTTTTATTTTCATTTTATGTTTCAGGTTTTATGCCAACTAAAACTTCAGCAATATCACATCTATTGCCAGTAAACATATCGTAATGGCACAAAACAGCAAAGCTTGAATGAATTATTGTATCTTCGTCTTGCTTGTTATAAAGCACATGCAAATTGCAATTTGGATAATTATCTGAATTACATTCAACACTATCTTCAATTTTCGGAAATATGCGCTTTACAGCAATGTAATTTATTCGGGCAGATTTAAATAAGAGCTCGTACTTATCTATGTAGGATTTAAACAAAACAAGTTTGTCTTCATCGATACAATAGCCTAATTGTTTGCTGCATGCAAGTTCTGGCATACTTATTAAGCTGTTTATCATTACAGTTGCTTTTTCTAGCCTTAAGCTTGTTGCTTGTTGTTTCATGAGTGATGTTTGCCATGCGGCAAAACCAAGAAAAGCAAACGCAAAAAGCAAAAAAAGTCCTACTAGCACAAACGCCATTTCCTGGATTTGAATTTGTGCTTTCCGTACTTTTTCTTGATGCTTGATTTTTATTTTCATTTTCTAGTAGATTTTACACAAAGCAAAACCATTAATGTGGTCTATGGTTTTGGCTGTGTCATGTAATGAAGCAAAACTACTTGTGCTGGTATCACTAATATCAATGTTATTAAGCTGAGTAATATACCTATCAAGCTGCGAGCTTAGTCCGGATATGCTACTGCAACCTTTACTTGACAGCATTGATGCTTCGGTTTTGTAGATGCTAGCAATTAGCTTTGCCCTCTTCAACAACCTGTTGGCATTGCATTCATAAAGTTCTGGCTCTGAAAATGCAGCAGCAAGCAACAAGTTGCCATACCACAAGTATTGCTTATCATTATTGCCATAACTTATAGTGCCATAACTACAACCATCAGCACAAGTGAAAGAAACATCACAATTGAGGTTGTCTTTACAAACTTTTATCGAATCTTCACTACAGTCATTAACATCGCTAAAAAATTCCAGCCTGATGTTTGCGGCATCAGCATTCGTTTCAGTTAACTCCTGAAGTAAATCTTTATAACGCTCTGGCAATCCTACAAAGCAGTAATCATGACCAATTAGTAAAGTTAAATCAGCAATACGGAACGGCATTTCAAAAGGCAACACTACAACAAGTATGTTGCGTTTTTGTATTGGTCTAGCAAATATGTATTTATCCCGCACTACTTTGCTGAATCTAAATTGACCAGTAGTCGAGTATTTAACAATATTTTTGCCAAAATCAAAATCAGAATAAGAACAATCAATTTCAAGCTTTGAATTGCGTGGCAGTGTTATTATGTCTGATTGGCCTGTTGCAATGCTGCTTGCAAACGGCTCTAGCAAGATGTCAAGGCTTGTTGTGGTTACTGCTTGTTCTTGCTGTTCAGCGATATGTGTAAAACGAAACACAAATAAGAAAGCAAAAAACAAAATGAAAGCACCAATGATTACAGAAAACAGCCAACCAAATGCAGGCATCTGTGCGTTTTTCTGCTTTTGTTTATACATTCTATTAGAGAGTCATTTTATTTTTTATAAGCTTCTTCTCTTAGTTTTTTAACTTGCCCTCCAATTTTGCTTCTGTATATTTCATTCGCCTTTTCAACAGCACGTTTCAAGCTTTCATAATTTTTAGCACCAACAAGCTTGGTAATCTTTGGATAACAATCTTCAATGTTCGTGCTAAATAATTTTTCCTTACTAGTGTAAGAAAGATCAACAATTATACTTGCTTTATCATAATTTTCTGCCTCTCCTTTTATACCTTTTCTCTTTGCTTTTGTATTTAACCAATCTTTTATAGGTTGGTTCGAAAAATCAACTATTTCACCTGTACGCTTGTCAACTATTGCATTAACACAGGCGCAGTTTTCACCAGCATTACCTCCTACAGATTCTCTCCATAAAGCATTAAAGAAATCGTCACTGATAAGCATCTCAACATTTTTTTGTATCACCTCTTTTTTACTTTTTTCATCCATGTAAATAGCATTATCCACATATTTATTAATTTAACGAAAAACAACAAACCAACAAAAAACAATAAAAAGCAAAAATGTTTAAGCTTCTTCAACCCATACTTTATCATCCTGCATTGTCAGCCTTAACCTAACTTTGCCATTCTTAATAGTTATGCAAGTTGGATTGTTAAAGTCAAGACAGTCAACATTACCACAACCAATGAACAGGTAACCTTTCAAACCAAAATCAAGCGCTGCCTTGCGAGGCAGTAAAAACAAGTTTGCTTTTACATTGTTAACCCAATTGTAGTCTTGTCTTAAATCTGATTCTTGAGCCCAGCCAGATTTATCATTAGGATCGGCAAAACAAATTTTTTCAAAGCTTTTCGGAAAAAGCAATGTTACTGTTACTCTGCCTGCCCGTTGCTGCCATAATGTTTGTACTTGTGTTCTTAAATCATTTATGCTTGTCATCAGTTTTGTGTACTCTGTTGTATGCAAAAAATGTCTGATCGCCCAGATTGCTGTAAACAAAAACACGGCAATTAGTATTAAAGCAAACAAAAACGTGAAAGGCATGCCGAATATCTGTGCTTTCTTCTTTGGTTTTACCATTTTTATTTTGTTTTATCTTTGGTTTTATTTTTTCTTTTTTAAAATTTTTTCAATATTCTTCAAATCAAAACAATAAACAGGCTTGCCTTGCCATTCCTTAATGCGTTTGCTAAAAGATTTTGCAAAAATTGCAAAACTTTCCTTACGCTTTTCATTATGCCATTTAACAAATTTGCTCTTTTCGCTGAGTTTCTTAACAATTTTTTCTGCATTCACCTTGTTTTGCCATTTGCATTCAGCAAACAATATTTCTTTTGTTTTCTCATTAATTGCAACTATATCGATTTCATTATCTTTATGCCACCATCTACCAATTTTTGTAAAATCAATAGGCCTTAAATAAAACATCATTTCCTTACAAACATTTTCAAATATAAAACTTACATGATTTTCAAAATTTTCTTTTATTATTTCAATAACAGAATTAACATCCTGTTCTAGTAAGCTTAGATTTGGTCTTACAAACTTAAACCAAAAATCAAAAAAATTATCCTTTATAAAATATAATCCTTTCTTAGATCTTAGAGTTTCTGTGATGGGAACTTCTCTCTTTACATATTCTAAATATTCCAAATTTTGTAGATAAGGCATAATACCAGTTTTATTTGGAAAACCACAATAATTAATTATTTTACCTAAAGTTCTGTTACCTAATGATATCGCTGTAAGTATAGAAGAGTATGTCTTTGGATCTCTAAATTCCATTCTTAATAAAAACACAGGCTCTTCTCTTAAAACGGCATCTTTTTCAAGTATTTTTTCTTTGATTAATGAAAATACGTTTTTATTTCCAACAAACTCTTTAAGATAAGCAGGGATACCTCCACAAATAGAGTATATCTTTATAATTTCTTCCAGATTTTTGTTTGGAAAAAATTTTATCACATCTTTAAATTTTAAAGCATCTAAATAAATTTGACCTGTTCTTCTTCCGTAAAGAGGGGCTTTATATGATAATACTTCTTTATACATCATGCTCAAGCTAGACCCGCAGAGAATAAGAAAAATATTAGTGTCTTTTAAGATTGTATCAATTATCCTTTGGAATATTGATGAAAGGCCTTTCTGAGTTTCAACTAAATAAGGAAATTCATCTATTACTATGACTAATCTATCTTTAACCTTATCCTTAATGTATTCAAATATGCTTTCCCAATCATCCCTAACTAAGGAAAGATCTATTATATGACTTGCTGCTTGCTTAAATCTAGTTATATTTTCTTTTTTAGAACCAGAAGTAGCAAGAAAGTAGATCGCTTTTTTATTTTTTATGAACTGTAATATTAACTCAGTCTTACCAACTCTACGTCTGCCATAAATAGGAATAAACTCAAAGCCTTTCTCTTTATATCTCCTTTCTAAAGCATTAAGCTCAGTTTCCCTATTTATGAATTTCGTAATCATAATTATAATAATCTAAATTATAATATTTAAATTTTTCGATGCTTTAGAAATTAAAGTTAAACGAATTTTTAACCACGCGGCAATTGAGCAGCTCTAATCACTGCAGTACATCCAGCTGGCATATTATCAAACCTGTCTTTGCACTTAACATAATATGTCCAATCATCGTTAAGTGGTGCGATATGCGTATAACCATTCACTGTGCTAAAGCTTTCAACATCATCAACATTAAAGTTGCAACCAACTTCATCATCAATATTGAAGTAGCATGTTGATTGTTCATCTGTTTCAATAACAAGATTGTTACTTCTTGCAAACATTCTTATAATGGTTGGTGGTGTGTTGTCAGGTTTTATTTTGAATTGCACGCTATCGCCAACTTCAAGGCCGCCTATATCGCGACATTTAACATACAATGTATAGTCGCCAGGTTCTAGCCATTCTGTCATGCCAACATGCACAACATCGAAGCCCTCACTAATTGGTGTCATTTCTTCCCAGATTTTTTGTTCATTCAAGCTGTATCTGCATTCTGCAGCTCTTGTTGTGGTCACATTAATCAAGATTTGTCTATCAAAAGTGTCATAACCATTCTCAGGCAACACAATAGACATGTTGTATGGTGGGTAAGTGCTTATCATGTATGCGTAAGCTTCTTGCATTCTGTTGTAATGAGTGTCTTCACATTTGAGCATTAACTGTACAATCTTGCTTTGTCCTGTTAGGCCCAGCTGCTGCATTCTCTCAGTATAGCTAAAGCGTTCAAGCATTCTTGCTATTGTCTCGTTTGTTTCAGACGCACTTTCAAGCATACTTGTAAGGTTATCCCAGTCTATCACAGTGTAAACCTTGTCTTTGCATTCAGGAGTAAGCTTAACTGTAACTTCGCACATTCCGCAATCGTGTCTCTCGCTTTCTGTGACATAACCTTCTGGTGTTCGAACATAGCAAGGTTGGTTGTTTGTGCAAGTAAATTGAGTTACGCATTCTGGAGGAGATTGCTCTGAGTTCATTTCACCCCACTCCTCGGTTAAGTTGTTTGCTATGGTTGAAATTCTACATTCATCAAGACTTTCATCAAAATAAAACTTGATTGTTTGTTTTTTAGCAGTACTGCTTATGTACTGTCTGTAGCCATCAGGAACAACGTACATGACTTCAGGAGGCAACTCGTCAGGCTTGTTCGATTTTGTGAATGTAACATAATTCCAGTCAAACGTTGCTTCGTGCGCCTGTCCGCAAATACCTTGACACTTTATGTATATTGTATGGTTCATGCCCGGCGTTAGGCTTGTTAAATCAATGCGTGCTGTCTGCTCTTTTGGATAAAGATAAGCATTATCAAATTCATAAGGCATTTCGCTGAAATTGAGGCCTGGCTGATCAATAGCATATCTACACCTTGCACCCTGGTTAAGCTTTAACGTTATTTCAACATCTGACACACCGAAAGGTAGTGCTCCTTCAGGATCAACATCAGTGCCATCATAACTAACAACAACCTGTACACCGCCTGCTTTTGAACTAGTACTTATATCTAGATCGTCAGTAATTTCCCTTGCTCTGTCAACAAACCAGCGTGTTGATATGTCTTCAATTACAGGCACTGCTGTAGGTTCGCAAACATCTGGCAAGCATAAGCCGCCTGTTTTGTCTTCGAAAGGCACAAACTTACAGTGGCCGAGCACTTCACATCGCTCCTTCAAGCAAAGACCATAAGCATTGCATGCTTCACAATGCTCTGTTCCCGGCAACGGTTGTTCTGGGTGACATGAGCCTGAGTGCGATGCTAGAAGTATTCCTTCTGAAACTGAGTACCCGATAGAAATAATGCATGTTATCATATGAACACTACCCTTCAATCCACTATACCATTTTTCTTTTGGACCACATCTTTTTTCATATTTTTCTTTATATTCTTTTGCTCTTTCAGCATATTCTTTAGCTGTCAAACAATCTTCCTTGCTCCATCCATTAGCTTTTAAAACATTTTCGTTGTCACAGTTTAGGTTCAATAACCTATTAATTAATTGTTCTTCTGTTGCTTTCTCGCCTCGATTCTTAAGGTTTTCCTTTAATTGCTTTATCCATGAAGTAAAAGGACCATAACCAGTAGCGCCAAAACAACAAATGTAACCTATACCGGTAAATAGCTTCCCAACAGTAAATAAACCGGATTCAGGATTTTCCTTTAATATTTCCGGATTTGGTAACAACATAGGAGTTAATGTGATTTTACCATCATCGCTAATGGTAAAAACGAAAGGTCTTTCCTCCTTCACATTACCACACTGTAGAGGATTGGAAAACCTTACTGTCACTTTACCATTTATAGTTTTCCCCTTATAAGATGAAGGGTCAAAGGATGCTCTTCCGTCTGCCCACCCATTTAGAGTAATTTCAGAGTTTTGATCTACTGTTATTTGTTGTCCTATTTTTTTACTTGTAAATGTCTTTCCGTCAACAGTAAATGTCCCTGTAATATTCAATTTAGGATTTGTACACTGCTGGCTATTAACAGAAGAAACTCTAACATTAACAATTACTTTAAGAGATCCTCCATTTGAAATAGGGGTTATACCAACATAGTCAATCTTGCAAGGACAAGTCCCGGTATCCGTGGCACCCTGGGTAGAAGAGGACCCTCCACCACCTCCCCCAGCATATACATCACTACAGCACAACCAAAAGACTAATGCAACTAAAATAATCGATAAAACGATTCTTTTTAAATTTGGCATTGCTATTTTCATATTTTTTGTTTTTAAAGTTTTTTTCATTTTAACTGTTTAGCTTGAGGCTTTTTTCATAATCCCTTTTATGAAATCGATTGTAGATAACGCGTCCCAAATATCTTTAAGCGCTCCTTTAACTGTTTTATGTCCAACACTCAATACATCAAATAAAGGTTTACTAACTTCAATTGGCTCTTTAATAAATGTACAAATAGGATATTTCACTATAAAACAAGCGACACCACTTCCTGAAAGTCCTTTACCTTCACATTCTACAAGAGAGGCTATCGGAATACACCTTATCCAACTAGTGGTATACAATGAGCTTATAAATGTTCCAAGTGAATGTATCGTGAAGATCCAAAGCTTCATGCCTGGATTGTTTTCTGTAAACTCGCAGTTGCCTAAAGCGTAGCACTCACCAGCATGACATGTGTTGCTAATCCAGTCGCCCCCAGCACCGCATGTTTCACACAAATCAGACGTACCAGGAGCAAACCTCGGCACGCATCTACCAATAGTTGCCGACCCTCTCCACTGGAATTTGCGAGCATAATCACAAACAGCAATCGTTTTGTTTCCTGCCCTAACAGTAATGTTTCTGCAATCAGCAGGCTTGCACTGATTAGATACAAGTTGGCCAAGCCAAGCACCAAGCAAACCCCTTCCAAGCAAATCGCCGAGAGGGTCTCGCCACCTACCGCCAGCACCAGTATCAACACCGCATTTTTCACACTCTTCATAATTGTTCTCAACAAGATATGTTGCTATATTCTCTTCATCGTTCAAGCAAAGCTGTTTTCTGTCACTGCTTAAACCTGTCCATATAAGCTCACCGTTATGGCATACAACCTTGTATGCCTGCAACCCTGTAGTTCGGCCAGCTAAATAAGCTGTGTAGTTTTTGTATGCTTCAGCAAAATCATTATTATTTTTTGGACAAGGGTTTCCGTTAACATCTTTACAATCAAATTCAACAAATACGCTGTCCTCCTTAGTAACGTTTGCATATATCATATTAGAGCAAACTGCATGGCCATCATCCAAAGAAATCCATTCATTTCCATGGAAATAGGCTGTTATGCTTACAATAACTTTATCTCTTGTAACATTTATCCCTGTAAGTTCCTGATTAAATACTCCTTCTAAACTACATTGTGTTTTTTTACAATACGGCTCAAAAGTGTCAAGTTTTTCATTGTTGTTAGTATCACCAAAAGAACAATCAGACTCGTCAGTACTGCCTCCAACAGTTACCCTTCTCTCGCCCCGGCAGTTTGCATTACAGTTTTCACCATCGCATGCAGTACATATGCTTATGCCTTCTTCGCAAGCAACAGGGCATTCCTCCTGATTACCAGCAGAATCGAAACAGCAGATCTTGTTTTCATCGCCTGGCATAATACCACAACCAAGCCTTACGCAATGCTCAACATTACAGTGAGGGATTTGATAAGGATAAGTATTAGCAACAAACTCACCGTCACAATTACCGCGTGTAGTGTAAACACACTGTCCATCAGATTTTATGCACGTTCCCCTATCAGAAGCACTGCATTTTAACAAGCAATCATGCTGGTTGGTTATTTCAGGATAAAATCCAATCTCAGAAACATCAATTGTCAAGTTTCTTGCCCAATATTCGCATTTAGCAAACTCAACATAATCGCAGTAACTACCAACAATGCAGCAACCCTTCTCGCATTTATCAGTATAGTCAACACTGCCGTCATATTCATGTTCGCAAACAAGCTTAGGCACATTATCCATACAATTGCCCTGCTCAGTTATGCATGTTACTGGCTTACATTCAGGATAAACATCAGCACATGCCCCAATAAAGAACCAGCCAGACTGACAGCTTGATTCAGCAGCATTGTCAACACAGTAATGCCCATCATTCGTGATAACACAGCATCCATATTGCTCTGCCTTAACAAAGCTTGTTAAGCTAGTGCTAGCTACAACTAGCAACACTGCTGCAAGCATTGCTAGCATTATTTTTTTCATTTTAACTTCTATCTACAGCGAAATGAAAGCTGAATTTTTCTTCACCATAACGATATGGAATTGTTTCAATCATGTATATTGTTTGCATATATGTAGGATAGTTCTGAATTTTAAAAGTTATTTGCCTTAATGCAACTTGATTGTTTTGCAAATAGCTTTCAATATGTTCAATGAAGTTTTTTTGCTGAACCTCAAAATTGACAATATCGTTAGCAACCCTCCATACTTTTTCAAGAGGAAGCAAAAGCACAACCTGTTTTTGATTTATCTGCTTGCTTACTCTACCAGCAAAAGTAAACTTGGTTAACTGCAATGGCCAGTCAACATTGATGATTATTGCGTCGTTAGCATAATCACTGCTTGCTGTTATGCTTCTTGGCTTTAATTCAGCAATGCTAAAATAACGTTGATATTTACGGAAATCAACACATGTGTCAATCATTTCCCAACCTTCAGCATCCATGCATGCTTGAAATTCTCTGTTTAAAATTTGTTCAAGCGAAGGCAACTTGTTTATGCGGTTTGCTTTTGCATCTTTATACATCACAACAACTTTATCGCTGTCAGCATAGTGAATTGTTGAAAGAAAATCATAGTTGTAATAACCTGCATGCTTGCCAAGCTTATCAAAGCAGTATTTTGCTGCTTGCTCAACACAGTAAGCAATAGCGTCCTGCAAGTTGCTTGCTTGAGTTTCGAGAATCTGACTTGCTTTTTGCTTGCTAAATCCTACCCTAAACAAGTCGGGTTTTACAGCATAAGTAATAAGCCCAGCAACAACAATGACAGCGGCAACGATAACCCAAACAGCAATCTGTGCTTTAGTGTTACCTCTTTTAGCATTAAATAGCATACTGATGATACTATTTTTAGATTTATAAAACTTTTTGTGTCATTAATTTTATAAACTCTCAATTTGTTAAGTAAGCAATGATTAAAAAAAGAGGTGTTAGTAAGAAAAATAAATTTGATTTCAAATTTACACCACCTTAACAGAAACACATTCTCCTTGATTGTTATATTTGTCTTTACATTGAATATAATAAGTATCCATTCCTGTACTTAAAGAGATAGAATGAACTAAACCCAAACTTGTAACCATTGTTTCGCCGTTTGCTACTGCTTCACAACTTTCTGTACTGTATTTGCACTCCGCAATTTCGTCTGTTTTAACAATTAATTTATTATCTTCCTTGTAAATAGCTTTTATTTTAGGTGGCACAGTATCTAGTTGAACATTAAATACCGCATGAGCATCAACGCAAGAGCTATATAAGCAGCAAGACACAGTAATGTCATTTTTTCCTTCCTCAACAGGAACAAGGGTTTTATGTAAGTTAGTTCCCGTCGTATCAAAAGGAACCTTGTCTGAATCGGTTAAATAATAACAAACGCTTGTACCGGTATTATCAATACCTCCAGCTGTATGAACAGTTAACTCTACTGCCATATTGTCGGGACCAAGATAAACCGTCGTGTCATTAGGTTCTATGTTAACAATCTGTATTGGTGGCGCTTTTCTTAAAGTTATAACTTTCAATGAAGTTGGTGCCGTTTCTCCTGCATCTGAAGATTTACATCTTATGTAGATATTGTTAATTTCACTACTAACATCTACATTTGTAAGGTTACATATTAATCCTGCCATGGCAGGCTCTGTAGTGCACTTTTCAGTTGTCATATCATCATAAGACATATCTGAATTTGCCCATTTACACTCTGCAGGCCTGTTGAGATAAACTAACACATCTATTTTGTTTTTATCAAAACCTATATAAGCACCATCTGGAGGGTTGGTAGCTAATATTCTTGGTGGAAATATATCGTATGAAACATCCTTTACATCAAATTTTATGATATAACTTGCACTATTTTCGTTTCCATAAACATCTGCACATCTTAGGAAAACTTGTTGGTTTACCCTTAACGGACTTGTACCAAGTAGCAATGTTTTCTCATTGCTAAACCTACCATCAACAGAAAAAGCCATATCCTCCATGCTGTCCTTTTCTGTTATGTCCCATTTACAAAGAACTCTTTCGTTAAATTTCATATGAAGAATCACAGGAACACCAGGATCTAAGTCTCCGCCATCACTAGCTTGAACATTAATTGTTGTTGGTCCTGATGTTGTGCTTGGACTCACATCGAGACTATTTCCCACATCATCTTCTGCAGATATCTCTACAATGTAAGGAGGCTGGCCATCGTTTTCTTCTGATACGCACACAGCATCACTATCAGCTAATGGTATGCCCCCAACCTCATTAACAAACTTGCATGCTGCACCCAAAGATTCGCATCTGTACTTTGAGCAAGGCCTATATGGATCGTCATTACATTTGCTACAGTCTTCACCACTATAAGGAGGAACCCAACCAGCACATTTAACAACAACATGGTCAACATCCCAAGTAGCAAAAAATACAGCATAAATCACAGCAGCTGCTATTCCTACAGCCCAACCTACTGGGCCACTTGCACCCAAAGCAACTGCCAACCCTCCAGCCATCATACCTACACCTATAGATTTCAACGTTTCTCCGACAACACGCCAACCATGATTAGTCAAGTAACAACCAACGAGATAAACTATAAGTCCAGCGACTGCCACAATAGCTCCAGTTGTAGAAAAAGATAAAGATTTCCAAAGAAAACCTTTATTAAAAGCAGCAAACGGGATGTTAGCTATGGCAACAGCCTCTACCACCACACTAGCCACACCAGCAAGCCAACCTGCAGGGACAAGAAGAAACTTTCCTACACCAGTAGCAATCTTTCTCCCCCAGCCCCTCTCTCCAGCAGAAGCTTGAATCTTTTTAAAATCATCTCCCTCCTTTAGATCCCACAATCCTTCTATATCCTTTCCAATTATGTTGCCTGCATCGTCTTTTTCTGGATTGATTTCAGCTGCAAGGATACTGTTCTCCCATGCAGGATCGCTAACCTTTCCTAACCAATTCATGTTAGGACCGCAATCACCCATTGCCCTACATCTTTGTGCCATTAACTCAATCCAAGGAGCATCATCACATTCAGGGTTTGTATCGCCTATCAATCGATCTTCAAGAGTACACTGTACTGTGGCGAGATCGCATAGAACTTTACCGTTCTCGTCAAAACCTGGTGCAACCCTAGGCAAGCATCTAACTGGAGCTGCGATTTCGTCTATGCCAAGTATTTCAGATCCTGGAAAACCTGTTATTTTTTCCAAACTTTCATCCTTAATCCCGAACCATTTTGCTATATCATTGTCTTTATCCTCTGTCAAAAATCCTGCACTGTAATTCAAGTCAGTAACCCAGTAACACCAAGGATGTTCTCTGCATTGCTCTTCATCCTGGATTAAATAGCACTCTCTCCACGGGTTGAGCACCCAAAACGCAAATGACCTATAGTTGTTGTTTTTATATCTCTTATCCCTCATAATAGGAGTACCATCTTCTTTTGCTATTTCCCCTGTATCAGCATCGATAAGTGTTTCAAAACATATGTACTGTCTATATGGCTGTGGTGGTGGCGAAACATAAACCTTACCATACAAACATTTAGCCAACCAATGTTCACTTCCAACAGGGTCAAGCCCGCCAATAGGAGTGTAGTAAAAAGTTCTATCAGGAATATCATAAACACACCATGACTCTCCGTGATGACGGGTTTTACCATGGTTACCTGGCTTCCCTGTAAAGCCCTGGTTAGACTCGTTCCAGTTATCATATACATTAGTACAGTCTGTAGACTGACATTCATCATCTATACACCACTCATCCGAATTGCACTCATTACGAATCCTGTCAGGATAAACATTGCCACAAGTATCGTATTCGTAAACATGTTGAAGACCGTCTATACATTTTCCTTTATCATCTACAATCTCGCAGTTACAGTTAGGATCATCTATAGGTTTTAATCCAGGAACAAAATCAAAACCACCAAGCTCTTCGCATTCTTCCTGAGTAACGTACGCACACCTCGTAGCCAATCTACAAGTACCACGATCTGCACCTTCAATTTGGCTAAAGCATTCTATCTGATCTGTAATATCTCCATGCCAGCTCCCGTGTAGTATATCTACACATCTCTGCTCTGTCGTTAACTCAGCATTAACACCATAAACACAACAACCAAGCTGAACAGTTTCACAATAAGGGTCCTCCTCTATAAAAACACCAGTACAGTCACCCCTATGGGTGTTTGGTGTAGGTAAACCTTCAGAATCTATACAACAACCAAGCTGACACTCATAGACTTCAGAGCAAGACCTCCCAACATAAGAGCTACAACCTTCGCTATCAGTTTGATCTTGACAATAATAACCACTTAAACCTTCTTTTTGAACACAACAACCCACTTCTTCAGCACGAACAACAGAAACATATTGGTTAAAAAAGTATGCTGAAGCAAAAATTGACACCAATATAACTATAATAATGAATAATGCTTCGAAAATCCTTCCTTTCTCTAGCATGGTATAACGATTTCTCATTTTACACTACACCTCCTGGAAAAACATAATTTCTTATAGCAAAGCCGAATTCCTTATTAGAGTTTCTCTTTCTTATCACATAGACTCTACTACCATCACTAACAGAAGATTCGTCAATTATAACACTTTGATGCATTATCATATATGATGCAGGATCAAAATAATGATTAATTATAGATTCGCTTATTATTTTTTTTGCTATGATTATATAATCATAAAGAGGATGATTAAATTGAATATCAAAATGATTAAACTTTGTAATTTCGTCTTCTCTACTAATTACTACAGAAGTATTAATTGATACTAAAACATTTTCTGGAACTATCTTAACATCTATTTCTGGTCTAGAATATGTTAAAACATATCCACCACGCGAGATTTGTTCTTTAAATTCTTCCAAACATTGTTGGACAATTGCTTTATCTTGCATAACACTCTTCAATTCAGATTCTATATGGTCTTTTAACATAGGCACTAACTGCTCACAAGCTGCATAAGGCTCTGTTGTATAGCATAGGTATGCCCTAGGTATTTGATGATATATCACTGCTAGCTGAGGTTCTAGATATCCTCCTTTAGCACTAACATTATCAATTATTGGCCCAAACTTTAATTCTATACATTGTTTCATATATCCATTTAAATCTGGTAACTCAAATTTTGAACGAAAAATGACAGGTCTAAGCAGAAAAAACAATATGGTTGAAAATACCAATATCAATGCGATTATAACAAAAATTGAAATCTGACCTCTTTTTAGCATCAATTATAAATTAGACAAATACTTTTTAATTTTTTCTATATTTTTATCAATCTCGCTAACTTTGCTTTTTTTCTCTTTCTTTTTCTCTATTTTTTTAACTTGTATTAAATTTTGTTTTGTCTGCTGCTCCAACTTTGGTAATTGTTTTGCTTTCGCTTCAATGATTTGAGATGGTTTTGGCATTTTTGGCATTGATGGCATTATTGGTCTTTGTGGTAATGGCTGTCGCTTTACTTGCATTGCTTTTTGCATTACTCGTGGTTGCATTTGTGTTTGTCTCATTTGTGGTATTTGCATTGCTTGTGGCATTGTTTGGGGTATTGGTTGCATTGCCTGTCGCATTAATTTTGGTTGTCGCATTTGTGGCATTAATCTGGCTTGTTGCGTTTGCATTGATGGTTGCATTGGCAATTGCTTTCGCTTTTTGCCTGGCTTATATTTATGCTTTAGCATGAACAACAAACCAGAAACAGCAAGAATGCCAAATAACACAATCAAAATCAAAGCTATGTTTGTTTTTTTGCACTCACCTAAACAACAAAACGAAGTGTCGGCAGCTTCAACAAAATCTGTGCTGCATCTATAGCCTTCATCACAAATCTGTCCACCCATATCAGCACAATCGCCAACACATTCGCCGACACAACACAAACCTTCTGCTGTTTCGACTGTAGTGCCGTCGCAAATTTCGCCAGGCTCACACAATTCGCCTATACCATCACAGGAACGTTTAACACACTTTCCACCTTGAACACAACAATACTGCGTATCACTTGTTGCAACCATCAAACCATCTTTACAAATCTCATCGCTGTCGCAAATTTCACCACCAAGCTGACTGCATGTTGCAGTATCAGCACAATACGACCGTCTACAGCAATACTGCTCTATTGCATTAAGCCATTGATTGTTTAAACAATAACCACTGCTACAAATTACACCACCTAAAGCATCGCATGATTCTTTGCGTTCTTGACAAGTACCAAGACAGCATCTATCTGAATCAATGCTTGTAATAAATGAAACTATTTGGTTGTTAACAACACATTCTTCATTACTACCACATATATGGCCATGCAGTTCATCACAAGTAGCACGAGATTTTTTCTTGCAACACACTAAACCAGAATCACATTGCTTATCTATTTGGATTTCATCATCCAAGCAAGAACTAACACAAGAACCGCCAGCAGAATCACACTCTGAAGGATTACTTGTTACAGGCTTACAGCAAACACCAGACTCGCAAAAAAGTTGAACTTGCTGTTCATTATCGCTACAGGACGCTTTACACCAATCAGGATTACATACAGTAGGTTTACAGCAAACACCTTCACTACAGTAATGCTGCGTCTGCACTTCACCACTGCTACACTCTTGCTTGCATTGACCACCAACAACACTACATGCTACACCATAAGAAGGCCAAAACACATACAAAGCAAGTGCTGTTACAATAACATCACCATTAATACCATTATCGCCAAGATAATCCTCAAAATATGCCTGAATATCAGTAGTACTATCTGCATTTTCGCTCAATGCCAAACCAGCAAGACAGGTATCAAAGTAGATATCGCTTAATGCATAGTAAGCTTTATCTCCAGGCAAAATTGTTTTGTATTTCTCCATTGATTGTTTAAACGATTCTTGTGATGTAACAAAATAAAGCCATGCGTCTGCAAAAATGCCTTGTTCTTTTGCCTTACTTGCATAAAGCATTAAATACGGCAACACGCTTGAATCGTGCGTTAAGTAATAATACAAAGCACTAGCAACATAATCGCAATCGCTATTTGCATTTGCAATACAATACACATCTTGTTTAAAACTGACAGCTTGGCCAACACCATAAACAGTAGATACGGCAATTAACTGATTCGCTAGCTTAAAAGCAGGGATAAGTTTAATAGTGTTATCACACTGCAACACAAATTCTTTATCAAAGCAATTTTGTTCAATTTCAAGCCAAAAAGGAAAATTATCTGGAACAGAAACGCAATTATCATTGCTTAACTGTATTCCTTGCTCTGTAATGCTCAAAGCAACTTCCTTAAGTTGACCACCATCATAATAACGTAAAGTACATGTTTTTGCATTATCAGTAATTACTTGTACATACCAAGCATCAACTTGCACTACATGTTTATGTGCTTTCAACCAATCAAGAATATCTGTAATGCTTTTTCCAGCTTTACTTAAAGCAAATGCTGCAATAGCTGTATCGTAAGCATTACATGCTTGTTCACTGCTTGCTGTGTCAGTTGCAAAACATTGCATGTTATAGCTTTTGCCATAAAGCATATTAACAATCATTGTAGCAATATTATCGTTAGAAAGTGCAAGTAAAGCATAACTAAGCTGTTCTGTGTTCAAGTTTCCTGTATAAACCTGCTGCTTTAACCATGTATAAGCATCAGACTGTGCGTTAACAAAGACGCAAAGTAAAACACACAACAAAATAACTAACACTGCTGATACCTCTTTTTTCATGTTATTTTTACTTCACACTAGCTATATAAGTTTTTTGTCAATTTAAAGATAAATTAAGCTGTCTTAATTGCTATCCCAAGAAAGATTGCAACGACCAAAATAACAATCAATGCGACAAAGCCTAGCAATATAAGGAATGTGCCTATTGCTTTACCCCAGCTAAATTCATGCGCTTCCTTGATGTACATCACATTAAGAACAATCAAGTAAAGATAAAGTGCATTAAAAATAATACCGCCAACTATTTCAAAAAAGAACAAAGCAAAAAAGGCACCGAACGGCAGTAAAGCTATCAATAATGTTACAAACATTGTTGCAGCTTCAACAAAAGATGAGAAAGGCATGGTTAAGCTTGCAAGATAGCATTGATTAACAAAACTTGATTTTCCTTTCAGCATTTTTGCTGCACCAAAAAGCAATGCTTGAAAAAAGAAAAAACTAACAACAGTAGCTACAAAAAGACCGATGACGCTTGAAAACATAACAACAGATATTAGCCAATTGGGTAAGGCTATTGGAATATTTTGTTTGAACATTGCTTCCATTGAGTTGATTAGAGCATTAAGAAAAATGAATGAAAGGAAAATAACAATTGCTAATGGCCAATAACTGTGCCATATATTGATAAAAATCTCGCGCGTATTTCCTGCTTTGTTCTGCATGCTGAATGTTTGTATAGGTTTAAAGTAAGTATCGACATAAAGTTTCACTCTCGCTTTAAAGCTCTCAGGTTTTGCTTGTATGGCTTTTAGTGTTCTGCTCGATTTCGGCAGTTTGGGCATCTTAATTTGCTTTAGCATTTCAGCATTATAGCGTGAGATTGCTTCATTAACAATGCTTACAGGCCAACCAGCTTTAAGCAGTTCTTGTTTTGCAGTTTCAACAGAAATACCCTTACGCTTGCATGCTTTGATATAATCAACGAGTTTATCTAGGTTGTATTTTGGCATAAAAATAAACAGTGTAAAGGTTTTAAAGATTTCGTTTAATTAAAAATACAACAAGTATTTTAATTTGTAGTTTTTAATTTAATCTTTGTCAATTTTATTGCTTTTTCAATATCCCTCAAATCAAAGCAATAAACTTTTTTGCCTTCATAACTTTTAATTTTCTTGCTAAAAGATTTTGCAAAAATTGCAAGACTTTCTTTTCTTTTATTCTTGTGCCACTCCACATAGCTTAAGTTTTCATTTAACTCTTTAGCTATCTTTTCAGCATTAACCCTTTGCCATTTGCATTCACAAGCAAGAAGTTGTTTGGTTTTTTCGTTGATAGCGAGGATGTCGATTTCATAAGTATTTTGGCCTTTCGGCTTTCCCTTTATTTTACCCCACTGCTTGCCGATTTTTGTAAAGTTGAAATTAAAAAATCCTTTTCTTATGAGATGTAAAATAAGATCTTCAAATTTTCTTCCAACATAGCTTTCTATTCTTTTATCAATCAGCTTGCAAAGTTTATCTTCCTCTTCTGATTCTAGAAAATAGTTATATCTCCAGATAAGGTCAAACCAAAATTCAAATATGTTTGAAGATATCTTGTAGATACCTTTTTTCCCTTTGAGTATTGGAGTAATTCTCCTAATAACTTCAAATTCCTCTTTCAATGTATTTATGTACTTAGTAATTTGGGTTTCTTTTTTTCCAAGAAAGTTTGCTATCTCGCTTTGCTTATTCTTTCCTCTAGCAATAGCAGAAAGAATAGAAAAGAATGTTTTGTATTCTTTTCCGAATTCCTCTTTCAAAATAATCCTAACATCCTCATAAAGAGGTCTAGGATATATAACAAACATTTGTTTAACAAAATTTCTAAATTCAAATTGCTTTATTTTTTCAATGGTTTCATAATATTTAGGTATGCCTCCAAAAATTGTCCAGAGTCTTATGGTATCTTCAAAGTTTATACCAAAATCTTTACATATATGAAAAATTGTTTTAAAATCCAATTCCTTAAGCTTTATTATATAATCAAATCTTCCATAAAGCGGTTGCTTTTCATCTTGAATTATTTTTTTCATAATACTTATCAATGATCCTGTCACCACAAGTTTTGGTTTGTGCTTGTCTATCAACCTTTGTAAGTCATAAAGGAATGACTTATTAACCTTCAAAAAATTTTGAATTTCATCTATGAATATTATCCTATCTTTTAGATAGGTAAATATAAAAGTAAAAAATTCTTTGAAAGTGTCAACTTTTGGTAAGTTAAGCTCCGGATATTCTTCATTCCAACTTGTTATAATCTCTTTCTCTGTTTTTTCTGCAGGAACAAAAAAGGTTAAGCAATTTTTGTAGGTTTCCTCAACCAATCTTGTTTTTCCTATTCTTCTCCTTCCAATTATTGCTATCCTAAAGTTTCCGGAGAGTTTTTTCAAAATTTCAATTTCTTTCTCTCTATTGTAAAATCTCATTTTAATACCTATTAGGTATAATACCTGAAAAGTATTTAAATTTTTCGTTTTTCATCTTTCACAAATACCAATCTAACGCTTCTTCTTCAAAACCTTTTCCAAATATTTCAAATCAAAGCAATAAACAGGCTTGCCTTGCCACTCCTTAATGCGTTTACTAAAGCTTTTTGCAAAAATTGCAAAACTTTCCTTACGCTTTTCATTATGCCATTTAACAAATTTGCTCTTTTCGCTGAGTTTCTTAACAATTTTTTCTGCATTCACCTTGTTTTGCCATTTGCATTCAGCAAATAATATTTCTTTTGTTTGCTCATTAATTGCAACAATGTCTATCTCTGCTTCCTTCCTTATTCCATATTCATCTTTAATACTTCCAAACCATCTTCTCGCTATAAAGAAATTATCAAAAAATAAGTGAACATTTTTTCTACATAATTCTTCAAATTGTACTCCAAAAAAAGAATTTATGTTATCCATTATTTTCTTAAGCAATAAATCATAGTTACCAGATTCTAGCAAAGAAGCATTTTTATAGATATACCTAAACCAAAATGAAGTAATAGGGTCTACAATAGAGTAGACTGTTTTTTTCGTTTTTCTATCTTTTAAAGAATAGCTTTCTCTCTTTACAAGATCAAAAATTTCGATAAGTTCATAAAGAAAACGATGCATATTTTTAATCTCAATCCCAGAATAATTTGAGATTTCTGTAAGTTTTGAATTGCCTACACTAATAGCTTCAAGTATAGAAAAATATGTCTTATAATCCCTTCCAAATTCCTCTAGCAAAGTATTTTTGATCTCGTCTTTTAAAATTGCCTCTCTTGAAACAAATGCCAATTTTATAAATTCTCTTATACTTTTTATATTGTAAAAATGCACAATTTCATAATACTTTGGTATTCCTCCTAATACAAAATAAAATTCCAGTTGTTTTTCTATATCTTTAATTCCTAAATCGTCTAAAATAGAAGATACATATTTGAAACTTAATGGTCTCAAATAAATGTATTGATGAACCCTTCCATAGAGAGGTTCTTTATAATAAAATAACCTTTTCATTAAACCTACATAAGAACCTAGAAAAATGATGAATAAATTAGACTCTTTACCATTTATGTGCAAATGAAAATAATCGTAAAATTTCTGAAATATAGAATAAGCTGCAGGGTAAACATAGTTAAAATTTTGAAATTCATCGAAAACTATAATCACTTTCTTTTTTTTTGCATAATCTGCAAGAAATTCGAGTAAAGCCTCTAAATTAGAAATTATTACTCCTTCAGGCAATATCCCTTTACTCCATAAATACTCTGAAAAATCTCTTAGCAACAATTCTAGAGATTTCTTGTCTACATAGAAATATATCAATTCATAATTTTTCATCATTTTTGCAAATTCTTGAACCAGTCTCGTTTTTCCTATTCTTCTTCTTCCAAATATGACAATATATTTTATGTCTTTTTTAACTGGTAAAGCTTTCTTTAGGATAGAAAGTTCATGCTCCCTATCTTTGAATTTTAAAATCGTCATTTTAGTATAATACTAAAATTAAGAATATTTAAATCTTTCGCTTTTAACATCTCTTCAAAAATCGATTTCTTTTTTTGATTAATAATTTAAATTTTTTCTATCTTATATTTACTAAAAAGTAATTACAAACCAAAAGATTTTTAAAGTTGAACGCCTTATATTTATTTATGATAGCAGGTCTCATATCAATATTGCTTGCACTTTCAACGCCAAACATGCAAAATGGATTGCAGAATAAAGTATATGCATCATTAAGAGGATATGCTATTGAAGCACCGATATGCTTAACAGAACAAGAATTAATCAATTATGAGAAACTTGCTGGATACGAATTTGTGGTTCCAAGCATAGTGATGGAATGTTATCAACATTGTGTTGATTCTTCTGCAGCAGTACCTTTAGCTACATACATAAATGAAAACTTCTTGAAAGGAAAAGAAAAAAAGTTTAGAAAAAAACTAGAACAATTTTGCACTGATGAAGAAATTGAGCATTACATTAAGTTGTTTAGCACAAAGGGATTAATAATATACAAGAAAAGCCTGCTCAAACGGCAAGATTTTGAAAAAATAATTAAACATGAGAGAATGCATAGAGAAGTAGACAGACTAAGCCAAAAAGATAAACAAAAAATAATCAAAGCTTGGATGGGTTTAAAAGACAGAAAAAAGAAAGACGGTACTGACTTACTTGAAGATAAACCAGAATACAGACCATTTGCTAAATTTGCAGTTTGGATAAATTGGGAAGAGTTTTTTCCACATTTAATCAGCGGAAGTTTTTATGATGACGTGCTGGACACATTAAAGCAAGATTATCCAGAGGCATATCAGCTTTATGAAAAATTAAAAAATAAAATAGAAAAATCGTTACCAGAACTAGTAGCCAACATATCTCAGTACTGAACCAAACTTTCCATATTGTCTTGATGCTTCTCTCTGCATTTTTTTGAGCGCTTCTCCGATGTAGCTTTCTTCAAACAGTCTTTTTATTTCTTTTATACGCCTATCAGGACTGTCTGTAACTTTATCAACAAAATCTGATACTTCTGCGATTGTTTTCAAAACGCTAAAAATGTCATTGCCACCACTCGATTTTTCTACCTCTTTCATTATGTAGCTGCCAACAATTGTTCCGATCGCCTGGCTTACTTTGTCTGAGAAATTTTCATCTTCCAAATATGCCCAACCTGCTATTGCACCATAACCACGCGCCATTGCCTCGGACATAGCATAAAATGTTTCTTGCATTTCACCAACATCAAGCACTTCTCCATTGCTAAGTCGCTCTAGATTGTTTATTGCCTGCATTGCAAGTCTTTTTGCAAGTGCTAGCTGCGCATAAAAACCAAGCCTTGTATCCTCAACAAGCGCTGCTTTCTTGTCAGGTATGCTATATCTTGCCAAATAATGCGACGCTGCAACTTGAACAAGCTCTGCAACAATTTTACCTTCTAAAGTGCCAGACGAAATACCATGATATGTTATTATATCACGCACTGTACTTAAGAAAAAATCCATGCCTATGCTCTTAGCAATTTTCCATCTTATATCGCTTGGCAAACCGCCGCTGTAAATGTCATAAGCAATTGCTGCTCCGGCTTCAAGCAAAGCGTCTGCAAGATTGGCTTTAACAATAAGCTCTTCTGCTTTATCATCAAAATAGCTTATCATGTCCTCAAGCGTAGACTTTGCACTACTGTATGAGCCATACTCAGTTTTTATAAAATCGTCAAAAGCCACACCAAACATAATCAAGCGTTAATCAACGTTCTGGTCAGTTACACTGATGTTTATTATTTCACCTGCATCAGTTTCATAAGTTACTGTAATTGACTTATCTTCCAGCCTAAGTTTTAGCGTGGCTGCTTTTGCATCAACAAAAGGAGTGAAAGCCCAAAGCAAAGGGAAAAACAACAATGCTTTTTTCATTTTAAAATTTGTTAAAGCATAATTTAAAAAAGAATATTCACCACGGAAAGTGAAAAAAAGCTATTCAAAAAAAGCAGGCATGAGCAAAGGTAATGCTATTGTAGCATCAGCACAAACAAAAGCTGTTCTTTGTTTTGCTTTTGCCTTAATTTTACCCCAAGATATAGCTTCAGTAGGCAATGCTCCAGACACAGAACCATCAAACATACTACCAGTAGTGATGTAAACTGCATAATCTGCACCACCTCTAAACAACGCAGCATTAATCAAGTGATGTTTAGCAATGCCTCCACCAATAGCAATCACACCAAGTTTTTTTGTTGCAAAAGCAAGTTCATTAAGCTTTACTATATCATTAGCTATGTCTATGTGTAGTTTTTTTCTTGCTGCCTTAGACATTTTATAAAAATAAATCATATCGCCTAAACTGCCGTCAGTCAAGCTTGGACAAAAAACTGGCACATTATTTTTGTATGCCCAGTAAACAAAACTTTGCTCATGATTTTTTAGCTTAGACATAAATTTGCCAAGCTGTTTTATCAATTCTGATGCGCTCCAAACATTGCTTGACTTCATCAAGCTGTCAAGAAAACCAACAAAAAAACGTTCAAGCTTTACATAAGCAGTAGATGGAACAATTATGTTGCCAATTCTGTTTAGTGCTTTTTGTCTTAGCTTTACATCATCCATAAACCAATCTGCAATAAAAAAATCATGCAAGCACTTTGCTATGTCTTCTTCTATGCAGCTTGCCGTAGTAATAATGCAATCGATTTTTTTATGCTTAACAAGATAAGTGATATAATCGCGCAAACCACTACTGCCGATGCTTGAAGAAAAGCCAAGCCAAATACTAGCATTTGCTTTACGCATTTCTGCTATAACATTATATGCTTTAGCCAAATCAGTTGCAGTAAAACCAACTGTATAGAGTTGTTTTGTTAATTCACCAATTTGTTTATTTTTAACAACAAACTCTGGATTGCCTTTAACAGCCTTCGCTTTTACCTTAGCCTTTGTTTTTTTCAGCACAAAAGATTTTTGCTTTTTTATAACATCGTTAAAATTTACGTTGGAATGCGCGCTGGCTCTCATTTAAAATGTTTTTGTTTATTCTTCTTCCATCCTTGGAGCTAGAACAAACACAAGAGCAAAGCCGTCTTGCTCAAACTTAAGGCTTAAAGGATGGTCTGTTTTAAAGCTTATTCGTACTTTATCTGCAATCTTTGTTGCTTTCATGAATTTCTGTAAATATTCTATGCTGTATTTTGCTTTATCGTTTCCAGCTTTTAACAAGCTAACTTCATCGCTAAACTCTGCACGCATCTTGTTTAAGCTGCCTCTTGCCTCAATAATAAAAGCTGTATCGCTTGTTTCAAAACTGCATGAATCAGCAACAATGGCAGCATCATCTATAGCTTCGCTTAGCATGTCTGCATTCATTTCAATTACAGAAGTAAAATCGAATTCTGGCAATTTCTTTTCTTCTGCCTCGACATTGATTAAAGCTAAAGCGAATGACCTCTTGCCAGTATCGCTTGCTTTTAAATGCAATAAGTTGTCTGTTTTTTCTATAACCAAACTGCTAGATTTGCTTAAACGTTTTAGCACTTGTTTTAAATCATCAAGATTAACACCTATAATTTCTTCTCCATTAATGTCAAATTCTGAAAAGAACTTAGCAGGAATATGTAAATCAACTAAAGCAACACTTGCCGGATCTAGCGCAGTAATGCTTAGTCCGTCCTTATTAATTTTTATTTTCACTTCGGTAACAAGCTCGTTAATGATTGCTATGGCGTCTGCAAATAATTTTGGTGTTTCTAGTTTGAGCCTCATACTAAATAGCAAGTAGGTTGTATTTTTAAATATTACTGTAAGCTTAAGAGGTTTACAACTTTAATTCCGACGAGATTTAAAGGTCTTTCTTTTGTTAAGCTTCCTATGATCTTAACATAATCGCTCAAAAAGGTTCGAAGCCAAGAGAGTTCGAAATTGCAGCTACCTACTCAGCTATCTTTTTTAAATATACATCAATACTTGCTACATCACGCACCTCAAACCCGTTAGTTGTAGTAGTATCAAATGGAAAGGTCTTGTATTCGACTCTATCAACAACATACTTTCCAGAAAGTTTTTCATCTTTTTCTTCTTGCCAAATTAAATAATCCCCTTTTCTTGGTGGATGTGGCATCCGAAGCCTCCGTTCCTCTCCTTCTAAGTGAAGCACTACTGTCAAAAGATTTTTTTCAAAATTTTCTTGATTTTCTCTCATTCTTTTAATTAATTCTGTTCCGCCCATTTTATATTTTTAAAGTTTAATATTTAAATATTTTATGTTAGCCTGCTAATTCTAGCATTAAATCTTTCTACTAAATCTCGCTTGAAGAGGTATTCTCAATATAAGCAGTAAAGTTTTATAAAATAAAATCACATCAAACAGTAAGGATGATCAACATAGATGGAAGTTATGGTAGTGGTGGTGGTCAAGTATTAAGAACAGCCTTAGGTTTAGCAGTAAGACTAAACAAACCTGTAACAATCTATAACATCAGAGCAAAAAGACCAAAACCAGGTTTGAGGCCACAACATCTTGCTGTTGTAAATGCATTAGCTAAATTATGCAATGCAAAGGTTGAAGGAAATTTTATTAGCTCTAGTAAGGTTGTTTTTATTCCAGGAAAAGCAATGTTAAACAAGCTTAATATTGATATAGGTACTGCCGGCAGTACTTGTTTATTGTTGCAAGCATTAATGATAGCATGCAAAACACAACTACAAGCTTGCATAACTGGTGGAACTGATGTAAGTTTCAGCCCTACTGCAATGTATGTTAAAACAGTTACTCTTGAATTGCTTAAAAAACTCGGCTTTAGTGCTGAAGTTGAGATAGTAAAGTATGGATTTATGCCGAAGGGCCAAGGCATAGTCAATTTCACGTTTAACAAGTTTGAAGCAATACACTACAATTTTGATAAACAATTTAATGCAAGAAAAAAATTCAATGCAAGCATTTTTGCTGTTGCTTCAATACAACTTAAACAAAGAAAAGTTGCAGAACGACTTGCTAAAACAACACAAGAATTGCTTGAATGTTATGATGCAAACATAAACACACATATACATTACTGCAACACTGCAAGCATAGGATGTAGCTTGACATTATGCATAAATCAGGACAACATATTGCTAGGGTTTGACAAAATATGTGAAAAACACAAAACAAGTGAGGCTATTGCTAAACAACTTCTGCAGGACATGGAAGAACAAATAACAAAACAACCGTGCGTTGACATACATGCAAGCGATCAATTACTTGCGCATGCTGCAATTGTTTCTTTAGAAAAGAAAATGCCTATAAAAATCAAAACAGCATGGATAACAGAGCATGCTAAAACTAATGCTAATACTATAGAAAAGTTTATGCCTGTAAAATTTGAAATAAATGCAGATAAAGCAGAAATAACAATCAAACCAACACTTATGCAATAAAATTATCGTTCAATGCATTAACAAAACCTAATGCAAAATTAAAGCCAGCAGAATATGCAACAAAGCCTATTCTATCGAGCAGTTTCTCAAGCATAGATTTTGGCTTGGCAAATTCTATGAGCTGAACTGTTGTATTTAATTGTTGCTCAAAGTATTGTTTCGCTTCTTGTAGCCCACCAAAATCATCAATCAAGCCAAGTTGTTTTGCCTCATTGCCTAGAAAAAACTCGCCATTGAAAGCAGAATCACTAACATTACGGTATTGCTTAACTTTATTAACAAAATAATCGTACACTATTTGCAATTTTTGCATTAGCAATTGTTTTTCTTTCTCGGTTAAATGTTTTAATGGACTTGCTATATCTTTGTATTGGCCTAAAACAAGCCTCCTATAAGTTATGTTAAATCTCTCAAGCAATTCTGCAATTTCTAGATAGCTTGCAGTAACCCCAATACTGCCAACCAAGCTTAACTCATCGGCATAAATTTTATTGCATGTAGCAGCAACAAGATAAGCACCGCTCAAACCGACAGCATCAATAACTGCAACAACTGTTTTATTCTGCTGTCTAAGTTTTTCAATTGCTTTTGCTATTTTTGCTGAAGCAAAAGCTGAGCCGCCATTAGAATGAATAACGATGATTATACCATCATAACTGGACGCTTTATCCAACTGTTCAATAAAATCATTGGCAACAGTAAACCTACCATAACCAAAAGCCTGCGAAACAATAACTCCATCAAGATGCAACACAGCAACTTTATGCTTTGTACTGCTATGATTTAAGTTAGACATAACAAGCATTCCTAGTAAAAAAGCTGCAACGAACAACAACACAAAACCAAAAATAAGCCTTGTGCTTGGTTTGGATTGCTTTTTGCTTTGTTTTGCCTCTAATTTTGTCTGCAATCTTGTTGTTTTCATTTTGAAACGCCGGGGGTGGGACTCGAACCCACACGGGCATTACGCCCACCAGCTTAGCAGGCTGGCGCCATACCAATTAGGCGACCCCGGCACAAAATTGCTAAGCCAGATTGATTTAAAAAGTTTGCTTAAAGTTTAAAGTTATTTCTATCAACCCAATCACCTCACTACACAAGCAAAGCAAGTATAGTGAAAAAGTAAACAAAATTTATTAGATGTTTTCTTTTAATAATGGTAAAAATCGAAAAGTTTAAATAGTCTAAAATATTACTATGACATAATGATAAAATAAAATACAGCAGAAATCAAAATGGGTGTTAACTATAGAGCTAAGGTAAGAAAGATTGTGGATTATATAAATACTAATTTGATTGCTGAACATCCAACAGACATTTACTGTGAAAGTTCAACTTATGAATTAATAGAAGAAGGAAAAGAACATAGACTTATTCCAGTAACTACAACATTATTAGTATTGAATTCTATTATGGGAAATAACACTTTAATAGAAGGAGATATCGGTAAAGGGAAAACGAGACTTGCTTGTGTTATTGGTTCATTACTTTATCAAATTCCTATAGAAGTTTTTGATTGGAGGAGGGTTGTTGGAAGCCCCGGAGCAACTGTAAATGATATATATGCTACTCACGATATAGCTGAGTTAAATAAAGGTAGAGATGTTGCATTTCTTTATTTACCTTTTTTAATGCCTTTCTTGGTTATAGATGAGCTTAACAGATTCTCGGAGCTGGAACAAAACAGGATTAGAGAGGGTGTTGCAAATGATGTTTGGAATTATGCAAATCATTCATGGAAGATAATAAAACAGATTGTTGTATCAGCTATAAATCCGGAAGTCTACGGTGGAACATTTACACTTAACGAGAATCTTCTTGATAATTATTCAATTGTTTTATGGCCTCCTGAATATGTGGAGCTTGAGGACGCACAGATTGTAGAGAATGCTGACAGGAGAATAAAAGAGATGCTTGGTCTTGAAGAGAAGGTCCTTGAATTTTTTAAATTTTATAAAGAAAATAAGAATGATCATGAAAAGATATGTAGAAAGATAAAAGAGTTGCAGGAAATAACTTATGAAGCTTACGAGAAAAGAGGGCTTCCTTTAATCCATAATGGAGAATTAGAGAAAATAAAAGAACAAATTGAATCTCTAGAATTTGATCCAGAAGCTAAATTGTTTTTCTATAGCTTATTGGCTGAAGCCAATTATAGCCATTACTACGGAAGGAATAGGTTTGAAGACCCTAAATCAAATAGTAGCCATGATAAAGAATATTTATCAACGAAAATCAAAATAGGGTTTGCTGGCAGATTTATGAAAGATTGGGAAAACACATCAAAGATGATTGCGTGGTATCTTGGGAAGGATAAAGTAGATATAGAGGATGTTAAGGCAGGGTTTATATTTTCGTCACCAAGAAGAATATTCCCAGAAGAAGAATTCTACCAGAAGGTATTGAATAGTGGAAGAAGTCTTCCTTTGAGGCATGCGCTTGCTAAAGAGTTAGTAAAAATTGCATACCAAAACTATACAGACTTTTCTGATCAAGGTAATCCTTCTTTTAACTATATAAGGAAAGTTATTAATAAGTTTGTAGGAAAAGAAGTGGTCACAAAAGAAGATCTGAAAGAAGCTCGTGATATGTTAAAACATGCGGACCATCCTTTAGCTATGTTGGTATTAGAATCCATGATCCGCAATTACCTAAAACATCAGAGAAAATAAAAAACAATAGAAGGTAAAATGTTTGATGATTTAAAAGGAATAAAGGAAAGGGAAATTAAAAGAAGAGAAAGGACAGCATTAGACGATTTGCTGGAGTTGAATGATAAGATTGTTAGAGGGAAGATTAAGATTGATTTAAATAAGATTACAAAAAAAGTTATTTCTGGAGAAAGAAAAAAACTCGAAGAGATTGTAAGCAGAATAGAATATGATGAGAATGATTTGATTTCTTTTGTATTGTCTCAGTGTAATAAGGATTATGACAAGAAAATTTGGGAATTGGTTGGATTTTATTCTGGTGTGTTATTAAGCTATTTAACAGAGAAGAATTGGAAGGAAGGGAAGAGAACAATTATTAAGATTGATTTTGGTGGGAATGAATTTAATAATTTATTCTATTATGCTGAGTGTGTTGATGTTGTTATAGTGAAGAATTTGATTGGAAATAGTGCTCTTTACGGTGTTGCATCATATGGTGGAAAAGCTAATCAAGTGATTGGGATAGATATTGAAGGGGATGATGCTCTTGGGAGGGTTGCATCATTTTATCGTGGAAAAGTTGATCAGGTTATTGGAATAGATATTAAAGGGCGTAATGCTCTTAGTGAGGTTGCATCAGGTGGGGGAGTTAATCAGGTTATTGGAGTAAATATTAAAGGATGTATGGCCTTTTATAGGGTTGGATATCGTGGAAAAGCTAATCAGGTTATTGGAGTTGGGATTAGTGGAGATGGGGCTCTTTGTGAGGTTGCATCATATCGTGGAAGAGCTAATCAAGTGATTGGGATAGATATTGAGGGGAATAATGCTCTTGGGAGGGTTGCATCGGAGGGTGGAAAAGTTAATCAAGTTATTGGAGCTTGTATTAAAGGTAATTTTGCTCTTTATGGAGTTGGATCATATGAAGAAGTTAATCAAGTTATTAAGGTAGATATTAAGGGAAATGGCGTTCTTTATGGAATGGCTAATCAGGTTATAATGTACAATGTTGTTGGAAAATATGTTTTGAAACATTCTAGACTTATTGGTGAATTAATAAAAGGAAGGAAAGCAAAGAGATTGTTAAAGCAATATGGAATTAATGATATCATTGCTATTGCTGAATCTATGAGGGATGATAAAGATTGGAAAGTGATGATAGATAAGGCTAATAAGATTTATTCAATTTATGAGAGGATTGCTAAAGAAAAGGGATGGAAGGATTTGGTAAGGGGGTAAAATGAAAGCTAAACAAAATTTGGAGGAATTGATAATAAGAAAGTTCGAGGATGTTAAAAATAGTTATTATAGGCCTCCTTTAGATGGGCCTAAAATAATAAAAGGTCCAGGAGTAAGAAAAGAAGAAAGAACAGCCTTTATAGACTTATTAAATCTTGTTGTTGGTATAAATGAAGATTTTGTAAGACAACTTTCACAACATGAAAATGTTGAAACTGTAATTGAAGGATTGTTCACTCATGAATTTGGACACTATATCTTCCACCCAAGAGAACTCTCCATGGCTCTGTATTTATCTCATCAAGCTGAAAAGGTGTTTAGAGAACTTGCAGAAGATATATACGCACTCTTCACAGACTTCGAGAACAACATGATTATATATTACCAAGATATAAATAGAGAAAAATTAGCAAGAACATTAAAAGCAATTTATATGTTAGCTAAAGATTCGAAGGTTATAACTGCTTTGATGCTTTATTATAAAGAAAAGATGAATATTGACGTTGACATTAATCTTGATAGATTTGATAGAAAAACAAGGAAAAAAATATTGAAAGCTGTTAAAGATCTTGAAAGAATAATCATTGATTCTAAACAAGATTGTGGATTTCAATATTCACAAATGGTAATGTTCGGAAATGCAATAAAACCCCTACTCGAGGAAGAAAAGAATAAAACATACAAGATTTTAATTTGTGCCTGTAAATCAGGTGGAAGTAGATTAATAAAAAAAGAGAATGTTGAAGATTTACCAATTGATGCTAAAAAGAAAGTTGAGGAAGCTATTAGAAAATTGATAGTAGTATTGCCAAAAGGAGTTTATGAAGAGATTAAAAAACATTTCTTAGGTGAAGAGGAAAAAGAAGGAAGTGATGGAAGGGGTGTTGGTATCGGTATAGGAAGCTTAGATGTAAAACTTGCTGATAGAAGAACAGTGGAATATTATAGAGAAGCTGCAAAGGAATATGGAATATACATAAGACCAAGAAGGATAAGAGGTATATCAAGTGTTAATATTGTTTTTGGTCAAAAAGATTATAAACTAACAGATCCTGTAACCAATACAGATACAAGGTATTCTGGTGGTAAGATATTACCAGGATTAACAAAGGCTATAAGGACAGAAAAAGTACTTTATCCTGCTACTATAGAAACATTACCTACATTGATATTATATAAGGATGCTTCAGGAAGCATGCCAGATCCAAGAAATGAAAAATGTTATGCTACGATAGCTGGAGCAATATTTGTATTAAGTTATTTAAGGAGTCATGCAAAAGTTGGTATTGCCTTATTTGACTCTGAAACAAGTGAAATCTTCTATGGCTATGATGAGGATGAACTTTTAGCTGTCTTATGTGGTTATAAGGGTGGTGGTACATCTATAGACATGGAGAGGCTTAAAGAAGACCTTGAAAAGAGTAAACAGGATTATCTAAGACTTGATAATAAACTGTTAGAGGAAGAGGTAAAAAGAAATCCTTTGTTCAGGAAATATCTAATAAAGAGAGCACATGTAAATGTTTCTAATCTAAGATCAGAAAGTAAAAAGATAACAGATTTTGTTATAATAACAGATGGAGGGATAAAGAACATCGATGAGGTTATTGAATTTATGAAAGAAAATCCTCAATATAGGCCAACAATAATACATACAGGAGGCTTTGATCTTGAAATACCTGGTTATGATAATGAAACCTCTGGAGTTTATGAAGGAATAAAGGTATTAAAATGTAATAGCAGAGAAGATATTATAAAATTTTCAAAGAAGACTATAATGAAAAATCTCCTATCCAAATTTTACTACGAAAATGTTTGATGATTTAAAAGGAATAAAGGAAAGGGAAATTAAAAGAAGAGAAAGGACAGCATTAGACGATTTGCTGGAGTTGAATGATAAGATTGTTATAGGGGAAATTAAGATAAATTTGGACAAGTATGAACATAAAGATATTAAAAGAGAAAGAGAAAAACTTAGAGAGATTGTGAGTAAAATAGAATATAATGAAGATGATTTGGTTGGTTTTGTGTTGTCTCAGTGTAATAAGGATTATGATGAGGAAATTTGGAGAAGGGTTGGTTTCTTGTCTGGTGTGTTGTTAAGCTATTTAACGGATAAAAAAAGATTTAGGAAGAGAACAATTATTGAGATTGATTTTGGTTGGAATGAGTTTAATTATTTATTCTATTATACTAAGTATGCTGATGTTGTTATAGTTAAGAATTTGGTCGGGGATCATGCTCTTGAAGAAGTTGCATCAAAAGGTGGGTGGGCTAATCAAGTAGTTGGGGTAGGGATTAAGGGAAATTGGGCTCTTAGCGGGATTGCATCAGAAGATGGAAGGGTTAATCAAGTTATTGGGGTGAATATTGAGGGAGATAGGGCTCTTTGGGGTGTTGCATCATATAATAATGGGATGGTTAATCAAGTTATTGGGGTAGGGATTAAGGGAAATCTTACTCTTCATAGTGTTGCATCGAATAATGGGAAGGTTAATCAAGTTATTGGGGTAGGGATTAAGGAAGGTAATGCTCTTGGTAGTGTTGCATCATATGGTGGGTGGGTTAGTCAAGTGATTGGAGCAGGTATTGAGGGATATTGGGCTCTTAATGAGGTTGTATCATATGGTGGGAAAGCTAATCAAGTGGTTGGGGTGGATATTAAGGGAGATTTTGCTCTTAGTTTGGTTGCATTAAGTCATGGATTGGTTGATCAAGTCATACTATATAATATTGTGGGAGAAGGCATCTTGAATGGTCATGGATATATTAAGGAATTAATAAAAGGAGAAAAGGCAAAGAGATTGTTAAAGCAATATGGAATTAATGATATCATTGCTATTGCCGAGTCTATGAAAGAAGATAGGGATTGGAGAGTGATTGCAGATAAAGCTAATAGGATTTATTCTATTTATGAGAAGATTGCTAAAGAAAGAGGGTGGAGAATATTGATTCTTTAAAACATAAAACAGAAAAGATTATAATATCACAAACCAATTCACAGTTATGGACAGAAAAGAAAAAATACAGCTAATTGCAAGACGTTACTACAAGCAAAAAAACATAGCGAAAGTATTAGTAGAGCAAACACGAAACAGAGAAGTTGTTGCTAAATTTTACGATAAGTTTGGAAAAAGACCAGACGCGCTAGAGTATGAACATGACGTAATTGCTTTAGCAAATCAGGGTGCAACAAGCTTCCACGTTTCTGAAGAAATATGGAAAGATGTAATGCAACTATCTACAGGATTAAGCTTAAAGCAACTGAATGAACTGCGCATAGGTTGGGACTTGCTTATTGACATTGATTGCAAATTTCTCGAGTATAGCAAAATAACAGCACATCTTGTTGTTGAAGCTTTAAAATTTCATGGCATACATAGTTATGGCATAAAATATAGCGGCAACAAGGGCTTTCACATAGTTGTTTCTTTTGATGCGTTCCCAAAACAAGTTAGAAATATACAAACAAAAGATTTCTTTCCAGAAGGTGCAAGGTTAATAGCAAGTTATCTAAAAGAACTGATAGCAAAACAATTAAGCAATGCTATATTAAGCATAAATACGTTAAAGGAAATTGCCGAAAGAACAAACAAAAAGCCACAAGATTTAATGATAAGCAACAGCTTTAATCCTTTTTCTGTAGTAGATATCGATACAGTACTAATATCAAGCAGACATCTTTATAGAGCTGCATATAGCTTACACGAAAAAACAGGTTTGGTTAGTGTAGTGCTTGATGAAGATAAACTAAAGAAATTCGTGCCAAGCATGGCAAAACCTGACGAGATTGTTGTTAAGCCTTTTATAAAACCAGCGGAAAAAAACGAAGCAAAAGAATTGCTGCTGCAGGCATTAGATTGGCAAACAAGAAATAAATTCATAGTTGAACTACCAAAGCAAATAAAAACAAGCAAAGCAATAAAAATTGATAAGCTAACACCTGCTGTAATGCCACCATGCATAAAAAAATTGCTTGAGGGTATTAAACAAGATGGTAGAAAACGTGCTTTATTTGTATTGATAACTTACCTAAGAACACTCAACCAAGATTTTGATGTAATTGAAAACATTGTGCGTGAATGGAATGAAAAAAATTACAAGCCGTTGACAAACAGCTATATAAAATGTCAACTTAATTGGTTTAAGAAACAAACTAAAACAATATTGCCACCGAACTGCGACAATCGCAATTATTATGCTGACATTGGAATTTGTGATGCAACAACAAGACAAACCTGTAATGTAAAAAACCCTATAAATTACACAATAAAGCTAGCAAGATTAAAACCAAAGCAAAAGAAACAAGTAAAAAAGAAAAAAACAAAACATGAAACAACTGCTTGATGTTACTGATTTATGCACATATGTGTTTTGTAAGCGGAAACTTTGGCTGAAACTTGTAAAGCAAATCAAAGAGCCTGTAAATGAACATATGGTTAAGGGTGAAATAAAACATAAGATCATGGAAGCATTTAGCAAAACAGAGCATAAAGTTGTTTCTGCCATCACATGCGATTACAGTATAGCAAACATAATAGAAGCATATAAGCAGCATTTTATAAGCACAGCAAGCAAGTTGTTTGAAAGATACAGCGAAAAAATAAGTGCTTTCAAGCTTGACAAGAGAGAAATGCTAAGCGAGTTTTTAGCATATGCTATGCGTGAAATAAAATTAAGATTACAACCTATTTCAAGTTTACTGCTTCAAGGCATAGAAAAACAA
Source organism: archaeon (assembly GCA_029258825.1). GTDB lineage: Archaea > Nanobdellota > Nanobdellia > Pacearchaeales > JAPDKA01 > JAPDKA01. Next base: position 47,866 of record JAPDKA010000008.1, on the reverse strand, counting down.
AAACTATGGTTAATGCTAAAACCAAAATACATTAGCGAGATAAAAATATCGAGCGATGAGTTAAAACTTAAAGGGAGAATAGACAGGGTAAAGATTGACGCTAATAGATATTATCCTTATGAAATGAAATCCCGTGCTTTTAATGATGTTGTGTACGATTCTGAACTAGTGCAAGTTACAGCTTATGCATTGCTGCTAGAAGCCAAATATAAACAAGAAGTTGATACAGGTTTTATAGAATACAGCAATAAAACAAAACAAATAACCATAACCAACACATTAAAACAAAAAGTGCTGCAACTTCGCGACGAAATATTTGATTTACAGTATAAAGATAATATGCCGTTGCCGTCAATATTAAAGAAATGTCAACGCTGTAATTTCCGCCATATTTGTTTTGGATGAGAAGCGCAAAACAGGTAAAGCCAAAACAAAAAGCTTTAAAAATGTACAAGTTTAGAGTGTTAGCATGTTCTACATATTAACAATAAAGGATCATGTGCGGGTAGAACCTGAATTGTTCGCATTGCCAGTAAGGCAAGCAGTAATAAAGCAACTTGAAAAGACTTATGCTGAACACTTTGATAAAGAGCTAGGAGCAGTAGTTAAAGTAATTAGTGTTGATGAAGTTGGCGAAGGCATTATCATCCCTGGTGATGCTGCAGTGTATTATGATACTCAATACAAATTGCTAGTATTTCAACCAGAGCTTAATGAAATTGTTTATGGCATAATAAGCCAAATAACAAGCTTTGGAGCTTTTGTAAACCTTGGGGTTGTTGAAGGTCTTATACACATAAGCCAAACAATGGATGATTATGTTACATTCGGCAAGACAAATGTGCTGCTTGGCAGAAACAGTAAGAAAAGTTTAAAACCAAACGATTTGTGTTTAGCAAGAATAGTCGCGATAAGTTATAAAACAAGACCTCCTAAGATAGGCTTAACGATGCGTCAAGCTGGTTTGGGCAAGCTCGAATGGATTGCTGAAGCAAAAAGAAAGGCAAAACAACAAGTAGCAAGCGGAAAAAAAGAAAAGAAAAAATAAGTGAAAAATGCGCAAGGTATGCAAAAAATGTAAAATATTTGTAAAAGGCAGCGAATGTCCTATATGTAAAGGTAAAGAATTAACCACAAGTTGGAAAGGAATAGCCATCATATTAAATCCAGAAGAGTCAGAAATAGCAAAAAAAATAAATGCAAAAGTTGAAGGTAAATACGCATTAAAAGCCTAGCAAATGGAATTCAAAAATATAAAGCAAAGGCCAAATCCATTGTTGGATAGGATAGAACTAGAAATAATGCTAGAAGCAAAACCAACTCCGTCAAGACAGCAACTAAGAGAAGCTATAGCTAAATATCTAAGTAAAGATGCTAAGCTTATAGCAATACGTGAAATAACGCAACATTTCGGTACAAGCGATGTTGTTGTTAAAGCATTTATCTACAACAGTGAAGAAGCACTAAAAAAACATGAACACATAAAAAAGAAGGATGCAGAAGCAATGAAACAAGAAACATCAAAGCAAGATGAAACAAAAGAACAAACCAAACAAGAAGAAAACCAAAAAGAAAGTAAAACAGCAAGCAAACAGGAAAACCAACAACAAGAACAAAATAGCTAAATAAAAAGAAAGCGAAAATGCCGAAACAAGTTAAAAGAAAAGGAAAGAAAAAAAGAAAAAATCCTGCTTCTAGCAAAAGGTGGACTGCATACAAGATTGAAGGAGATAAACTTGTAAGGGTGAAAAAATTCTGTCCTCGTTGCGGTCCTGGTGTTTTCTTAGCAAAGCACAAGAACAGACTTTATTGTGGCAGATGCCACTATACAGAATTTATCAAAGAAGAAAAATAACACTTATATCTTTTAGATTAAATCCAAATAAAAAGTAGGTAAAGTATTATGTTCCTATAATATCTCCACAATTTCGCCTATTTTTTTCTTTAGCGAATAAAGTTGAGGAGGTCTATGAGAGACGTTTCTTTTTTTTCCTTCTTTTTTTAGAATATTCAAAGAAAGAATTTTCTTTCTAAAGTTTCTTTTGTCGAATTTTTTATTAAATACTATTTCATAAATTCTTTGAAGTTCACTTAAAGTAAATTTTTTTGGCAAAAGAGAAAAAGCTACAGTCGTATATTCAAATTTCCATCTTAACCTTTTTAATGCATATTTTAAAATTTTTTCATGATCAAAAGCGAGAGGAGGAAGCTTACGCACAGAGAACCATTTAGCTTCTTTTACATCTGTTGTAGCTTTGAGCTTGAGATTTTCGGAATTAACCAAAGCAAAATATGCTACTGTAATTACTCTCCCTCTTGGATCTCTACCTAAATCACCGAAAGTATAAAGTTGTTCTAAGTAAACATCTTTAACACCGGTCTCCTCTCTTAGTTCTCTTCTTGCAGCATCTTCTAAAGATTCATTAATTCTGACAAAGCCTCCCGGAATAGCCCACATTCCTTTAAAAGGTTCAATTCCTCTTTTTACAAGTAAGACTTTTAAGTCATTATCTTTAATAGTAAATATAACTATGTCGACAGTTACTGCTGGTTTTGGATAATCTTCAAAGGACATACATAATTTATACCTTATATATTTTTTTAAAATTTCTGTTTGATTTGCTTTTATTTTTTAATCCTTTAGTTACTTTATAAGTATTTTTCTTTATATTTTAAGTATCCTTCGATTATAAAATACTCTTTAGAGATAACACCATTAGAAAAATAATTCAAAGAATTTACAGTGGTTTCTACAGTTCTCCAGAATGAAGTTCTCACACCATAAATATCTAAAATAGGGGATTTTTCAAATTCGTCTACTTGGGGGAATTTCTGTTTAATTTTTTCATAAAAGTTTTCAAAAGCTTCTATATGTTCTTTCATTTCATCATATCTTGTATCTGTGGAGATTCTTCTAACTTGAAAGTACCTTATTTGAGGGTATTTAGATACAAATTTAATTAGATCCAAAATCTCATCAACATTATATGTGGTTACAACCGTTGCAACCCTCTGTGGAATTTTCACATTTCTAAAAATATAATCAAAATCAGGAATTATTCCAACACCGGTTATTTTTTCCATTATTTCTGGGTCCAATGTTAAGAGAGTATAACTAATCGATTTTTTACATTTATTTATAGTATTAATTTTTCTTTTAGCTAAAAGCCCATTAGTTCTTAGGCCAACCTTAAAATTCCACTTTTCCTGAAGATAGTCTATTAGTTCATCTAGATGCCTATATAGAAGAGAATCTGTATTCTGACCAGTTATGTAAATATTTTCAATATTTAATTCTTTACATAAATTTAGAAACTCGTCTAAATTTGGCAATTCTGATGGGGGTGTGTTTAATTGATTGTATTTTGAAAACTCTTTTTCTAAATCCTTACCAAGACAGAAAAAACAATCAAGATTACACTTACCCAAAAAGTTTATATTTGCAAATGAATACTTACTTCTCTTTCTATTTTTTCTTATCATTTTCTATTGTTTTGCTTTACTTACTTAGTGTTCCAATTACTATAAGATAGTGTAAATTTTACACTTTATAAATATTTGTATAAAATAAAAGATATTTTAAAAACCACATTTTTATTACATACTTTATCAAGCGAAAGTGTAACTCTCTCGAAATAGTGGCACAATCGAAAGATTTAAAAACCCTAACTACTATATAATAGTATCACCTCTTTTTCCCCAGCAGGAGGGGTTGGCAAGTTTTTTGCTCCGTCAACTCCTCCTGCCAGGGTTTTCAAAAAAGTAAAATGATAAGATTAATGCTTTTGTTTTTCTCAACAACTTTTGCTCAGCTAATGCATGAACAAGCATTAACACAAAAATACATTAATGAAATAAAGCAAAAAAGTAAACAAGAATATGTTCTTGTTGTAAGCAAAACACAACAAAAAGCTTTTTTGTATAATGTGAATGGCAAACTAGTAAAAACGTATGCAGTTTCAACAGGAAAAAAACCAGGACAAAAGCATAGATATGCTGATTATAGAACACCTGAAGGAATTTTCAAGATTAAAAGTATAGAAGACTGTTCTAATTGGATAGCCATAGTCGATAATGAGATATTGAAATATGGGGATTATTTTGTTAGACTTATTGGCAGGATAGGAATTCATGGCACCAACCAACAACAAGCATTAGGTACAAGAACAAGTCAAGGTTGCATTAGAATGAAAACAGCAAGCTTAGATTCTTTGGTTGAACAAGAAATACTTAAGGAGGGTTACTATGTTGTGATTCTTCCTGACCCATAATCTGGATAAATTTTTTAAACCTAAAGTTGTTTAGCCTTAAATGCATGTCGTAGAGAAGCTCAAGCAAATTCAGCAAGAAGTTCAGCAAGAATTTGAAAAATTAAATGAGAAACTCTTAGAAAGAACAGCAGAAGCAGCAAAACAAAAACAATTGTTGAACAAAAAAAATAAGTTTTATTTTCTTGACGGGCCGCCATATGCAAACGATGTACCTCATGTCGGACATATAAAGAATTTTATCATTAAAGATATAGTAATTAGAAAAAAGATGCTTGAAGGTTACTATGTTTTCTTTAAGCCTGGTTTTGATACGCATGGACTACCTATAGAGCATGCAATGGAAAAAAAGCTCGGGCTTAAAAACAAAAAGGACATAATCAAGTATGGTGTAGCTAATTTTCTTAAGTTATGCAAAAACAACGCTACATTAAACATGGAACTATGGATGGATGTTTATAAACAACTTGGCAGCGTTTATTGTTTAAAAAAGCCATACTTAACATATGAAAATTACTATCTCGAATCTGCATGGTGGACATTCAAAAGGTGGTTTAATCAAGGTCTAATATATGAAAGTGAAAAACCCATACACTATTGTCCAAGATGCCAAACAAGCCTTGCAGGTTATGAAGTGACTGACAGTTATGCAATGTTAGAAGATCCTAGCATTTTTGTATTGTTTAAAATAAAAGATAAGGATGAGTACTTACTTGTATGGACAACAACACCGTGGACATTGATTAGCAATACAGCATTGATTTTGCGTGATGATGCTGATTATGTTAAAGTCAAACTGTCTGATGGCAGACAAGTGTGGCTTGCTGAATCAAGACTAGATGTGCTAAGCGAAATTGGTTATGGTTATGAAATAATCGAGAAAACAAAAGGTAAAAACCTTGTCGGACTTAGCTACGAACCACTACTTGATGTTCCTGTGCAACTTGAACTTGAACAATTAAAGCAAGAAAAACCAAACATACACAAAGTATTAGCAAGTATAAAACTGCTAAAAGAAAGGGTAGCAAGCAAAACTGCAACAAAAAAACAAGTAAAACAGCAAGACATTTATGAAGACTTCGTTGTACTTGATGAAGGTACTGGCATAGTGCATTGTGCTGGAGGACATGGTAAAACAGACTATGCTGTTAGCCAACACTACGGCTTGCCTGCAATCTCTCCTCTTGATGACGAATGTAAATTTAATAACAAAGCCGGTTTTGTTTTAGGCATGTTTGTTAAAGATGCTGATGCAATAATCTTAGAAAAACTTAATGAGCAAAACAAATTGCTTCATGCAACAAAAGTCAAGCATAGCTATCCTGTTTGTTGGCGTTGCAAAACACCTTTGATTGTTAAACTAAGTAAAGAAATATTTGTGAATATAACAAAATTCAGAAAGTTAATGCTTGAGGAAAACAACAAAGTTTTATGGTTGCCAAAGTTTGCCAAAACAAGATTTGATAATTGGCTAGAAAATGTTGAAGACTGGAATATTAGCAGACAAAGATACTGGGGCATACCTATTCCACTATGGAAATGTGAATGTGGTGAAATAAAAGTAATAGGCAGTTTTGCTGAACTGCGAGAAGAAGCAGCAAAAGCAGGCACAAGCATAAGCGATGATTTTGATTTACATAATGCACATTCTATTACGCTTAAGTGCGACAAGTGCGGCAAAGACATGCATGCGGTTAAAGCTATTTTTGATGTTTGGTTTGATTCAGGAATTGCACCTTGGGCAAGTTTAGGCTATCCTTATCATGACATAATTTTTGACGATATATGGCCGGTGGATAGGATTAATGAAGGTCAAGATCAAATTAGAGGTTGGTTCTACAGTTTGATGGCATCAAGTATCGCAACATTCCATAAAGCCCCTTATAAATGTGTAAGCATGGTAGGATGGGTGTTAGATGCAAAAGGGAAAAAGATGAGTAAAAGTCTGGGCAATGTTGTTTATGCCAAAGACGCTATCAACGAACTTGGTGCAGATTTATTAAGATTTTATATGATGTATGATTGCCCACCTTACAGTGTGCAAAATTTTAACCCTGATATTGCAAAAAAAGATATCGCTAAGTTTTTCAATATATTGCTTAACTTGTTAAATTTTGTTTTGATGTTAAAGCCTACACAAAAACAACAAAGCAATGTTGCTGATGTTTGGATAGAACAAAAATTAAACAAGCTCATTAATGATTATAATAACTACATAGAGCAATTCGAGATGCACAAAGCAATGCGTGCTATGTACGATTTTGTGATTTTAGATTTAAGCAGAGATTATATCAAGTTCATACGTGATAATGCAAATGAAAAAGCGATGTTGCTTGTTAACATTTTAAAAACATTAACAATCTTGCTTGCGCCAGTATGTCCATTTGTTAGCCATTATTGCTATGTAAAATTAAAACAATATGCAGAAAACAACAACATCAATGTTTCTTTTGAAATTTCACCACATCTTGATAAATGGCCAGAGATGAAACAGTATAATGCAGAAATACTTGAAAAAATGCAACTAGCCTTAAGTTTGATTGAAAAAATACTTAGCTTACGTGCAAAAGCAAAGATAAATGTGAGATGGCCCCTTCCCGCAGCCTATACGACATTAGAAATGCCTGACGAGCTATTACAACTTGTTGCAAAACAAGTTAATGTTAAGCAAATAAAAAAAGTAGACAAGCAAGAGCTAAACAGTTTTAAGCTAAAACTTGACGATACAGCACTAGACACACAACAAGACGAGCAATTGATTGCAGAAGGTTTCGCAAGAGAGATAGTAAGACATATACAAGAAGCAAGAAAAAAAGCCAAGCTAAATAAACAACAAACAATAAAGCTAAGCCTGCAACTCAGTGAAAAATTGAAAGCAATGCTGGAAAAATACAATTTGGTAGATGCTATACTTAAAAAAGTAAATGCAATAGCTGGTGAGGCAACACAACATAGCTTTGAGTTTAATGTTAAAGATGAAACAATAAAGATTGTGTTTGACGTAGAATAATTATTTTGTTTGCTTTTTTAATTTTTCAATCAATTTTTCTGCACGTTGTAGCATTTGCTTTTTCAAACCTATAAAGCAACCGCCATGCTTACCAGCTGCATATGTTGCTTCATTCGGCTTTATAATTTCATTGATAAGAGGATGCTCTATATCAATATGAGTTATTCTTGCATTGCTTTTACCTTTTTCATGAATGTACACTTTAGCGCCTTTTAGCAAATATTTACCTTCGCCTTCACCAGTCATAAAAGAATAAATAGTAAGAGAATTTAAAATTGTTACTAAACTACATCAAAAATAGTAAACCCTACCACAAAAAGTTTTTTAAATTAGTAAGTAGTAACAAATATAAAATGAAAAGGGAAGCATATTGGCCATACAGAATAGCACCAGAAAAACTTAAAGAAAAAGAAAGAAAAGCAATAGAAAAAATTAGAAAATTTGTGAATGGGTTAGAAAAAGGCCTGGAAAGTTTGCTAGGTTCAATTGTAATAACCGAGATTTACAAAAAATCACAATTACCAATAGCTGCTGTAAAATGGTATTTAGCAGAATTGGAAACAGGATTCTGTATAAGCATATTAGAAGAACTCATAAAAGATGAAGCTAAAATATTTTATGGGTGGAGGTATGAAAAAGGTAGGGAAGTAATTTTTGAAGTAAAAAAAATATTTCCAGAAAAGATCCTAACATTAAAAAGAAGATTTAACCGAATAATAGATACTCTTTACGATGAAGAAAACGAATATATTGAAGGATTCGCATTAACACTTAACACATTAAATGGAAAATACAGGGATGTTGATTATATGATTGTGATTCCTGATATGATCTTAGTGGATGACAACTATAATTGTATAGTACTTCTACAATCAAGAAATGAAATTGTATTTAAAACTGAAAAAGGATGGTTAATCGAAAAAAAAGGAATTAGTCCTAAAAAAACAAATAGCACTTTGTGGAAACAATTGGATGAGGAAGCTATAATAAAAGAGATTTGGCCTGAATATTTTATAGTTACACCTTTCAATAGAAAAGCAGCTAAAATGTTAATAAATGAAGTATATAAAGTTCTAAAAAAATTCGATGAATAAAATGAAAAAATACGTCAATAAAATAATGTTGAGTATTGCATTACTTTTTTCATATTTTACAGCAGAAAAAATTGTACAAAATTATACTTCATTAATAACACAACAAGCCAACAGAACAAAGCAAGAAGCAGCACAAACTCTTGAAGCAAGAATAGTTGAAGAGATAAAAGAAATAATTGATGAAGGAGTTGTTGTACCATACAGCATGTATAATAAAGTAAAAAAGACAAAAAAGCAAATCAAAATGAGCGATATCATAAAAGAACAACACTTAAAGCATGATTTATTTTCACTACCTCCTTGGCTTGGACTAAAGATAGCAAAAATCAAACCAAAAGTAGAAGCTGATATACCATTGGCATACCCTTTTGATGAAACAACAAAATATTGGATTTCCTCGCACTTCGGATATCGTAAAATTGACGGAAAACTAAAGTACATTTACGGAGGTTCTGGCAAAAAGTTCCATTGCGGTATTGATATTGCTGCAAGATTATATGCTCCTGTAATTAGCCCAATAGATGGCAGAATAATAAGAATAGGAAAAACAAAAGGTTATGGATATTTTGTAGATATCTACACTAATCAAGATGAAATAGAGATCATTGTTAGGCTTGCCCATTTAACATTCGGCACAAGAAAAGGAAAGCATGTTGTGTATTTACATATAAGAAAAGGGCAAGAAGTAAAAAAAGGTGATGTCATAGGTTATGTTGGTCTAACAGGAAAAACTACAGGGCCTCATGTACACTATGAAGTACATGCAAAAAAGAAAGGTGAAAAATACTGGAAACTTGTCAATCCCGAGGAAGGCAAAAGAATAAACAACAAGATTGTAGGAAAATTAAGCAGAACACAACCAAATGCTGATGAACTTTTCGAGTTAATAAAAAAATATCGTATAGCGCACAGTTGCGAATAGCAAAAAATATTTAATGTTATACTGCATAACTCTTGAATGCGTGAGTTTGTCTATTTTTCAAGAAAAGCAAGAACGTCGGGCAATATAAAAGATTTAATGAAAGCTGGCAGGCTAGACATAGCATGCCATATTGTTATACATTCCTTTTTTGTTTCTCATGCAATAAGAAAAAATGTAAAGCTGCACCTATTCTTTTATGGTCCACCTGATCCACCAAAACATATCGAGCTTTATAACAAGCAAGATGAATTAAAGCAGATCATAAGCAAAAAAGACGTATCTGGCTTAATAAGTAGAATGCTTTATAAGTATAAACAAGATAAGCGTATTCAAGCATTTAAGAACTGTTTTATTTCAAAACAAAGTTTGATAAGCTTTATTGAAGAGGCATCGCAGCAAGGAAGAGCTGTTTATTTGTTAGATGAAAAAGGCAAAGATATAAGAAAAGTTGATATAAAACAAGATCCTATATTTGTTTTAGGCGATCATCAGGGCTTGCCAAGTAAAGAAAAAAAGAGGTTAATGCGTTATGCTGAAGTTGTTTCATTAGGCGACATAACATATTTCGCAAGCCAAGCATTAATAATACTCCAAAACGAACTTGATAGGAGAGGTATTTTTTAAAGTAAAAAATTAGTTAACATTTTAAAGTGATTACAATCGAAAAATTTAAAAATCTAAAAATTAAATTAGGAGTATAAAATGGCTTTTGAATTTAGATTTGAATTTAGCCAACCTCCACCAAGAGTAAGCATAGGGGAAGCAAAAAAGATTGTATTAGATATGAACCTAGGCAATAAAATAGAAAATAAAGTATTAAATTGGTTGTACAGAAGATACTTTAGTGGATTTGGTTTCGATAATTTAAAGGAAGCTTATGCGGCAATATCTGAAAAAATAGAAAACATCATTTTAGAAGAACTTTTAGAAGTATTTAATCTTGAAATAAAAAGAAAAGATAATTTCTATGGCATAGCAAGAGATGAAACTCTTATCCCAGAAGAAAACAAAAACATTGACGGATATGAAGAAACTTTGCCTATTGAAATTTATGGATTAATTAATAACAATGAATTAATAAAGTATATCGGAAAAATAGGTGAAACAATATACTTAGACGAATTAGGCATCATAGCAGAAATTAAAGAGAATGAAAAGGAAAAAATTAGAAAAGCAAGTTTAATCACAATTAATTCTATTTACAGAAAAAAATTAGAAGCAAGAATAAACGCACAAAAAGACAGAAAATCAAGATTGGAAGAGATAGTAAAACAACTTGAACCAGAAATAGGGAAAGCTGAACTCGTACATTTGGCTACAATAGAAGTTTTTTTATATGTAGGAAATAAATGGGGTGTAGCTAAAATAGAAAATAGATATTGGAATGATAGAAAATTTGAAGATGAAGAAACAAAAAAAAGAAAGAGATTCATTAAACATGCAATAAACAACCATCCTGTATTAAACCACCATTTAAAAGGCAGGGTTTACAGAACTAAAGTTGTTAATGGCACTTTATTACCAAATAATCAAGAAATTATAATATATGTACCTCCAACTATATTGTCTTGTGATCCAAAAACCCAACTAGTAGATAGAGAAGGGAAAGTGTTAACTGAAGGTAAGGATATTAAGTTTAAACATCCTTACTACCTTGTAGATTTGGGAGAAGAACAAAAATTATTAAAGTATGATGAAAGAAGAGATAAAGTGATATTTTTAGCCAAGGCCCCTAAAATAGAACTTTGGAAAGATTGTTATTACATCATAAGTTTTAATAAACCAAACCAACAACAACTTTATAGAGACGAGAAAATAATTTGTATAGCAGAGAAAATCAAAATCAACGACGAAACGTTGGAAATGAAAAATTATCGAATTATAGATTCAGAATTTGCCAAAGAAAGAAATATAGAGGTAGAAGGGATATTTGAGTTTATAACTTTTTAATATAATTCGCAGTTTTCTTAAAAAAATTTTTAAATAAAAAAAACTAGCAATTTAAATGACAAGACAAGAAGAAATAGAAAAAGCAAGAATAAAGAAAATAGAAGAGCTGAGAAAAGCTGGGATAGAACCATATCCTTATAGTTTTGACAGAACAGACTACAGCAGTGATATAAAACAAAAATATAACGCATTAAAAAATAACGAAATAGCTAACGAGAATGTCAAAGTTGCAGGCAGAGTAGTTGCAAAAAGATTAATTGGCAGTATAGCATTCTGCCATATTCTTGATGCGAAAGGAAAACTTCAGATCGTTTTTGAAAAAAGTAAAAATAAAACAGCGTTAGATTTTTTTGAAAAATATATTGATGTTGGTGACTTTATCGGTGTTGAAGGAATACCATATAAAACAAAACGGGGCGAAACAAGCGTAATAGCATTAAATGTCGTAATGCTAGCAAAATCTTTAAAGCCTTTACCAGAAAAATGGCACGGCTTAAAGGATGTAGAGCTAAGATACAGAAAGCGCTATTTAGATTTAATTATGAATGATGAAGTAAAAGAATTATTCACAAAAAGAACAAAAATAATAAACGCTATTAGAGAATTTCTAAATACAAAAGGCTACATCGAAGTTGAAACACCCATACTGCAGGAAGTTTATGGTGGCGCCGCAGCAAGACCTTTTGTTACATTTTTTAATGCATTAAAGCAAAATTTCTTTTTACGCATAAGTCCTGAGTTGTATTTAAAAAGACTTGTAATTGGCAATTTCGAGAAAGTTTATGAAATAGCGAGAAACTTTAGAAATGAAGGTATTGACGCTAATCACAATCCTGAATTTACAATGATTGAATTTTATGAAGCATATAGAGATTATGAGTATATGGCAGAATTGACTAAAGAACTTATTTGCTATGTTGTTGATATAGTTGGACAGAAAAAAGTTAAATGGCGTGACTACGAAATTGATTTTAATGATTGGCAAAAAATTACGATGCAGGAAGCGTTCAAAAAATATGCCAACATTGATATAGATGCGTTGAGCGATGATGAACTAAAACAAATTGCAGAACAGCACAATGTTGAGATAGAAAAAGCAGCTACACGTGGTGTTATAATAGATAAACTGTTTGAGGCATTAGTGCAACCGCACTTGATTAACCCTACATTTATTATGGATTACCCTATAGACATAAGTCCTTTAACCAAAAAACATAGAAAAAAACAAGGTTATGTTGAAAGGTGGGAATTGTTTATTGGTGGTATGGAAGTAGCAAATGCTTACAGCGAGCTTAACGATCCGATAGACCAAGAACAAAGATTTAAGCAACAAGAAGAAGCAAGAAAAAAAGGTCTAAGTGAAGAAGAAGCATGGCCTACAGACAACGAATTTGTTGATGCACTAAAGTATGGCATGCCTCCATGCGGAGGTGTTGGTCTCGGCATAGATAGACTAGTAATGCTTATCACAGGAGCAAGCAGCATAAGAGAAGTCATTTTATTCCCTCATCTAAAAAGAAAAACAGAAGAAGAAAAAACAAAAAAATAAATAAAAAGGAAGTCAAAAAATGGTAGAGCTAATTGTTAAAAGCAAGATAAAAGAAGCTGTTCCAAAAGATATGAGGGTTTCAGCAGAACTTGCTCAAGCACTAAATAAAGTTGTTGAAGAGATACTAAAAAAAGCTGCTGAACGCGCAAAAGCAAACAAGCGAAGCACAATCATGCCACAAGATTTATAATTTTTCTATTTTTTATTTTTTAAATGGCAGAAAATTTTGGTATAAACTATATAGCATTTGATTCGTTTGGTGTAAAATCAAGTTGTATAGAAATAAAGATTGGTAAAACAAGTATAGTAATTGATCCTGGGATAGCAGCAGAAACAAAAACATTTCCTTTGAGTAAAACAACAAAGCTAATGTTAGTTCAAAAATACAAACAAGCAATAATCAAAACAGTAAACAAAGCTGACATAGTTGTAATAAGCCATTACCATTACGACCATTTTTTGCCGTCATTAACATACAAAAATAAGATAATGTTCATAAAACATCCTGAAAAAAATATAAACAATTCGCAACAAATTAGAGCTAATAAATTGCTTAAATCAATCAAACCAAAACAACTATATTTTGCAGACAAGCAAAAATTTGAGTTTAATGATTTCTGTATAGAATTTTCAAAAGCATTATGGCATGGGCAAAGGAAAACAAAACTAGGGTATGTTATAATGACAACTATACGTGTATTTGGTAAAAATGAAACATGCGTTATACATAGTTCTGATATTGATGGGCCTGTAGTTGAGGAATATGCAGACATGATAATATCAAAAAAACCTAACATAATTTTTCTTGACGGAGCTCCAACCTACTTGCTTGGATATATGTTTAGCTACAAGAATTTAGATAAAGCAATAAATAATACAATAAAAATAATAAAGAAATGTGATGCTAAAATTATTTTAGACCATCACTTAGTTAGGGATAAAAAATATAAACAAAGATATGCTAAAGTATATGAAATAGCAGAAAGGTTAAATAAAAAAGTGACTACCGCAGCCGAAGATTTGGGTATGCCTGCGGCGGTGTTAAAAGCGTGTAAATGAAGAAAAAATCAAAAAATATTTAATGAAAAATGAAAAACAAAAAAAGGGGTAGTAATGCTGAACGCGAATTACTGCATTTACTATGGCAAGCGGGTTTTGCTGTAGCAAGAGTTGCAGGAAGTGGCAGCATACCATTGCCAAGCTGTGATTTGCTAGCGGGAAAAAAGCATCGGAAGTATGCGATAGAATGCAAAATTGCAAGAAATGAAAAAAGATACATAGATGGTAAACAGCTTAATGAGTTTTTAATGTTTGCTGAAATTTTTGGTTTAAAGCCAATTATCGCTATAAAGTTCTTGAGGAAAGGTTGGTTCTTTATTAATGCAATAAAACTGAATAAGCTAAAACAAAAACAGACAAAACAAGTATGCATTAGCTTTGACATAGCAAAAAAAATCGGAAAAAATTTTGAGGAGTTTGTTAAAGGTTAAAGATAGACAAGATATAAAGATAAGGCAAAATAAAAATTTCAGCTTAAAAACATTTATAAAAAATAGCTGCTTATTCTTTGCATGGATGCAGAAGAAATAAAAAAAGAGGCAAAAGAGGCTTTGTATTGGAAAAGCATAAATGACAAGATCGTACAGTGTACATTATGTCCAAATTTCTGCGTGTTAAAGCCAGATGAGTATGGAAAATGTAAAGCCAGACAAAATATAAACGGCAAGTTATACACACTTGTGTATGCTAAGCCATGCAGCATTGCGCTTGACCCTATCGAAAAAAAACCTTTATATCATTTTTTGCCAGGCAATGAAGCACTAAGCATTGCAACAGCAGGTTGTAACTTGCATTGCAAACACTGTCAAAATTGGGAAATAAGCCAAGCATTTGTGTGGCAAGTGCCATTTGAAAAAGTTTCTCCAGAAAGTATTGTTGAACATGCAAAGCAAGCAGGTGTAAAAATTATAAGTTACACATATACAGAACCAACAATATTTTATGAGTATATGCTCGACATAGCAAAAATAGCAAAAAAAGAAAAAATAAAGAATGTAATGGTGACTAATGCATACATAAATCCTGAGCCGTTAAAAGAACTGCTGAAGTATATGGACGCAGCAAACATCGATCTAAAAAGCATGAAACCAGAATTTTATGAACAAATTTGTGATGCAAGACTACAGCCAATTCTTGAAGCAATAAAAATAATGCATAAAAAAATATGGATAGAAATAACCAACCTTATTATACCAACACTTAATGACAGCGATGAAGATATAAACAGCATTATTCAATTTGTTAAAAGCTTAAACAAAGATGTGCCACTACACTTTACTGCATTCTGGCCTGCATATAAATTAGAACATTTACCTCCAACAGAAGAGAGCACGCTATTAAAAGCAAGAGAAAAAGCAATTGAGCAAGGACTGAGGTATGTATACGCAGGCAATATACACAATATTGAAACAAATACAACTTACTGCTGGAAATGCGGCAAACCTGTAATAAGAAGAATTGGTTTTATGGTTATAGAGAATGCATTAAAAAAAGGAAAGTGCAGCTATTGCAATGCAACTATTGCAGGTGTTTGGGACTGATACTTGTTTGGTTTTTCTGTTTTATTTTCTGTTTTGCTTTTTTAGCCAACCAATGTGCTGGATTAATAAGAATAAATGAAATATTGCCCAATCCTGATGATGAATGCAAAGATTGCACAGAATGGGTTGAAATTTACACAACAACAGAGCACAACTTAACAGGATGGCAAATCTGCGATGATAAAAAATGTCAACTACTAACTTGTCTTAATAATGAAAGCAATCATTCAAAAAGCTCACAAAATAATTCACACAATCAAGATTACATAATAATTATAAGCAAGAAAGGGCTAAACTTTACAAACTTCACAAATGTATGTATTACGAGTAGCAGTTTAGGTTTAAACAATAACAAAGATGTAATAAGCTTAAAATACAACAACATAACAATAGATAAAATTGCATACAACAATACAAAAGAAAACATTGCAATATGTAGGTGTGGTGAAAGCATAACAACATGCACACCAACGCCACAAAATGCAAACGCATGCGAAAGTAAAAACAGTCTAAACATAAACATTCCTGCAGCGATAATACAAAACAACATATTTGTAGTAGCGATAAATGCAATTAACAGCAGTTATGCTGGATGCTATGATGTGAAGATTGAGGTAAAACAAAATAACACATATTGTAAAATTACACAAGCAGTTAATTTAAGTGAGTGGCAGTCTAGTTATTATTATTTGAAAAACATCAACCTCACTTCTAACAATTTTTTTATCAATTGTAGTAAAGCAGGAATTACAACAATACAAGTAAAGCTAAGAAAATGCAACAGCACAAATATCGCATATGAATCAGACATATTTGCAGTTTATGCATATCAACATAAAATCGATAAACAAAATACAACAATGTATGAACAAAATGAAAGTAGTACTGCAGAAAAAAGCATGCTACAAATACAAAAAATCACAAATGCTAAATTTGGAAATACAGCAAAAATGTACGTAACAATCTACAGAAATGACACTCGTAAGTATGCTGTCTATGCATACATTACTGATGGAAAAAAGTTGGTAAGTGAAAAAACAACAGTATATGTTAAAACAAAATACACTAACATTAGTCTCGCAATACCGATACAACTAAATGAATGTGGTAATGTGGGCAATTATACCGCTGTAATTGAAGGGCTCGGCACAAAACATGAAATGCCTATCTACATTGAAGGAAAGGATTGTAAAATACAGCCTGCCTCAATCACAGAAACTACTGGCTATTTTTCATCTACAAATGATGCAATTGTTAAAACAACAATAGTAAACAGTATTGCAGTTATTGCTTTTATACAGCCAACAGTTGATGTATATGATGTTGGCGTGCTAGAAATAGCATTAAAATTAAACAACACGAGAAAAACAAAAAACTTGACAGTTTACAGCTATGTAAAAAGTAACGGCAAATGTGTTTCATGTTTTGATTCAAGCAAAGATGCTAATAAAATAACATTAAAACTAAAAACAGGCCAAACTGCATCAGTAAGATTGACAAACATAATAAAAAGCACAACAGGAAAAGCAACAGCATATATTGTAATAAAAGCTGGAAGTAGGAAAAAAACAATAAAAACAGAAATAATAGTGCATAATAAAGGTTTAAGCAATGCATTTATTACAGCTTACAAAAGCAAACAAGAAAGCATTAGTGAGCAGCAACTTTTATGGCTTACTGCAGGAATAGCTTTACTTGCTTTAAGCATTATATTTAAAAAGCATACTTAATACAGCTTTATATGTTAAGAACAAAACAACAAGTAGTTGCAAAAGCAATCGTGCAGATTCTTGGAAGGCCTGCCAGCTATATCGAAGAAATAATGCAAAAGATTGTTGAAAAAATAAAGCAAGAAAAAGGTATAGAATTATTAAGCAGCAATATAGCAAAACCAGAAAAAATAAAGGAAAAAGACAACAAGCAACAGAAAGAAGTGTATAGTTGCTTTGCAGATGTTGAGCTAAAATTTGATGATATAAGCAAACTGCTTGATTTTATGGTAGCATATATGCCGGCTTCTATAGAAATAGTAGAACCAGCAAATTTTATGCTTGACCTAAACCAGATAAACAATTTTATAGCAAATGTATTAACAAAACTGCATAACTACGATGCTGCACTAAAACAATTGCAGTTACAACTCAAAATTATTGCTAATTATCTAAAGAATAAAAAGCAAAATAAAAACACTAAACAAGACTAAATTTTACTTTTTTGTTTTGCTTTATATTTTTCTTCAATTTCCTTTACCACTTCTTCAATACTTTTTCTTTTTGGTTTGTGTTTTATAACTATAAAAATAATTATTGCAAGAGCTAAGGCAAGCATAATAAAGCCAACTGCAACAAGTTTTTTGTTGCGTTTTGGTTTACATTGGCCGAGACAACATAAACCGTCCGCAGAGTTTACAATACTGCCAACACACTCCTCGTTCTGTTTACATTTAGTGCCATTAAGCTCACTACAAGAAAGCAGTTGTTGGGTTGTTTCAAAATGAATTTCTACAGGTATATTGGCCACAACAAGCCCTGCTGTTGATTCTGCTGTTACTGTTATTGTACCTTGATAAAAGTCGAATGCGTTAGCAGGCTTTGTAAATTTTATACTTATTGTAGCGCTCTGACTAGGCATAAGTTGTTGTTGCACATCACCAAATTCAACAATACCAAACAAGGTTGCAGAATAACTAAGTTGTATGTTGTTAAGCGCGACACTACCATTATTAATAATAGTCAACTCAACTGTTGTTTCATCAACAACTGTTTCATTTATTGTTGTAGGCTTTACGCTAATTGATGCGTTTGACGCGTTAATTTGCTGTTCTTCTTCATAAGTATAATTAAAGGTGTAATTAAACTCCTGCTCGTTTATTTGTACTTCTGTAATGTTCGTTTGTTCTATAGTAACATAAAGAGGAATTTTGTAAACATCGTCAAAATCAACATAAAGGAATGAGTTAATGTAGCCTGCTTGCGCAGTTATATATGGTAGTGTTATTGTTATTGTTTTTATTTCGCCAGGAGCGAGAGTAATATTATAGCACAAATCAAATCCTGCAATGTTTGCTGTTATGCTAGCATTAATTGATACTGCTCCTTGATTATGCAATGTAATGCTAAACGGATTTCCTGTTTTTACTTTTAATGCTCCTGGCAAGACTGTTAGAAGCTTTGTTGGTTGTTCAAGCATGCTAAGCAATAATGCTTTCTGTTCTCTTGTTAATGATGCATAATTATTAATCAAACAGGATCTTGCTTTTTGTTTTATAGCATCTGCAAAATCAAGCTGATTAACAGCTATGGCTGAAGCAATCAGTAATGTTTTGTCAAATGTTACGTCATCAACAAAACAACCAAATGCATTTTGTTTTGATGCAAGCAATGAAGCATAGCTAACATTGTTAATCATTCTTGCAAACAACGTTAAGCTGTCATTAGCATTAGCAATGCATGAAGTGTCAAACAAAGACAAAGCAAAATTAAGCAAACTTGAATCTGCTTCTGCATCAAAGCTACACGCATCAACATAGATGGTAAAGCTATCGTTGCTTATATCAAACAATGCTTGCTTTTCGAAAGCAAAATCCTTGTAAGTTTTCGTGATTGTTACGTTTACATAATTAAGCATTTGACTTGCCTCCAGCAGTTGAGATGTAGTTTTATTAATAAACACGCAATCAGCAAAAACGATACGTGAATTATTTAACACTGCTGTATCAAGAGTAGCTAAATCGTTAATCGTTATGTTTCCTGCATTTGTATGGCAAATTAAAGCAATATCAGAATTGCTTAATGCTATAGTAGTTTGCCATACACCTACAAGATTGTTTTGTCTTGCTTTTAAATAATCAATAAAGTATTGCAATACGTTTAACTGCTCATCATTAAGCTCGTGTCTTATGCTTGACAAAACTAAGGCAATTCTTGCTATAGCAAGATCGTTGAGTGACGTAAGTTGTGATTGCAATAACTCAAACAATTTCTGCTTGAAAATGCTAGCATCTTTTCCAAAAGTTTTAGCTAAAACTAATGCAACAGCAAGCTGCTGTGTATCAAGCAATTGTATATTTGAAGAATAAAAATCGAGCAAATCTTGATATTGGTCATAGTTAGTTTGTTCTACAACAAATTGCTGCTGTATTACATCAATCATTTGCTGGCCATCTTGATAGTAACTTATTCTTGCTTTCAACACATAATTGCCAGGCTGTGTTATTACTGCATAAACAAAGTAAGTAGTATCGTCAACTTTAACAACATTGATGGTGTAAGGCATCTTTATGCCATTTTTTTCTATCCATACATTGCTTGATGTTAATGGTTTAGCAAAATTTGCTTTGATTTCAGCTTGCAAAGTTTGATACTGCAATAGTTCTGTATCAAGCAAAGTAATGCTCGGTTGTGAAAGAACAACAAAACCTGAAACAGCTTTCTTCACATTGCTAACATTGACATTGCCTGCATTGCTTTCGAGTAAAGTATTAACATAACCGAGCAATACTGCTATCAACAATAATGCAAGCATCAAAAGCATTACACTTGCTACTTGTGCTTTACGTTCCATTTCTTATATATTATTTTTTAAGATTTAAAAAGGTTAAGATTTCATGCAGAAAGTTTGATAAAAACATTTATTAAACAATACTACTATAAATCAGACATGTTCAGATTGTTCAAAAGGAAAAAACAAGCAACAGCAGAACAATTGGTGCATGCTGTAAGCATAAAACAAGGCAGCGTAGAGGAATTAATAAAAGCTTTGCAAAATCAAAGCGTTATAGTGTTGATTGCAGGCAAGCGTGGAAGTGGAAAAACAGCGCTTGGCTTTACATTGCTTGAGCTAGCAAAAGGTAAAAAGCAATGCTATGTTGTTGGAATTAAAGCAAGATTGCCGAGATGGATAAAACAAACAGACAGTATTGAAAGAATAAAAAACAATTCTGTCGTGCTTATTGATGAAGCAGCAATTTCACTTAGCGCAAGACAAACAAGCAATGCTTTTAATAAAGCTATTAGTAAATTAATGGTAATAGCAAGACATAAGCAATTAAGCTTAATATTTATAAGTCAAAATACAGCGATGCTTGACATTAATGTATTGCGGCTTATTGACGCATTCATCATAAAGCAGCCAAGCTTATTACAAGAAAGGTTTGAGCGAAAAGAGATTAAAGATATAATAGAAAACGCAAAACAAGAATTTGCTGCTATAGCAAATAAAGAAAACAATAAAGCGTATGCTTATGTTGTTAGTGATTGGTTTGAAGGAATGATAAAAACAGCATTGCCTTCATTTTGGAACGAAAAATTAAGCAAAAGCTTTGCATTTTTTGAAATAAAAATATAAAGCTAAGATGTTAACTCCTTAATCTTTTTCAAAGTTTTTTCTAACTGTTCCTCTGTTTTTGATTTCTTTTTTTGTTTAGGCTTGGCTTTTGTTTTTGTTGTTTTTGGTATTGCTTTTGCTGATGTTAATGTTACACTGCTTGGCATAGCAGGCGTTCTCGTTACAACTGTTGGCCTTGCAACTGTTGGTTTAGGCATTGCTTGTTGCATTTGAGGTATTTGAGGCATTGGTCTCGGTATTGCTGTAGGCTTTAATGGTTTCAACGGTTGTAATGGCCTTCTTGTAGGCAACTGCTGTTGTAATTGTTGTGCTGGAGGCATTGGAGGTTTTTTAAATCCAAATCCTAAACCTTTTCCAAGTTTTTCTTTGCCCTTTCTTGTTTTCTTGAATTTAATTATGCCTTTTTTATTGAGCACAAATAAAACAACAGCAATAATAACAAGCACAAGAAGCACAATTAGGCCGGCAAAACTCTTGCGTTTAACACAATAGCCTTGCTCACAACAATTTTCTTCAATAGCATCAATCTCATAGCCTGGCTTACACACATAACCTTCCTCACAAACCTCGCCACCGACATCCACACAGTAATGTAAGCATTTGCCAATACAACATTTATCTGTATCGTATGCTGCAACAAGTTGGCCATCACATTCTGCGTTTTCACAAGGCTCCCCACCAAGTTCGCTGCATGTTTTTGCTAAAACACATTCGCCAATACAACATGATTTTTCTCCATAAGTATCAGACGCCCACGTATAAGTGCCTCTACATAATTCATCGCTCGTGCAAATACTACCATTAAGTTCGCTGCATGTTTTCAAGCTGCAATAGCCTTGCTCACAACAAACAAGTGTGTCTGTAGCATCGCTAGCAATTAATTCATGACCTGACTCACAATAATAACCTTGCTCCATATCACAAAGCTGGCCGTATTGTTCTTCACATGTTTGGGCTGCGCTTACGCAAGTACCAAGACAACATTCATACTCATCAAAGGTTTCAACAACCAAACCAGTACATGTTTCATCGCTGTCGCATACAGTACCATTAAAATCAGTTACACAATAACCTTCTAAAGCAGGTTTACAACACACATAACCAGGATCACAATCATAAACAGCTTGTACAGTGCCGTATAAATCATAATCGCATGTAAGTTCACAAGTACCTCCATTAATTTCACATTCTGTCATGCTTACATTTGTTTCACCGCCACCACCACCAGTTGTAACTTGTTGAGGCCAGAAAACGAAAAGCAAAAACGCTGTATCGCGTAACTCATCGCAACCATTTTCAGCACATTTCCAATAACCTTGCGTGTCTTGCCTTTCCAACAAGTAAGCAGTTGTTTGACTTACATTGTAATCATAATTATAGTTTTTCATCAAGCTGTATGCTGCCAGTGCTGTATGGAAGTACTGGCCTCTAGCGAATTGTCCATCAGCATATGAAAGCCAGAAACCTTGTGGTGATTCTAGATCAAGCAATTGCTGTCCATAGCTATCATCAGCTGTAATAAGATACAACCAAGCATGAGGCATTATTGCAAGATTATCGTCAAAAGCGATAGTAAGATATGGCATAAATCTTGTATAGTTTTCATTACCTTCTTGTTTTAGCATGTAAGAAAATACAGCTGTAGCTTCATAATTACAAGAAGCACCATCAGCCAAACATTCAGAATAAATAAATTCTACATCAACTGCGCTGCCACTAGCTGCTTGCCATTGCTTATTAACTACATACCAAACATCAGTATTTGGCTTTTTATAAAGCAACGATACGGTATAAACTTCATCAGGATCAGAGACATAACAAACAACTTTGAAAAATTTCTTTTCATAACAATCCTTACTTAGTTTAACCCAATAATCAGCAGAGTCAAAACAGCTCGTGCCTTGATCACCAACAACGCTAACAGTTTTATCATCATTAATCGTAACATTTGTGCTGCCACCTTCATAATAGATTGTACAATTTGCTGTTAAACCTCTTGGAATGTCAAACTGGAAATACCAGTCTATGTTTTTAAACACAATTGTTTTGCTGTATAACCATTTTTGTATATTTGCTGTATTAAAACCAATATAACTTAAAGCAAAACCTGCATATGCTGTTGGCAGTACAGAGCATGTATTAGCATTACTTGCTTGTTGATCTGACCAGCACATTACTTCGCCTTGATACGCTTTACTAAGCAAGTAGTTTTTACTTGCAGCATCTTGCAATGCAAGTAAAATGAAAGCGTTTTGAATTGTATCGCCATAATTGCTAAGCTGTGCTTCTGCTTTTAACCATGCGTATGCTTTATCTATAGAGTCTTGTTGGGCAAGCGCTTCAACAGAATAAACAGTAAACGACAAAAGTAGCATAAACAATAATGCAAACGCGATGCATAAACCTCTTTTCTGCATGCTTTTTACAAGCCTATGCATTTTAAAACATTTTCGGTTTTTAAAATGAAAAACATAAAAGCACAAGTTTAAATAGCAATTAAAAACTGAAACCAATGCTGTAAATTTAACCAAGATTTTAACTTTTTGTTTTGCTTACTTCTTTTTTCAAATCTTTTAAGTCGAAGCAATAAACAGGCTTTCCTTGCCATTCCTTAATGCGTTTACTGAAAGATTTTGCAAAAATTGCAAAACTTTCCTTACGCTTATCATTGTACCAGTCAACATAGCCAAGCTTTTCAGCTAGCTCTTTAACTATCTTTTCAGCATTAACCCTGCTTTGCCATTTACATTCACAAGCAAGAATCTGTTTGCTTTTTTCATTAATTGCAAGAATATCAATTTCGTAAGTGTTTTGGCCTTTCGGCTTTCCCTTTATTTTACCCCACTGCTTGCCGATTTTTGTAAAAATTTTATCTTTAAATAAGTATTTTTTTCTTATTAATTCTTCAATAAAAATTTCAAATATAAAGCCCATATATGTCGAAAACTCTTTCTTTATATTTTCAACTACAATCTTCTCTTTATGTGCTTCTATATCTATCTTATTAGGATAAACAAACCTAAACCAAAAATTAAAGTAGGGGTCAATAATTTCGTAAAGCCTTCCTTTATATTTTTTTGGCTTTGTTACTGGAATGATTTCTCTAATAATTTTAACTTCTTTTAGGACTTCTAAATATTTTGAAACCATACTCTTATCCAAACCAGTAAAACTGCATATCTTGCCTAATGTCCTATAACCAAGAGAAATTGCTTTTAAAATAAGTTTATAATTTCTTGGTTCTCTAAATTCGTCCCTTAACAATATTTCTGCTTCTTCATAGAGATACGAACCTTTTTTGATGTTAATTAAAATATTTTCCCAAAAATTAAGTTTTGGGTTTATTTTAATTAAATACGCAGGAACACCACCAACAAAACCCCATATTTTAATAAGATCTTCTGTATTATAAGTTGGTAAAAATTTTTTCAAATAAATAAAATCGATAGGGTTTAACAAAAGACTTGATGTTCTTCTTCCATATAAAGGGCTTTTTTTTGCCATAACTTTTCTTTCCATAATAGAAATATAAGAACCACAAAGAATTAACATTATATTCTCTTTTCTTAACATTTCGTCCCATATCTTCTGAAATATTGAAGGTATATTAGGATTCGACATAATCAAGTAAGGAAACTCGTCAAATACAATGATAACTTTATTTTTTGTTTTGAAGTTTCTATGCTTAACCACAGCTGAAAATAAAGAATACCAATTATCAAACCCGATCATTGCAAAATTTTCGTCATTTAATAATTCTGCAAATTTTTTTTGCAATTCTTTAATATTAACTTTGTCTCCTTCTGTTGAACACACAAAATAAACTGATGGCTTATTTTCAATAAACTTCAATATTAATTCACTCTTTCCAACGCGTCTTCTACCATAAAGTATAAAAAAAGATGAGGAACTTTTATTATATTCTTCTTCAAGTATTGCTAATTCTTTTTTTCTATCTATAAATTGTTGAGTCATAAGTATAATACTTTACTATCAACTATTTAAACTTTTCGCTTATTCTCTATCTTTACAAAACCAAAGCAATAAACGAAAGCTGGGTTTGGCTTTTTCAACATTTCAGGCACATTTAAAAAAAGCTGAAAACAAGATTATAAGTTTTGCTATAAAGGCGCTTGTAAAATAATCCGCGCTTAGCATTCCTCAAGCTTTGCTTTGTTGCGTAAGCACAAAATTTTGATGTTGTGCTTTCTTGCTTTTTGCTTTAATGCTTTATCATGTGTCGCGATATATGCTTTATGTGTTATAGCATACTTAAGTAAAGCTTGATCTGTAGTAAGATTCTTTGCATATTCAACCACAGCCAGCTTATTTTGTTTTACCATCTCTTCAATAAAATCAAGCACCAACTTTGCTGCTTGCCTATCTGAATATTTGCCTGTTAGCGCAATCTTTTCCAACTCGTTAAATACATGAGTAAGTAAAACAATGTCATGAGTCAAAGCTAACTCGTCAAGTAAGTGCAATTTTTTATACTCTGCAAGATAAATCAAAAAGTTTGTATCAGGCAATACTTGCGGTTTCATTTAAAGCATATAAAATTTAATTTTTCCTTCATACCAATCACGCATAAGTTTATATGCAGCCCTATTCAAATCAAGTTGGTTGTGCTTAGCTAAAAACCTAAACTTCTGTGCTATGAATTTAAGTATTGTCTCTGCATTGTTAATTTTAGCAATACCGTAATGATTTGCTATAGCATCAAGAAAGTGTTTTGTTTTTTCTTGCTTTAACATATATTGTAAAAAGTTAATGCATACTGTTGCTGCGTCACTACATTTATCAATGTTCAAGCTACAAGTTAATACTTGCTCTGCAATACTATGATTAGCATTTTCTATAACACCAGGTGTATCAACAAGCATTATTCTTTTACTTATTCTTACAAGCTGCACGCCTTTGGTAAATCCTGCTTGAATTGATGTTCTCGCTGAATGCTTTCCCTTAAGTACGTTTATCACGCTTGATTTACCACTATTAGCCAGCCCAAACACGCCAACAGTAATTTGCGCTTGTTTCTGCCTTACATATTTATTTAGTAACAACCACAAACTTTTTGTGTTTATCCTTTTTGTTGCAGAGACGAAAGCGTAACCAAAAAAGTACTTAGCAAACGTTTTATCTTTGAGTCTTTGTCTCGCAAAATAATGTTTGATATCAAGTAAAAAAGCTTTATCAACAAGATCGATCTTGTTAACAACTATGCCAAATTTCTTGCCAGATTTCATTATGTTTGCTTCAACATGCTTAACCCTTGCTAAATCAACAAACCTAGCATCAACCACTTCAAGTAAAAAATCAGCTCTCGCAATAATATTATTTATTAACGCTTCTGGTTTTTGCTTTTGAGATTTGTTTTTTGACATAATTCTGGTAAGCAAACAAGCTTAAAAAGATTTTTGCGTAAAATTTATTTGAAACAAAAATTTAACAACAATATGCAAACAATGAAACCTATAAAGGGAATATATGTGCTGATCATAAAAGTAAACAAACCGATAAATGTTAATGTAGGTAGGCTTGGCAAGCTAAAGTTTGATAAAGGTTTATATGCTTATGTTGGCTCAGCACAAAACAACCTTGTAAGTAGAATAGCAAGACATAAAAGAAAAAATAAAAAGAAATTCTGGCATGTTGATTATTTATTAAGCAATAAATCTGCAAAGATAATCAAAGTATTATATGCAAAAAGAAAAAAAGAGTGGGAATGTAAAATAGCAAAACAACTAAGCAAACAGGCCGAACCAATCATAGGCTTCGGATGTTCTGACTGCAAATGCCATTCCCATTTATTCAAAATTAATAAAGATGTAATAAAAAATTTGAGATTACTAAACTTGAAAGAGTTTAACGCATAAATGCTTTATAGGCAAGCAGAAAAATAAAAGAAAAAAGAAGCACAGCAAAGAATAGCCTACTATTAATATTTATGAGCAATAACAAAAAAATAGAAAAACAAACAAACATATTTATGTTTTTCAGATTTATGTTTTTGAATTTTGCATGCTTAATATGTCTGTGTTTATTCTTAATTTTTATTGCATTTCTTCCAGCAATAAAACATAAAAATGTTAAAATAAAAAGCAAAACAATACATAATAAAAATAAGTAAGTAGGCAACACAAAACTAGCTATACATAACGCAAGCAACATAAAGAACATTATAAGCAAAAATAAAGGCATGCCAGCACGCATTTCTGTTTTGCATACTTTGTTCAATTTTTCTTCAACAATCAAAGCAAGGAAGGTCAAGCCAATGCTCACTAGTTTAGTTAACACAGTCATAATAAGCAATGTTAAGCATAATTTAAAAAGTTTGATGTTAATTAGCATAACATGAAAGATACGGAAAAAATGCAGATTGCGATTATTGCAAGCAGTACTGATGTAGCAGGAATGAATATGCTTGAAGCATTTGAAAATATGCAAAAAAGTATAAAGTTGAAAAGGCTAAAGTTAACTGCACACATAATCGATAAAGAGACAATCTATGCAGAGCAAATAGATGAAAAAATCAAAGCTGACGCTTTTATTTTTCTAAGTAAACATAAAGCAGAAAAGCACATTAAAACGCTATGCGTACATGCATGCGGAAATTTTGGTAAAGCTCAATTTGGAGGAAAACAGGCATGGCTAAACTTTGATATGCCTGTACTCAAAAAATTAATTGCTATAGAGCAAACAAAAGTTGCTATGAACATTGGATTTAATGCTACTCTTGAGGTAACCCATCATGGGCCTGCTTTACATAAACCATGCTTATTTGTTGAGGTTGGTTCAACCCAAACAGAATGGAATGATAAGCATGCATGCAAAGCCAATGTTCATGCACTAATTAATGCACTAAAACGATATGAAGATATAAAATACAAAAATATAAAAAACAATTATCAAATTGCAATCGGTCTTGGCGGAAAACATTATTGCCAAGGGTTTAATGCGATTGAAATTTACAGTAACATTGCATTAAGCCATATCTGTCCAGCTTATGCAATTGAATTCCTTAATGAACACATGCTAGAACAAATGGTAAATCACGCTACAAGAAAGGCGAGCATAGCATTACTTGATTGGAAAGGTATGAACGCTGAACAAAGGCAAAAAATCGTTAATTTAATAAAACAGTACAATCTAGAAAAATCAAACAAGCTTGAGATAATTAAAACAAAGCAAGTAAAGAAACAACAAAATGCAAGATAACAACAACAATGAAAAATACTTACATAAACATGAAAAGCTCTACCAAGAATTGAAAACAGAGTTAGAAAAAATAAAGCAAGAATCAAAGAAATTTGATGGTATTGACATAACTACAATTGAAGAAAAAATAAAACAATTATATGATATAGCTATTAAAGATGAAAAAACTGGGCTTTACAATTTTCGTTTTTTCCGTTCACTGCTTGCAATTGAAATTGAAAAGGCCGAACGTTTTGGAGAAAAGCTTAGTCTAGCTATCATTGATATAGACAATTTCAAAGAAATTAATGATAAGTTTGGTCATGCACAAGGTGATTTAATACTAAAGCAGTTGGCAAGTTTAGTAAAGCGAAATTTACGCAAGACAGATGTCATTGCTAGATTTGGTGGTGAAGAATTTTGTATTTTATTTGCGTTTACTGACTGGAAAAAAGCTAAAATCGCATGTGAAAGATTGAGGCAAGTAGTCAAACGCAATACTTACATGAAAACTTATGGTGTGACCGTAAGCATAGGTCTAGCAGGCTATCATGGAGAAACGCTTTACGATTTTTTTAATAAAGCTGACAAAGCATTAGCATATGCAAAAACACATGGCAAAGATATGGTGATTGCTTATGAAGAAATAAGCGATAAAACGAGTTAGACTATAGTAAAATTTTAGTTTATTCTCTTAGTAAGGAAACAATTTGCAATCTGGTTGTAATAAAAAAGAAGTATCTTATAAAGTAAACAAGCAAAAGCTATTTCACCACTAAATTTTTATAAATTTAAAAATTTATTATGGTATGAACTGGCTAAACCACTTTATTTTTGCTATTAGTCTATGTTTATTATTTATTCCTTTTGATTTAACCAATATGTTATTCATAGTTTTGTTTTCTTTGATATTTGCTATCTTTATAGATTATGATCAAAAATTCAATAAAAAAGCTCCTTGGTATCATAAGAGAACATGGGTTCAGGAACCATTAGGTTTAATCATGGTTGGTTTGCCTCTTTCATTTATTTTCAGTATGATAGATAAGATTTTCTTTATCTTAGTTTTAATTCCATATGCAAGCCATATTTTGTTAGATTATTTATGCATCTTCGAAACTTACCCTCTCGCTCCATTTTTGAAAATAAAGAAAAAAGAAGGTTTGGGAATTTTTATCCCAGACAATTTATTCATTAAATCTGAAAACTCAAAGAAATGGAGAAAAAGAATTAAAGAAAAAAATATTAAAGGAATCTCAGAAAATTATTTTACCCTTTTCAATTTCATTTTTTTAATTATCGTTGTTCTTTTTAAATTCAATATTTTTTAAATGTATTAAAGCTATAAGTTAAATTAAACTAAAAATATGTTAGATGATACAATATACAAAAGCATAAAACTTTAAAACATTAAAAAACATAAACAATCATGGATATGAACATTATAAACCTAAACCTCATAGATGTTATAAAGCTGCTTATTGCATTTGTGTTAAGCGCATTAATCGGTTTTGAAAGACAACTACGCAAAGAGCCTGCAGGCTTAAGAACGCATATGCTTGTGTGTATTGGTGCCACACTACTGACAATAGTAAGCATAAACTTTCAACAAGATCCTGCAAGGATTATTGCTGGCATTGTTACAGGCATAGGTTTTATAGGTGCTGGAACAATCATAGCAAGGCAGTTTAAAGTTATAGGATTAACAACTGCTGCATCGCTTTGGTTTGTTGCTGCTTTGGGCATTACTATTGGTGTTGGGCTTTATTGGTTAGCAGTTATCGCTACAATAGTTGTGTTAATAATTCTAAACTTATGGAAGGTTGAAAAAAAGCTTGGGCTAAAGTAAAACATGCAGCTCACAAGTATAAGCAAGTTAACATTAATTATATTTATTGTTTTTTCTCTTGGGTTAGTTGTGCTAAACACCAAACCACTCACAGTAAAAAGTATATGCAGTATAAATAACAAAACCGCTGGCTTGGAACCATACATAAGAGTAGTCGGCATAATAACAGACGTATATGTAAGAAAAAATTTTGTTTTGCTAAAGATAAATGACGGATGCAGCATTGATGCTGTGATGTTTAATTGTAATGCAAGTTGTATAACTAAAGTTAAACAAGGTAAAACAAAAGTTGTTGATGTTGTTGGCAAACTAAAGTTAGACAAAAAACCAATACTGATAATTTCGCGTTTAAACTTGTTAAGCTGAATTTTTATTTAAGCCAAATTTAAGCAAAATGATACAAGCAATGCTCATTGTTGTTTCAATGTTACTTGGTATTGTTATGGGGTGTATTACAGGCATCACGCCTGGACTGCATATCAACCTAGTTGCATTAATAGTGGTTGCATTTTTTACTCAAGGGATTTCATTAAACCTGGCTGCTTTTATCGTTGCAATGTCGATAACACACACTTTCGTTGATTTTTTGCCAAGCATTTTTTTAGGTATGCCTGATGAAGATACAGCATTAAGCGTACTGCCAGGCCACAGAATGATGCAAAAAGGTTTTGGCTATGCCGCATTCAAACTAAGTTTAATTGGCTCGCTACTTGGTTTGGTTATTGCTGTATTATTACTTCCTGTTTATAGCTTTGCCGTGCCTAAACTATATGGTTTTGTCAAGCAGTATATGTTTTATATCTTGCTGGCCTGTCTTTTTGTTGTGCTAGCAAAAGAAAAAAATAAACTTGAATGCTTGGCTGTGTTTCTAATGGCAGGTTTTCTCGGAATTATAACATTGAACTTAAAGCATATTAGGCAACCTCTTTTACCATTACTTACAGGTTTATTTGGTTGTTCGATGTTAGTTTTTAGTTTACTAACAAAAGCAAAACCAAAGAAACAAGTGTTAAAAAGCATAAGCATAAGTAAAAAAGAAAAAATAAAAGCAATGATTGCTGGCATTGTTGCAGCTTCTCTTGTTAGTTTTTTACCAGGTCTTGGCAGTAGTCATGCCGCTGTTATCGGCAGTAGTTTTTTCAAACTTAGCGATGCCGGATTCATAATGTTGTTAGGTAGTATAAACACAATAGTAATGTTGTTAAGCTTTCTTGCATTAATGTTAATAGGCAAACCGCGTACAGGCAGTGCTGCAATGCTTGAAAGAATAATAAACATAAACCCAAGTACAATTATTATGTTGTACATTATTGCTTTAATAACAGGTTTTATTGCATTCATCATTGCTGCTAAACTTGGAAGAACAATAGCAAAAAATATCCATAAGATAAACTACACCAAAATTAATGTTGCTGTCTTGCTGTTTGTTGTATTGCTATGCATTGTTGTTTCAGGCATATACAGCTTGATCGTTCTTGTTGCTGCAACATCCCTTGGCGTGTTTACAACAACAAGAGGCATTAGAAAAATGTACTTGATGGGTTGCCTGTTACTTCCTGTAATGATATATTACTGGCCGTTTTGATCAACTTTCCAATTTGCTTGATTATGAATATATATTCATAACAGAATTATGAATATTTATTCAAAACTAAAAAACAAAGGTTTTTCAATCAGTTAAACCATTGCTTCAAGTCGGCTTGTTTTTCTTTTTCCTTACCAAAAATACTTTCAATATTTTCTTTAAGGATGTCTAAAGATTGCATGATGTAAGGTGGAACATTATATTTTTTGGCTATTTCCAGAGCTGGTTGCAGGTATTTCACTATAGAACCTTCCGAAATTGTAAAGATAATTCTACCACCGCAATTGAGACATTTTCCTGCCAGTGGTGGCCGTCTATATTTTGTGTTGCATTTACTACATCTAAATTCTTGTTGAGTAAACTTACGTAGATTTCCTTTAATATCTTTAATGAAATGTTTTTCGATAACAAGACGCGCAACATCACTAGCATCGACTGCACGCAGTTTCGTTGCAAGCTCCATCTGTCTATTGACAAGCTCACGCATATTGTCAAGTTTTTTGTAAAGCGAACATCTTACACCAAGATTAATGTCTTCTGTATCATGAGTAAACCATAAGTTTGTGAATGCTTTTTCTATGTTGTCTAGTCTATCCCTAATCTGTTCTATTTTTATTTCAGACGGGTTTTTGTAAGCAAGGGTTGCAAGATAAAACTTAAGAGGATAACGCGAAACAACATCCATGTTAAAAATCATGTCATCAACCTCACCAGGCAATATCTTAGCAGATAAAACAAGTGGTGCATCTTGTTTTGATCCTCTATGGCTTGGTAAGTACAAGCGAGAGAAATTTATCAATGTATCAAGCAAAAGCATTATGCTTGCCTCATCACCATCACAGTCACGACGCATAGCTGCATGCACGTAAGGACTAGCAAGCAAGGATTGTGTTTTGCTAAAACCTATTATACGAGTAACTACACCAGCAGATGTGTGTGGTGCCATACATACAGCAAGATGTCCGATTAAGTCTTGAGGACTTTTCAACTCAAAAAATGGTCTTAAACCATAAAAACGAACAAGTAAATTATCTAGAAAGTTGGCAACATTGAAGAAAAATTCATCAGCTTTTTCATCAAGGCTATCAGGACAGCTAGGCAAGATTATATCTTGAGGCATAATCTCAACAAGCTGATCAGGACTTGTTAAAGGCCTGCCGTAAATATCATGTGTATATCCAAGCTCTTTCAATTTTTCAATACTGCAGTTTATTTCACGCGGCCTAAAGTGTGTTATTGGCATTTCAGTTGCATCATAACGAATAGTACCGTCTTTATTTACATGTAAATTAAACATTGCTCTCAATATACCTTTAGCTAGATTTTCCGGAATATGGTCTGCTGAACTTGTACCTTTAACACCTTTAACAAGAGATGGTAATTGCGGCGTTTCAAGTTTCAAATGCAATGCTGCCTTTTCCCAATAATGTCTTATATCTATCTTTTTTGTAGCATAACATTGCACTTTACCATGCAACTCACAATAATCTTTGCTTAATTTTTTCTGGCACTTGCTACAGTAATAAAGTTGTTTTGTTTCTTTGCCGCAGGTTTCACAACGTCTATATATTGTTTCTTTGCCGCAGGTTTCACAATAATAAAGTGGGAAATCTGCTTTAATATAACCAACCTGCAGTGCCGCATTCACGCTTCGCATTCTGCCGCCCTGTTCACCAACAGGAAACAATACATTTGGTTGGCCTTTCATCTTCCGCTCTTTGGCTTTTTCTGGCCTTCCCATCCTTGCACCGATAAAAGTTCCTGCCTTATCCATAATCATAAAGCTGGACATTAAGTTAACAATAATCAACGGCAAGAACTGCAGAACATAATTAGCTATTGTTTCATTTTCAAATTTAGCTTTAATTTGCTGTATTACTTTTTGTTTATAATTTTCATCAAAAGTTGAAAAAGCATCAACATAAGCAAGTAGTTTATCAGCAGTTTCATGAAGCTTAGAAGTCAGCTGCTTGTTCTGCTCTGTTACAGCAAAATCAAAACCGAACTTCGGAAAATCTTCGATGCTAAAACCTAGGTTAAGTAAAAACGCGATTGAAATTGGTGGTGTAATAACAACATTATCTACTGCTATTTGATGCTGTACAGCAAGCAGCTCAAGACAGCGTTTTGCTTCTCTAATATGCTGCTCACACACATCGTGCTGCGAATACGGCAGCAACAACTTATTATCTTTAGTAATTGTTGCTTGTTTTAACCATAATGCCAATGCTTTTAATTGCTGCAAGTTTACTTGAGACCAGAAAAAAATGTATGCTGGATGCAGAGGGATGTTATAAGCTTTACTTATAGTTACAGCTTTATCAATGCTAACATTTTTTAAATTGTAATGGCTTTTTAATTCTGAAATTAAATCTAAAGAATGCTTCACAAATAATGCGTCATTACTTGTTGATTCTATTTGTTTTACTGCATCATAAAGTTGAGCAAACCAAAACTCTTCAACATAACCTGCAGGCATTAATACATGGTTTCTATCAAAAAAATCACCGTAGTTGATAAGTACGTCACCTAAATAAATTATTTCCTCGACTTTATCAGCAATTGTCATCGCTGTTTCAACATCATTGACATGAATAACGCTGCCGTCATTAAGCTTAACTATTGGTCCATCTATTGACGTACAGCTTGCAACAACAGTCGATTTTCCAGGCCTTTCTACTTTGAATTGAGTGCCTATACCAATAAAACCGTTAGTTAATATCATCGTTGCTGGATGTATTGCTTGTGCACTATATCCAGTGTTTCTCGCACGACCATAACGCAAACGTAAAGCGCCGCTAGCAGAAGGATGTCCTAAAATAGGTCTGCCTGCAGCAAGATCTTTAAGATAAGTTTTATTGTGTGATGCCATTGCCGGCTTGTCAAGCTGTATTAAACCAGTGCTCTGTGTTGTTTTGCTGCCTTCTTCCTTTGCAGCTTGTTTTTTCATCTCTATCAATTTTTTGAGAAAAGCAAAATCATCCCATAAATCTATGCCAACTGCTTTAAGCTTATCTAAAATTTTTGCAAGTTTTGCCGCTTTTAACGCTATACCTTCTGCCATAACAAGACAGAAACCGTTACGCAACCTGTTCGTTTCGATACGTGGCAAGTTTTTGTATGCACTAACCTCTTTAGTTTCGGATGGCTCACCAGTAACTTGAATAGGCAACCCTGCAGCAATTGTTTCGATTTCTTCTTTGCTCGGAAAATACTGTAAATTGGTTACCCTTTCATGATAATCATGTATTTCAACAACACTGCGTTTAATTTCTTCAGGAGTCGCGTCGTATTTAGCATAACCAAAAACCTTGCGTAAATAATCGATAATAATTACAGAAAAAGCAGCAGCAGTACCGCCAGCACTTCGTATTGGGCCAGAGAAATATGCAGCAATATAGTCTTTTCCATCTCTCGTTTTTTTCAGTTCAAATTTTGTATAACCTTCTAAAGGGCTCGCAACAACACCAAGTGTAATGTAAGCAATACCAAGCCTTATACCTGCGTCAATTGCATCATGTAAACTTTGAAACTTGCAAAATTTTTGCTTTGCTACTTCTTCAGCGATAATTAAAGGAATAGCAAAATGCAACTTACCATATTTTTTTTCTAGCTCAATGATGCGATCGACAATACGTTTGTCATTAACTTGAGGGTATTTACTGGAGATAATACCGACAACACGTTCAGCTAGGCTACTAGCTAAAGGTATTTCAACAACATTAAGAGGGTCTAGACCTTTTTCCCTTGCCGCTTCTGCAATACTGTAAGCAACTTTAACTTTATTCTGTATTTCAGCAAAGTAAGCGTGTAGGTTTGCCATGCTAAAACTTTTGTTTTAATTTTCGTGTTAAATCATGAAAATCGTACGCAACTATAATTCTGCTATCGTTTAGTCCATATTTTTTCTTAACTTCATTGAGCTGATTCGCTATCAAACTTACTTCCTCTCTGCTAAATCCAAATGTAATCAAACCAAAAAATAAATTTTTATATTCACTTAAACATTTTGCTGCAATATCTAAATCAATAACATCAGCCACAAATAAACAATTATTTTTCTGTTCTCTTACAAACTTAGTTATAGCCAAATACTTGTCAGTTGCATTACGAACTTTAAACATTATTTTTCCATTGTTTTTTATAACATCTGAAGAAAGTAAAACATTAACGTGATTTTTTGTTTTTTTCCAATTCTCTATAAATAATGAAGGTGCGCAACTAACAATATAAACATCAGAAAAATCTTCTATAAAAGAATCTATACCTGGTGTAAAGACAGCATAATCATATAGTTTATTAAAAATATCTGGATCGAGATTTTCGTAAAAACTTAATTCTTCACTTGTCCAGTCAGGAAATATATGTATTACATCTTGTTTTTTACCTTTAACAAGCAATTCAAGTACTGTTCGTTTCTTAGGTAAAAATTGTTTCATTCTTTCTTGTAGATTTTTCTCAGGTTGTTGCATTGCTAAATAGTAAAGAACGAGCCAGCTGCCGCCAACATAAGCGATACCATAACTAGAAAAACCAAGTTGTTTAGCTACATCAACATTTGGCCCTACAACAGTTCCATCAAAATCTAACAAACAAGTAAGTTTTTGTTTCATTTTATTGATTTTATTTTAACTAAAGTCAAGTATACGTATTGATTGTTTCTTTGAGTTAAATAGTAAAGCTTTGGCAGGGTCTGGTTCAATACCACGACGCTCTTGTTCTGGTGTTTTCCCTTCCCAGCATGAAGCAAACACACCGTAAATACCATTATATTTTTCAATGAAAGTCTTATGTAAATGTCCCATTACAACAATATCTGGAATTTTTTTGATTATCAAAAAATCATTTTCAGAAGGATAGTAAAGTGTTGAACCATGTACCGGAGCAAGATGACGTTTTCTTAACAAGAATGGAAATATCTTCGATTCTGGCTGATTACGAAGCATTTCAACATTATCTAAAAAATAATGTACTGAAAAACCATGATAAAGTAAAACATTAAATCCAGCAAACTTATCGGTAACGCCAACAGAAATTGTTGATGGGTTGGGAAAAGCATAAACATTATCAAGATCAAGTAAAGGTTTGGCAAATTTTTGATTAAAAACAGGCTGCGGCTCTATAAGCCTTACAGCATCGTGATTGCCGGGAATCACAATAATATTGATATCTGGCCTTACCATGCTCAAATATTCTGCAAGTATTTTGTATTGCTCTACAATATCTTTAATAGCAAGAAAATCTTCTTGATCTGGATAAATACCAACACCTTCGACTAGATCTCCAGCAATAAACAAATACTTTACCTTTTTTGCTTGTTGTTTTACTTTATCATTACCAATTTCCCCGTTAAGCCATTTAATAAACTTAACAAATTTTTGTTCTAAAAACTCTGTTGAACCTATATGCGTATCAGCAATAAAAACAGCGTTCCAATCATCGTTGCATTTTTTTACTTCTGGTTTTGCTATTTCAGGAAAAAAGATTTCGGATGCAAAAATAATTTCTTTATTACCAACACCTTTAACAGCAATTACTTCGTCAAGCACAACTTGTTTAGCTGTTTCATAAATATCTTTATCCTTATTAACTAAAACTGATATTCTGCCAGTTAAATCTTCAAGTTCTATGATCAAATTTTTATTTTTACTTTCCCTTATATCTGCAACCAAACCTATAATACTAACGTTTTGATTTCTAGAATTTATTTTATTAATTGTTGTTAAATTCGGCAAATTATATTGCTTTAACAAATCTCTAAAAACAATAAACCTGTGTTTAAAAAAACTCAAAAAATCTTTAACTTCTAATTTTTTACTTCCAATATGGAAAGAATCTAACACTTTGATGTGGTCTGGCAATTGTTTCTTTTTCCTTATTTCCACAATAATGCTTGATTCATTAACCTGTTGTTGTTTTTCAACACTAGGTTTTTGTTCAGTTATTTCAATTGATGTATCAACTGAAATAAATTGTAATAAGTTTTTCTCAAACAAATCAAGATAATTGGCTAAAGCTGGTTGTTCTCTTTTCATAGCAAGAAGACAAGCTTGAATTGCTTTATAATTTTTATAAAAAAAATCTTTTGTCAAAAACACACTATTTTTTGATACAGATAAAAAAATTTGTTTTAGTAAAGGTACAATATCGGCAGAAAGATTATTGAAAAGTCTGACTACAGAAGGTTCAATCAAAAAGCCCTGTTTAATCAACATACTTGCTATGTTTATGTTGTTTTCATTTGCATTCATGCTTAGGTTTTGTGACATTTTATCAAATATTCTGATTTATAATTGATTTAATCTTAGGTATTGTTGATAGCGGCAAAGCAAGTCTTATTTCCCTTGTTCTTCCATAACGCCCTTTAGAAATAACTTGCGCATTAATTAAACCCAACATATCAAACTCGGCGAGAATATCGCTTACTCTCCTCTGTGTTAAAGGTTCGATTTTTGCCACACTGCAAAGTTGCTGATAATAATTATATATATCACCTGTAAACATTTTAACATTGGTTAATGTTAACTCTCTATTCTGTCTAGCCAAATTTTCGGCAAGCTTAATCATAGCCATAAGCACCAACTGATGTTGTTTTGGTTGTGTTTCGACAACATCAATAACTTTATCACGTTCGATTTTTTGTTTTGCTTTGTCAAGATAGTCAAGTGTGAGTTTATTTTTTCCATCACGTTCGGCAAGTTCTGCTGCTATTCTTAACAAATCTAAAGCGCGTCTAGCATCACCATGTTCTCTAGCTGCTAGAGCAGCACATTTAGCAATAACAGCATCGCTTACAACACCAGGTTTAAACGCTAGCTTAGCTCTTTGCTTTAATATATCTTGTAATTGAACAGCATTGTATGGTGGAAAAACTATTTCCTCTTCACTCAAACTACTTCTCACACGCGGATCAAGCAGCTCAAGAAACATTAGATCATTACTAATACCTACAATACAAATCTGTCCTTGAGTTAGTTCTGAATTTAAGCGTGTAAAGTTATATAAAAATTCATCACCAATTTTTTTAACAGCCTGATCTATCTCATCAAGCACAACTATAATAAGCTGTTTAGTATTGTCAACAATATTAATGAATTTTGCATAAACTTGGTCTGTTGGCAATCCTGTAGCAGGCACCTTTTCACCTAGTTTTGAAATAAGTTCTGCAAGAATCCTGTATTCGGTATCTGCTACTTTTTTCAATTTACAATTAACATATACAACTTTTAAAGGTATTTTAAGTTGTTCTGCTTTTTTAATAAGTTGAGATGTAACATACTGAACTGTTAAAGTTTTACCAGTTCCTGTTTTCCCATATATAAAAAGATTTGATGGTCTTTCCAGTCTTAACGATGGTGCTAATATTGATGCAATCTGTGTTATTTGTTTGTCTCTGTGAGGTATGTTATCAGGAGTATAATTTGCTTGCAACACAAATTTGTTTTTAAATAAAGAATTTTTTGTTACTGCATCAAAAATCTTATCGAGCTTTACCATAACAAAACCTAACAATAAGTTATTTAAAAATATTGTTGAAATACAAAATAGACATCCACACCTATATTTCATGTGGAAATAAAAAACAAAGCTCGTCGAAAATTTATTCTAAGAATGTTGTCCACTTGAAATGATAACAAGCCGTTAATTTCATGTGGAAATATATAATGTGTAAAGTATATTTTAAAATATATTTCCTTATATTTTATATTATATTACAGAAAAATTTTTAAATTAAATAAAAAAGGCCGACCATTGTGTTCATTTATAAATCTTTTTCCACATGAAGTGAAGGGGTGACTCTTACATAGAAAGATTTATAAATGCAGGTGCAGCAAAATTAACAATGACAGAACGAAAACAATCTGTTGAGATCTTGGGCAAGACAGTTGTAACAAAACAAGGTAAAAAGCTTGGTGTTGTTAGAGATATCATTTTTGAAACAAGAACAGGTGAACTAATTCAAATTGTGTTAACGAACCCTACATCATATGCTACTAACCTATCTCTTGAAAGAGCTAAGGATTCACGTGATTTACTTGTACCATTTTCAGCAGTGATTGCTGTTGGTGACTTTGTCGTTGTTTCAGAAGAAGATTTACACTAATTTTTATTTTTATTCAAAATTAACTAAAATAAACTTAACTTTGCTAAAATGCCAGTTGTCGGTTTCGGCTTTAAAAAAATTGTTGCAGAAAAAATTGCTACTTTAAAACCAAAAACAACAATCAATGCTAATTTAAATATTAAAGATATTAGAAAAGTTGATTCTAAGTTGTTCAGCCAAACAATTCTTGTTTTTGATTTTATATTTAGCGTAACTTATAAACAAGGTAATGACAACATAGCTGTAATCCAACTTGAAGGTGAAATGTTGTACACAGCTGAAGAAAAAATCATTACTAAAATACTTGAAGATTGGAAGAATAAAAAAATAAGTGCAGAAATAAAACCTATTATATACAACACAATTCTAGATAGATGTAATTTTAAAGCATTACAACTTGAACATGAATTAGGCTTACCATTTCATTTACCATTTCCAAAACTTAAGTTGAAGAAATAAATTTTTTGTTTTTTCTTTTATCTAATTAATAAACAGATTAATGAATATTTAACTAATTTACTACTAGTAATTACGCCCGGGGCAGGATTCGAACCTGCACGGGCAGAGCCCACCTGGTCTCGAGCCAGGCGCGTCTTCCAATTCCGCCACCCGGGCACAATTAGATTTTACAATTTATCTTTAAATCATCTTTAAATCTTTATGTATTTATTATATAATGATAACAACCGAAACTTTTAAATATTTTGTATACTATTATTAAATATGTCTCCAACAATTTATGTTGTTTTAGAATCAACTCATAAAAGAGAATTGCCCAATTCGATCTTTAAACTTAAACCAGACTTGTTGTTAGTTGAATATGGAAATAATGACTTAGAACTACCAAAAAATCTAAATTTAAAAATTAAATATTTTGGTGGCGATACTGTAACAGAAACAAAGGCTTATGAAAAAAACCTTTTACAATTTATATTAAAAAACTTAGATGAAAAAATGAAAAATAGTGGATTAGAAAAAGTTTGCATTATTATCGGTGAGAAACATATTGGTATTTGTGCTAAACTTGAAGAAAAAGGTGAAGTGTATATTTATCGAACTCCAAAAATAACTCCAAAAATAGCATGCTAGTTATATAGCACTTGCTATAATACCCATATCTTCCTTAACTTTTATTAATCTTTCATATACTTGTCGTTCTTCTTCAGCAACTTTCAGGTATTCATCTATTTTATTAAATATTTCTTCTGCTTTCTTTTTTATTTGTGAATATTTTGGATTGCTTGCTAAACCTTCTTTAAATTTCTTTAAACTTTGCTTTGTTAGCTTTCCGCCAAGCAAATTATAAACTTCTGCTGCAGGCTGTAATATTTCTTTTTCTATTTTTTCGTATTGTTTTTTCGAGATAGCCATTTTATACCATATTTATACAATACCTTTTTTTCTTAACATTTTTAGTTTTCCAAACTTATAAACTTTATCTGCAACAATATAAATTTCAAAATTATCAAGATTAACCTTAGTTAAAAAAGGACTAAGCAGCATCTCTTTTGTTATATCGCTACCTTCAATATACATAAAACTTGGCATAACAATTAACTTCTTATTGTGCCATCGCCCTATTAACCAACATTTATACTTTTCTACTTTTATACCTTCTCTCAAGCTTATTGCAGGGTGTTCATGTGCTATGACTATGGTTTTGATTTGCTTATCAAAAAATTCGTTTAGTATTTTATGGCCGTGCGTAATTACAATGCTGTCAACAACATAATAATCAACAATTTTAACATTCTTTTTTCGTGCAATCGGTTCAAGTATTGTATCATGATTTCCTTTAACAAGCACAACTTTAGCATGCTTTAAACATAAATCAAGAATAGCGAGGGTTTCGTTCCATTCTTGTTTACTTATTTCTCCAAATTCATGCTTTAGATCTCCATTAATAACAATTAATTTTGGTTTTAATAAATTCAACAGATTTTTTAGCTCTTCATGCATGAGTTTGAACTGTTGTCTTGGTATGGCTATACCCAATTCATTAAGATATTCTTCATAGCCTATGTGCAAATCAGCAATAACAAGTATCTTTACTTTTTCCAACCATAACGCCTTACCAATAATATAAATACCTTCAAAAATTTTTGTTTTTGAGAGATCCATTTTAAAAACTTCTTTATTAATTTTTTATTTTTTGTAATTTTTTATAATTAAACTGAATTAGAGATTTTCAACAAACTTTTTAACGTTCTTTCTATTTTTCTTTTACGGAAGAAAACTGCTTTTTTTACCTTTTTTAATTCAATAAATCCGTCCACAATTTTTTTCTTTTCTTCCTCTGTTAGCTTTTTATAATTGTTAATATACTTTAAGATGTCCCTCTTTAATTTATCATTTTTTACATTTGAGGGGCAGAGAAAAAACAACAAGAGGCTATCTAATATTGCATATTCTACATAATTCCCGTACATTTGTGCCGCCTTTTCCTGTACTTCCCATTCATCCGCTTCTGGAGGTTTTGGAAACTTATAATGAGCTCTTTCATGTAAACATACAACTTCTGCTACTTTTTCTGTTATTTCTGGAGATATTTCATAAATTTCTTTTAAAGGGAAGAGTGAAAGGAAAGAATATGTTATCTCCTTAGGATTTTTGGATTGGGCTTGTTTTCGACTTATACTTCTTCCAGATTCATAATACTCTACAAAGTTGACATTCTCAAATCCGTATTTCTTAGCAACATCTTTTAATAACTTTTTTAATTTTTCTTTAAGATAGACTCTCATAAGATTAGCAGCTGTTTAGTTATTCTTAAATTTTTTGCTGCAGGGAAGTGGCTTATTATTGATTGGAAATAATTAAATTAATTTAAGCAACAAACTACATTGCTTTTTTATTTTTTGATATTCTTCAATTTCCTCAATCTCTATTCCACTAGATGTACACCCTTCTTTTAATATTTTATCAATTCTCTCTATAATATTAAACGAAACCTCAAATCTTTTTAGATGTTTTTTAATTAAATCTCCTTTATTTTTATAAAAGAAATTAACAACATCATCTAACTTAAATAAAGCACGACTTATTTCTATATCGATATCTTTAATTATTCCTTCTTTACCTTTCTTTTTGTAATATTCATCTTGAGTTTCATGCCAAAGATAGTTATTAGCTAGATAATAAGCTCGAGAAATATGCCAAGGAATAAACATTAATTTTACTTTAGTTTCAAATTCTTCTCTTTTTTCATTTTCAGGATCAAACACTTTTATTATTTTAAGCAGGTATTC
This sequence comes from archaeon, assembly GCA_029258825.1. Lineage (GTDB taxonomy): Archaea > Nanobdellota > Nanobdellia > Pacearchaeales > JAPDKA01 > JAPDKA01. Next base: position 5,144 of record JAPDKA010000008.1, on the reverse strand, counting down.
AAGAACGTCAAGCCTATTTTTATCATACTCAAATTCTTCATTAATAACCTTAGTAAAACAACCTTTAATATGATAATTAGCCCCTCCCCATACCATTAAGTCTTTATAACTTTTAATTTCTTTTCCACAAGCTTCACAAATAAATTTTCTTCCTTCTTTTGTAAAGAACTCCCAATCAATGAGCATTTCATATTCATGCCATCTCCTAAACTTTTCATCATCAAGCAAAACACTCCAAGTAATATCTCCGCTAAAATCTGCTTTTTCATCAATTTTTTTATGGTCTATAAACTCATTTGCAGAAGGATGTATTAATTCAATTACATTTCTTAAAGTATTTCTATCAACAATTTTTCTTTCATATACAGCAACATTATCAAAAAGATCTAAATCTTCTTCACCTTTTTTATAAGTAAAAAGAACATTGCCGAGCCTTCCTAAGCCTATTTGTTCTTTTTCAACTTTTGTTTCAAGTATCGTGCTTGTTTTTTTCATTTTTGTTTTTTCGAAAATTCTGTTTTATCACTGAAGAATAGAGTTTTATAATTTTTAAAGTTTACGATTACCGGAAAAGAGATTATTTTTTCTTAATCTCTTCTAAAATTTTTTCATGCATACGTCTCAAAAATTCTATACGATCTTCAATTTTCAGCAAGTCAAGATAGCCAGCAACAACAATGTTGAATGCAAAAGGGCTTGGCAGTGGTGTTTGTATTTTTTTAATTTTAATATTGTTGTTTGCGATATTGCTCAATACTTCTTTTGCATGTTCTACATCCATTACATCATGAAGTACTTCTCTCTTTGTTTCTACAATGACAGGAAAATTATAACTTATGCTTTTTACTGTTCTATACAACATTTCTGCTTGCATTTGTTGCTTCCCCACAGATTTTGTTTTTCCCTTATAACTTCGAAGAATAAGCAAACTTCTAACCGCATTGTGCCTGAAACGTCTTTTGAACGTTTCAGTCTTTTCTATAGCCTCTTCCAATACTATATGTAATTTGCTGTAGTTTTTTACAAGCATTTCAAAAGCTTTATCAACTTGCAGTTTATCATAGCTAGCAATGTAAAAACCATTATCATTAATACATATCTCAACGTCACGTCTGTTTATTCTTGCTACAAGAAATGCTAAAGCCCGACTCAAAGCATCATTAACACGTCTGCCATAGAGTGTATGAAAAATCCAATATTTTTTGCCATCATTTGACTTGTAAAACTCTATAACTAGTTTTTTATCATGTGGGATTTCAGCAAACTTGTATTGCTCATAAAAATAATCATATATAGCATTAGCAACATTATCACTGCAGTAACAATATTGTTTGATAAATTCGACAACTTCTTGCTTTGGTTTTTTCATACGTTGCTCAACTAAACGCCTGAATTTCTGAATTGCCAAAGCCAAATCATAGCTAAGTGGGAGTTGCTCAGAAAACCAACTAGGTATCGTTGGCGGTTGTTTCACAGAAGCATTCACATAAGCATTCATACCACGTGCATATAAAAACATGTATTTGTGACCTCCTAACACAAAAACATCACCTTTCTTTAATCGCTCTAAAAAAGCTTCGTCAATGACACCAACTTTTTCATTTTTCCTTTCATTTGGCAATGCCACAATAACATTAACATAACTTTCTTCAGGAATTACACCAACGTTAGTCATGTACATCATTCTTGCAAGTTTTGAACGTTTACCAAATTCTTGTGTGTTTTCATCATACCATATTTTTGCATAAATGCCGCGCTGTTCTAAACCAAAGTATTGGCCGCTTAAATAAGCAATAACATTCAACAATTGTTCTTTTTTTAAATCATGATAACAATAACTACGCTTAACCAGCCTGTAAAAATCATCAACATGCCACACTTTATTGATAGCTTCTCCATATACGTGTTGGCATAACACATCAAGGCAGTTTTTTGGTATTTGTATTTTATCTATCTCCTTTTCATTTATTTTCTTTGCCATAATAGTACATTCAACTAAATCATCTCTGTCAAGAACAATGAAACGACCTTTTGCAACAGCATGCAACTTATGGCCTGCTCTACCTGTGCGTTGCATCGCCCTACTTACACTTTTTGGACTACCTAAAAGCAGTACGAGATCGATATAGCCAATATCTATTCCTAATTCAAGACTTGTGCTGCTAACAACAACCTTTAATTTACCTTCCCTTAATTTTTGTTCAATATTAAACCTGTGTTTTCTGCTTAAACTTGAATGGTGTGCACCTATAACGTTTAATGCTTCATACCGCTTAGGAAACATTTCTTTTAGATGTGCAATGACTCTTTCAGTACCGCTTCGTGTATTAGTAAATATTAGTGTTGTTTTATGTTTTTGTATTAGTTCGTCAATTAAGCAATAAAGCTTATGCGTTTGCAATTTTGCGTCTTCAAAGAAATTGCTAGCAACAAGCACTGCTATATCAATTGGTTTGGCGAAATTTACATCAGCAATTAAACAATTTCTTAGGTTATATGTTTTTGTTTTTTCATCATAACTATAGCCAACCAAGAACTTTGCAACTTCTTCAAGCGGCGCTATAGTTGCGCTTAAACCAATACGTACTGGTGTGATTGTTGAAATTTCTTCAAGACGTTCAAGGCTTAAGCTTAAATGCACACCTCGTTTGTTGCTGGCTAAAGCGTGTATTTCATCAACAATAACAAACTCTACTGCTTTTAAATGCTCAATAAATTTTTTACTGCTCAAAACAATTGCAAGACTTTCAGGCGTTGTAATCAATATATGTGGTGGTTTTTTCAACATTTTTGCTTTATCACTACTTAACGTGTCGCTTGTTCTTATAGCCACTCTAATGTCTTGCATGTTTATGTTCTCTTGCTTTGCTAATTGCTTTATTTCTTCAAGTGGTTTTTGCAAGTTAACATATATATCATTGTTTAATGCGCGTAAAGGGCTAATATAGATCGCATAAACTTTATCCTGCAATTCTTGTTTTTTTGCCAACACAACTAAGTAGTTGATTATGCTCAAAAATGCAGTCAATGTTTTTCCGCTACCAGTAGGTGCGCTTATTAGTATATTCTTTCTTTCATGTATAGGCATTACTCCATATAGCTGAGTTAAGCTGTAATCTTTAAAGCGACTAAAGAACCATTTCTTTATAGTATCGTCTAGTATTGCTGTTATTTTTGCAGCTGTACTTGGTTTTACTTTTTCTATTTGTTGTTCGGTCATGCAATCATCAAGGCTTGTTGTTTTTTAAACTTCTCGCAACTGCAAAACTTTAAAAAATACACAACTTTGCTTAACTATGCCGCCAATATCTGCAGAAAAAAGACAGAAAATTAAAGAGGCTATAGTTGCTTTACTATATTATAATATGCCTAAACCTATGTTTACTGCTGAAATTGCCAGAGAGCTTGCAAGAGATGAAGAATTTGTTAAGCAATTGCTGCTTGAATTGCAAAAACAAAACATAGTAAGATGCATAACAAAGAATGAAAAAGGTAAAACTTATGTAAGAAGGCAAAGATGGCAATTAACTTTGAAGGCGTACGAGGCTTACAGCAAGCTTGCTGTTTGAGTTTTTCTTAGCTTTATATTGCAGATAATGATTGTATAAAAATTTATAAAGCTTTTTTACGATACTTATCGCAATGCCAAAAACAAATCAAACAATGTTTGAAATAGATCTTCTACCAAAAATAAGACAATATCTCAACAACCAAATCACATGGAAACAGCTTTATGAGTTTATAAGGCAAAACGCAGAGTTGAGGCACGTGAGTTTAGACATTACAAATAGATGCAATCTTGGCTGTAGGCATTGCTTTTATACAGCAGAGAGCAGTTCAGACGAACTGCCATTTGAGGATTGGAGAAAGATAATAAGGAAATTGGAGAAGTATGGTTTGACTATTTTGACATTAAGCGGTAAAGAACCTTTACTTTATAAGCATGTGATGAAAGTTCTTAGAGAATTTGATAGAGTAAAAAAACAAAAGAGAGAAGAGAAAAAACCATTTAGGTATGGTATAGTAACTAATGGAACTTTATTGCATATTTATTTGGATGAGTTGGCTAAGCTTGATATAGACTTTCTTGATGTTAGCCTAGACGGCTGGGGAGAAGCACATGACAAGCTACGAGGCAAGGGTGTGTTTAAGAGAGTGTTAAACAACCTAATGCTTGCTGTTGATGCAGGTTTGGCTGATAAAATCTTCATAGACAGCACATTGATTGAGGATAATTCTCAAGCTATTTTAAAGTTAGTCAAGGAGTTATCTAAGAGAGGAATATCTCACTTTGGTGCAGGCATGTTTTTTCCTACACCATATGCAGATTTTTCTTTTTTTGTTCGAAAAAACACCTTATTAAAATTGATAAATGGTGTAAAAAAATTGTTAAGAAATATGAAAAAACCTATAGAGTTTATAATAAGTATAGAGATAAATGTAAACAGTGCTTATTTGCCTATGTTAATTGAAAATAACATCATTAATTTAGATGAAATTGAGATAGACAGGCTCGGAATATTTTATATAAAACAAAAATATGGTAAATCTACTTTGTTATTTCAGTTACAGCCTTTTATAGATCCTTCTTATTGGCAATATGTAAGAATCAAATCAGGAGAATGGCTGGGCAGTTGCGATCCTTTAATTTTGCCCGGCACATTATGGAAGCAATTCAGTGTTGGCAATGCAGTTGACGAACCTATCGAGGAGTTGTATAGGAGAGGTGTTGATAAGTATTTTAAGACTGTAATGCAAGACATAGATAAAATGAGGAAAGCTTCTCCAAACTTGAAAATATTTAAGTACTCTATTGGTGTTGATGGTCTATACTACCAAGTATTAAGAAAAGGAGTAGATCTAGGCCTATTTAGGAAAGAGGTGTACGATAAAATACTAAAGATAACATTAGAAGGTAGAAAATAGGTAAAAAACAACGATAATTATCGATATAAAATTTATATTCTTATTATAAACGATAATTATCGATAAAAAATAATTATCATACTTTTTCTTGTCTAATAGTAGATAAAAACTAAAAACAAAACCAAAAAATGCACTTTTTAGGTTCCCGTGGCGGAATTTGGGAACTTCCTGAAAAAGAGAAAAAGAAACTAAAAGAGAAAATCAAGAAAGCAGTGAAA
>JAPDKA010000001.1 GCA_029258825.1 archaeon | reverse complement strand
TAAAGAGTATGTGTTAATACTCTCTAACCCTACAACAGGTATTTTACCTATTTTAGAAGGTGGTAAGGTGTACGATCATTTTCGCAGTTTAGGTATAAAGTTTGAGGATAATAGCGATAAATCATTTGTTGATGTTGTGTATTCCTTTGAATTTTCTTTTTCCTCTCATTGTATAAGGAATAATGAAATTTGGTATGATGGAAATATATTTTGTGTATTTAATATTTTTAATAATTGGAAAAATCTAATTAATAGGTATGTGTTTTCTTTTCAGTCCCCTATATACAGCGGTTCTGTTTTGTTAAGAAAAGTGCTAGAAAATTTAATGGATTTAAAAAGAAAAAATATTAAACTATTGAATTCCCAAGACATCAAAATCTGCTCTAATATCTTTAAATCCCAACTGAGCAGTCTTGATGAATATTTGGAAAGAGAAGAAATATTTGATGTGGATGGAAGTTTTCTTGTATTTAATTTCTCTTTCTTTTTCAATTCGGATTCTCTGTTTAGATGGTTGCTATTTAACTTTTATGAGCAATTGCTTGACGCGTTAAGATGATAAATTATTGGATTGACGGAAAGAATAAAAATTTATAAATTTGTTTATATCTTTAATTTATAAAAATGAACAAGAAAAATTCGGAAACTCAAAGTCAACCCTCATTTGAGTTAGTAATTACAGACAAATTTAAAGAAACTTTTTCAGGGATCCCTGAGACAAATAAAGAAAATATCATGAGAAAAACTATAGAACTTTTTAATCAAGCTATAGATGCTAAGAGTTTACAGGATTTAACCAAAGGTGGTTTTCACAGACTTACAGGTGTTCCTGGAAGATGGTATTCTTACGGTCCAGATCAGTCCCGAATAGTTGCAAAGTTTGAAGACGGTAAACTGTACGTTGATAGGTGCTTTCATACACATGATGATTATGAAAAATTCTTAAATAAGTTAAGAAAAAAAGAGACTGATAGAGGGAAAGAAGACGAAAATCTAAAAGATTATTTGAGATCTTATTTTTTTAAGATTTCTGATGCCGTCTCTAGAGCGATCCCTGAGTACATGTTCTATATTAAAGTTGAACCAGATAAACAAAAAGATGTTATAGCGGTTCAAACAATTCTCAATAATTACGAGATTCCTATAATCAAAAAAGAAGGAAATAAGAAAACGTTTAGGATTATAGATAATGTTAAGTCGGATGTCGCTAAAGTTATTAGAGATGAAATTATCGATGATGTTATTCTTACCTTAATTGAGCGGGGTGAAGATCTAGGGTTTGAGGTTAGTGTAGAAGGAGAAAGAGCAGAGTATTACAATAATCTAAAAAAGGATAAAGCCACACACATGCAATTTTATCCTTATTATCAAAAATTTATGGAAAGGTTAAAGGTTCAAGATTTTATGTTCAATCTGAGTGAAAATATAGGAATTGAAACTTCTAAACCAAAACTCAAGATAAAATTAGGTGAATCATATGAAAAAATGCGTGAACAAGCATGTAAATATCTTGCAAAAATGATCGATCTTAGCCTCCATCATAGAAGTGAAGATAGAATTAACAAGCTCAAAAAACAACTAGAAAAGGAGATGGAACAGTTTGTTTCTAACCTACTTAACACAGCCGAAGTAGCAGCTTAGACTTTGTTAAATCTCTAAATTTCATAAATTTTTAATCTAATCCAAGGATAAAATCCTGGTGTAGGCCATTCCTTTCCGCACCTTTTGCATAAGTAAAATCTCCTACCACCTTTTATTACTTCTGTTGTTATCTCTGAATTTGGTGAAAATAACATTTCTACAATCTTAATGCTAGTTTCTCCTATCTCTGTCAAGTATTCTTTAATGTTTTCTATGAACATTTCTTTTTTGTAGTCTTCACCCCACTTTTCAAGTCTCTCTTGAAAGGCATATGGTGATAAACTTTCTAGTTCAGGATCATCAACAAAGATCTGCTCTATAACATCCCCATATTCTTCTTTAATCCATCTTATTTTTTCATCCAATCTTGCAAATAATTTTTTAACCTTTGGATAACAATCGCAACACTTATCTTCGAGAGAAGGATATGTTTTTTTCCCTACTATTTTATCTCTTTTAATTTCATCAAATAAAGCTTGCTCCGCAATCTTAACTTCTAAATATCCTTCTTTAATCTTTCCTTCTAATTTTAATGTAACTTCAGGGGTATATTCTAATTTTGTGTTTATCATTTTCCTACCATTAACAATCATGCTATTTAAAAACCTTTCTATTTGCTATCATTTTAAAATGTTAACATCTTCTTTTAAAAACATTTTTAAACTTAAAATGCTAGAAAGTTAATACAAAATAAAATGAAAAAAGAGGGATCAAAACTTAATTTTGGAATTATCTTCCTATTTGTTGTGATAATTGTTTCTTTTTTTTATTTATCTGATGTTTATGCCTTTAATCTATTTTCCGAGGGTACCTTGGGGGAGTGGAATCTTAACTTAATTCCTAACGAAACATGGGAATTTAAAAATCAATCTTTTATATTAAATGCTTCATTTAATAGTGATGCTAATTCAATTTTATGTTTGATAAATCTTTCTTTAAATCATTCTACCCCTTCTCTAGCTTATGCCCCACAAGGGTGGTCTGTTAGTTACAATACAAAAAATATAGTTTGGTCTGCAAAAAATGAGAGTTTTTGTATTAATAATTCATATGTCTTATTTAATTTTACATTAATTTCACATACTGTTGATAAGGACACACTATTTGATCAATATTACTCTTTAAAAATTGTTTTTCCACAATCTAATAGCTTCTATATTATTGTTAACGATACTCTCAATTTAACAATAAAGAATGATTCGATCAGACCAAACCTAACCTCGGTTTACCCACCAGATTGGAGTTTTGTGAAAAATGGAACAATAAACTTCACTTTTATTTTTAAAGAGAATGAAAGTGGGTTAAACTCATCTTCGGCAGAGTTGTGGTGGGTAGATGGCAACAATGTTATTTCATGTGCAGATGCGAGTAATTGGAACGGAGTAAAATTTATTTGTAAGGAATCAGATGGTATTTACAATTGTAGTTATTCAAAGTATTTAGATGGCCCATACTTTAATTATAGGATAGAAATTGAAGATAATGCTGGAAACAAATATAATGAAGGAAATGATAGTTGTAGTCCAAATCAGACTTATCTTCCACATACTTTATATGTTGATTCTAAACAACCTAATATATACTTAATTTTTCCGAATAATTCAGACCATTTATCTGGCAAAATAAACTTTACCTTTAATGTTTCTGATAATAGTTTTGATACTGTTGGAATAGGAAATTTTAAACCAACAATTAACTGCAGCTTATTAATACAAAATCAAACAGATTCGTTGGTGTTAATTGCGAATTGGTCCTATCAAAATGTGAGTAAATCTGGAAATAACACTCTAGTTTTAATGTTTAATGTATCAAGCTTAACTGATGGTAATTATACTTGGTGGATTAATTGTACAGATGCTGCAGGATGGAAAGCGGAAAGCGAGCATCGATGGTTTTATGTAGATACGCATGGACCTATTATTGGAGTAGTACAGCCTTTAGATGGAAGTTATCATAACAGTAGCGATATAACATTAAATATTTCTGCATATGATTGGCCTGCAGGTATCGATGTATGTTGGTATGATAATGGTAGTCAAAATATAACAATGAAGAAAGCATTAATAAATTCGAGTTGTGCATATTTTTCTGCTATGCAAAATTTTTCTAAAGAAGGGAATCACACAATAACATTTTACTGTAACGATACAGCAGGCAACATTAACTTAACAACTGTAGTTTTTACTATTGATATTACACAACCAAATGTTAGCATTGTTTGGCCGTTAAATAATTCTCTGTTTTCTAGCACTAATTATTCTATGCTCAATTTTACTTGTAATGTTTCAGATAATATCGCATTGGATTATGTATGTATTTATACAAACCAGAACGGATGGAACAGTAAACAATGCAATAACACTGTAAATAATGGTTTAATTGTATTTAACTTATCTGTTAACGACGGAAGTTTTATTGCTGCATGTTACGCTTGTGATAAGGCCGGAAATTGTCAATTCAGTAATAATTTGAGCGTTATTGTTGAAAGAGGCCCAGCAATCAAAATTATCCACCCAGAAAATAAAACTTATACAAGCAATGTTAATTATGTAAACGTAAGCATTTTTAATTTTATGTTTGATAAATTTGACATTAGTGTTATTGCAGAAATCGATGGTGTTAATTATACTTTGATCAATCAAACAAATAATAATGATCAAAACTACTTTATTAATACAAGCTTGAATATAGGCAATGGTTTACATTATGTTAAAATTTATACTAATGATAGTTTAAATAACACTAATACATCCACGGTTTGGTTTACTGTACAGGTTACACAGCAGAGTTCTGGTGGCGGGGGTGGTGGCGGCAGTAGTAAAAGTTGCGTTAATGAATGTATAGCTGGTAGCAGAAAGTGCGTGAATTCAAGTTATTATGTTGTATGTGGTAATTATGATTCTGATACTTGCTATGAATGGTCAAGTCCTATTGCATGTGTTGGTAATTGTATTAATGGTAATTGTGTTTGTATTGAACAATGGAATTGTAGCGAGTGGAGCGAATGTATTAATGGCACTCAAACGCGAGAATGCATTGACCTTAATGCATGTGGTACCTCAAATCAAAAACCTGAAACAGTTAGACCATGCGAACCAACATCACAGCAAGTAGCAATACAGAAGCAAGAGCAAAAAACACCTCAAGCAGGCATTACAGGTTTTGCGATAGCAAGAAATGCTAAAGCAGCTATGCCTTTTGTAATCGCTTCAGTTGTTTGGGCAGTTGTATTGTTACTTACAAAATTGCTTTACAACTTCTTGTTTAAACTTAGAGCAGCAAAAGTAAAAGTTTCTGGTGATTATGTTGAAAGATTTAACCAATTTGCAAACATTAATCAGAATAAAGAAGAAAGAAAACAATAAAATCACAAAAATCACAATAACTAAGCATAACATAGCCTTATTTCCTTTTCAATTATTTGTTTTGCTATCTTATTTTTTGGTTCTATTCCGAATTGTACATATAAACACAATATTTTGTTTCTCCATTCTTCATAATAATCAGCAGCTATGGCATATGCATTGTAAGCTTTTTGCACTATCTGCTCAGCCGGTTTTCCTATCAATTTTTTTAATTCTTGTATTTTATAGCAGCTTTGATTAAGATAAGGCCTATGTATCAACACGGCTTTCCATATTTGATCTGCCACTTTCTTGGCTTCGGTTAAAGTAGCTCTAATTGTTTCTATTAGTCCATTCAAATCTGTTTTTCCTTCATAATACTTAGTTAGTTCTTCTTCTAATTTGCTTTGGATGTGCATTTTGTATTAACCTTTTACTTGCCTTCTTTTCACGAATTTGTCTTAATTTCAAAATAGTAAATTTTTTAAATTTAAAAATTTTTTGATTTATTTATGGGAAAGAAAAAGAAGAATAACAACATTATAAAAGAATGCGCAAAACAAAATCAAGATAGAATTGCTAAACTAATGGAATCAAAACTTAGAGAATATGATGTAATTATACCAGATACAAATATTTTTTATATTGGTGTTGATACATTAGAATTTGATAAATTAGATGAAGATGTAAAACGTTATATCCTTCATTCTTCACATTTATTTTTATCTTCACTCAAACAGTTATTTAAAGAAAAAAATGTTGTTACTACAGATCTTGTTTATAACGAGTTAAACGCAAGGGTTGGCATGATAAAGGATCTTGTTAAGATTGCGAAAAGCCCAAATCAGACAAAAACGAATCTATATGTTTGGGAACTAAAAAAGATTAAAGTTCCGAATCCCAAACATGGAAATTTAGTAAAAAAATTATCTATCCGCAGAAAACAATATAAAGTAGAAGTGGTAAGAGCAAATCCATTCAAACCATTTTTAGGTCTTTTGAAGAGAATAAAGTCAGATTTAGAAGAACTTGTAAGAATGCTACACGTGGAGCATATCAATGATGAAAAATTAAGCTTACTAAGGTCAGTAGTTGATAAATTATATGGGAAAGAAAATCAACCCTCAGATGCAGACCTTTCACTTTTATATCTATCCGATTATGTTAGTAAAAACAGTAAAAATGATAGATGTTTACTGCTAACTGGAGATAAAGGTATAAGGGAGGTTTATACAAGTCTTAATAATAGTTCATTACAATCTTATAATGAAAGTTTATTTGATTTTAGCTTGGGCTTTATGTTTTATTCTCCAAAAGTTTTCTGTTTTACTTTGTACGATAAATTATCAAAAAATGAATCTAAGGTTGAATTACTTTAGATTTCTAGATCTCAAACGTTATCTCAAGTTTATCTATTGCTATTTCTGGCATTAACTTTTGTTTTCTCTTTCCCTGTTTTTGTAGTTTTATCATACCAAAATGTTCTAACAGCTTCAAATCTTGCCTCACTGATTTAAAATCCCGTTTCAGTATTTTTGCCAAATCGTAAATTGATTTTGGTTTGGACTCTTTGATTGTATGAAGTATTTTTGCTTTTTCATTGCTAAGCAGTTGCCTAAGCTTTTTTACTTCTGTCAATTCTATATCGTTTTTTTGTTTTCCAAGCTTAAGAAACGCCATAAAACCATGCTTTTTGCTTAATCTTATTGTGACTTTTTTTATTTTTTCTTTCTTTTTTTCAGCCATTTTGGTTACATTAGTTTTATTACGCCCGGTCTTGATTCATACACTACAGCATCTTCTATAAGCTCGTCTAATGCTTTTTTTATATCCTCATGATTGTGCTGTAGAGATAACATTAATTTATCTATTTCTATCTCTTCGTTTTGCTTTAATGCATCAACAATTTTTTGCTTTATTATTGCTGTTGTTATAGTTTTATCTTCAACATTGTCGTCGTTTTCATTGCTAGTTTCATTTGGTAGCAATTCATTTGTCTGATCTGTTTCTGCGTTTGGTTTTGTTATAGTCGCATTGCTTTTAATTACATTATTTTCTGTGTTATTACTTGCCATAATGTTTGTATTTTCTTCTTGCGTTTGTGTTATTTGGCTAGTTGCTTGTTGTTCAGCTTTTAACTTGAATATTTTTTCTAGCTCAAGCTTTCTGGCAAGTAACCATATAGCATCTACCTTTCTTACAATTTCTGGCGTTATGTATATTTCATCATTAAACATACGTAACTGACCAATAACCATTATAGTATCTCCTATGTTTATATCTTTCATTTTGTCTATGTCTTGATTGAAGAACTTTACACGAATACTTGCAGAAGAATCGTCTAGCGTAATACTACCGTATTGTTTTTCTTCAATCTTAAACACATCTATCACGTTTGCTATTATATTTACCCTATTAACTTGAACTTTATTTTGGTTTATTATTGTTGTTACGCCCTTAAATTTGCCTATGTCCATTATAGGTTCTGCATTAACTATGTTAGAAATCCACAATTTGTATGCTGTTTTTCTTATTGGTTGCATCATGCTTGTGTTTAGTTTTTCAGCTTTATAAATATTTTTAGGCTTGCATTTAAAAAATCGTTTAGATCTTTTCGACAAAGCCGCGCTTTGGCTCAAAGATATCACCTGCACGTTTTAGTTTTTCAATTATTTCATAAATTTCGTCTTCATCTATTTTACCTTCTAGTTCTTTGATGATCTCTTTTATGGGTATCATCTTGCCTAGCCTTGCTTCAAGCCTATTTATGGTTTCTTTAACTATTATGATCCTACTTCGTTGAGATGCGCTTATGCCAGTAGTGATTTTATCTATATCTATTTGGCCGGTTTCTTTGTCTAGTCCTACTTGCATCAATGAATAATGCATTAATGCTATTGCACGTTTGGCGTCTTCTCTTGTTACTTTGTTGCTTAACCTTACTTTTGCACTTGCCTCACTAAGTCTGATTAATGCTTCTAACTGTCTTGCACTTATAGGGATGGGCTTGAGCAATTCATCTGCTGTGGAAGGCATATTGCGCAATTCTACATAAAATCGTTTTATTTCATCTATTGCCTCATCTGTCAATTTTGGTTTGATCCGTTGTTTTGCATATGCAATATATTTACGCAATAGTTCTGGCTCTATTGGGGGTTTGTTGGCTTGTTCTTTATGCTCAAGCAAAACATGTGTTGCTATTGCTTCATCTCTTGTTTTTTCAGGTATATCTTTAAGCATGAATATTAGGTCAAACCTATTGATAAGTGTTGGAGGCAAATCTATTTGCTGTGCTATAGGTTCGTAAGGATTAAATCTACCGAGCTTTGGATTTGCTGCAGCCAATACGCTCGTTTCACTTCGCAATGTTGCTTGAATGTTTGCCTTACTTATTGTTACTGTTTGCTGTTCCATTGCTTCATGCATAGCACTTCTGTCTTGTTCAGACATCTTTTCGAGCTCATCAATTGTTACTATACCATGATTGGCTAAAACCATTGCGCCAGCTTCAAGCGACCAACCGCGCAAAAACTCATCACGCACCACTGTTGCAGTAATACCTGCACCAGTAGCGGCTTTTCCTACAACATATCTGCCGCGTGGCGCAATACTTGAAATAAATTTGAGCATCACACTTTTTGCAACACCTGGGTCGCCAACAAGCAACACATGAATGTCTCCACGCGTAAATGTGCCATCACTTTTTTTCTTTCTTATACCTCCAAACAACTGTAGAGCTAAAGCTAACTTGATTTCATCATAGCCAAACACACTTGGGGCTATGCTTTCGCTAAGTTTTTTGAATATTTCTGGATCATTAGCAAGTTCAATAATTTGTTTTTCATCTTCTTCACTAATTTCGATTTCCTCAAATGTTTCTTCAAGCGGAATAATGTTGTTTGCCTCTATAACAAAATCATACCGTGTACTTATTGCACCAGTTCTGAGCGGAATAGGCACTTCTTTTAGCACACCTATAACTTTAACCTTGCTGCCAGGCGTTGTTTTTTCTTCCATCTTCGGCTCAACAAGGTCTTCTTTAAGAAAAACACTAATACGTTTTGGTTGCTCTCCCCCAACAAGCGATTCTGGACATTCTTCGATTACTAAACGTTGAGCATCAACAAGTTGTTTTGCTATAACTTTGAAACGAGCTCGTCTACCACAATTGTTACATCGCGTAGGTTCTCTAAATTTTTTATCAAGCTGCAACACTTCAATGCGCGCGCCACAGCTAGGGCATTCAAATGTTGCATTGGTTACTTGAGGCCTTACATCTGACGTCTGTCTTACAATACCCTCGATGCTTAATAACTGCCCTAAATGCTTTGCACGAATTTCGCGTATCATTACTTCTTGCGATTTGGGCAAATCTTCAAGTCTTATTCTAGCATCTTCAATTAAGCCAAGTTCAGAAAGCGCAAGAGACATTAGTGCAAGTGTTTCTTCAGGCTTTTCGAGTAAAGCATCAGCGAGCTTGGGAGAAAAATCTGCAATATCGCTAAAGCTGGCCCTGACAGCTTTCTCGCCTTTTTTAATATATTTTGCTATCTTTTTTTTATTTGCTTCAAAAAATTCCTTTGCTTCAAGCAGAATCTCTTCTTCCATGCTTAGCTTTGCTATTTTGAATTAATAAACTTTTCTTTACTCTAACATTTATTTTTTTCTCTATTTATATATAACAACTTTATAGTAGTAAACAGTAATGTTTTTAAACCTTATACATTATGGTTTTTTATGGGCCTCGAAAGAAAGCTTAAGCACAGAAAGCTGAAAAGAAAATATCAAGAAGATAGCTGGCGTGTGTCTGTTTATCCTAGCAAGCTTTCTATTCATGTCTATTCTTCAGATTTGAACAAATTGGTTTGCCAATACAATCCTGCTAACTGGTACATTTTTCTTGATAAGAAAAGCGTCGTTATTTATAACGGATGTCATGGTATAAAGCATATGCTATATCAATTGGGAAATTGGATAAAAAAGATTAGCTACATTTCAAGTTGCTTTTTACCACCTCTTTAATTACTTGCCTTTCTGTACCTCTTTGATACGCTTTATTAATATCTGCATGCTTTCTTCTAGTTCTTTTCTGTTTTTTGTGCCAGTGCACACAAGCTTACCGTTAGTAAACAGCAAAAATGTTGCATTAGGCCTGTCTAATTTATAAACTAGGCCTGGAAATTGTTCTGGTTCATACTCTGTATTTTCCAAAAGTAGCGAAAGTTCATTCAAGTTTAAACTCATATTGATTTCACCATTCGCCACTATATTTTGTACTGTGATTTCAGGCACTTCTGTAACTTTAACACCAACTTTGCGTAATTGCTTAATAACTTGTTTTATTACTTCTTTAACTTGCTGTTTACTTTTTGTTCCTGTGCATACCAAATTACCAGAACTGAACACAAGCACTTTTGCTTTCGGTTTTGCAATGCCTAACACAAGGCCTGGAAATTGTTCTGGATTATATGTTGTATTTGGATTTGTTCTCGCAAGCTTAACAAGTGGCACAGCCTTGCCCAACGATGCTGTTGCAACAAGATTCTGTATTTTGTATTTTAGTTTTTTGCCTGTCTTTTTCTTTTCTTTTTTTACCATTTTTACAGTTTTCGGTTTATTTTTAAATTACTTTTTAAATATTT
Organism: archaeon; assembly: GCA_029258825.1. Lineage (GTDB taxonomy): Archaea > Nanobdellota > Nanobdellia > Pacearchaeales > JAPDKA01 > JAPDKA01. The sequence continues at coordinate 194,374 of JAPDKA010000001.1, read as the reverse complement.
CGAAACCTTTTTAAATGTGTCGTTTGGGCTGTTTACCAAAACTAACGAACCTTATTTTTTTAATTAGCAGAATTTTCGATTAATCTTAAAATTATTTTCCTTACAAGTTGCGGATCTGCGCTAAAATTTGTCATTTTCATTACTGTACCAATAAAAAACTGAAGTACTTTTTCTTTTCCATTTTTATAATCTTCTACTGCCTTTTTGTTTTCCTTTACAACTTTTTTACATATTTCTTCCAATTTTTTCTCATCCGAAACGAGATACATATCCTGTGTAGATACAAATTGCTTTACAGAAAACTTTTTACTTATCAATTTCTCTACAATCTTTTTTGCAGCCTTCCTTGTAATTTTATTCTTTTCAACCATTTCTAATAATTCCTTTATTTCTTCAGTCCTATCCAAAATCGCTTTTGCTTCTAATTCTTCGTAATTCAATGCTCCAGCCACTTCTGTACATAAAAAACTTGCTGCAAGGTTTGGTGAAATGTCTGTAGCTATGTTTTCAAATATTTCACACAAATCGTAATCAAGTGAGAGTATTTCAGCAAATTCTGGTTTTATTTTATACTGTTTGATTAATCTTTCTGCTTTTTGGTCTGGCAACTCTGGTAGCTCTTTTTTTATTTTTTCGATAAATTCTTTTGTGATCTCTATTACTGAAATATTCGGTTCTACTATGTAACCGTACTCTTCTTCAGTTTCCTTTTCTCTCATAGGCTTTGTTGTTTTTGATGTACTATCCCATAACCTGGTTTCTCTTTTAAGCTTACCAAGTTTTGCAAAGTGTTTTTGTCTTATTATTTCATAGTTGATCGCTCGTTCAACCTCTTTTATGCTGCCTATATTTTTGATTTCTACACGAGGTCCATTAAGAGAAACGTTAGCATCTACTCTAAGTACGCATGATTCGTCAAAGATTTTCAAACATTTGAGGATCGCTACCAACTTTGTTAAAAACAATCTGCACTGTTTCGCTGAATCAAAGCAAGGTTCTGTTACGAGCTCTATTAATGGTGTACCACTTCTGCTATGGTCTACTATGCAGTATCTTGAAGAATGAATATCTGCTGGATAAGTTATACTTGCAGGATCTTCTTCCAAATGCAATTCTCTTATGTAAATTATTTTTTTTCCTATTTTGAGTTTTCCGTTTTTTGCAAGAGGTGGCTCCAACTGGGTTATCTGAAAGTTTTTGGGTAAGTCTGGATAAAAGTAGCATTTTCTCCAAAATATAATTTTTTCTGCTAATTCACAATTTAGCGCTAAAGCTAATCTTATTGCATACTCTATTGCTTTTTTATTAGGGGTTGGAAGTGCTCCAGGCATTCCGAGACATATAGGACATACATTGTTTTCGCTTTTTCCAGAAGGGCAACTACAAAAAAGCTTACTTTTTGTTTTAATTTGAATATGCACTTCTAATCCAATTTTAGCCTTTTCTGTCATTTTATTTTATCCATTTGTCTATTTTCGTTGCTATATCTATTAACCAATAATCAGTTAAATGGTTTGAACATAACATTATGCTTGTTGGAAATTTTTTGTTTGTTTGCACAGGAATTGTTATGTGCGGTACTCCTGCTAAGTTTGGCGGAATTGTTAATAAATCAGAATTGTAAATATCGATTATATCCATTTTTTCTACTTCATCTATCTTTGGAGGAAATATTGCCATAGTTGGGGTAAGGATAATATCTGCTTTGTTGAATGCTTGTTTATACTCTTCGATTACGAGTTTTCTTATTTTGGTTGCTTTTACATAGTATCGTTGTTTAAATCCAGCCATCCTAACAAAAGTTCCGAGCAATATTCTTCGCTTTTCTTCTTCACTAAAATATTTTCCTCTGATCTCTGCGAAGTATTCTCTGAAATGTTTTGATTCTATTTTTTCGTTCCTACCAAATCTTAGTCCGCAATATCTAGCAAGGTTTGTTGACGCTTCTGCAGTTGCTATTATATAATATGTCGCAACTCCGTACTTCATTGCTTTTTGTAAAGATACTTCAACTATTTCAGCATGTTTTTCTATTTTTTTGATGCAGCCTTCTACAGCTTTTCTTATTTCTTCATTTACGATTTCTAAGGCTTGTGTTACTATTCCTACTTTTAGACATTCAACCTCTTTTGTTTTTACTTGCTGTGATAAACTTGTATTGTCTTTTTCATCATGACCTGCAATTATTTTTAATACAGGCTTTATGTCCTCTATGTATTTTGCAATTATTCCAATCTTATCAAGCGAGTCTGCATAGGAAATAAGTCCATATCTACTTACTAGACCGTATGTTGGACAAAAACCATAAACACCGCAAAATGCTGAAGGACATTCTATAGAGCCACCAGTTGATGTAGCTATTGCTACATGAGTGAAATCTGCTTTTTGTGTGATTCCTCCTGCTCCTCCACTTGAACCTCCTGTTACATGTTTTTTATCTATCGGGTTTAGAGGTGGTTGAAAACTTTTTCCTATGTTAAGATTAAAACTTCCAAATCCAAATGCATCACATACAGTTTTTCCTATAATTACTGCTCCAGCATTTTTTAATCTTTCAACTACAGTTGCATCATATTTTGGAATAAATCCCTTTAGTATATCTGAACTTGCTGTTGTTTCAATTCCTTTTGTAATAATTAAATCTTTGACAGATACTGGCAGTCCAAATAACTTTCCTTTATGTTCTGGTTTAGGATTTTCAACAATGCTGTTAAAATAATGGTATTCATCGTTTATCTTTCTTACTTTCTGTACGATTTCGCTCAAGTAGTCCTCTATATTTATTTCATTTTGTTTTACTTTTTGCAAGAATTCTAGTACTTTCATTTTTATTCAATTGTCTTTGGTGCTTTTAGTATTTTCAATTCAGTAAATTCGTGTGTTGCGTTAGCAACATCCTCTCTTAGTTTGTTTTTTTCTTCTATGGGTCTAAATGCTGGCTCTGTTGACACTTCAATTTCATCTATAATGTTAAATGCATCTAAAACTTTGTTGAGTTCTTTTTCAAATTTTTCTTTTTCTTTTTCACTTAATTCTAAACACGCTAATTTACAAAGTTTTTCTATAATTCTTTCGCTCATTTTATGTTCTGATTTAATTGGAAGCGGCTCCGGGTGGACTTGAACCACCGACCTCCCGGTTAACAGCCGGGCGCTCTACCTACTGAGCTACGGAGCCTTCATAAGTTTTTACAATCTTGTTGTGTATTCTTTATGCAATACAACCAGGGTTTGTGTTTTATCAATACCTTTTATATTTCTAAGCTTTCCTAAAATAAATCTTTCCATCTCTTCTATATTTTTGAATCTTTTCTTAGCTATAATATCTATATTCCCTGTAACTATCGATACCTCGTCCATACCGATATCTAACAATTTTTTTGCAATTTTTTTCTGATCTGTTTTTGGTTGGTCATATCTAATCGTCGTAAGGATAACACATTCAATAGGTTTTCCTATCTTATTATAATCTATTTCAACTGTAAACTTTTTAATTATCCCTTCTTTTACCATCCTTTTTATTCTATTATGTACAGTTGTCACTGGTATCGCTGTTTTTTTTGATATTTGGTGTGTGGTTTGCTTTGAATTTTCGAGTAATTCAGACAATATCTGCAAATCTTTTTTGTCTAATATTTGTTTCATTTTTTTATTTTTTTCATTTTTTTGGAAAATTTTTCTATTTTATAAAAAATTATTAAAAAATATACTTTAAAAATTTTTCGAAATATTTTTTCATTTATATTTGTTCTATTTATTGGAAAATTTTTCCATTTTTTGTCAAATTTTTTGCTAAATTGAAAAAATTTTCAATTTTTATACCGATATACTTTTATAAATTAATTTTTCCTCACTTTTTTCCAAAATTAAATGTGAAAAAACTTAGAATGGGCACATCAATTAGAAAACATGGTAGGTGGTTGTTTTTTACAGATGCTTTAGGAGAACTAAGAAAAATTTATTCGTTTGATGAAAATAGATTAGAACATAATATTGATGGCTCATCTCTTCCTTTATGGTGTGATATTCAAAATAGTGATTTGTCTATCCGTGTATTAACCGATCATGAAATACATGCTAGAGTGCTATACAACTTTCTTGGAGAGAAAGCATCTTTATGCTATGTTACTCTTCCTGATGGTAAAGAGTTTGATAGAGATCCTGTAACTATTTGTAAAAAAGCTGAACATTTGCTCATGGAAAAGCTTGGAGCTACAATGAAAGTAGGAAGCGAACTTGAATTTTTTGTATCTAACTATTCAAAAGAGCCAAACCTTAGGAAAAACAATAGTTATTATTTAGACGCTTCAATAACAATTGAACAATTTTTAGATTTTGGATCGCTCTCAGCTATAGCTTCATCCTTTCATCATGAGGTTGCGCCCGGTCAATATGAAATTAGTTTAAAGCCTGTTACTCCGACATATGCTGCTGGTTATGTGCAAATAGCCAAATATATTATTAAAGAATCTTTGCGTAAGCATGGTTTAAGAGTTACTTTTATGCCGAAACCTTTAAATGCTACTCATGGTTCTGGTATGCATCTTCATATTTCATTATGGAAGGATGGAAGAAATTTATTTTACGATAACGGAGAGTTAAGCGAGACTGCCTTACATTTTATAGCAGGGATTTTATTTCATGCGAAATCTTTAACAGCTTTTACAAATCCTACTGTTAATTCTTTTATGAGGCTTGTTCCTGGTTTTGGAGCACCTGTATATATAGCTTATGGTAAATCAAACAGGTCAGCATTAATAAGAATCCCTCCAATAAAAGATGAAAAAACTACAAGAATTGAAATTAGATTTCCAGATCTTTCTTGCAATCCCTACTTAGCATTTGCATCTATCCTTTTGGCAGGTATGGATGGTATCTTAAGAAGGTTGAAAGCACCCCAACCAATTGAGGAAAACTTATACGAGATAGGTAAAGTAAGTTCAATTGATACTTTACCCTCTAGCCTTTTAGAGAGTTTATACTATTTAGAACATAATGAAGAATCTTTTAGACTTTTTTCGAATGTTTTTTCTTCATTCCTTGACTCTTATCTCTCTTTCAAAAAAGAAGAAGCCAGAGCAGAAAAGAAAGGTAAAACTAGCCAATTAGAATATACACTAAACCCTTGTGATTTAATGCAAAAATTTCATTGGTGGATCGGAGAACTGTTAACTTATTCTGAAAACAAAAGCCTAATTTGTGAATATTGTGGTAAACCGACACAAAGATATTTAATAGAATTTGGTCTTATATTTTATGGTATTCCATTTTGTCCAGAATGTATTAGTAAAAGAGACGGTCATTTATTTCCATTATTATTTGATCCTACAGATGTTGCTTCACGATTGGAAGAGCGTATAGAAATAACAAGGAGTGAAATTGATAAAGGTAAAAGTAAGATTTCAGACAACTCAAAATTGTATTTTAAAAAACAAACTTAAATTTTTTTTATCATAAACCATTTTCCTAATTCATAGCCGAGTGCTCTATAATAATTACGCACACCAACTCCGCTAATTACAGCGATCTTATCATACTTTTGTTTTGCTATCTCCTCTGCTTTTTTCATTAGCATCTTGCCAATTCCCTTGTGTTGTGCAATCTGTTCTGCATTAGCTGTTTTGCCTATCTCTATAGCTTTGCCATAAACATGTAGTTCTCTTACTATTGCAGCATTCTCTAGCTCTTGTATAAAAGGTTTGAATGGAAACCTTAAGCGTAACAATCCAAACAGCACATCATTATCGCTCACAACTTCAAGAAAGTACTCAATGCCCTTGCTTGCTTTGTATTTTGTTATTTTTAATCTCAATCTTCCTTGTGGTTTTTTACCTTTCATTAAACAATGGCCGATCTCTCTATAACGAATTTCTTTTATATTTAGTTGCATTTCTTCAATTACTTTTTCTACCTCTTGACGTAGGTTTATGTTTATTACTCCTGCAGTTAACCATTGTTTAGGTATTTCTCGCATTACACGCATTATTCTGCAATACCTTGGAGTTAAAGCATAGTAGCGTGTTAACAATTCTATTAGCTCTTGTTTTGAATAGGGCTTATATTTTCCTTGCCAGTACCATTGTTCAAGTATGCTGCCTTTTATAACTTGTGTTGGATAAATCTTTAGTTGGTCTGGCCTGAACCGTTCATCATTAAACAGCTTTTTGAACATCGCTATGTCTTTTTTTATATTGCTTCCAGGCAAGCCTGGCATAATGTGATAGCCTAGCTTAAAACCAGAATCTTTCAGCAATCTTGTTGCTTCAATAACTTCCTTGAGGGTGTGTCCTCTATTAATCAATCTGTAAATGTTGTTGTATATTGTTTGTACACCTAGCTCTACTCTTGTCGTTCCAAAATCAAGCATGCGTTTAATGTGTTGCTGTTTTGCATAGTCAGGCCTTGTCTCTATGCATAATGCTACAACCCTGTGTTTCGCGTTTTCGTTTATTGTTTTTGCTTCTTCTAGTGTTTTAGCTTTTTTGCAATTGAAAGCATCATAACATCTTTTTATAAAGTTGTATTGGTATTGTATTGGATATGCCAAAAACGTTCCACCTATTATAATCAGCTCTATTTTGTCTGTTTGATGCTTCATCAGCTTTAGTATTTTCAATCTTGCTTTTACCTGTTTATAAGCATCATAGTTAAGTTGTCTTGCACGAATTATCGCAGGGCTTTCTGGTGTGTAGCTTTTAGGCACTCCAAGTGTGGGACAATAAATGCAAGAGCCATGAGGGCATGGTCGTGGCTTAATTACCACAGCAAGAGGTGTTACCCCGCTTATGCTTCTTACAGGTTTTTTCTGTCTTTCCATTTTTTTAGTGAAAATTTTAAAATAAGAAATGGATTTATTTATGTTCAATTTTTAGATCGGAGAAAGTCATCACCTTTATTTCTTTATGCACAATAAATTTTAATTTTTTCTTAGGCCGTAACCCTTTTATTTCCTGAGTCTCAGTCGTTATTTCACATAACACAACTTTATCACTATCATAATATATTTTTAATAAGTGCGTTGGTAAAATAGATGTGCTATCCATTCTATGTAACTCTATTGCTAAATGCTCTCCTACGATTTTTCCATTTTCATCTACTTTATCAATATCTTCAGTTAAGCCTATAATCTCATATTTTACATCATCTACTATTATTATATCTCCTTCTTTAATAACCATTTTAATTTTGTAATCTTAAATATATTAATAAACTTTACTTTAGTTTGACAAACATATAATTAGTCAACTTTTAAGTTTTACCCCAATGTCTTTTTTGTTTCAAGAAACCTCACATACAGAGTAAAAACTCAAATCTTTTCGAACTTTCTAGTACCATATAATACAAAAATTTAAGTCTTACTCTTTATATATATTTTCTCTAATACTTTATCTATTAATCCTCCTACATGGAACCCAACATACCACCCCATAATTCCTCCTATTTCTCCTTGTGTAGCTTTCATTATAGTTGTTTCAGGACCTATACCTAAATGTGCTAATCCCATTTGTATGAAATTCATTATAAAATTAGATAAAGTTGCATATCCCAACTTGCTTAATTCAGGTTTATTGAATACTCCTTTTTTTGACCTACTACTTGTATAGCCAACATACGTGCCTCCGGCTAAACCTCCTACAAATTCAACAATATTTTGTAAGATGTATTCTAATGTTTGTTCATCCATTTTTGATTACTTCAAATTTTGTTTTACTTAATTTTAATAACAAAATAGTTTATAAATTTTTCGTTTTTAACTACTCTTAAGACACAACACAACTTATAAAGTTTTGTTAACTTTTTCTCTCAAACAAATGTTTCTTTTGAAATTTTTAAAAACCTAAAATAACTTATTTTCTTCATGAGATGCTGCAAACGCGAGCCTATAATTACTGTTAGAGGCAACAAGTTTTGTAAGACGCATTTTGTTAAGTTTTTTGAAAAACAAGTTATAAAGGTGTTAAACAAAGCACTGAACGAATTACAAAAACAACAAAAGCAACGGCAAAAAGAAAAATTGAATTTTGTTGTTGCTGTATCTGGCGGCAAAGATAGCACTACTTTAGCATATGTTTTAGCTAAATTAAAAATGCAATTGCAATGCTACGATTTTGATCTTGTATGGGTCGATTTAGGATTTAATAAGTATGCAATTGATGTGCTGCAACAATTGCTGGATAAAATTAAGAGCAACTTTAATATGGCTTTACGATTACATATTATTAAGGTTAGTGATTATTTAGGTATTAGCTTGGCCGAATTATGGAATAAAAGAAAATTGTTAAATATAAGGCAACCAATTTGTAGTTTATGCGGCATGATTAAAAGATATTTGCTTAATCATTTTGCTTACACAAATAACTTCGATGCATTGCTTACTGGCCATAATCTTGATGACGAGCTTGCTCTAGCTTTGATTAATCTTAGCAATCAAAATCTTGAACAGTTTGCAAGAAGCAGCTTTTATATTGCTGGAAATCCTGAATTTAAACTTGCAGCAAAGCTAAAACCTTTTTATTATGTGAGTGAAAAAGAAATTCTTACTTATGCTTCATTACATAGCGTGCCTTTTACAACAAAACTTTGTGAGATGTTGAAATCAAAACAAAATACCACACAGTATAAGTTTAAGCAAATCATTGAACATGCAGAAAATTTACATGCTGGATTTAAATACAATATAATGAAAAGCTTTGTAAAGTTGCGAAAATTTGTTAAGCAAAGTTTAACGCTGAAGCAATGTAACATTTGCGGTTATGCAACAACATCGCAGCTATGCAGTTTTTGTAAGCTTAAAGAAAGGATTAAAAAATTAAAATAACTGAAATAAACATGGCAAAAACAAAATCGAAAATTAAACACGGCGATTATGTTTTATTGCTTTCAAAGCAACGCTCATATCTTGTTAAGGTTGAAAACAAAAAGCTTAATACGGATTTTGGTATTGTTAATATCGCTGAGTTAATCAATAAAAATTATGGTTGCATAGTTCAGACGCATTTAAAGCATAATTTTGTTGTTGTTAAACCAACTATTATTGATTTTCTTAATAAGAAAGCGAGAATGTTGCCCCAAGCTGTAAGACCAAAAGATGCAGCTTTGATTTTAGCTTTTACAGGGATCAATGCAGATAGCATTATTGTTGAGGCAGGCACGGGCAGTGCATGGCTTTGCTTATTTCTCGCTAATTATGTAAAGCATGTTTATAGTTACGAAAAGCGTGAAGATTTTTACCAAAACGCTAAGCGTAATGTGGAGTTAAGCGGAATGAAAAATATAACCCTAAAGCATAAAGATATATTGCAAGGTATTGATGAAACTAACGTTGATGCTGTCATACTCGACATGTTACATGCAGAAAAAGCTGTTAGCCTTGCTTTTAACGCATTAAAACCTGGCGGTTGGCTTGTTGTTTATAGTCCTTACATAGAGCAAGTTAAGGCTGTAACAGCAGAAATAAAAAAGTATAATTTTGCCAAACCAATAACTGTTGAAAATATGCTTAGGCCATGGGACATAAGACAACATACATTGCCTAAACGTCAAGGTTTATTGCATACAGGATTCTTAACTTTTGCAAGGAAAATTTTTTGATACTTAATTAAATGAAGCTTTTATTCTCCTACTATACTCTTCATTAAATCTACTACAAAATTCATAGGGCCATCATTGGGAATTATGATATCAAAATACTTTTTATATTCTTCAATCATTTCTTCAACTTTTTCATTAAGGAAACCTATCTTTAATAAATTTTTATATTCAAATCCGTGAATCATGCCAATGTCACTAGTACTGTCGCCAAGCAAAATTACATTTTTTCTATTTTTTATTTTATCATAAAATGGAAATTGATGCAAAACCGTTTCATCTTTATTCATACAATGAATTATTGGCTCTTTTATGCCTATCGCTTTTCCTTTTTCGTCCCATATGTACTCATTAGAAATTATGTATATATTGCTATAAAGACGGTTGTATTGCTTAAAGAAAAGTTCCAACGCATATTTACCAAGTCCGCTGGACGAAATTATAACTAAAGGAATATCATATTTATGAAGTAAATCTATAAACTCTAAGGCGCCTTCTCTAAACTTTACTTTGCTTGACTTCACTACATCTTCGATATCTTTTTTTGTTAAGCCACATTTTATGAGTAAATCAAAATGTCGTTTCCACCATTCATGCATTGCTTTTTTCTTTTCCTCCAGAGGGATATTAGGATCTATCTCGATTGGATGATATCTGTTAAATAAAGCGTGAGCTTTCTCAGCATAATCAAGGGTTAAATAATTGCCATTACGTAAAATAGAAATTAGAGAAGGTACTTTTTCTCCATTAACATAGGCATAAGTTAAAGTTCTGTCAAAATCACTAAGTACATGGAGTTTATTTATTCCCTCTTCTGCAATTTTTTCTTTTATTTTTTCAAAATTCTCTTTATCTTTTATTATGACTTCCATGAAAAAGGACATTAAGTTTAAAACTTTAAAAATTTTCTTAATGTTAATATATTAATGATTACAAATGAAATGATGGATCAACAATCTGTCTGGGACGCGATTGCAGAAAGTTGGTATAGGCATAGGCAAAAACCTTTTCCTGATGTTGTTCCTTGGTTAGAGCTTATTTCAAGTATGAAGCCAGGAAAAATTCTTGATGCTGGCTGCGGTAATTGTCGCAATTTGTTGCTTTTTGCTAAGGCAGGTTTTGATTGTTATGGTATTGATTTTAGCAGACAAATGCTAGATCAAGCGAAAAAATTCTGTAAAAAGCATAGCATACATGTTAAGCTAAAGCAAGCCGACATAACTAACTTGCCATTCAGCGACAATTTTTTTGATTATGTTTTATGTATAGCAGTACTGCATCATTTAAAGAAGCAACAACAGCTTAAAGCATTACAAGAGCTAAGAAGAGTGTTAAAGCCAAACGGTTTATTGTTAATAACTGTGTGGAATAAATTAAGAATAAGGCCTTTGCTAAAATTTTTATTTAAAAAGCAAGCCTACATTAAGTGGAAATATAAAGATAAATGCTATTATCGTTATTATTATTTTTTCTCTCCTATCGAGCTGTTCATGCTAGTTAGACGTGCAGGCTTTTATGTTATTAAGCATAATCTTTTTAGATTCCAAAAAAACCTCATTGTGCTTGCGAGAAAGTGTTAGTGCTGCACTTAGTTTTCCCTAATTTTTGATTTTTATCTTCCATGCTTCAATGTTTGAAGCATCAGCTGTAACATTTATATTGTTTTTGACTGCTAAGCTGTATGGAATATTGCCCAATGCAGGAATATGCAAAAATTCTATTTCCATTTCTCTTATGTAAGGGATGATCATTACTTGTCTGCCATTTTGTTTAGCTGTGATTCTATAAGTTATTTTATTGTATTCTTCTTTTATTTTCTTTACATAGATTGTTTTGTGTTCACCATCTACTATCATGTTATATTCTACATTAATTGGTGTTTCATTTTGAACTAAACTGATAAAATGTGTTAATGCAGAAAGCGGACAGAATTCTGTATACTTGTATTGTTTGCCGTTCTCTCTATATATTTTATTTATATAATCACACTCAAGTTTTATATGAAGTTTTTTTGGTGCTATCCCTACTGTTAACTCTAATACAGCTTGTTTACCGTCAAAATGCAGATAAGCATGGCCGCATTTTGTTTTTATCCATTTTTCTAGGTAAACATCATAACTTATTGTTAGTTCTTCCAAACTTCTTTGTTTTTGCTTACTTTCTATTACTTCAACTTGAGCATCTTGACTTGGAAATATTGCTGTTAAATTATTTGTTGTTGAACTTGCTTGGGTGCTTTGCAAAGCAAGCAATAGAAGTGTCCAGTTAAACATCTTGTTACATCTTGTTTTACTTTAAGTACTGAATAAGTTTCTTATGCTACTTTCTGCTTTATAGTTGGTGCAATCTATTTTTATTTTCAATAGTTTAAAACTTTTTGTTACGCATGTTACATCGCATATAAGCCTTTCTTGTTTAAGTATTAACATTATTACACGTTCAATTTCAGCATTGCGCTTTTCTACTTCATGATTTATAATTTCAAGCAATGTATCAAATTTAATGTTGCTTAACTCTTGTTCAATACTGTCAAATCTTTTACCTTTGTCTTCTTCTTTTGCTTCATTTTGAGTAAATGTAATGTTGCCGTTATTAATTGCTGCATTAATGATTGTTCTTGTTTCAGGCACTAAAAAGTTAAGCTGTATTTTTTCTGCTTGAAGATTATTGTTAAGCACAATAAAAATAAGAAAAAGGTGCATGTTTTGGTATTGTTTTTTTAACTTTTGGTAATCGGCGCTACTAAATACTTGTTTGATCCAACCTTCTAATTTATTTGTTTTATTTACCATCATTATTTAGAGTCTCTCCATTATTAAAATGTTTGCATTGAAGTGCATCAATCTTTTTGTTTTAAAGTAAAAAAACATTTTAAGAAAGAATTAACACAACTTTAACACAACTTTGATAACTATACAAACTTTGGCCGTTTGCTTAATAGCATAGGCAATGGTAAAGGTCTAAATGGTTTTTCTGCGGTTTGTTTTTTGATAAGGTCTTTTAACTCATGCGGCTTTAATGCTTCTATTTTGTTTTCTTTACGCATCCTTACTGTTAACATCTCTTGCTTTAGTTCTTTTTCGCCTAATACAACTATGTATGGTATCCATTCTTGTTCTGCTTCTAATATTTTTTTGCTTAGTTGCATGTCTCTATCATCGACATCTGCACGAATTTGTTCATTCTCGTTGAGATCTTTTGCTATTTCAATTGCTTCTTCGTTGTATTTTTCGCTGACAGGCACAATGCGTACTTGTGTTGGACATAGCCATAACGGTAAGCATGGTTTTGATTTTGTTTTTTCCGCTTCCATCCATGCTTTCTCAAGCAGCGCATACATGACTCGCTCAAGACTGCCAGACGGACTTAAGTGCAGAATTACAGGTGTTTTTCTTTTGTTGTCTTTATCAACATAAGTAATGCCATAACGTTGTGCGTTTTCTACATCTATTTGATCTGTTGCTAAAGCAGACGCTTTATCAAGTGTATCAACAAAATTGAGTTCATACTTTAACACAAAGTAGAAAAATCGTTCATCCCACATTTCAAGCAAAGCAGGCTTACCAAATGCCTTAACTAACGAAACAACAAAATCTTTGTTTTGTTCCCAAAAATCTTTTGTCACTCTTATCGCTAACTCAAAATCGTCTTGCATGCTGAAGCCTATTCCCTCAAGCACTTTTTTAGCCAGCATAAATCTAATGCGCATTTCTTGTTTTGCTTGTTCTATATCTTTACATATAGCATGACAGTCGGGCATAGTAAAGCATCTTAAACGTCTTAATCCAGTCAATTCGCCTCTTTGCTCGACTCTAAAGCTATATTTAGTTAGCTCATATAAGCGCAGTGGTAACGCTTTGTAGCTAATTATTGCATTACTTGCCATGATGAACTGTCCAAAGCAGGCAGCAAAACGTAAAAATACTTTCTTGTTTGGTGTTTGTATTGTGTATTGTCTTGCAGGGAATCTATGTAAGTAACTCTTTAGTGCAGGATGCTCGATATCATACATAATTGGTGTCTCAACTTCTAGTCCGCCGTATTCGGCAACATTCTTGTTTACCCATGCTTCAAGTAATGCCTTAATCAGCCTTCCTTTAGGATAAAATCTGAAATGTCCTGGATCGCTGGCAGGTTCATAATCCACAAGTTCTAGCTTACGCATTAACTTTACGTGTATTGGTTGCTTGTCAACTGCTCTCACTTTCTTCATCTCATATCGCGCAAATTTTTCGAGATTTTTGTATTTAGAAAAATCAAAGCCAACTATGGTGCCATTTTTCAATTTTATACTATGTAACTTGCCATTAGTATCAATTATAAACCACTCTGATTTAGCTTTCTTTTCTGCTTCTAATGCTTTGCTAACTTCAGCTTTTACTTGTTCAGCTGTTATGGTTCTGCTTAATTCAGCGAGGGGATGTCCTTTAACATCCACGCTAAATGCTTTATACCAACCAAAAGGCACAGCGATAAGTTCAAAGTGTTTGCTTAATTCACTTCTTGCTTTTTTTAGCAATTCTAATGCTTTGCTTGGCTTTGCTAAATCACTGCTTAGATGGGCATAAGGATAGAGAACAATTCTATTTGCTTTAACACTGTCTGCTATTTCTTTTATATTTTCAACAAGTTTATTAATGCATGTATCATTGTCCTTACTTTCTATAGCTATAAAAACAACGAGTGCTTCATTAACGCTTAGACCTTTTTTGAAAGCATCATTTATTTCTTCAGCTTGTTTTATCGCTTTTTTTACAGCCTTAACGTATATGCTATTGACATGCAACGTGAGTATTCTCATAATTAAACGCAATCTTCTACATTTAAAAAGTTTGCTCTAAAAGCAAGTTAGCAAAATTTTTGAATCTCAATCGAAATAGTTAAATAAATATTTCTTTCCTCACAGCTATTTTAGATAATTTTATAAAAACTTTAAGTTTAACTATGATTATGGATATAATACAAGAAGCAAGGAGATTAGCCTTAAAAGAAATTGAAAAATTTGGAATACCTAACTTAATTCATTTTGAGATTTCTGAAAAGAAAGTTATTGAACTTTGTGAAAGATTAAATGCTGATAAAACAATTGCTTTAACGGGCTATTATTTAATGGACCTTAAACTTGGAGAAGCCTTTAAACTTAATAAAGTGGAAGATCACATAAAAATGAGTTTAGATGTAGCCAAACAGTTTCTTGAAAAATTTAAACTGGATGAAGAAACAAAAAAGAAGATTATTAATTGTATCGAAGCTCATCATGGAGGAGTCCCTTTTATTTGTAAAGAAGCTGAAATATGTGCGAATGCAGACGCTTATCGTTTTCTGCATCCTAAGGGATTTTTTGCCACTTTGACTTTTATTGGAAAAGATCTGGGGTTTGAAAAAACATTAAATTTACTATATCAAAAAATTGATGAAAAATATAAGATTCTTTCGATCGATATCTGTAAAAAAGAACTTGGAAGATATTATGATCAATTTAAAGAACTAATCAAAAGCGTGCTTGGCTAACTTCCTTCACTTTCCTCACTCCATCTCTTACAAGAGGGCTTAACAGGCATTAAACGACTTCGCAATTTATCAAACTTTGCCTAATGGCAAAGCTTGTTTAATGCTATGTTATTTTCAATCACGAGGGGTGCAAAATTTTTAAAAAAATTTATATATTTAACATTAAATATTAAACCACTATGAAGGTTGCGGTTGTTTTTGGTGGTACTTATGAAATGTATTTACAGCACGCCAAAATTCTTAATATATTTAATAAATATTTTGAGGTAAAAGATGAAATGGCTTATACTTATTTTAATCATGAACTAAAGATATTTTTTTGTTTAGGTCCTAAATTATGTAAGTCCTTAGAACATGCTCGCATACATCTAACAAAAGTTGGAGAGCATTGTCCCCCTTCTGCTGACATAGTTGCTATAAAAGTAAAAAAAATATAATCCTGATAAAATTCTTTTCTTTGGAATCGCAGGTGGAATAAATGCGAAACTAAACCAAATTTATTATCCTATAGAGTTTTATGAGTTTTATTTTAAAGACCCTTATTTAATACACAAACAAAAGATCATTCCCAAAAACAGAGTAGTTATAAAAAATTTGCTAGGAAACGACAAAATTAGGGTTTTAACAACTAATTTTGTGTTTAGTAAATCTTCTATAGGAGCTGGGGAAGACAAAAAATTATGGGGTGAAATTTGGGGTGAAATAGAGAACGAATTAAAAAGAAGAAAGCTAAATTACAAAGGTAAAAAAGCTGCTGAAAAATGGTGTGAAATAATTTTTTATGAGAAATTTTTACCCCAATTAAAAAAATTTGGTGATATAGTTGATATGGAGTCGTATGTTTTTGCCAAGAAATTTAAGAATATAGGAATAATGCTTCAAGTTTCTGATGTGATTGGTGAAATTGAATTAACTTTTGAAAGAAAAACCATTAATTGGAAAAAATTTAATAAAAATGTTATATTTAATATTATAAAAATTTTAAATGATTCTCACGTTTGAAAAAGTTTTTATAAAACTTAAATTATTACTAAAATCATGAAAAAGATTCCTAAAAAAAGAATACCAATCCCAAAAGGATGGTTTATACTAAAAGATGGAACAAAAGTATATATAACTTATTCTGAGTTTGGACATTATCCAGGTAAAAAAGGAAAAAAGATAATTGAAGAAATTAAAAGAATTAAACCAAAATATCTTTTGGTTGAAACCCATTCTCCAAAAGCTGTAAATTCTGCTTTATCCCTATCACAATATGAAAGAGAAATCAAAATCCCTGAAGAAAAAAGGAGTGATGTCAGTTGGGCTATAATAGCAGGGTATAAAGTTCAAGCTCAAGTAATTGGTTTTGATCTTCCAGCAAGCAAATTCTTAGAGAACATTTACAAAAGTTTTAGAAAGTATAGTAAGAGGTTGGCTATTCTTCATACAGTCGCTCATCCAATATGTTCTGCAATATGGCACTCTAAATCAAAAAAGGAAAAAATTAACATGAAGAAAGTTTACAATCGGGCTAAAAAGTATTTGCTTAGATTTTCTCCAAATGAAGTAAAACAAGCAATCAAAAAAGAAGGTATAAAAAAGTTGTTTAAAGAATGGCTTAACTTTCTGAATTTAACATTAAAAGAAATCTCAAGTTTCAATGAATATTATTTTTCTCTTTTACCCCATTTTATAATAAGGTTTCCATCAAGGAAAGAAAGAGACAGATATATGATAAAAATGATAAAAAAATTTGCAAAAAAAGGGAAAACTGCTGTTGTAGTAGGTTCAGGGCATATAGATACATGGATTAAAAATGGTTGGGTTAAAAAAGTTTAGTGTTTACTGTTTCTAACTCAAAATTCTGAAATTTGCCCTTTTACGAGTAACAGCGTTAAGCTGTTCCACTCCTTACAGGCATTCTATCCAAACTCGTAGCAAAGCTCTAAATCTTAACAGAAATACTTAAATAAATATTCCGCTTTTTATCTTTCTAATAAAGATTTACGAAAACATTGCGGAAATTGGTGTTAGTTGCAATTCGTCCACTCGCCCTAAAGGGAGAAAGCTTTTTATAACGCTCTATTGTACTTTAATTTATGTATGATCCCACAAAACCATATAAAAACGAGATTTTAAAATTAATAAAACAAACATGGGAAACTCCTTATGTTTCAGTAAAAGAAGGAGTTGTCAAAAAGAAATTTTCTTATCCTGAATACCATCATACGGATGGAATCGGAACAAAAGGTATATACCATTGGGAAAAAAGAAGTTTTAAGAATGCTGTGATAGACGCCTTGGCTATGAATCTAAATGATTTGACAATAATGAGAGCAAAACCCTATGCTCTTATTGATCATTTATTTCTCCCAAAAGATGACGAAAGTGCTATATTAGAAATAATTTCTCATTTAACTGATGAGTGTAAAAGAAGAGGGATTGCTATTACAGGAGGAGAAACAGCCATTCATAACAATATAAGCGGTTTGGAAATAAGCATAACTATGTTGGGATTTGTTGAAAATCCAAAGCCCAATAGATTAAAAAAAGGTAATATTTTGATAGGGATAGAAAGCAACGGTCTTCATTCAAATGGCTTTACAAAGATCAGAGAAAAATTTGGTACCAAATATAAACCAGAATTTATTGAACCGACTAACATTTACATAGATACAATTCTCTCTTTAGATAAACAATTTGAGATTTATGGAATGATGCATATTACAGGTGGGGCTTTTACAAAGCTAAAAGATATTTTGCCTGAAAATGCAGATATTATAATTAGAAAACATCATGCATTACGTCCTCAAGAAATATTTTTTGAGATAATAGGCGAGGAATATCTGATGACGAAATGTACAAAACATTCAATTGTGGAATTGGGTTTGTAATAGGAGTGGAGGAAAAGGATGTTGACAAAATTCTAAAAGAGATTAAAGAATTTAAAGCGGATATTATTGGCGAGGTAATCGAAGGAAATCGTAGAATAAAAATCGAGTCTATGTTTTCAGGGAAAGAAGTAAAATATTGATTTATTGGCTTGCAAGGTAGACTTCTCCGCTTACGGTTCGGTCCCTAGCGGGACAATTAACAGGCTTAAAGACTTCGACAACAAGTTGTCTTCGTCCGAATTTAACCTTACGCAAAACTTTAGTTAATATGTTAGGCATAATCACTTGGGATCACAAAATTTATTAAGTTATTTTTTCTCCAATTAAAATTATGGAAAATATATGTAAAGATTGTGGATACTATGATCCTGTAGTTGATTACTGTGTTTTAAGAAGGTTTGAAGCCGAAGAAAAATTTCTTTTTTATGACTACGATGGCGATATAGAATGTCCTGATAAAGTTTGTAGTATAAAAGAAATAGTAGAAGAGTTAAAAAAGGCCTTCATTAGAAAAGAATATAAAAAAATGTTACTTGCTTTAGACGATCTTGCAAAAATCCTCTGGTACTATAATCATAAGGATCTTGAAAATATAGCGCATGAACTTTACGGCGATATTCTAGAATTGGAAGGATATGATTACCAGACTAGTGAATTCAAACCTACACTTAATCAAAACCAAAAATTAAGATTAGAACAAGAAATTTTCCAAAAATATAAAGATTTTCTAGAACAGCTTTCTTATTATTTTATTATATAGCCCTCTATACTCTCCACTCACTACGTTCGCTTGCCTTGTATTGTTCGGTCGTTGAACAGCAGATAAAACGACTCCATTCGCTTTCGCTCGTTCTGTCCAAATCTGCTATCGCAAACCTTTGTTTATCCACGGTATGTTATGTGTAATTGCTCGGGTTAGCTTTATGAAGTGTGATTATCTTTTTAAATTCTCCATAATCTATGACAACGGGCTTTTCTGCCAACGATTCTAAAAAGTTAAAACCAGGCTTTAGAATTTCATCAACATCATTGATTTTTATCATGCCTTTTCTAACGAGATTAGCTATGGCACAAATATCTGCATCTGTTTCTAAAACTCTTTTAAACTCCTCTTTATTGTAAATTCTATTAGCTACGTTTGTTTTACCATCTTTCCACAAATCATAATAAATCCACCAAATATTCCTAACTTTATCAAGATATTCTGCTCTTGCATACATTTCATCTAAGTAAGGATTCCTACGCATTTCATATATGTGAGAACTCCTACCCAAATGTTCTACAATAAATGCTACCAATCTCTTATAATTTTGTGTATATTGAAGGACATGGGCTTCTTCATGACTACAAGTAAATTCGTGTATAAGATAACCAAGTTCACCGAATTTAGAAATTTTTGAAACTACTGATGGTAAGATTATGTTTAAATATATTATATTATCTCTGCTTTTTATTTTTACTGCACCACCGACAAATTGGGTGCTAGTAATAATGCGTTCTTTCCTCTCTTTCATAGTTATTTCTTCTAATATTTCATCTGACGATTTTCCTATATGAAAATTTTTACTCGGATTTTCGATTACATCTTCTAAAGTTGGTTGATTTGAATAATATCTTGCTCTTACATAAGAGGGTAAGGCTATTTCCATTTCAAGATGCTTTAAAAAGAACCTGTCTTTTTCGTATCTCTCCTTCGGATAAATAGGCAACCTTTTTTCTATTGATAATTGCTTGACATAAGATCCAAACAATGTGTCATGAAAGGATTCGGTATATTCATCAGAATTAGCAAAACTTCCTTTTAAGTAATTATTACCGGTTTCTTTCTCAAAGTATCTTTTAACACTTTTATTAGTACACAACAGTCTATAAGCTTCCATAAATTAAAATAAAGATTTAATCTTTATAAATTTTTCTATTTTTTACCACTTGTAAAAGATAACATAACTAGAGTAGGTCTTCATGACTCAAAAATCTAAGGAGTTTGCCCTTATGGTAAAATTAAAGATTTTACGTCCTTCTCTAATTGTCTATAACATCAATTAAAACTTTAGCATACTATTTTATTAGTTAGCGTAAATAGCATTTAATTACTTACTGCGCACACCTCTGAGTACTGCAGCTAACCTGCTTACCGGCATGCTTTGAAGTATAACCTCTCCAGGACCTGTTAACGTTAACAAAAACAATCCTTCTCCTCCAAATAAGGCTGCTTTTATGTTTCCCACATAACTTATATCATATTTTACTGTTTTGTCACATCCTACAAAACATCCTGGATCTACTTTTATTTGTTGCCCTTCTTGTAGTTTTATTTTTATTAGTTCTCCTCCAGCATGGATGAATGCTAGTCCACTTCCCATTAGTCTTTCTAAAATGAACCCCTCTCCTCCGAAGAAACCTGCCGCAAATCTCTTTACTAAAGCAATACCTATATCAACTGTATCTTGTCCACAAATATATGCATCTTTCTGCACAATGAATTCCCCACCTTTTTTGTTTAAATCGATTACTTCAATTTTTCCAGGATAATTCCCTGCAAATGCTAGTAGTGCCGTTCCTTCTATTGAGGAAAACTCTGTTAAAAATAGACTTTCTCTTGCCAATATTCTTCTGAATGCTCCTTTAAGGCCACCAAACACATGTGCTTCCATTTTTGTATTAGCACTCATATAAATCATCTTCCCAGCTTCTGCCCTAATCTTTTCACCAGGTTCTAGCAAAATAGTTAACATCTGTAAATCACCTTCTGTGATTGTGTATCTCATTTTTTGATAAATTTTTATTTATTTTTATTTACTATTATTTCTTTTAGATATTTCCAATCCTTCTACTTGATTTATATCATAATTATACCTGTATTTTGTTTTCTTTATTTCAGGTTTATTTCGTAATGATCTTATTAGCACTATTAAAAAAGGTAATATTGCAAAAATACCCATTAATATCCCAAACCATATACGTAGAATTGTGTTATGAATTATTATGCAAAATATCACGAAAAAAATTATTGCAAGAATAGGGCAAATAATAGCTGCTATATGGTATGCAATCAATTTTTGTATTGTACTTATTCCACTATTCCACTCACTATCCATTTTCTCTATCTTTTTTTGCTCTTGTCTTGTTATGTTTTATTATTTTAAAATTTTTGTTAAAGTTTCACAATATAAACAAACAAAGATGGGCCCAGGAGGACTCGAACCTCCATCAGCCGGTCCGAAGCCGGCCGTGTTATCCAGTTACACCATGGGCCCAGCTCATATATTAGCTAAAAATCAGTAAGCAGGTATAACTTTTAATATTAACGGTTTTGCAGCTTGGTTAGTTTTTTAAATGCAGCTATGTGTTTTTTAATATGCACGTAAAGATAAAGCTTAAGGCAGGCAGCTTAACCTGCTTTGACAATTTTGTTTCAACTCTGCATAGTAAGCTTGGTATTATTTCACATTCAGATGTGGACGGATTTGTTTCTGCATTACTTGCTTATAAATTCTTCTCTAAACGATGTAAAGTTTACTGGCCCATATTTCTTGATTATCTTGGGTTTGATTTAGCAATAAGAAAGTTAATCAGAGCATCACATCTTGCAATTTTAGATATAGGTTTTGATAAGCCTGAACTCTATAATAGTCATCATAATTTTCTTATCGTAGACCACCACCCATTCAAGCACGATCTCAACTCAAGTAACGTATGTTTTATAAAAACAAGAACAGAGACCCCTGCTAGCCTTACTTGCTATGGTTTGTTTGCAAGACATGATAGCAGCATTAAACAGTACGATTGGCTTGTGGCTTTGGCAATAATTGCTGACTATACATTTAAACATAATAAAGAGTTTGTTAAGTTCATAGCAAGTAAGTATGGTTACAAAATAAGCAAAGATATTTTTAATTCACAGTTAGGCAGTTTTGTTCGTTTATTGAATTTAGCAATTATTTATTTTCACAATAATTATGCTAGAATGTTTAAAATGTTGTTAAAATTAAACTCGTTAAATGCCTTGTATAAGGTTGAAACTTATAGCAAAATAGTGCAAGCAGAAATAGACAGACTTAAGTCAGAGTTTTATGAGCGTAGAGAGTGCTTTAATGATACTTATATTTTTGTATTTAAATCACGATTTCCTGTTACCGGTACTATCGCTACTTTGCTCAGTAGTGAAGAACCGAACAAAACATACATCTTTGTTGGAGATATTCATGGTGAGCAGTATGCAAGTGTAAGTGCGAGAAGACAGGACGGCAATATTGATTTACCATTGTTGTTAAAGGAAGCAACGTCGAGCATTAATTGTATTTCTTGTGGTGGTCATCGAAAGGCCGCAGCAGCGCGAATTAGTCGTAATGATATTGGTAAGTTTGTAGAAAACATAAAAAAGTTAGTAAAGCAGTAAGCTAGTATTGATTTAATTGCTCTGTTGCATTTTTTGCTCTTTCTTCAAGTAAGTTATGATTTCTTCGTCGATACTTACTATCAAAATTTCATCAAAATGTTTTTCATATTTTTTAGCAACTTTAATCAATATTTTTGCGCCAAGCTTTTTATCGAATCCGAAAATGCCGCAAGAAATTGGGGGAATTGCAATTTTTCTTGCGTTCAATTCTATTGCTTTTTCAAAAACATTAGTTAGAGTTTTTTCTAGCAGTTCAGGTTTAGTGCCTCTTGGCCCAACAGCATGAATAACCCATTTTGCTTTTAAATTTCCAGCAGAAGTAACTGCAACTTCTGTAACCTTTAGCTTTCCATGTTGCTCAATTATCTTACGAGACTGCTCATCAATTATGGGGCCAGCTTTTTTTGCGATAGCTAATGCAACACCACCTTTATGCATTAGATAACTGTTTGCAGCATTTACTATAATATCTGTCTCTACTTCTGTTATATCTTGCTTGGCTATCTTAATCATTTTTTGCAGTAGTGGGGCCACCCGGATTCGAACCGGGGTCTCGAGCTCCCGAAGCTCGGATGCTAGACCAGGCTACACCATGGCCCCACTCATTAATGTTATGAAGCTAACATTTAAAAATTTCTGCTCGATTTTGTTTTATGCGTGATGTTAGTTATTTTGAAGCAATTGCAACACTTGTTGGCACTACAATAGGTGCAGGCATTTTTGGTTTGCCATATGTGTTTGCACAAGCGGGCTGGCTAGTAGGGTTGTTGCATGTTATTGTTATAGGTTGTATCATAATGCTTATCAATCTTTATGTAGGCCAGATAACTTTAACTATACCAGGTAAAAAACAACTTACTGGCTATGCAGAAGTATTGCTTGGCAAGTCGGGTAAGATTGTTATAACCTTTACCATGGTCTTTGGAATTCTTGGCGCTTTAGTAGCTTATCTAATTGGTGAAGGTATCGTGTTGCATCAACTAACCTCATTGTTTAATCCTATTGTTTGGAGCTTAATATTTTTTGTTTTTGCATCAACCATTGTTTTTCTTGACTTGCGTGCAGTTAAACGTTACGAATTACATTTCGGCATTGCTATGTTGGCATTGCTTTTTGTTATATGCGTAATTGCTTTGTTTAACTCGCGCTTAAGCAATTTTGTTCAGCCTGACATCAATTTTTACAGATTACTGCTTCCTTATGGTGTTATTCTGTTTGCTTTTTTAGGTGCTCCAGCTATACCTGAAATGAGACAAGAGTTAAAAAAACATCCAAGTATGTTAAAGAAAGCAATTATAATTGGAACATTGCTGCCGATTATTTTTTATTCGTTCTTTAGTCTTGCTGTTATCAGCGTAACTGGACAGCATACAACACAAATAGCAACTATTGGTTTGGGTAAGGCACTAGGTAAATACATGGTTGTTATTAGTAATTTACTTGCAGTATTTGCCATGGCAACAAGCTTTCTCGCTTTAGCACTAGCACTTAAGTGGGTTTTATGGTTCGATTATGGTTTTAATAAACATATAGCTTGGCTCATTACTTGTTGTGTGCCTTTAATTTTATTTTTGCTTGGTGCGAGAAACTTTATAGCAGTGTTAGCAATGACAGGTGCGATAGCTGGTGGTATAGAAGGTATAACATTGCTATTAATGACATATAAATGTAAACAATTAAGCGAGATGAAAAAAACAAAACAAAAATATTATGCAATTCCAATAAATCCTTTCATAATTTTGGTACTTTCGATCTTCTTTGTTATAGGCATTGTTTATCAATTTTTGTTTTAAATGAATCTTATCTCCGATAACCTATTCCTTACATAGCTTGCCTTTAACCTTACTCTAGGATATTGTTCAAGCAACTTAAGTATGGCGACAACAATTGCTATAATAATTGCAATAACAACAACAGCTATAATAGCAGTTCTAATTGCATTGCCAGGTTTTGTTATACATTTTCCATCCACACATTTCCAGCATTGTTGCTTAACGACCCATTTTCCATTAATACACTCTTCAAGTGTATTGTTTACACATCTAATACTGTGCTCTACACATTCAGATTCTATGTAGGCAACTTTTTCCACAATAACATTTATAGTAGCGTTTTTCTTCAATTGTTTGTTTTTGACAAAAACGTAAAGCTTAAACGATTTTGTTTTGTTTATTTTTACATCAACATCAAACACATATGTTTGATTTTTTTCTATCCACCCTGTCGTATTCGTTATGTTAATACTGGCATTGGTTATGTTATCTACAATCATTATTGTGGTAGGCATTATTCTACAAGTTCCGTTATTCCTAAGTATTACGCTAAAGTTGAGTTCAACAGTATTGTTTTTGACTTTAACCTTTAAACTAGAAGGAACATCCAAATCTAAATCAAGCTTGCAGCCACCACCATGTCTGGTAGTTGTTGTTTTTACAATTAATGTTCCTGTTTTCTGCTTTAAAGGATAGTCCTCTGCTTTACAG
This sequence comes from archaeon, assembly GCA_029258825.1. GTDB lineage: Archaea > Nanobdellota > Nanobdellia > Pacearchaeales > JAPDKA01 > JAPDKA01. Next base: position 169,518 of record JAPDKA010000001.1, on the reverse strand, counting down.
CTGACAATCCAAGCGTAAGTTCCTGCAGTGTTAAATGTTAATGTTTTTTCATAGTAAAGATTGTCTTCGTCAAAACTCATGCTGTATGTTGCACCATCTATAGTTAGATTACATTCAGCATTAAGTATTGTTGCGGAATCATTAGCATCTTTGTAGTATGCCTTAAAACTTGCAGCACTGCCTACATATATCTCTGATGGTGCACTAACAGTTAGGGTTGCATCACTAACATTGGTATCATCACTGCTAAAATCATAACTAGACCAATGATGGTTAAAAAACATAACACTGCCAGACGAATTTGTTTTTGCCTTTAAGAATGCAGTTCCATTTTTGTAGAACGTATAATATTGGTTTGGAGTTAATCCTTCAAACGTAAAGTAAACCTTATTATAGCTGTTATTAGAATATGCAGTAAAGTTTATTGTGTTGTTTGTATTTTTAAATATAATATTAACATCATACGTTGGTTTTATTGTTACATTACCTATTTTTACTTTTTTTCCTTGTTTTATAATGTATGTGATGTATGGTATTGCTTGTAAGCTTATGTTGTCCCACATATAAATCTCTGTCTTGTTTTGCCAATACTCTGTTATGTTAAATCCGCCTGTGATCGCTTCTGCTCTACCATACTTTATTGCCATAGCTCTTTTCCCTGTAATGTTTATTCCAACAGCATGGCAGCCCTCAACAGTACTATTGATTGTTAGCCAAGAATAATTACCAGGCAATTGTAATGTAGCAATTGTTCCATTGCAATAACTTCCTGTAGCATTCACCCATTGCCCATCTATTAACATGCTTACGTTTTCTGTACATTTACTTCCTTCAAAGAATTGTGTAATATAATTTTTTGTTTTTGTTAGGACAACCCCGTCAATAGCGAATGCACCTAATTTAGATGTCGCTTTGATAGCTCTAATTTGTACTTTTATTTTGGCAGTGTTATTCGGAACCTTTATATACCAATCTGCTATTTTTGTCCAATTTGTTGTAACTCCTGTACCTTTCGTTTTCGAAATACCTACACCTTTTCCTGTACTGTCATAAAAATCTAACGAAATATAAATGTAGCTTGTATTTTCTATATTTTTTCCATTAACACTAACAGAGATAAAATTGCCTGGAATAGATGTATTTGAAATATTTATTTCTTGATATACCCCTCTTGTCCATCCGCTAGTAGAATTAAAATAAATTACAGCTGAATAATTCCCATATAAACTGTCATTACTTTTTTCAATTTTGTACACTCCTGACAATAATGTCCAATTTGTTAGATTTGTTCCGTTCCAATTTTCAAAACTTGGATTGACAATATAATTAGTTAAATTCAGCCCATATACTCTTATTGTTATATTTTCTATTGGATCTTGAGTTAAATCAATAGAATAATTGTTTGTTGAAGCATCTGTATTTATTTTTATTTCATCATTTATATTCAGATTTTTTAATTTCCAATATAATTCGTAAGGGGGAAGTACTTCCAATTCACCTGAGTCTATTTTTTGTCTTACATACGCAAGTATTTCACTTAGATTACCTCCATAGTCATTAATACCGTTTGTACTACTGTGAAAGAGCAGAATTATTAATGCACTTTTGTTAATGGCCCTTTCTATCCATCTTTTTGTAAATGTATCTAAATCACGCATACCCATTCCATTAAATAAGATGTTGTCATATGTAAGCAGTTCTATAGGAATATATTCGCTTCCGCCTTTGTATGACCATACAAAATATCTATTTACCATATGCCATACTTTATCCATATCAGGGTCGGACTCTTCATAAGCATAAGTATATACAGGAAAACCCCAATTATTATAAAATTCTTTACAACCTTTTGTAGCATTAATTAATTCTTCTTCTGTAAGTGTGGGAGACCCTAATATCACTCCAGGTTCCCATCCTTGACACATGATTTCCCACCCTTTATCATAAAATTCTTTGAGTATGGTATAATTTCTACCAAACGATCCGCTGGAACCTGAACATCCTGTTTGAGGACCTGCAAATGGGGCAATACCCCCTGTTATATTATATCGTTCAAATATAGGTAGTGCATCATAATATTGACTACACCTACCATCTTCCATTGTTATAGCCAAATACCCTTTCGCTTTAATAGAAAGTGAAAATAGAGATATTAATACGATTAAGATTGCTACACAGTATATAAATTTATTCACCTCTTTTTTTAACCTTTCCATTTAATTCGTTTTATTCACACAATTTTTTAAAATTTTCTTTTTATTGTCTGGCGTAGTTTTTCGATTTTTTGCCAGGTTCTGCTAAACCTTTTGTTTATTTCTTTAACGAGAAGGTCGACCATTTTAGCATCAATGTTTTCATTTGAGACATTTTCATTTGGGATTGGTAAAGCGAGAACTTCAGTGCTCATTAACTCTACAAATATTTTACCTTGCTTATTTATTGCAATACCACTTCTTTTCCACCCTATTTGTTTTGCAAATTTAACGATGCTTGCAGCGTCATCTAATGTTTTCGCAATTAATGCTACTACGCATGGTTCAAATTTGAGCATTAATGTTGCACTTTTTTTGCATTTTTTCATTGCTTTTTTTATTGCGTTCAGCAACTGTTGTTTTGTGATTTTACTATGGCAAGACCACAGAACAGCTTTTTCGTGTTTTTTTCCAGTTTCCTCTATTAAAGCAACCCTGCCGGAACAGCTTGATGTTGTGTAAAAACAATTACAAGAGTTTAGCACATTAACCAAAGCAGCTATTTTTTTATCGATTTTTCCTTTTGAGGACTTGTCTTTTTTGTTTAGTGCATTAATCTTACTTAATTCAAATTTTTTGCTGAACTCTTGAATTGCATCAATAATGCTTCTAGTGCTCATGTTAAATCAATAAAATAAAGTTTAAAAAATGTTTCTAGCATACCATTCCATGATAATTATTACGCATTGCGATGAAGACGGTTTAATGAGTGCTGCACTTATGTATACGTTAAACAATAACGCGCAAGATCAGAAGAATCAAAAGCGAAATAAAACCTTGTTGTTTTTTACCTCTCCTTTTTTGCTGCTTAAACGATTGCTTACACTTGCTTATAAAAATGTTTTAAAACACGATTTGTGCATTCTTGATTTATCGCCAACAGAAAAAACTCTGTGCTTGGCAGCATTGTTTAATTCTGTTACCTGGCTTGACCATCACGAGTTAACCATTAATAAAATGCAACTTGATTATTTTGCTAAAATGTTTAAAATGAATTTTTATCTTGCTAAGTTTAAAAGCAACACATCGCTTATGATTAAGCATTTCAATTTAGGTTTTACGAACATTGCAAATTGGCTGGATCAAATTGATACAAATGCAGTGCAACATAAACAAGCAGAGCTATTTCGTTCTATCGTATCTGCATATAAGCATAGTTATGCTGGGGCTGTTCTAAATACAGAGTTGGTTGCATTAACAAAAAAGATAGCCAACAATTTGGAGAGAATAGAAAACCATGGTTTTGACTGGATTATTGATGAAGAATTGCAAAACAAAATTGATAACTTTAAGGATTGGCTTAAGTTAAAGCAACAAGAAGTCATGCAAAATGTAAAAGTTGAAAAAATCAATAGCCTTAAACTTGCAATAGTTAAACTTAAAGAAAGTATGCCTGTTTATGCTATAACCAATTGTTTGGCTACACATAAAGATGCACCGTTTGATGTTATTGTTGTTCTTACAAGAAAACCCAAATCCATAAAGCTTGAGTTTAGGACGCACACTAATTTTGATGTTTTACAACTTGCTAGACTATTTGGCGGTGGCGGGCATAAGGTTGCAAGTGGCGCAACTGTAAAGCCTATTCACGATTTCTTCATTATTTTCAAAATCAAAGAATTTTTGCATAAATTGAAGCATTAATGATAATTAATAATAGCATCAAAAACAAAATAAAAACAAAATATTTATAAACTTAAGTTTACATATGTAAACTAAAATGGACAAATATAAACTTAAGTTTACAAAATTACAACAAGAAATATTTAGGCTATTATGCATCAAGGCAGGAGCTTATCTTTCGTTAAGAGAAATTGCCAAACTACTTAAGGTTTCGCCTACTGCAGTAAGTAAAGCAATTAAAGGTCTAAAACAGGATAAACTAATTAAGGTGAAGGAACAGTTCAGAGCAAAACTTGTTTCTTTTAATTATGAAAATGTAAAAGCAGTAAAATTCAAAATGGCTGAAAATATAAAATTAATAGTAGAAAGTGGATTAATAGAATTTCTAGAAAACCATTTTGCAGGTGCCACAATAATCTTATTCGGTTCTTATGCTCGTGGTGAAGATAATATTGATTCTGATATAGACATAGCTATAATAGGCAGAAAAGAAAAATTTGTGGAACTTAAAAAATTTGAAAAATTCTTAGAACGAAAAATCTATCTTCATTTTTTTAATTCATTTAATCAAATCCATAACGCATTAAAGCATAATATTTATTCAGGCATAGTACTAGAGGGTGTGATTCAGTTAAAATGATGCCTAGATCATTTGACAAATTCGTTGAGGAAGGTGTAGTAAGGCGAATAACTCCTGATTTAAATAGAGCAGACTATCTTGTCGATGAAGCAAAAAAAAGATACGACTTTTTGCTTCAATTAATTGAAAAATTTGATGGCATTAATGATATAAATGCCAATTCAGTAATAGAAAATTGTTATAATATAATTATAGAATTATTAAGAGCTATAATGTTAAAGCAGGGCTACTATGCATCAGGATTAAATGCTCATGAGGCAGAAGTTTCTTTTATGTTAAAATTAGGTTTTCCTGAAACAGACGTATGGTTTATGAACAAATTAAGATGTAATCGGAACGGTATTCTTTATTATGGTAAGCTATTTGATAAAGAATATGCTGTAATGGTTTATAATTTTTTAAATAAGGTTTATCAGAAGTTGATACGATTAATTGAGAAAAAATAGAAAAATGTTAACTCTGAGTAAAAAACAAACCAAGCAAAAGCAAAAACTGCCTGCAGTGCAAACACCTTTTTATTTGTTGAACTGTAGTATTATCAAGCAAAATGCAAAAGCATTTGTTAAAACAGCTTCAAAGTATTTTACTAATTTTGATGTGTTTTATTCTGTTAAAACAAACGACATAACAGCAGTGCTTGATAGCGTTGTCAAATGTGGCCTGGGCTTAGAAGTTGCAAGCTTGAGAGAGTTAAAAAAAGCATTAAAGTTTACGAAAAAAATTATATTTAATGGGCCGTGTAAGAAAAGAGTTGAACTAAAGCTTGCGCTAAAACACGGTGTGTTGATTAATGTTGATAATTTTACAGAACTTGAATTAATTAAGCGATTAAGTAAACAATTGTCAAGCCATGCTGAAGCTGGTATCAGCGTTAGGTTAGGCATAAGGTATGGTGTGGGTAAGCATGGGTTTGATAAAACCTCGTTTTTTGATGCTGTTGATAAAGCCTTGCAGCTTGGTTGGCTTGAAGCTCTTTCGTTTCATCCTGGAACGCAATTAAACATGAATAAATACAGAGCAGCTTTAACTGCTTTCTTTGATGTTGTTTCAGATCTCAGCATAAATTTTAAGTTAATCGACGTTGGTGGGGGTTTTGCAGATAAAGCAAGAATGAAAACCCTAAACATTAAACTGGATGATTATTTTATTGCATTATGTGATTTGCTTAAGCATTACCATATTAACGCTAAAATTATTTTTGAGCCTGGTCGCTATCTTGTTGCCGATGCTATGCAGTTAATCACAAAAGTTTACTATATTAAGCAGAATTCAGGGAAGCTTTATGCTGTATGTGATGCTGGCATTAATGCTGTTCCAAAGCTTAGCTTAGCCCAGATAGAGATAGAAAAATTAAATAAGCAGCATAAAGAAAAAAGCAATAAAAAAACTAACAAAAAACAAAACACCAAGCAAAGACAAGTAAGATACATTATTACTGGTCCATTATTATTTTCTAATGATGTGCTTGGTATTTATAATGGAAATATTGAGATCAATGACTTGCTTGCAATAAAAAATGTGGGTGCATATTGTTACGCCTTAGCTTGGCAACTCAGCTATAAAAAACCACATATAATTGTTGAATAAACTTTAATAGAACGTTTACTGTAATGAAGAAAGACAAAATACAAAGAAAAAAGGACTTTTTATCTGATTGTTTCTTCCACTTTAATATCATCTTTTTTTATAATTTTTCTTCCATTAAATGTGGCATTTCTCGCTGCTTTTTTTATTATTTTTTTAGTCAAATCAAGCAAATACATTTCAATATATTTAATTGCCTCTTTTGAAATCTTCTTACCTTCTTCTTTTGCCAATCTTTTAATCTCTTTTTTCTTAATCATTTTTTAATTTTATATTTTATGATTCTTTTAGGAATTAAGATAGGAAAACAAATGTATTCAATGTTAAAATTAGAAAAGAATATCTTAATAATTTCAGCGTTTTCTATTTTGCATAATAAAATTCCTTCTGAAAGTTTATAGCAATTATATTTGTTTATTATTCCCCCGTCATTTTTTCTACCGTATAATCCATAGTAAAATTTTACTCTTTCAGATTTATTTTTTCCTTTTAAAGAATACTTAAATAACATATAATTCTCGTATCCAAAACATTCTGAAATAAACTTCTTATACTTAAAACTAAAACCTTCGCTTAGTAGGCTTTCTCTAGCTAGAAAGGTTGGTTTAAGAACCTCTTTATACTTTTTACCTATGACCTCTACATTATGGTATTCTTTTTTCAATTCATTCTTAATCGATTGTGTTATTTCTATTACTTTATTACAATTGTCTTCATAAACAACAAGGATGTCTATATCTTTTGCTTCTTCTTTACCTCTTGCAGCAGAACCAAATAAGATTATATCGATTATCTCTTTTTTATTTAAAAATTTTTTAATTTTATTCAAGAACTTTTTGTTCTTTAATAATTCTTTCAACATTTTCTTTGATTTTATCGCAAATTTCTTTTTCTATCGTTGAAGTATAAGTATACCTATAATAAGGAAATAACATGTCAAGTAATGAATAGTATTTAGGAAATTCTTTTTCTAAGATTCTAAACCTTTCTGAATGATCTTTAGGAATTATTCCAAATTTTCTTAATATCAATAAATCTAAAATTGAAAATAGTGCTTTAAAGTAAAGAATTGCAGATGAAGTAAAATCTTTGGTTTTATAAACAAGATTTGCCGATGTTAAAAACCTCTTTATATTATTAATCAAAATTTTTTCTTCCATGTTATTACTACTAACAAAAAAAGCATTTATAAATCTTTTTGTTAATAATGCAAACTAAGTTAACATAACGTCAACAGTGTAATGCCATAATTTTGGCTTGTAACTTTTTACTTTTGATGCATACAGCAATTTTGCTTTGAAATTATGTTTTTGTGCTTCTTGTTTGACTTCTTCAAACAAATTTTTAGCCTGATTATTGCTTAAACCTTCATAATGTATTATTGTACCTTTTTTTGCTATTTGCATTGCACAGCTTAAATACTGCTTACAAGAAGGTAGCAACCCCATCACTATGTGATCAGCTTTAACTTTATGCTTCAACTTATTTATTGCATTTCTACAGTCATCATTAATCGCTGTAATATTTTTTATGTTATTCAGCTTTATATTCTGCTGTAAATAGTTGAATGCAGTTTTATTTATTTCAATAGCATAAATGTGTTTTGCCTTACTTAATTTTGCTATCGGAATGCTGAAATAACCTATACCAGCAAACATATCAACAACAATGCTGCCAGGCCTAATAGCTTTGGCTATTCTAACACGCTCATTGATATTGCCTTTGCTCCACATAATTTTTGCTACGTCGAACTTATATTTGCAACCATATTCTGTGTGTATTGTTTCTGTTTTTCTACTTCTTGCTTTACTCGCTATAACTTTGATTTGCGGTTTTCTGTACTGTCCGATTATACTACCTGTCTTTACGCATACTGTTTTTATTTGTGGAAACAATTTTAGCATCGTTTCAGCAATAATCTTTTGTAATTGCTCGTTTATTGCCTGTTGATTTAATGTTAGTATTGCAATATCACCGATGCGTTGAAAACCGCTTGCAAGATTATTGCTTATTAGCTCTAATTGTTTTTTATTTAGTTTTTCTGCTAATCTTTCAAGCAGAACTTTTTTGAATCGTTTTGCCATTCTAACGATTTAATTTATCATCACAAGTTTACCGTTTTCTGTAAGATGTATATTATATCCTAAACTGTAGCCTAGCTCAGATGCAAGTTCAGCGAGCGCAGTTCTTTTTTGCAATTCTCCATGTGCAGGAATAATATGTTCTGGATTTAGCATCCTTATAAAATCTCGTAGGTCTTCTCTGCCTGCATGGCCACTAATATGGACGTCTGTAAAAATTCTCACACCTGCTTCTTTTAACCTTTTTTCCAGTTGTTGTCTATTAGCGATGTTTATTGGTGATGGAATAGTACGGCTAGAAAAAATAACGTGATCATCTTTGCTAAGTTTAAACTTGAATTGACCTTTGCTTAATCTGTCTAATATGCTTCCTTGCTCACCTTGGTGTCCTGTACATATTACAACATAGTCTGTTTTGTTTTTTGCAACTTTTTTGAATCCTCGTTGGATTTCTGTTTTAAAACTCAAAGTTGGTGCATCGAAAGGAAGCATGTTTATTTTTTTAGCTGCAGTAGTATAACGTTTTAAACTTCTTCCGAACAGTATTGGCGTTCTGCCAAGTTTGTTTGCGATCTTCACTATGCTATTCAGTCTTGCTATATGACTAGAGAATGTAGTAACAACTATTGCAGAATTTTCATTACTAGTTCCAAGCATAACATCTTCCAGCAAATCGTAAGCAATTCTTTCACTTGGTGTTTTTCTTTCATCAGCAGCATAAAGCGATTCTACGATTAATGCTTTTATGCCTTGCTTAGCTAGCTTCTTTAGTCTTTCATAATTTGGTTTTTTTCCAAGTGTTGGTGTGTTGTCCAGCTTAAAGTCATTGGCATACATTATGATTCCTTCATCTGTATGTAGTGCTATTATTGCTGTTTGCAAAGTTGAGTGAGTTACATGAATAAACTCCACTTCATGAATCTTTTTTGCATTAATGCTGTAACTAGAATTTGGCATTATGCTTATTATCTTGTTTTTTCTTGCTCTGATTTTTGCCTTCTCATCTGTGATATCCCTAATTAAGCTTTTCAGCACTTCAGCTGTGAAAGGTGTTGCTAATATTGGTGCATCATAACGATAAGCAAGAAATGGTAAGCTACCAACATGATCAAGATGGGCATGACTTACTGCAATTGCTTTTACTTTACTTCTTAAGCCTAATTTATCAAGAAATAAATCGTTGGGCAGTGCGTCTATTTCGCGCAGTAATTTTTCATCCATATGTTCTTTATTCTCAAGTTCAACTACTGGCGGCAGATAAAGCCCGCAGTCAAAAATGAAAGCATCTTCGCTAAGTTCAACTACTGTCATGTTTTTGCCAACTTCGTTGTAGCCGCCAACAGTATAAACATTGATTTTCATATTAAACAGAAAAACGATTAGTTTAAATATTTTATTGATTTGTATTTTACATGCAAAATAATGGAAATAATGAAAAAAGCAAGAAAGGAGAAAACGAGAAACAAGAGCAACAAACAAAGCAAGCAGAACAAGCAAAACAGACAAAGAATGGACAAACAGAACAAACAGAGAAAATACAAACAAAGCAAAAGGAAAAGCAAGAAAAGGAAAAACAACAAGAAGAAAAGCAGCAAAAGCAACAAACAAAGCAGGAAAAGGATGAAGCACAAGAAACGAAACAAACAGCAATAGCATGGCATGAACATTTGTTACAGCCTGTTGAGTTTGATATGCCTTTACAATTTCAAGTAAAGCAATCGCAACCATTAACACAAACTCAAACAACCCGAACAATAACAACAGAAAAACAAAAACTAGAAGAAAAAACCTCTGACATTGTTGGGTGGAGCAATGAAGAAGAAAAGCAAGAAAAAGAAATCAAATATAAAGCAACACCCATGTATGAAGCAAAGCAATTTTATGAAGCTGGACAAAAATTTTATGCTGAAGAACAACATACAGAACAAATAAATTTTGTTAAGGTAGAAGATTTAGCGAATTTGTCTGACATCGAAAGAAAGGTGATAAAAACTGAAAAGCGACAATTTTTTGCACCTGAACTAAATATGCAACAAGCTATACAAGATGAACAAATGCGGCAATCTCAAACACAACAATTTCAGCCAGCTAAATTTGAGCTATTAACATTAGACAAATTCAAGGATTATGTTGGGCGGGCAGATATAAAAAAGAAGATAATCAAATTTTATGAATAAATTTAACCGAATAAAATGCAGTGTTATGTAGGCACATCAGGTTTTGCCTATTGGCATTGGCGTGGTTTGTTCTATCCTGTCGAGCTAACTAGTAATAAATGGTTTGAGTATTATGCAAAATACTTTAATACTGTTGAAATAAATGCAACATTTTATAGGTGGCCACGTGAATCAACAATTGTGGGTTGGCGTGAAAAAGCAAGCAGGGTAAGCAAACTTAAGGGTAAAGCTAAACAAGGCAAGGCAGGACAATTTTTGTTTACGTTAAAAGCAAATCAAGAAATTACGCATATTAAAAAGTTGAAGAATGTAAAAAAATTGTTGCAGAAATTTTATAGCTTGGCAAAACTGCTTGATAAATCATTGGGCTGTGTATTGTTTCAACTTCCACCTTCATTCAAATATAGTGATGCAATGCTAAGAAGGCTTAAGACTTTTTTGTCATGCTTACAACAAGATGTTGTTAATGTTATAGAGTTTCGCCATTCTAGTTGGTGGAATGATCAGGTTTATGAATTATTAAGGCAGTACAATATTGTGTTTTGTGCTGTTTCTGCTCCCTCACTACCAGAACAGATCGTTAAAACTTCTGATGTAGTTTATGTGCGTTTTCACGGAAAAAAGTGGTATCGCTATGATTATAGCAAAGAAGAACTTCAACAATGGGTAATCGCAATAAAAAATCTTAAGCCAAAACCGAAACAATTATTCTGTTATTTCAATAATGATTTTAATGCTTATGCAGTACGCAATGCAATAACGCTAGAAAAATTGTTGCGAACTTGACAAACTTGATGTAATTTAATGCAAATTATGCAAATTTTTTAATGTATATGTATTATTACATGTATAATTTATACATATTGCTACAAGTAAAACCAAACAAAAAATAAAAAAGAAAATTATAAAAATACTGCTTAAGTAATAGCAATGATGACGATGCTAAAACCGATTTCAAAGAAACAACAAGAATTGAAAAAACAAAAACGCATGCAGTTGCTTTTTAGTTTGTTCATTGCAGCTGTAATGGTATTTAGCATTGCTGGCTTTGCTTTACAGCAGCACAGCAGTAGAAAAACTGTAAAGCTTTACGGCCATAAATTTTACTTTACAGACGGATTATGGCATACTAATGTAATGGTAAATAACAAACAAGTGTCTTTAACAACTACAATACTACCAAATCAAACTGTACCATTGCCTAATATTACATTAGATGATTTTAGTGATAAAGTTGTTTATACTGCAATATCGCCTAATTTTGATGCATACAATTTAGCTTTCCTGCTTAGTTTAATAAGTGCTAAAGCATTGCGTATTCAACCATGTTGTCTTGAAACATGGCAATACAGCTACTGTAAACAGCTACCAAGAAAAACTTGCAGTAAAACAAGTCAGAGTATTGTTGTTGTTTTTAATAGTTCAAACATTACACAAGTTAACTTTGATGATTGTCTGCTTGTTAACGCTGATGTTAATTCAACCAATGTTGTTGTTGACAGTCTTGTTTTTGCTTTATTGGGTTTGACAAAAAATATTTAAACTAATAAGAATAAAAAATACTATGTGTTTCAAAAGAGGTTGTAAAAGACTAAGCGATAAACGAGGAATTACAGCACTTATTGCTACAGTATTAATGATTGTTATAGTACTTGGTGTTGCTGGTATGATTTATGGTATAGTTGTGCGTTACACAAGTAAGCTTAACAATCTTGAACAACAATGCAAAAATTTCGCTTCTTTAAGCATTAATGAACAGTATACGTGTAAAGCTTATGTGATGGATGAAAAGAATGTTACTCATGAAGTTGTGCTAGTTTCTGTTAATGTTCCAACATCTGCTAAAGGCTTGAGTGGTATTGCTGTAAAATTAAATGCACCGATGCAGAGTAAAGCTATTGTAATTGACCCAAGCGTTTCACCTTATGACGTTTGGATCCCTTTTGGCAATGGTACAAGTGTCGTTTTGCCTGAACCAGGTCAATCAATAACATATGCTATAGATTGCACAAGGTTAAGTGTTACTAACGTTTCGTCTGTTGCTGTTGCCGCTGTAGTAGGTGAGACAAATAAGATCACTTGTGCGTACAGCAATAGTGTAACATTAACAGAATGTGTCGAAAAACCAAAGTTGCTCTCGGTTCCAGAAGTGACTCCTCCTGGTAGAGATAAGCACCAGCCACCAAAACAACAGATGGCTTAATTAGAGATTTAAAATTATAAAAAAATCTTAATTTTTATTTACAATGCAAGCGCATACTAAACGTGAGAAACAAAATAGAAAAACTAAAAACAAACCTGATAAGTTAGATTTATTTGTGCTCGCTGTTTTTATTGCTATAGTTGTTGTTGTGCTTGCAATTGTATTTATGCCAAAAATCAATTACAAGCTGACCCACTTTAGTTATGATGGTCTTAATTATACTATCGAACGATATGGAAAGCTTAAACTTTATCATACAAACTTCACTGTAAAAACTAAAGAGAAATCAATTGTTTACAACCTATATTTGCGTAATGATCCTCGTTCACTTGAGGGTATGTTAGTAAATTTGTCCAGTTTAAAACTATCAATACTTACTTACTTAAGTTTTCAGCCCGACGTAAATTGCAGTAATTTCACACTTGCAGCCATAGAAGTTAGCAAGCTATTGGCTGTGCTTGGCGTAAAGGTTAAAGGAGCGTTGCTTTACAATGTTTCGAATTTAACTAGGGATGTGCCAATAAAAAATTGTTCTAACACAAACCTTACTGTGATTGGTTTTGCTTTAAGTAATGAAACTTCAATAAACGTTACCGATACTTGTGTAATGATAAATGCGAAATGCGAAGATGTAGTTAAAGCATACGAAGCATTTATTTTATCGTTGATAAAAAAATTTAAGAGAGATTAATGCAAAACAACATAAACCAACAAAAACACTTTTGTTTCTTTTAATCTATGTTTTATATCACAAAAATATTTATAAACTCCAACAATGTAGAAATCTTAAATTATTAATGATTATTATTTAATAAAAAAGAGGGGCTTTGTTTCGGGGTAAAGTTCGGGTGTTGCGTCGTCGCACCATTAATAATTCTCGACCCGAACTTAATATGTGTTATATTTTTCTTCGCTCAAACTTAATAAAATTGATGTTGAGCAGGTATTTAAACCTTTCGGTTGCCTGCTCAACATGATACAAAATCAAAAAATCAAATAAAATAAATAAAACAAAAAGGAGGTCAAAATGTTGGAGTTCGCAAAAGAAGCAATAGAAAATGCAAAGCAATATGGTATAAATTTTGACGAACTTAAAGCAGGAAAAGCTAATATTAAAGTTGTTGGTGTTGGTGGTGCTGGCTGTAACGCTGTTACATGGTTACACAATAAAGGTATAGAAGGTGCAACAGTAATTGCAATGAACACAGATGCTTTACACTTAAGTATAACAAAAGCTGATGAAAAATTATTGCTCGGTAAAGAGCTTACAAGAGGTCTTGGCTGCGGTGGTTTTCCTGCAAAAGGTAGAGAAGCGGCAAAGGAAAGTCTTGCAGAAATAAAAAGGGTTGTAAGTAATTCTGATATGGTTTTTGTTGTTGCTGGAGAAGGAGGTGGTACTGGAACAGGGGCAGCACCCATAGTAGCGCAGCTTGCAAAAGAACAAGGAGCATTGGTTATTGGTGTAGTGACAATGCCTTTTGAAACAGAAAAAGCAAGAATAGAAAAAGCAGAATTCGGTTTACAACAATTGCGTGAGGTGTGCGATACTGTCATTGTTATAGACAACAATAGGCTTGTTGATATTGCTGGCAATTTGCCAATTGAACAAGCATTTGCTGTAGCTAACGAATTGATAAGTACAATGATTAAAGGGATTGTAGAAACTATACAGATACCTTCACTAATTAATCTTGACTTCGCTGATGTTTCTGCAATAATGCGCAACGGTGATGTTGCAATAATCGGTGTTGGTCAAAGCGATACACAAAACAGGGTTGAAGAAGCAGTAAGACAAGCATTAATGCATCCTTTGCTTGACATAGATTACAGAGGCGCAACAGGTGCACTTATACACGTTACATGTGGTGAGGACTGTAAACTAGAAGAGCTAAATAGTATAGGTGAATTAATCACATCGAATCTTGCGCCTGATGCACAAGTAATCCTTGGTGCAAGGATTGATAAAAGCTTCAAAGGAAAGGTAAGAGTAATTACAATAATAACAGGTGTGAAGAGTCCATACATCCTTGGAAAACCAAAAAGTAACATAGCTGAGATCAAACCAGAAACGTCAGAACTTGGCATAACTGTATTCAAGTAATGCCTTTTTCCTTTTTTATTTTTTAAAGCTAAACCAAAAAACAAAAAACAGCAAAGCAAAAAGTAAAACAAAAACAACAAAAAAGAGGTGAATCATGCTTACATCAACATCATTCATTCAACAACATAAATAACAAATCATGCTGGCCCTTCCCAGGCAACATCAGCGGCTGGCGATTAGCTGGCCGCCTTCTTCTTTCTTTTTTGTTTGTTTTGGAATTACTAGAAATTGTTCTTATTCTGGGTTGATCATCTTTTTTAGTGCTTCTTCAAACATCTTTTCTAGTTCATCCTTGTTTCTTTTCAATGTTATGTAATTTTCTGTAACTAGCTCGCCTTCTTCTGTCTTAGGTTCTCTATAGAAAGCCCGCCTGTCAATTTTTGGTTCATAAAGTATTTCTTCTTCATCTTTTTTGATTACAAATCCGTCTGGAGTGTATATGAATGCTTTCTTTTTACCCAACTCACGAAGGTATACTTCCAATCTTTCCAATCCTACAGCATTCTTTAATTTCATATAGATGTCCCAAAGAATTTTTCTTATTTCTTCGATTTCTTTTTCTATTTTTTCTCCTTTTGTTTTGTTCCATTCATAAACTGTTTCTTCTAAGGTCATTTTATTTTTCTTTTATCAATTTTTTCATTATTTTGTCTATTTGTTTAAACAAGCTTTGTTTTGTTGAATTGTTAAGCAAGATAGCATCAGCATATTTTTTTGTTTTGTTAAATCGAAATATTTTATTTTCTTTTTGCTCAAGCTGTAAAAACTCATCAAACGTTTTTGGATCGCCCCGTCTTTTTCTTGCTTTAATGCGTTCAAATCTTATTTTCGGATCAGCGTCGATAAGCAAGACAAAAGCATTAAGCAACTTTTTTGGTTTTTCAACTTGCTCTGGATGACGTGCACCATCAACTACGAATTTTTGTTTTGAACTTTTCATTATTTTTTCTATTACCCTATCTATAAGGAAGTATTTGTCTTTTTTATGCAGTTTTGCTTGTAATTTTTCAAGATTTTGCCTTGTTGGTTTAATACCTCTCGTTTTTGCTATACCACGAAGAATGTTGCTCATTGTTATGTGCTTAAAGCCAAAGCGTCTTGCTATGTATTTGCTTGCCAGACTTTTTCCAGAACCAATTGTGCCAATAACAACTATAACTTTTTTTGTTTGCTGTTTTTGTTTATTGTTTTTTGCTTTGGCCTTTGTTTTTGTCATTTTGCATAATGCCCCGGCCGGGATTCGAACCCGGGTCCCAGGCTCGAAAGGCCTGGATGCTTGGCCTCTACACCACCGGGGCATAAAACACAGAAAAGCAACTTCAGATAGATTTAAAAATTTTTAGTTTTTGTTGTTTTTGTTTGATGCCTCGGTAGCTCAGCCTGGCAGAGCACAGCCTTGGTAAGGCTGGGGTCGCGGGTTCAAGTCCCGCCCGAGGCTTTCTCTTTTTTACTTGCTTTTTGTCAATGTAACATTTAAAAACCTTAGCAGCATTAGTCAAACATGAATAAAATAAAAAAACTGAAACAAGATTATAATAAATTGGTGAAGAAATATAAACGATCAAAGCTGCCAAGTTTTGATCAGCTTAATCAAGAATTCGGCATAGAGTTTCTTGCAGAGCATGAAACAGAATTGCTCGCGAGATTAATACGCCATAGAATTCACGAACGCGTTGAAAGTTTTGCAAGATTGCTTGAGCGCTTTCTTGTGCCTCATGATTCGATTTTGTTTTTGTATGCGACAAAACAACTTGCAGAAAATGATAAACATACAATTGATACTATTGTAAAGCGACTCGCCAAGCTTATTTTTGATTCTTTGGCAATAGAAATGAAAGACTATAACGAAAAAACTGAAGTTGAGTTTATCGCTAAAGCTTATCGTGAGTGGAAAAAGATCCGAGTGAATATAGCTGAAATTATATCAAAAATTCAATCTAGTTTTGATGAACAAACACAAGCAAAGTTCAAACAGTATTTCGGTTAGTTTTGGTTATTATAATTTATCAAACGAAAGTTTTATATATCAAACTATCGTATGATTTACATGATAATTGAAGAATGGAGAAAGTTTAGAGGATGGAAACTATTAGAATTCTTTCTCAAAACAGGAAATGAAATCCATCTGAAAGAAATTGCAAGAAAATTGAAAATTAGCCCGCAAACAGCAAATTATTATTTGAAATTTTACAGTAAAGCAGGTATTTTAAGAGAAAGAAAAAAAGCAAATTTATTGCTTTATTCATTATTGGATAATGCTTTAACAAGACAATTAAAAGTTTTTTATATCCTAGATACCATTTACCCATTCATCTTAAAATTTGCTAAAGAAAATAACGTAACAAGTATTATTCTTTATGGTAGTCATGCTTTAGGAACTTACGATGAAAGCTCTGATATCGATCTCTTAATAATCTGTCAACAAAAAAAGCTTGGGTTAACTGAATTAAAGAAAATAGAAAGAAAAACTGGAAAAGAAGTGAAAATTCAGATTTTTACCTTGGGTGAATGGAGAAATTTAAAAAGAAAAAATGATAAATTTGTTCAGTCTTTATTATCAAAATATATTTTGCTGTATGGAGCTGAAATATGAAAATTGAGGATTACTTTAAGGCAGGTTTACTTAGAAAAGAGAAAATTGATAGAAATCAGATTGATGGAAGTTTAGAACTTGCAGCCAGATTTCTGGACAGAGCTAAAGGAAACGTGAAAATTGAATACTTTGATGTGGCTTTTACTTTGGCTTACAACAGCATGTTTCATTCAGCAAGAGCTTTATTATTTTCTTTTGGTGTAAAGGAAAGAAGTCATTTTGCAATGATCGAATTTTTGAAAGAAAAATTTAAAGATAGTGAAAAAATTTTTCAATTTTTAAATATTTTAGATTCTTACAGAATTTCTAGGCATGCTGTTCAATATAAAGGGGCTTTTTGTTCAAGATTGGATGCAGAAGAAGCAATTAAAGATGCTGAAAATTTTTTGAAGGTTGTAAAAAAGTACTTAAATAAACACTTAAATAAAAAGAAAAAATAATTTTATAATAGACAGTTTAATTAGGTTCAATCTTTATCTATCTAAAAGTAACAACAAAAACGAAAGTTTTAAAAAGGATTTTTGTTTTATATTGTTATGCTAGAGCAAGAAGCAATAAAAAGAGGTCTGCCCATTGAAGAATTTAAAGCAGAACAGAGAAGGCTAGCTAAACTTGTTGTTGCTAAAGATAGTGTTAACTTTGATGCTGCTGAGTTATTTGCTGGGGTTGGTATAGAAAATTTAGCTAGGCAGATTGTTGTTGGCATTGTTGTTATTGATGATTCTTTTCAACTCGTTGAACAGAAATTTTCTGTTGGAAAGCCCGCATTGCCTTACATTCCAGGTTTTAGAGCTTATAGAGAACTAAAACTAATCTTGGATTGTTATAACAAACTTCAAACGAAGCCTGATGTTGTATTTATTAAAGCGCATGGACAATTGCATCCTAGAAAATTAGGTCTTGCAAGTCATCTTGGTTTGGCAATAGATAACGCTGTTGTTGGCGTGGCAACTTCATTGCTTGATAACTGTAAAGTGCAAGATGATAATGTTTATATGTTTGATGCAAGCGGCAAGGAAAAACTAATTGCAAAATTGGTGCAAACAAAACCACAAAGCAAGGCTGTAATCGTAAGCGTAGGCCACAAGATAAGCCTTGCTACAGCAGTTAAACTTGTTAAGAAACTTACTGTTAGCCCATATAAACTACCAATGCCTTTAGTGATGGCAAACAAATATGCAAGAAAAGTTGCGAGGGAGCTGCTTAATGTTAAGCAGAATTAATCTAATCAAATTAAACATTTTTCTTTGTAAGAAAGTCAAGGTTTTTTCACAACCTATAAGATTTTATTTTTCCTTTCTGTAAACTCTGAAAACATGAGATTTGCCTATTCTTCCAAAAGATCTTTTCTTTTTAAAGGACAATAATGTTTACACATACTGCAAGGGTGAGGGGTTTTTGTTTTTTCTTTTTTTAATCTTTTCTTGAATTCTTCCGGAAATAAAGAAAGCTCTGCCATTTTTGACCAATTAAATTGTGCTCTTGCTATAGACATTTCATTACTTTGTTTTACAACTTTTTTATTGCCTAAAGCGTAATCTGCTATACTTGCAGCAATCTTTGCTGCTATAACACCTTGTTTCACTTCTTCTAATTTTGGCAAACCTATATGTTCTGCTGGAGTAACATAGCATAAAAAGTCTGCTCCCCAGTAAGCTGCTAAAGCACCCCCTATTGCGGAAGCTATATGGTCAAATGGAGCAGCATTATCTATTCCTAAAGGCCCTAAAACGTAAAAAGGAGCTTTACAAAGCGATTTTTCAAGTAAGATATTTTTGGGTATTTTATTTAATGGAATATGGCCCGGCCCTTCTATCATTACTTGGACACCTTTTTCTCTTGCTCTCTCTACAAGCTCTCCAAGAATTTCTAATTCATAAAGTTGAGCTTCATCTGTTTCATCTTGTAGACAGCCAGGTCTTAAAGCATCCCCCAAACTTAAAGTAACATCATATTCCTTTGCTATTTCTAAAATTTCATCGAAATACGCATAAAGAAAATTTTCCTTTCCCGTTTTTTTCATAAACTCTAAAATAAAGCCACCTCCTCTGCTTACAGTAGGCATAAGCCTTCTTCTAAGCAAGCCCAAACTTTTTCTTGTTATTCCTGCATGAACTGTTGTAAAATCAACACCATCTTTTGCATGCTTCTCGAAAACTTTTAGGTAATTCTTTATATTCAAATCTTCTCCCTTATTTTGTGCTTCTATATATGCCTGATATATTGGTACAGTTCCAAAAGGTTTTTTACATCTTTGTATTAGTTCTTTTCTTATGTGATCTATTAAGTGTGGATCATTATGAACACTTAAATCCATAATTGTGTCTGCTCCTGCTTTAATTGCAGTTTCCATTTTCTTTATTTCTTCTTCAAGGCAGCTTGCCTCAGGACTTATTCCAATATTTGCATTTATCTTTGTTGTTATAGCTCCTTCTCTAACCATATCATAGCCATCCAAAATGTTTTTAACGATTTGCTCCTCACTGTAACCTACAATATAGACAGAATGCTTATCCCCTATAACAATAGGTTCTAATCCTTTTTTTATATGCTCTTTGTTTGCTGGAATTACACTCCAACCATTTTTAATAAGATAAGCCACATACTCATTTTTATCCTTTGTCCACGATGTTTCATAAAATTCGATCTCTTCATTACTTGCAGCTTTTTTAATTTCTTTAGTTATTATTCCTTTTTTAGCCTTTTCAAGTTGTGTTGTCATTTTGCTTCATAAAAATCTTTTATTTTCTTTATTAATATCGGAAATTCGATAAACTTGTAAAACATAATACCAACAGCATCTGGCTTTAGTTTTAAAACAGAGTCTATATTTTTTTCGTTAAAGCCGCCGATTGCTACTATAGGCTTCTTAGTTACTTTTTTTAATTTTTTTAATCCATCTATTCCAAAATAATTTTTTGATGGTTTAAGAGCAGAATAAAATATTGAGCCAACCCCATAATAATCTGCATGTTTTGCATCTTCTGTTTTTATATCGTCAAACTTTGCTATGCTGTATCCTACTTTTATATTTTTAATTTTTTTTATTTCTTTAACTCCTAAGTCGTCTTTTCCTACATGAATGGGTAAATTCAAAGTTAATGCCACGCCAACTCTATCATTTATTATTAACTGAACTCCATGTTTTTTGCAAATCTTCAAAGCTTTTTTAGCCAGCTCCAAATACTTTCTATCACTTAATTGTTTTTCTCTTAACTGAATAAATCTTGCTCCTTTTTTGATCATTATTTCAATCGATTTTAAAATAGAGATTCCTGGATAAGGATATGTTATTCCGTATAACCCTTTTATTTGGAAATTGTTTTGTTTCATTTTGTTTGTGTTATTTTCTTGCTTTAAAAATTGTTATTGGATAATAACTATCATGAACTTCGATTTTTCTGAATCCTGTTTGTTTTAGCATACTGATGTATTCATCTATGCTATACATCCTGACAGATGAAACTACAGGATGTTCTGGTAATATTATTCCATTATTTAGCATTACTATCCATGTTGTATGCAATGTGCTCTTTTCTGGATTGAAAACCTTTGTAAAATGTAAGATTCCTCCAGGATACCCTTTTCCCTTAATTTTTAATGGCAAAATCTCTCTTTTCCAATCTGTAATATAATCTGGCATAATATTTTCTTTTGTGATTGTATGGATTAGTAAAATGCCATTTGGCTTCAGAGCATTATAAAACTCTTTTAAAACTTTTTTATCTTCTTCATCACCAAAATAACCAAAACTCCAGAACCAATTATAGATTAAATCAAAATTATTAAGTATGTCAGAAAAATTTCTCATGTCAGCAGCCATAAATTTTGGCTTTTTCTTTAGTTTTAGTGGTTTTTCATTAACGTCAAGTTCATGTTCAGCCCTATATCTTGCTACATCAATCTCTATGTGGTTTATGTCAATACCAAAAATATCGCAATTATGCTTGGAGGCAAGCATTATTACATGTTTTCCATAACTACAAGGAACATCTAAAATTTTCATACCATCGTACTTCTCCAAGCTCTATAATCTGGTTTACTTCATACTCTACCCTATCTTCCAAACTATTAAATCCAAAAGCTTTTGTGTTATCCCCTATAATATACTGCAAACCAAAATATTCTTTAAACCATTCAGCCATTTTCTTGGTTTTTTATTTTATTTAGGATTTGGTAATACTTATTTGTCCAAGCAAAGACCCACATTGTTGAAAGTAGTTCTCTTTTCTCCTTCTCAAAAATATGCAGCTTTTTCCTTGCTTTTCTTACTATTTCAACTGCTATTTTCCTGCACTCCTCGAACACTCCAGATAAAACAAAAAGTTTCCTCACCTCTTCTTCATTCATTCCATAAACATTCTTTCCTGTTCTTACCATTGTTAAAACCAAAGGATATGTTAGGAGTTTGTTTTTTAAATCATAGCCTCCAGTAGCGATATCTGCAATATCATTCACTATTTGTAGAGAGATTGAAAAGGAATCTCCATATTCTGCAAGTGCTTTTCTTTCATTTTCATTAGCTCCAAACAATATTGCTGCAATCTCACACATTTTTCCAAAGCAATTTCCTGCTTCATAATCTACATATCTTTTTTTGAATATTTCATCTAACTTTGTTTCCAGCTCTTTTGGTGTTTCTCCTTTGTATTTCATTGTATAATCAGCCCATTGATGATGATAAGCAAAATCTACGAGTTTACTGAACAACCCAATTACCTCTTTTTCCTTTTCTGGCCTTAATTTTCTTGCAGCATCTCTTAAAGCATTTTCTGCTATCTCTCTAACTACAGTAGAAGCAATATAAAACAAGTTAGGATCTCTATCTATGTTGTTTTTACATTTATCAAGTTTGTCATCAAAAACATCATTAGTTAAGTAATCTGCTATACACCAAAGTTCAAATGCTGCACAAACATCTAATATCTTTTCCTTCCATTTATTTCTTTCTTCATCATCCCTTGTTACTGCATTATAAACTCCTCTTACAAGCAAAGACCTTAACCTTCTTTTGTTTTGCAATCTACCATCAATAAAATTTTCAATAAATTTTCTTAACCCTTCTTCTTTTATATCTCTATCTAGATAATCTTCTATTCTTCTATATGTAGCTTTTCCAGTTTCTTCCATTATTTTGAAATATTCATTGGCATTCATTTTTATATTTTGAATTTTTACTACTTAGCTATGGTAATAATTAGCAGCGAAAATTTATAAAATTTATTTTAAAAAATTTTCACGAATAGAAAAATTTAAATATCATTTTTTCTGAAGATTAAACATGCATGAAAAAAGAAAACTAGATTTAAAAGATAGAAAAATACTCACAGAACTAGATTTCAATGCGAGACAACCTATTTCAAAAATAGCTAAAAAAGTTAGAATTTCTAAAGAAGTAGCTCTTTACAGAATTAGAAAACTCGAGAAGGAAGGGATAATAAAGCAGTATTATGCCATTATAAATTCAGCAAAACTCGGCTATTATTATTGCAGATTACTCTTGAAATTTCAAAATATAACAAAGGAAATCGAGGAAAAAATGTTAAAATATCTTAAAGAGAATCCTAAAATAGCATATTTAGGCATTCTTTATGGTTCTTGGGATCTAGTAGTGGGATATTGGGCAAGAAACATGATAGAATTTGAGGAATTTATTGACGATTTTGTATTCAAATATGGGAAATACATCTTAGAAAAAGAAGTTTCGATAGGTTTACACTTATGGCAATTTCCTTACAGATTTTTATTAAAACGAAACTTTCAAGAATTTAAAACAGGTGGAAAAATTGAAACTTATGAATTAGATGATGTTGACAAAAAACTGCTTGTGCTTTTAACCAAAAATGCAAGAATGAGTTATGAAAATCTGAGTAAAGAGCTCGGTCTTTCAGGCAGGGCGGTAAGTTACAGGATAAAAAATTTGGTTAAGAAAAAAATAATAGTAGGGTTTAGGACATTGATTGATTATAAAAAATTTGGTTATTCAAATATTAAGGTTTTACTTTATCTTCAAAACCTAACAAAAGATAACTTTGATAACCTCATTACAGCCTTAAAGTCCATCCCAAATTGTATTTATATAACCAAACCCATAGGCAAGCCAGATCTAGAATTTGAAATTCTAACAAAAACAAGAGAAGAATTTTTTTCAATTATTGAACAATTAAGGAAAAATTTTAGAAACACGATTAGAACTTATGATTACTTCATAATTCATGAAGAACCAATCAGCAGATTTATCCCTATTTTATGAAATTATAATAATCAACTTACTTTCATTTTTAAATAATCTTTTACACTTTAACAAGTGGAACAAACATATATTCATCAGCTGTAGTTTCTTCAAACAATTTGTTGTTATGTTTTATCCATATTTTAAGCGGCCCATAAGTGTGCGGGCATATGGCAATACCACCATCATTAAGCAATCTTTTTGCCATTTCTTTTGCTTTTGCTTCAATTTGCTTGTTGTGTATCCCTGCAGTAAACATAATTCTATCATAGTTGCTTGCCCAGACAGAAGTGTTTTTATCAAAAGCATCAGCATTTATGATTTTGATCTTGCGTAATGCACCAGCAATCTGTTTTTGTTTTTTACTTTTGCTTAATTTTTTCTGTATTCTTGCTATGTTCGATTTTGCAAGTTCTGCTATTTCTTTTATAATTTCCACACTTGTGAAGCTTTTACTTCCTGCTTTGCTTTTTTGCCTATCATTTTGTTTTGCCTTTTGCTTTTGCAAGTGATCAAAAATGCAAGCTATCAAAGCGATATTCCACCCACTGCCAGTGCCTACCTCAAGCACACTATTTATTTCGCATTTTGCTTTGTTTAGTGATTGTTTGCTAAATTCGTGTTCAAAAAGCAGAATCATTCTTGCAACTGTTGTCGGTTGGCTTATTGTCTGTCCTGCACATAAAGGTAATGCTATGTCATTGTAGCATACGTCTTTCATCTGAGGCAAAACAAAATGCTTGCGATCAATCAGGTTCATTGCTTTGATGATGCTAAACAACAATTGTTTTTGCCTTATTGTTTTTGCATAATTGATGTTGTTAAGATAAACACTATAAAGCATTTCTTGCTTTTCGAACGGCTTAACTTTATGTATATATTGTTCTATTTCGTGCTGTAATTTTTCTTCTTCATTCAACTTGCCTTCTTGTTTTGGTATCTTTATTACTCTTGGCCAATACACCTCTTTTTTGTACATAACACAAATAAGCTAACAACATTTATAAAACTTGTTAAGATGTTGTTTTGTTAAGCATAGCAGGGTTTGTAGCAAGATTTTCAAATAAAAATAAAAAGAAAAAATTATTCAAAAAATTTTGCTATTTTCTTCCAGCTATTTGTGGCTGTTAGTATTACTGCAATGATGATTGCTGCTAGAATGCCAACAAAGTACCACTTATATTGCTTCATTATGTTTTCCCAATTTGTACTGCTTTCTTGTGTTGTTTCAAGCTCGCTGAGCAATTCGTCTATATCGCTTGCTTCTTGCTGTGCAACTTGTGCTTCTTGCTGCCCGGCTTCTGGCAAGAGCTGTTCAGCAGCTTCAACATCAGCATTGCTGTTACTTTCTTCATTTTCTTCAATACTTACCACATCGCTCGTTACAGTTGGTTGATTTAGTTCAGATTCCATCTCACTTAGTAGCTCTTCTATTTCGTTTTCTTCATGCTTTTTTATTTTAAATCTTGAAAAAAATCTTGCAAATGCGTTCTTTATCTTTTGCCATATTGATACTGTTTGATTGGTCTCTGTTACTTCTTCGATTGTTTGAATTTCTTGCTCTTGTTGCTTTTTACTTTTTGGCTTTACATTGATATTTACTGTTTTACTTGCGATCATTGCTGTTTTGTTATAACGTACATTCAACGTTAATGTGTAACTGCCAACTGGTGTGAATATACTTGGTGCTACATAAACATAAACAACCTCTGCTTGTCTTGGTTTAAGTGTTATTAATGTCGGCACTAAACTAGCAAATCTTGTTGCAGTCCCTTCTATGCTAATATCATAGCTTGCTGTATTGCTGCCTGTGTTTTCTACAGTAAACATTATTGTTGCTGTTTTATCTTGTTCTATATCTATGGTGTCTGTATTTGTGTAAATGCGTGGCATGTAACATTGCTCTATGCTTTTTGTTTCGAGCTGTAATGTTGCTGTGGCTTGTGCATTACTTACTGTATCTCTTGCTTTTATCTTTATGTTGTATGTGCCTGGTTTTGTTTCATAAGGGGGACTTACTGTTAGTGTTACTGCTTGCTGCATTCCGGCATCTAGTTGTAATGAATAATTGCTAAGTGTTGCAAAATTGACGCCGTCTGTGCTTAAACTTATAGTTGCCGGCTTTTCTCCTGTGTTGGTTACATAAATTGCGTAAGTGTTAGTTAAAGCATTGCATAACACATCGCTCGTTGTTGGCATATCTATTGCTATGCTATGGCATTTTCTTATGGTTAATGCTATATTCTTTGTTGTCATTATGTTGCCTTTATCGCTTAACACCTGCAACTTTAGTGTGTAGTTGCCTTCTTCAAGATATGGTGGCATTACATTTATGTTGAACTGCCTCGTTTGTCCAGCATCGATACTTAACTCGCTAATGCTCAAGCTTGCATGCTTATAACCAGTAAGCAACAATTCATAGTAGTTTGGCTGTTCCGCAAGGTTGGTTATTGTTACAGGTATTGTTAGTGTTTCACCATCACAAATGCTAAAGCTGTCTTGTTGCAGCTCAACATTGTAACCATAACATTGCTTCACATTTATTGTGGCTACTGCTTTGGCTGTTGCGTATGTTTGTAGCGATTCTGCTTGTACTGTTACTTTTATGTTGTTTTTTGCAGTGCATGGCACTTTAACGCTGACATAGAATGTTTCTGTTTGGCCTGGCTTTAATGTTATTTTATCAACATTTGGCGTTGCTATGCTCGGGTATGCTTTTATTGCATAAGTTTGTTCATATACACCATTGTTTGTTATTTCTGCTTCAAGCTGTACAGTGTCGCATGCACATGTTTCTGCATTTTGTAATGTTAAGCTTAATTCATTACAGTTTTCTACAATAAATTCATGTGTTATTGTTTTTTGTTCTTGCCCATTCTTTATTATCAAACTAAAGCTGTATAAGCCAGGCAATGCATTGCTTGGTGGTGTTATATAACTGTATATGCTTTTTTGTTCGCCTGCATCAAGTGTAAAGCTTAGTGGCATTACTGTAACGAAATCTGTATTACCGCTTAGCATTACTTCAAAACTGCTACTTGTTGTTGCCTTCACAACATCCTCGATAATTATTGTCTCAGATGGGCATACAGCATTTGTTACTATGTTTGTTTCTACATCAAAAGCACTCACTGTATTCAGCGTTAACAGAAAAACAAATAAGCTCAAAACTATTGCTATATTTTTTGATACCATTTTTATTTTATTTTGTTTAGTTTTTTTGTTTTTATCATAACTCTTGCAAAGTTTATTAGAGGTTGTTATCACTTAAAAAGCTTAACTTGATATATAAACTTTACGATAATAAATTTATTCATATTTTTCTAATTTTAAAATGGCAAAAGCAGTAAAAAATGCAACAACAAAACAAAAAACAAAAGCAAGAAAAAAATAAAAAATAAAAAAGCAAAAAACAACAAAAACTAAGCTTAGTAGTAAACCTCTTCAGGTTTCTCTTCAGCTTTGCCTTTTTGAGTTGTTGCTAGTACTACTGCAAGTACGATTACTGCGATTGCAAGTATGATTACAGCTAACCACAAGCCGAGCTCTGTTGTTTTTGGTTTTTCACTTTCAATGTTTGCAGCAAGGTTTATTGTTTTTAGCACTTCTCCGTCACTTGTTAGCTTAACTGCAAATACATGTTCTGCATTTACTGCATCTGCATCAATATTCAATGTTAATGTTATTGTTTGTATTCCGTCTTTAGCCAATATGAATGTTTTTGGCTCGACATTCACTGTTGCCCATCCTCTTGTACCTTCAACCTCAATTGTGTATGGTTTTGTTTCTTCTCCTGTATTTGCTACAATTAATTTGTATGTTACTGTTTCGCCAGCCTTTACATCTTTGCTGTAGTCTTCTGCAACGAATTGCACTTCTTCTTTTACTTGCTTGCCAACTACATTGAAGTATTCTTCAGCTTCTGCACTTGCATCTTCATCATATGCTTTGACGTAAAATGTGTATGTTCCTGTTTCAGCACTTTCTGGTATTGTGAATGTTACTGTCACTTTCTTTGTGTCTCTTTCACCCTCTTCAATATAGTCGTTAGGATATAAGTCACCAATGTAAATTCTTTTGCTTAATCCAAGTTCAGGTATTGCAGCTTCAACAAAGATATCATCTATCTTTTGGCTGCCAGTATTTTTCACTACGACGTCAGCTGTTATTGCTTCACCAGCATTTACTGTTGCTGGCAATGCTAGGTCAACTGAAAGTACATCCAACTCATAACTTGTTCTTTGTATTTTTAGTGTTAATCTCTTCTCTTTATCACCGCTTAGCTCTTTTTTACCTGTAATTAATACATAAAGTGTGTATGTTCCTTTATCAATGTCGTCAGGTATTCTTAAGCTTAGGTATTTGCTGTATGTTGTGCTGCCATATATATCAAACCTTTCTGTTTCAGCACTTATTTCATCTCTGTAACCATCAATCCAAGCTTTCACTCTTATATCATTCTTTTCACCCCAGAACGATCCTGTTGTAAATAATACTCTTATTCCAAGTACATCACCCCTTTCAACACTGAACTTCATGTCTTCACTTACATAATGGCCGTTCAAGTATACATACATCTCTTCAATGTCATCTACTGCTTTTGCAGTCCCTGCAACTACAGCAAGCAAAAACAAAGCTGCCATAAAAACAAAAGTTAGCTTTTTCATTTTGTTTTTTGGTTGATTTAATTTAGTTTATTTTTGTTATTATCATTAAGTTATAACACTTTATAAATCTTTCGGTTTTATCGTCACTTATTAGTTAGTATAAATTTTAGTCACTGTAAAATGTCATCATTTTTTAGTTAAGGTATGGTGCTTTTTAAATGTTTGCATTGTTGTGCTTTGTTGTTTAGCGCTGTGTTCTTGCATGTTTGTTTTTGCATGTTGTCTAGCACTCCTGAAAGTTGAGAACTGAGTAAGTTTTTTAAATTTCAATTTTTTTGATTTGTAAAGAAAAGAGGTGTTAAATAAACAAAATGATGGTAAAGCATCGCGATAGAATTACATTACAATTTATTTTTACCTATCTTTTTATTCTCTCAATTATTTTACCTATTGTTTTTACTCAAACTGTAGCAGCTAACACTTTACGCATGCGTTCAGCTGTGCTGCATCTTTCATTTGATGAAGTAGTAAACAACATTACTTATGATTATGCATTAAACAATAACGCTACTGTTTATAATGCGAGTCTCGTAGCAGGCAAGTATGGCAATGCTCTCTCTTTTGATGGTGTTGATGATTATGTGGATGCTGGTGATAGTGATAGTTTAACTTTAGTTAGCTCTTTCACTATTGAAGCTTGGGTATACCCTCTTAGCAATAATGCTTTGATGTCTGTAGTGGATAAAGGGGGAACTAATGGAAATCGCGAATACAGAATTAGACTCTTTGATAATAATGGTGTTGTTGATCCGAATCATATTCAGATCTTAATTGGTGATTCTTCTGGAGCGTGGGGATTAATATGGTATCCACAAGTGAATATTTCTATTAATAAATGGACACATCTTGTTGTTAGATGGGATGGCAACATAGTGGAACTTTACATTAACGGAGAAAAAGTTACTAATACAACATATACTGGCACTACTGCAAATGGTGCGAATTCTGTCTTAATTGGAGCGAACAGGGATAATAGCGATAATATTGCATATTTTTTCAACGGCACAATCGATGAAGTAAAAATATACAATCGTGCTTTAAGCAGTGAAGAAATTTATGCTGATTATGTTAATGGTTGTGCTGCAATTAATGCATCAATCGCGCTAAACTACACGAGAGCAGTTGACAGTCAAGATAATGGTTCTGTGCTTTACTTGAAGTTCGATGAAAATTCAACTAGTCAACAAGATTATAGTAGAGAAGGAACAAACAACGCTACTGTTTATGGTGCAACTTATGTGAGTGGTTTTGTCGGAGGCGCATTCAGTTTTGACGGTGTTGATGATTATGTTAAAACAGGCTTAACTATCGACCCTTCTACCACCAGCATTACTGTTGAAGTGTGGGTTTATCCGACTGTTCTTCCAAGCGAAGCTGGGACTATGGTTGTAGTTCAACAAATGGATGGCACAGGCACAGGGAGAGCTTGGATTTATGCAGAGGATGATACTGGTACCTGGCACAGCATGGCTGGAGGTTCTCGTAAAGATTCAGGAATTGCTGTAAAGAAAAATGAATGGCAACATCTTGCGTTTGTATGGAATAAAGAGAAGGGAACTTGGACGTGGTATGTTAATGGTGTGAAAACAAATGATGGAACTATGACTGTGGAGAGTGCTGATGGAAATTGGTTAGTGGGAGCTCACAAATCTTTATCTTCATACTGGTTTAACGGCACAATCGACGAAGTAAAAATATACAATCGTGCTTTAACTGCAGATGAAATTAAACAACATTATTATAGGGGAAAAGGTATATTGCAGAATAACGGCACATGCTTCACCATCACTGCAGACAATGTTGTGTTCGATTGTGCGGGCTATAGCATTGTTGGTAATACAAGCGGGGCTGGCATTTACGTTAACAACAGCAATAACGTTACAATTTTTAACTGCGAGATTGCGAATTTTACCGAGGGAATACATACGAATGTTCAAGGAGATGTTATTTTAGACGAGCTTAATTTTAGCTTTAACAACTTGCATGATAATACTTATGGTATGTATCTTTACTGTGCTGGTGGTGATAATTATATTCAAGACAGCCATTTTGAGTATAACACATTTAGCAATAACGATTACGGGTTGTGGGCAAAGAGCGACACCTATAGAGGTTTTAGACGCAATTACATACAGCACAACACTTTCAGCGATATTTCAACCAACTCTATAACATTCCCTAGATACGGCTACAAGAATTATATTTATTACAACAAATTCGAAAATGTTTATAATGGTGTTGCAGAGGGTACGGGAGCTGCTTATAATGAAATAAAGTTTAACAATTTCACTAATATTAGTAATGTCGGCCATAATCTTTACGGCGATAATCAATTAATTGAAAACAACAAATTCGTTAATGCGACAAAAGCAATTGCAGGAAGATATTGTCAAAAATCAAGAATATACAACAACAACATAACCCAATCGCAATACGGCGTCTATCTTACATATTACAGCAGTAAATATTGGCCGAAGTATGTAGAGGTAATTAACAACACGATTTCTGCTGACACCGCTATTTATTATTATACAATTTACAACCAGCAATACAACAACACAATCTTCAACAACACGCTGACAATAACAGCTAGTGATGGTTATGGTATTTACAGCTATCATGCAAGCAACAATAATGTGACGGGCAACACGATTAGTGGTGGGAAGATTGGGGTTTACTTGGTTGATGGTGCGAACAATTGGACAATCGAGCGTAACAAGTTTTACGATTTTGTTGATTATGGTGCAGGCATACAGATTGAAAAAAGCAATTACACAAGCATAAATCATAACATATTTAACAACAGCATTGCAGTCAGCAATAAAACGGTTGGCATTAAAGTTAGGGCGGGCAGTTATTACACGACGGGCTACAACAATACGTTTTGGAATTCAAGGTTGTGGTTTGAAGGTGCGAAATACAGCGAGTTTGAGCGTGTTTTTGTTCAGAAAGGTAATGTTTACCATAGTTTAGCATTTACTAATTACGGCGATAACCAGCCTATAGATAACTATGTGAAGGACAGCGTGATTGCTAATCCGAGCGTGAGTTGGAGTTATGCTGTTTACTCGAATACAACTGAGCATGTCAATAATTATCTTGTAAATGTGACGTTTGATAGGGACAGTTTTACTGTCGGGGGCAATGCAACGATTTGGGTGGGGTGGTGGGTTGATGTTTATGTTAATAATACGCAAGGAAAAAGCATCAGCAATGCAAATGTTACAGCATATAATGTTTATGATGCTGTAGCATTTACAGGAAATACAGATGGCGGCAAAATAACAACTCCATTGTATGAACTAAAGCAAAATTCAACAGGCTCAACCAGTTTTAATCCTTATAACATTACAGCGCACAAGTTAAGTGTTGGTTATGGATTAAACTACACAATAGAAAACATAACAACAAATAAAGAAGTAACTATCTTACTTGCTGATATACAAGAGCCAAATTTAACTTTATATAAACCTGATTATACTGTTACAAACAATACAACAGTGCTGTTTAATTTTACTGTTACAGATAACGTTGATACAAACTTAAGCTGTGATATAATTATTAGAGACCTTCTAAGCAGCAATCTTTCTGTATACAGCTTGTATTGCGTTAATGCTAGCTATTGCACAAAAACAATTACTCTTAATGAAAGTAAATATAATTATACAGTTCAATGTAGCGATGATGATGCAAACAAAGCCAGTGTTAGTTCAAACTTGACTGTTGATATTTCACCACCTAACATAACTATAAACTATCCTCAATCAACAACTTATTCGACAAGTGTAAACTTAATTAACGTTAGCGTAGATGATTTAAGTTTGAACGAATCAAGCGTATACGCTGTAATAAACAATGTTACATATACACTAATAAAGATCAACAATTACTTTATCAACGACACACTCAGCTTGAATGATGGTAGTTACACTTTAACTGTTTATGCTTCAGATAATGTTGGCCATAGTTCAAATAAAACTATAAGTTTTACTGTTTCAATTACCCAAGTTTCAGCTGGTGGTGGCGAGACAGAATGTATTAACTTTGACTTATCCTTGCCGTCTGTCGCATGCGAGCAACAAACTTTTGAAGTTACGGCAAGTAGGGAATCTGGCATAGCAAATGTAGCAATAACATTTGTGAATGGTTTGACAAGAAAAACAATATATACAGATGCTAGCGGCACAGCAAGTATTGCGTTGAGTTATGGTAAATGGACAGTTAAAGCATCTAAACAAGGATATTGCAGTATACAAAAACAAATTGATATTGTTCATTGTAACATTCCTCTGGGTTTAAAATGTGAATACGACATGCAATGTGTTTCAGGTTTATGTTTACAAGGAACAACAAAGAAGTTCTGCGCAGAATGTATAACAGATAACGATTGCAAACAAAACGAGTACTGCAATCAATACCATTACTGTATTAATGTTGAATGTAAATGTGGTGTAATCAAGCAGCATAAATGTATAGCTTATGAATGCTGTAGCAATGCTGACTGCGAACAGGGCATGCATTGTTACAATCACAAATGCATTGCCGGAGAAGGTTTACGAATTATGCTGCCTGATGTTATTGTAGAAGGAAAGAACATTACAATTAGTCTGATGTATAACAACAGTTATGTTGATGGTATTATTAATGTCGATGGTGTGAATTATTCTACTGCTGACGGCAGAATTAATATTATGTTGGCTGCAGGAAAACATGTTATAAAAGCATATGTTGCCGGTTTGGATGTAGAGCAAGTTAATGTCAATGCCAAGCCAAAACCAAATGTAGAAGTTCCAGAAACTGTTAATGTTGGACAATTAATTACTATCAAAGTAAGAGATAGTTCAGGCAATCCTATAAGAAATCAAGAATTGATCATTCAATTACCTTCTGGCGAAGTTGTCAGGACAAAAACAGATGAAAATGGTATTGCTTATGTATTAAGTTACGCTCCAGGTAAAATTAAAGTAGAGCTGGTTGGTTATGGTATTACGACAGAAACTGCGGTTGTGAACAAACTACAACAGATAATTGTTATCTTGATAAGCTTGATAATTCTGATGACTATTATTTATGCCATCATTACCAAAATAATAGCTAACAGAAATCTCAATTATGGTAGATCAACCATTGTATCAAGCTATCACCAAAAGTTTTAAAAAATTAAACAGTGCGTATTCAGTATGCATGATTACAAGCATGATGACAAACTTAAGCAAATTGAAGCCAAGCTTAATGCGCTTACTTCAGAAAACCTTAAGCTAGAATTTCTTGAAAATTTATTGAAACAAAACATAGATGATGAAGTACGTGTTTATGCACACATTAAACTTGCTGAACTTTATAAAGCGAGAAATTGGTTAATGCTTGCTAGCAATCACTTAGGAAGTGCTGCTGAATTGGCAAGAAAAGAGAAAGAAAAAACTGAACTTTATGCAAGACAAGGAGAATTGCTTATTGCAGCAGGTCAATATAATATTGCGTTACATGCTTTTAACAAAGCAAAAGCAGAGCAGCCACAAGCTATTAAGCATAACTTAGATATACGTTTAGTTAATGCATTGATTAGTAAAGCTAATGAGTGCTTTGCTAATAAAAAATATAATGAAACTGTAAAAGCTTTAAGCGTTATAGTCGATTTGAATGTATTGCAACCAGAAAAAACTTTACAAATCATTGATAAGATTATCGAGATTTACATGCGTCTTGGCAAGACACACGATATTGCTCATTGGAAATCTCTAAGAAGAAGTTACGAAGAACTGCAAAAAAAACAAGAAAAACAAACACAAAAGCCAGCTGATATTCTTGATGAACTTGGCATTAGGAAGTTATAATATTTTTATGTTTGGTTTAATTTTTTTGATTTGCTTTTTTGATTTTTCTTTTGTTGACTAATGCTCATGCAGATAGCAAATAAAAACATACCAAGGCAAAACCATTGACTTGCTGTTAATCCGTAATGCAAAGGATTGTCTCGCCAAAACTCAATGATAAATCTTGTAATGCTGTACAAAAATAAATACCACACAAATACTATGCCATGATTTTGTTTATAGTAGTTTTTTTTCTTTTTTTTGTCGATAATCATGAGTACAGCAAATATACACAGGTTTGCTATGACATGGTAAATTTGTGTTGGATGTCTTGGCAGATCATTTTGTACTTTTATTGCCCATGCCACGTTTGTGTATTTGCCATAATCGTCCCAATTAAGAAAACAACCAATTCTGGCTATAGCATGTGCTAATGGAAAGTAAAGCATAAACACGTCAAGATAGTGCATTAAGTTTAATTTGTTGCATTTCACATAAGTAATGCCCGCAAGCAATCCTGCAATAAAACCTGGAAAAAAAGCAAGTCCGCTAGTTATGTTAATAATATCTATAAAGCTGCGCGGTTTATTTTCAACAAGCCATCCAAGGTGGGCGAATATAAGTCCAACAATTATAGATATAAGTACTATGTTTATGCAATGTTGTTTGCTTAATTTTTCTTGTTGTGCTTTTTTCAATATAAGTAATACTGCTACAATAATCGCTATTGCTAACATAACCCCCCAACTATATATCTTAATGCTTCCTATTTGCATTAAAACCGGAATGGGCGTGTAATTTATCATTTTATTTTTGTTTTAATTATTTTTATTTTAACTTTGCTATCACGAATTTTGGTTCGTCATCGATGATTGCTGTAATGCTAAATTCATTAAATATGGCTTGAAACAATCTTGTAATTGGCACTTTTGTATTTGCCGATATTTTTGCTATCAATTCCATTATTTCATCTTTGGTTAGTTTTATGTTTGTCTTTATTATTTTTTCATCTCTTGTTTTTGCTATGATTTCTGTGTTAGGACCATTACATTCTATTGCGGCTACTTCTGGCTTGTACACTATTTCATTCAATTTTCCAAAATCAAATTTTTTTTCTTCTTTCACTCCTTCCTTAAATTGCTCTTGCTTTATACTTGGCTTAAACTCTTTTAAGCTTGTTAACAGCTTTACTTCAGCCTTGCCTACTTGTTGAGCAAATTCTGGCAAAGGTCTAAACAATTTTGTTTCAGGCATGGCGAATTGTCTCATGATCAATTTTGGTTTTTCGATGCTTTTTTTCTCTATTTCTTTTTTCCTAGTTTTTTCTGGCTTTCTTTTGATTTTTCTCTTTAAGTTTCGCGTTTGCTTTATCGCTTCAAGTAGAAATTTCTCAAATTTTTCATGCATTAATTTGCGATTTGCCATACTTAATTACTCTTTTTCTTCTAGCTTTTCTTTTATGAATTTTTCAAGTAACATTAATCCTTCTGCTATTGCTTTATTTTGCTCAATGAGCAATTCTAACTTTGATGCAAGTTCATCGCTTGCTGCTTTTGTCGGTTTTGTTGTTTTTGTTACTTTTTCTTCTTTCTTTTTTTCAGTAATTGTTTCTTTTACCTTTTTCTCTTCTCCAGCTTCAGAAATAGCTTCAGCAGCTTTTTCAAATACATTCAAAAGTTTTGTAAGTTTTGCTTCAAGTTTTTTGAATGAAGTTACTAACTCAGCAAGAGTTTTTTCAAGCAACAACAAATTTTCTAAAAATAACTTTTCTATATCTTGCTTTTTCTTTTTACTACCTCTTTTTTTTGCCATTCTAATTTGTGTTGCTTTTACTTTGTTAGTTTAGATTATGATTCCACATATTTAAATGTTTGGAATTCAAGTAGCAAGGTTTAAATATCATTCTAGATTTTGATTTGGTGTTGGGGCCATAGTTCAATGGCAGAACGGCCGGCTCCAGACCGGCAGACGGGGGTTCGAATCCCTCTGGCCCCATGCTTTTGCCGCTATATTTTTAAATCTGGTTTTGCTGATTTTAACATGTCAAACCAAGCAGCTAAGCATAAGCACAATGGTAAATCTAAGCATAATAAGCTTAATGAGTTGCAAGATATTTTGTTAAGTTTAACAGAAGAAGAGCGTGCTGTTTTACCTTTACTCAGTTCTTGTAATTTAGAACAACTCATCGAAAAGACCAAGCTTAATAAGGAAGCAGTACTGCGCGCGTTAATGTTTCTATCGAACAAAGGTCTTATAAAATTGCATGTAAGTGAAACAAAGAAAGTTGTTCTAGGCAAAAACGGACTGGTGTATAGAGAAAAAGGATTACCAGAAAGACAATTGCTTAACGCTTTGTATAAATCTAGTGATAAGTCTATAACATTTGAGGAAGCAAAATCATTTTTAACACAGCAAGAGCTAACAGCAGCAATAGGTGTGCTAAAAAAATATGGTATAATCGAAATTGATAAAAATGTTATAAAACTTGTTAAGCAAGCATCAAAAAAATTGCTAGAAGAAAAATTTCTTGAGCAATTGCCCCTTGATATTAACGCGTTAACTGATGAACAAAAATACTGCTATGAACAACTTGTAAAGCGGCCAGGAATTATTGAGGTAGAAAAACAGAGCATATATAATTATGAATTAACAGAAAAAGGCAAAGCTATCTTGCCATTGCTTGAAAAAGAAAAAGTCAAACTTATAGAAAGGCTCACTCCTGAGATGCTCAAATCAAAATCGTGGCGTGGCCAAAAATTCCGCTATTATGATATAACAAGTAGTGTACCATCAATACAAGGAGGTAAACCTCATTATTACTTGCATTTTCTTGCTGAAGTTGAAACTATGCTAAAGCAATTAGGTTTCAAAAAAATGTATGGACCTTTAATTGTTAATGAGTTCTGGAATTTTGATGCCTTATTTCAACCGCAGTTTCATTCTGCTAGAGAGTGGTCAGACACATACAGCGTTAATGTGGCTTCAAAACTTGAAATGCCGAAACAACTGGTTAAAGCAGTAAAGCAAACGCATGAGCAATCATGGAAGTATACTTGGAGTGAAGAAAAAGCAAAACAAGCTATATTGAGGCCCCAGACAACAGTAGTTAGTGCATACACCTTGTATAAGTTGCGTGAAAAGCTAAAAACAATAAAAGTGAAAAGCTCTGATCCAGTTGTAATTGCTAAATACTATGCACTTGCAAGATGCTTTAGGCCAGATGTTGTTGATTCAACGCATTTAAGCGAGTTTAACCAACTTGAAGGGATCATTATTGGTATTAACCTTAACTTTAACCATTTGCTTGGTGTGTTGAAACAATTAACATTGAGTATTACAAAAGCAAAACATATAAGATTTTTGCCAGATTACTATCCTTTTACTGAGCCTAGCGTTGAAATTGATGTAAAATTTCAGCAGAATTGGCTTGAAATAGGTGGCGCAGGCATTTTTAGAGAAGAAGTTGTTAAACCATTGCTTGGCTCTAGTTATGATGAAAACATTACAGTACTTGCTTGGGGTTTAGGTATTGATAGACTTGCAATGATAAAATACGGCTTAAATGATATACGCTTATTGTTTAGCAATCAGCTTGAATTTTTACGAAAACAAACATTAAAATAATCATAGCTAAATAAAACTAAAATGCCAACAATCGAAATAAGCAAAGCTGATATGGAGCAACTTTTAGGAAAAAAGTTAGATTTAGCTATGCTTAGCGATTACCTTAGTTATGCAAAAGCAGAAATAAAATCGGTAGATGGTGATGTGTTAAAGGTTGATATTAAAGATGTTAACCGTCCAGAGTTATGGTGCGTTGAAGGTCTTGCTAGAGAAATAAATAGTAAAGTGTTCGGCAAATTAAAGCAATATAAGCTACAACCATCACAGTTTTTGCTTAAAGTTGATAAGAAAGTTCTTAGCGTAAGGCCATGCATTACTTGTTTTATTGCTAAAAATGTTAACATTAACGATGCTTTACTTAGACAGCTTATACAGTTGCAGGAAAAACTGTGCGAGAATTTTGGCAGAAAAAGAGAACAAGCTTCTTTAGGTATTTACGATTTTGATAAAATTGTTTGGCCGATTACATATACAACTAAGCCGCCCGAGTTTAAGTTTGTGCCTCTTGACTTTGATAAAGAATTAAGCCTTAAACAAATATTGTCAAGGCATGAGAAAGGTAAGCAATACGGACATTTGTTAGAAGGTTTTTTAGAGTACCCTATTCTTATCGATAATGCTAATAATGTATTAAGTATGCCTCCAATCATTAACTCAGCTTATACGGGTAAGGTTACAGAGCAAACAAAAAACCTTTTTGTTGAAGTGACAGGCTTCAGTGAACGTTTTGTCCTGCCAGTAGCGTTGTCTGTTGCTTTAGCTTTGGCAGACAGAAATGCAAAGCTTTATACAGTTAAAATTAAATATCCTAATAAAACGACTATGCTCAAGTTTGAAAAGCAAACAATTAAAGTAAGCAAGAAAAAGCTAGAAGCATTTAGATTTAACTTTAAACAAATCAAGCAACTGGCAAACAAATGTGGTTTTGATGTTAAAACGCAAAAAAATTGTTTTGTGTTTAGTTATCCTAATTATAGGCAAGACATTATGAATGCGCGAGATATCATTGAAGATTTGCTTATAGCTTATGGTTACAACAATATAATACCAACAATGCCAGATTTTGAATTGATTGATCTAAGCATTGACGAATCAACTGAAGCCAAACTAGATAAGTTAAAAGCAAAAATAAGAGAGCTACTTGTTGGTTTGCAATTTCAGGAAGTTGCAACATTTATTTTAACAGATAAGCAAAAACTAACTAAAGCTGTAAGGCTAAAAGAAAAACCGATCGCTGTTGCTAACCCTGTTTCTCTTAATTACGCTTGCCTGCGCAATAATCTTTATCCTTGCTTATTAAGCGTTCTTGAAAAAAGTAAAAATGCTGAATATCCTCAAAATATTTTCGAAATCGGCTATGTTGTTAATCCTAAAGAAAATCAGCAACGCCAAAATCAAATTGAAAAAAATTCAAAACAAAAAGTAGAAGAACAATTAAGATTGTGTGTTGTGTTGTCTCATGCCAATATAACCTTTACTAATGCTAAGCAGGTGTTGCAATACTTAATGCGCGAGTTAAACCTTAATTTTAAACTTGAACGTATCGATCATGACAGCTTTATTGAAGGTAGAACGGGCAGCATAATTGTTAGCGCAGGCAGTAACACTAGCCCGGCAAAGAAAGTCGGTTTTATTGGTGAAGTGCATCCTGCTGTGTTGAACAATTTCAAACTTAATGTTCCTGTTTCGCTTTTTGAACTTAATCTTAGCGAGTTGGTGAAACTTACGAGTCTGTAATTATTGCTTATCGTCTGGTTATTTTTGAAACAGAAACGTTTAAAAATGTGCTTCTTTTGAATTTTAGCATGAAAGAGATAGCTAAAGCAATCATTGCTAATTTTCGTCGCGGCAAGCATACATACACGCCTAGACAGTATATTTTAGTCATAGAAGGTGTTGCGTCAAAGAAAGATGCAGAGAAGTTTATAGGGAAAACAGTAATATGGCAAACAAAAGGTAAAAAACAGAAAACAATAAAAGGAAAGATAACAGCATTGCATGGAAACAAAGGTTGCGTCAGAGCATTATTTGAGAAAGGTTTGCCAGGACAAGCTATTGCTACACGCGTTAGTATTGTTGAATAAGTAACTAAAATTAACGTTTGGTTAAAATGACAATAAAAAAAGCATCAGCATGGAGCAAACATGAAAAAAGAGCCTACACAAGAAAGAGTAAAGTGAAAAGCAAAAGTTATATTAAGACAATACCACCGTTGCGAATACAGAAGTTTGTGATGGGTGATGCTAGGAAATATCAATCTAACGCATTCGATGTTGCTATAACTCTTGTAAGCAAGGAAAATGTTAACATTCGTGATAATGCTATTGAAGCTGCAAGAAGGCAGATTAACAGAGAACTTGACAAAAAGGTTGGAAAGGCTAATTATTACTTTTCTATCGTTGTTTACCCTCATCACGTGTTAAGGGAAAACAAAATGCTTACTGGTGCTGGAGCAGACAGATTGCAGACAGGTATGCAGTTAAGCTTTGGTACTCCAGTA
Organism: archaeon; assembly: GCA_029258825.1. Lineage (GTDB taxonomy): Archaea > Nanobdellota > Nanobdellia > Pacearchaeales > JAPDKA01 > JAPDKA01. Next base: position 129,428 of record JAPDKA010000001.1, on the reverse strand, counting down.
GGAAACGCTGCCCGTGTTAAGGCAGGCAAAAGTATTTTCTTAATAGCAACAAACAAACAATATGTCGATACTGTAAGAAAAATATTACAAAGCGTAAAATCTAAATTGCCCTGCAGTACTACAATTAATGTTGAATTGAAAAAATAATTTTATTATTTATTTCTTAATTTCTTTTTGAGTTATTTCTTCTTTGTTGCTATTTTTGTTGGTTTTTGTTTTGATTGATTCTTTATTTGATTGATTTAGCATTGATTTAGCGTAACCGCAAGGTTTTTAAGGCATGATTTTACTTGTTATACCATGCCAAAAGCAAGAATAAAGTTGCAGAGCATTAACATAAATAAGTTGAATGAGTTAGTAGGTCTTATAACAGACCTAGCAAAAAAACATGGTGCAGTGATTAGAGGCCCAATTCCTTTGCCGACACAAAAACTTAGAATTGTAACGCGCAAGAGCCCTTGTGGCGATGGAACAGAAACATACGACAGGTTTGAGATGCGCATACATAAACGTATAATTGATTTACCAGTGGATGAAAAATTACTACATGCCATAATCCGCTTGCCTATTCCAAGAGAAGTTAACATTGAAATCGAGATGGTTGAATGATTCTATATAGTTATCAATTTTTCTTTTTTGAAATTATCAAGATAACATACATTTATTTTTAATTGTTTGTTCCTTTTTTTATTTGTGTTTTGTTTGATTATCAGTACATGAGGCCTACCATATAGTTGGCATGTATGTATTGTTAAAATACGTTTATCGTGGCAGAAATATGGTTTAACTTTTGCTAGGCGGGGTTGATGTCCTCTTATAACTAGTTTTATATCTAAGTTTTTACATACTTCTTTTGTTGTATTGATGTCAAATGATGGTCTACCTATAAATGCCTTTGTGTCTGGATCTGACCATAAAACATATCTTGCAATTTTTTTATTCTTTAAATCTTTTATACTTTTTATTTTTTCATGTATCCCTCCGTGAACAAGCAATATTTGACCTGGTATCATTGCCGCAATGTATAACTTTTTTATAAATTGTCTCATAACTGATTCAAAAAATTGTTTCCAGCTTCCGGTCTTTCTATTTGCTTCATTAATTAGATCACAAGGGTAAAAAGATGGTTGCCCATCAGAATAGAATCCTTCATGATTCCCTTGTATAGGAATTATGTTTTTGTGTTTATTCATAAGTTCAAGTAGTTCTGTTATTATTTCTATTCCGTTTTTTCCTCTATCTGCGTAATCTCCTAGAAATACTAAGATATTATTTTTTGTTTTGAATTTTTTTATAACTTTATTAAAACTTTCATAGTCGCCATGAAGATCACCACAAACTATAATCTGTTTATTATCAATGTTCTGTATTATTTTTACATGTGTCGATATAAGAAGGTTTGACATCTTTATTTAATAACTTTTTTCCTATAAAAATTTTTGGATATTTGAAAAATAAAAAAGAAAAAACAAAACAAAAACAATAGCAAAATAAAATAAAAAATTAAATTTGTTTTGCTTTTACTTCAATGCATACACCTGCTGCAACTGTTCTGCCAGCGTCTCTTACTGCAAATCTTGACATGTGTGGGTTGACGTTTTGTGCTTCTATTACAAGAGGCTTCAATGGCTTTATCTTTACTATTGCTACATCACCGTTCTTCAAATAGTCAGGATTTTCTTGCACTACCTGGCCTGTTTTTGGATCAATCTTTTTCACTAGTTCAACGAACTTACAAGGCACTTGCGCTGTGTGTACGTGGAACACAGGTGTATATCCTGCAGCTATTACAGTTGGATGATTTATTACTGCTATTTGGGCTGTAAATTCTTCAGCTACTGTTGGTGGATTGTCAACATGTGCAATAACATCTCCACGCTCAATGTCTTGCTTGCCGACACCTCTTATGTTTACTCCAACATTATCACCAGCCACTGCTTCTTGCAATTGTTCGTGGTGCATTTCTATGCTCTTAACTTCACCAGTAATTCCTTTTCCTGTTCTTGCTGGCAATATTATTACTTTGTCACCAGGTTTCATTCTTCCTGTTAATATCTTACCTACTGGTACTGTACCGACACCAGTAATTGCGTAAACATCTTGGATAGGCATTCTTAATGGCATGTCAACTGGTTTTGGTGGTTCTTCAAACAAGTCAAACTGCTCTAGTACTGTTGGTCCATTGTACCATGGCATCTTATCGCTTTTCTTTACTACGTTGTCACCGTTATAAGCTGAGATAGGTATAAAGTTAATTTTGTCAAGCTTGTATCCAGCAGACTGCAAAAGTTTAGACACTTGTTCTTTTACTTCTTCAAACTTTTTCTGATCATAGTTCACCATGTCCATTTTATTGATTAATACTGCCATTTGTCCTACACCCATAGTTCTACACAAAAACACATGCTCTTGTGTTTGTGCCATCACTCCTTCTGGTGCAGCCACAACAAGGAATGCGGCATCTGCCTGGCTTGCACCAGTAATCATGTTCTTAACGAAGTCCCTGTGACCTGGTGCGTCAATAATTGTTATTTGGTATTTCTTTGTTACGATCTTTTTGTAAGCTAGGTCGATTGTTAGACCACGTTCACGTTCTTCTTTTAATCTGTCCATAACGAATGCAAATTCAAAACCCTTCTTACCTAACTTTTCTGCTATTTCCTGCATTTTCCTCAGTTCTTGTTCACTGAAAGCACCAGCTTCGAATAGTAATCTGCCTACTGTTGTTGACTTTCCATGATCTACATGACCGACAAACACTACATTTAAGTTTGGTTTTTCACCAGCCATTTTTAACTTAATAAAAAATTTAATTTAAATTAGCATGAAAGCATAATAAATGCTTTAATAAAATCAGTAAACCTTAACGACTTTGCTTTATAAAGTTTTCGGCATTTATCTTAATTTTCTGTTAACTAGTAAAATCTACTTAATAATCATTTCTGAAGGCGCAAACATAACAACGAAGTTATTTCTTTTAAGTTCTTTCCATACTTTAAGTGCAGATCTTTGAGGTAATTCTTTATTTGCTATAAAAATCTTGTAAGGAGCCCCTCCACTATCATATAATGTGACATATTCTACTTCAAATCCTTGCTCTTTTAGGTATCTCTTATCTTCTTCAAGATTAGGGTTTTTAGAAAATAAAGTTACTATTACTGTATAAGGTTCTTTAGCATCTATTTTTATTTCTTGGTAGTGAGGAAAATCTCTAATTTTTGAACATTTTACCCAAAATTTTTCGTTATTTATACCAGTTTCAATGTATTCTATTTTATTATTTTCAAAACTTTTAACCATATCTATTTTTTCACATTCCATATAGATTATTTTGTCTATACTATTAGGCCAGTATCCCTTTGTTTCATAATATTTATACGCTTCATATAATATTTTATTTGCTTTCATCCAAACATAAAAATTAATTACAGTCTCACCTTCATCCTCAAAATTTAGATGCCACCCATTTACATCCTTATAACATAATATGTATGTTTTTTCATTATCAAATTTTACTTCTAATAGTCCCATTCCACAAAAATCTGTAACGCTGTTTAGTACTTTTACTTCACTTTGGACGGTCTCTTCCATTGTTTTTAGTATGAATTTTTTATCGTTCTCCGTTAGAAATATGTCTAAGTTATCCAGAAAATTGTAATAATGTACTGGTATTTGTACTTTATACCAACTTCTTATATCTTTTTCTTTGCAACTTTTTAGAAAATCATAAAATGCATAATTAGGTGTTGTCCAATATGGATAAATAATTAGTGGGGATATTAACCATAATAAGATTTGTTTCATTTTCATGTTGATGCGTATTTCTTATCTTTTTTTAAATATATTCTCTCCTTCGGAGAGTTTGTATCTTTTAAATAAATTTGTAAATTGAATCAAACAATGAAAAAATTACTTAATTTGCTTTGTGTTGTGCCTTTTTTCCTGTTTTCGGCTTATCTACCAAAATATTCTAGGCCTATTGGTTGTTCTAAAGAGAGAGAAGTAGGGTTAGAGTACGTAGCAGAAGTAACTTATTATTCTTATAAAGATCACAAAGAGCATACAGCTATTATAGATAGCTTAGTAATAAGAGGAAAAAAGCTTCATAAGCATATAAAAGCATGTATAAATGGAGTTAAAGTTCCAATTCCTTTTTCTGAAATAGATAGTCTAAAAAGATCTAAAGAAAACCGATTTGTATATTTAATATACAAAAATGATGGTAAAGTATTGGAAAGTATAAAGTATTATGCATTCAATATCTTAGGCAGTATTTATCTAGAAACTATTAATGAATTTGTTCATTTTGATTCATGTGAGGAAAGAGTAGACATTTTAAAAATTAAATTTATAAAAGATAGAAGTGATTTAGAAGAAAAAATTAATTAATATTTTGTTTTACCTCGCCGAATCAGCTTGTTTTTCAATTTCAATCTTCTTTGTTATTGCAAAACTTTCGTTAGAGTTGTTTGCTGCTGCTATTATTTCATCGGCAAGTGCTTCTGGTAAGCTTTTTGCTTTATCGAAGCATTTATCATAAGCGCCATGCACTATGTTGCGTAAAGCTATGCTTAACCTTCTTTGTGGTGACGTATCTACAGCTTGTGGATATCTTGCACCACCATACTCTATGGTTGTGATTTCGTCATGTGGAGCAGCATTCTCTATTGCATTGATAAGAACTTGTATAGGGTTTTGTTTAGTTCTTTCCTCAATAATTTTGAAACATTCGATTACAGCTTTTGCTTTTTTGTTAAACTTTCCTGTTGCCCAATGAGTCATTATCTTATGCTTTTTTCCCCTGTGCCCAGGCACTTGCAACATGTTTATCAATCTTTCAACAATGTTAACATTTGCTTTACTAAACCTTTGTCTAGCTCTACCATAGGTTTTTGGCATCAGCATTGGTTTTAAGCATATATAACGTTTTAGGCCGATGTCATGAATTTCAATATTGCTTACATCCCATTTGCCAAAAATCTTAAAGTTTATTGCTTTTTCCATTTTAGCACTATCTTCTACCTTTTTCTATTCTGCCACGGACAAGCATTTCGAGAGATTGATCATTAACTTTTATTACTTTAAATCTAACACCTGGTATATCTCCTTTAGCACGGCCTTGCTTGCCGCCAATACGTTCAATAATAACTTCATCATGTTCATCAATAAATTTAATTGCGTTATTGCCTGGCACGAATGCAGTTACTTGCTTGCCATTTTTTAGCAATTGTACTTTTACACATTTACGCATTGCAGAGTTTGGCTGTTTTGCTTCTATTTGCACTTTCTCTAGCACTATACCTCTAGCTTGATGTGCACCTTCAAGAGGGTCAGCTTTTTCACGCAATTTGAGAGCCCTCTGTCTAAACTTGAAATCATTCCATCTAAATTTTTTTCTTCGTTTCATCAACTTTATTGCATTTTTTATTCCCATACTACTGCTTGCGTTGAACTGCTTTAAAAATGTTACGATATCAGCATTTTTCTTGAATGGTAAAAATTAAAAGCATGCTTTTTGTTTTTTAGTTAATGCTAAAAAAGAGGCTAGCGTCAGGTTTGGGTGTTAACATTTTGCTTCTTGGTATTGTTAGTTTTCTTAATGATGTGGGTAGCGAAATGATAGCGCCAGTGTTGCCAACATTTATACTTGCTTTAGGAGGTGGAAGCATTGCTGTTGGCTTAATTGGTGGTTTACGCGACTCAATGACAAGTCTTGTACAAGTTATTTCTGGTTATTGGTCTGATAAACTCAAAAATAGAAAACTTTTTGTTTTCAATGGCTATGCAACTTCAACATTATCAAAGTTTTTACTTTCTTTGTCAAAAGCATGGAGTCATGCTGCCATGTTTGTTACACTTGACAGAGTTGGCAAAGGATTGAGGACTGCACCTAGAGATGCTATAATTGCAGAGTCTACATCAAAAACAGGAAAAAGTTTTGGATTGCATAGAGCGTTTGACACAGCAGGAGCTATTGTAGGAAGTCTTCTTGCTTTGTTGTTATTCTCGTTGTTGCATTTCAATATTAGAGCAATCATCCTTATTGCAGCATGTATAGCAAGCTTATCTTTGTTTCCGTTACTGTTTGTTATTCCAACCAAACCAAAACGAAAACCAGTAAAGTTTACAGCTAGCTTAAAACAAATGCCAAAAAAACTAAAATTGTTTATAGCCATTGCTGCTTTGTTTGCTTTATCAAACTTCAGTTATATGTTTTTTCTGCTTAAAGTCAATTACTCAGGTTTGTTTACACAAGAAAAAGCAACTATCGCTGCAATGATGTTGTATGTTTTGTTTAATATTTTTTATGCTTCTTTTGCTGTTCCTTTCGGTAAGCTCTCTGATAAAGTTGGAAAAATAAAAATACTTGCTATTGGTTATTTATTGTTTGCAATTACTGCTTTAGGATTTGCTTTTTTTACTTCTATTCCAGCATTCATTTTATTGTTTAGTTCTTATGGTTTATCTTATGCTATTGTTAATGCTAATCAACGTGCACTCATTGCTGATCTTGCAGCATTGAAAGGAACTAGCTTGGGCATATTTCATGCAGTTGTAGGTTTATGTACTTTGTTGGGCAATATAATTGCAGGTTTGCTATGGAAAATCAATGTCCTTGTTCCGTTCGTGTATGCAGCAGTTGTTGCATTTGTTGCTTCATTGTTGCTAGTTTTAAGTTTGCATGTAACTAGTTAAAGAAAGTCAAAGTTTTTAATTAGCAAACAACAAAAATTAAAATTTCTTGAAACCCTTCCTACAATCAATCCCATATGTTTCGATTTTAAACCCCTCTTTTTGATATTTTTTTATTAAATCTTCTAAATCTTCTTTTGGAGAGGTGTTAAATAATTTACCTACAGGGGCTTCTATTAAATATATGATTTTATTTATTCCCAATTCTTTTAGTTGTTTGGGAGTTGGGAAATAAGAATTGCTTAATTTATATCTACGATGACAATCGATTAAAGTTGCATATCCTACCGGTTTTTGTAACTTTTGCTTTTTAGTATTAAAATCTTTTGACCAATACTTTAGTGTCTCGTGGAATCTATCGTGAATCAATCTATTATGAATCTGTTCTGGAATAACAAAGCTGCAATCAATTCCATGGCCAACTAACATTTCAGCTATTCCTGGGAGGTAAGTAGGATCGATATTTACAATAATATAAAATCCTTTTATATTTTCAAGTCTTGACAAAATTATGTTTAATCCCCTTCTTAGTTCCATATCATCTTTTAGAGCTTGACTTTTTTCATCTGATCTTACCGTGAATGCTTCTTCATTTAAAATTTCAGGTATTTTTCCATATTTACTTTTATATACCTGTCTTAAATCACCTTCTTCTATTATCGGTTCTGATTCGAATATATATCGTAGTATGCCCTTTCCCCCATATATTCTTCTAAGTAGGAATCTATCTCTTGGAAATTTCTCTCTTTCGTTTAACACTAACAATTTGTTTGTATCACTCATAATTATATTAAGTAATAAAGGGTATTTAAATCTTTCGGTTGTTACTACTTGTATATGGTTAATGAAACTATAGACCATTCGCTACTAGAAACCGCACCACAAATCTAAAATTTTTCAAAGTTGTTCAAAGAATTTCAAAAACATTTAAAAACCTTTTAACAATGTAAAATGCTATGCTAACCAGTTTTAGTTTAGCTGATTTTATTACTGCAAGACCGTTTGGTTGGCCTGCTGGTTTGGCTGCCATACTAGTTATCTCTTTTTTTGTTACACTATTCCAGATTTTAATTTATAAAAAAATGACAAATCAGTCAAAGCTAAAAGAAATAAAGCAAAGACAAAAGGAATTGCAACAAGAATTAAAACACACAAAAGACACAGAGCAGCTAAAACAATTGCAGGAAGAAATGCTTGAACTGATGCATGAAAGTATGAAAGAAAATTTCAAACCAATGATTGTGACTTTTTTACCTTTAATCATTGTGTTTTATTGGTTAAAGCACACATATACTCAGGCAGGCATAGGCAATATAATAAGTTGGAATGTAAACTTACCTATAGTTGGTACTGGTGGTGGATGGCTTTTCTGTTATATTTTATTCAGCATTATTTTTAGCATGATCTTAAGAAAATTGTTTAGAGTGCATTAGACCGATTTTGTCTTTTGATAGCTGTTAATATCCATATAGTTAAACATGCTATTGCTCCTATCGTAAAAATGATTAAAGAAACCCCTACTAAAAATTGATCATTGAAATCTGTTGCTATTTTTACCGTTAATCCCCCAGCGATCCCTGCCATAGTAGCTAAAAAAAATTATAACTGACCTCTTTATTTCCCTTTAATGAAAAGATGATAAAAATACATCCAAGGATAAAGGCTAATATTCCGAATATTTCTTGGTACAGCTTTATATAATCTATAGTCATCGGTTTTAAAATTTATAAAATATTTTAAAAAATTTTCATTTCTTACCAAAACGATAATATTTAAAAATGCATGCTACATAGCAAAGACTATGAAAGTGTTCGATATAGGACGGGTATGCGTGAAAACTGCGGGAAAGGAAAAAGGCATGCTTGCTGTAGTGGTTGATGTAGTCGATGATAAGTTTGTTATTGTTGATGGCGAAGTGAAACGAAGAAAATGCAATATTAAGCATTTAAAGCCTAGCGATGTTGTTTTAAGCGTGAAAAATTTGAAAAGCAAAAGTAAAGAAGAAATAAAGAAATTGTTGCAGCAGCATGGTTTTGTTATTAAGCAACAACAAAGCTTAACTGAAAGATTTGGCAAGAAAAAGCAAGCAAAAAAGCAAGAGCAAGCAAAAGAAAAGAAACAACAAATGCAAAAACAAGCAAAACAAAAAAGTAAAACTAAGCAAGACAAATGAGTGAAAAAAAAGAAAAAAAAGAACAGCAGAAAAAGCTAACTCAAGCTGAAATACAACAGAAAGCAATTCAATTGCAATTACTTGACGAACAGTTAAGGCAACTTGAACAGCAGCTACAACTTGTCGATGAACGCATAAGCAAGATGCAACTTATTATTTTACATCTTGAAGAGCTAGCCAAAACAAAACCTCTAACAAACATGCTTGCTAGTTTCGATGAAGCTATTTTTATTAATACAAAACTTCTAGATAATAAACAAGTTTGGGTCGACGTCGGCAAGAATGTTGTAGTAAAAAAGACCATTCCTGAAGCCCAACAATTTATCGGTAAAAAGATAGAAGAGCTTATTGCAGTTCGCAACGAAATAGCAAAGCAAGCTGAAGCATTGGTCAATGAAATAGAAAAAATTGATGCAGAATTGCGCAGAGCTGCTGCATAAAATTGTTCTATTTCAATCTTACTTTTGTTTGCCACTTCTTTAATGCTAGGCCAAGTTCTTTATGCGTTCTTGCGTATTGTTTAATCTTTGTTCCTTGCATAACAGCGTCTATTGCTTGTCTTGCTGCTTTTGCTCCTGCAATAGTGCCTTTAGGATGTCCATGAATGCCGCCGCCCATTTGTATAATTATGTTATTGCCAAATAATTGCATAAGTTTTGGAACATGCAAAGGACATAATCCTCCCGAACATACACTAAATACAGGCTTAAGCAGCCATTTCTGTTCAAGTAAAGAGTAAGTATAGTTTTTTTCTTTTACTACAACTTGTTTTATTATTGCTTCTTGCAGTTCATTGTGTATTGCAAGCACTTCATTTGAGCCTTCCATTTTTCCTATGATTGTTCCTATGTGAAGTTGATCAACACCGATAAGTCTACATAATTTTGCTATTGTTAGCATACTTACACCATGCTTTTTATTGCGCGTCATTGCCGCGTGCATTGCTCTATGCGCATGCAGTACTAGCTTGTAGTTTCCTGTCGCTTTTCTTAATGTTTGTAATGCACTAAAGCCCACAGTAATGATATCAACCATAACATACTTGCCACCTTGTTGCTTCACAAATTCTACACGTTCAAGCATTTGTATTGTTTCTGCAGTAACATTTGGCATGTATACTTTTATCTCTCCTGTTTCATCTTGAGCTTTATCACGCATGCTAAGCGTTTCGATGACTCTATCAGCAAATTTGTTGAAGCGCATGTTTGTTAGGTTTTCATCATCTTTAACAATATCACAACCACCGATCCATGCGTGATAGGCAGTTTTTGCATGGTGTTTTTCATTAAGCCCAAGTTTTGGTTTGATTATAGTACCTAATAATGGCCTTTTACTTATGTTGAGCAATCTTCTTATTCCATGTACACCAAATTGCGGGCCTGAAAAATGTTTTATGTATTCTTGGGGCAATCTAACATCAAGAAGCCTTAGATTTTTTACAGCTTTCATACCAAAGATATTTCCTGCAATACTGCTTAGTAACTGCGGTACATTGCCAAGCTCGAACAACTCGATAGGATATGCTATTTTTATTATTTTTTTTCTTACATCAATGCTAAATACTCTCGCCTTTAATCTTTTTTTAATGCTTTCGCTTAATGTTTTTACATCTGTCCATGTTCCTATGCTTGATTCTGCCGCAACATGTTCAGCAGCTTTTTTTAAGCTAATTCCTGCTGGTTCAACATAAAACAAACAAACTACATCATCCTGTTTTGGTTTATACTTCAGTTCAACATAACCCATTTTCACCTCTTTTTTAATTACTATCTTAATTGCTTTATGTTTTTTAACTTTTAAATTTTTGCTTTTTGTTAGGGAAAGTTTTATAAAAGTTTTGATCAATTAAGTAAATATGGTAAGTAAAAAATTACGTGGATTGAGTTTCGATATTGTTGTAACAAAAGAGAAAACTAAGTCAGGCTTTGTGTTTGTTGCAGAAGAGATAACTACAGGCATTGTTAGTGAAGGTGATACCTATGAAGAGGCTATAGAGAACTTAAAAGAGGCTTTACAGATTCATTTGGAAAAAGACCCTGAATTCAGAAAAATGTTAATTGAAGAAAAAAGAAAGGAACAAACAGCATTTCCGATGATTACAAGAATTTTTTTATAATTTTTTTAACTGTTCTAAAAATTCTTCTTTACTTAGGCCCGCTTGCCTTAGTATACTCATAAATGTTTTAAACACTATCTCTTTCCTTCGAGGGATAGTTACTACCCTCTTTTTACCTTTAAAATTTTCATGTTCCATTATTATATTTTTTTTGTTCTACTTAAGTAGAATCCTAATTTTATTAATACTTTAACAATTTCTTTTGTCGAAGGGATGTGCTTATGTTTCATATGTTTTTATTTTTTGATCAATTATTTAAATATTATTATTCAAATCTGGAAATACTTTTAAAGCTAAGCCTTCTTGTTTTTTTATGCATGTGCTAGTTCATTATGCAGAAATAGCTTTGAAAGGGCTAAACCGGGCTAGTTTTGAGAATAAACTAGTAAGCAATATAAAACAAGTATTGAATAAACACAACATCAATGTTGAAATTGAGAAAGTTGAGACGAGATTGCTGTTGCATATCAAAAATAAATCAGCAAAAACAAAGCAGGCAAACAAAGAGCTAATAACAAAATTATTGGCGATCACACCAGGAATTTCAGATTTTGCTTTTGTTGAATTGTGCAATGTTAATTTTGATGAAATAAAGCAAAGGTTTTTCGATTTATTTGTCAATGCATATAAACAGGAAAAATTTGATGCGTTCTGTATTGAGGTGAAACGCAGCTACAAACAATTTCCTTTGACGTCTTTACAAATAAAGACAGAACTTGCGAAATTTATTAAGAAACGTTGCAGCTTTGATGTTAATGTCGATCTAAAAAATGGTAAAAAATTTTATGTTGAAATTACAAAAAAATATGCAATATTGTACAGCCATAAACACAAAGGAATTGGCGGTTTGCCTGTTTCAACTGCTGGTAAAATTGTTGCTTTAATTTCAGGCGGCATAGACAGTCCTGTTGCTGCATTTTTAGCAATGAAAAGGGGCTGCAGCATTGTTGCAGTACATTTCCACAATTTTACTAAATCAAGTGGTATTGTTAAAGATAAAGTCGTGCGCATAATAAAACAGTTAAGTAATGTGGCTAACATAAAGCTTTATATGGTGCCGTTCAAAGAATTGCAATTTAGCATTATTGCAGGTGTTAAACCAAAATATAGGATGCTCGTTTATAGGTTTGTAATGATGAAAATTGCAAACAAAATAGCACAAAGTGAGAAAGCAAAAGCAATAGTAACCGGCGACAGCATAGGCCAAGTTGCAAGTCAAACATTAAGCAATTTAAATTGTATTTATCAAGCAAGCGATTTAGCAGTATTGACACCGTTAATAGCATACAATAAACAAGAAATAACACAACTTGCAAAAATGATTGGCACCTATGATTTAAGCATAATGCCATATGAAGATTGTTGTAGTTTGATGATCGCAAAACATCCTGCAACAAACGCCAAACCAGAAATTGTTGAGCAATTTTACAACTATTTATGCGATAAGTTTAACTTAAAAAAGCTCGAAGACGATGCAATAAAAAAAGCAAAAATTTATGTGTTTTGATTTATTCTTTAATCTTTATAGGATTCTTCTTGTAACTTTTTGAATTCTTCTTGAGAAATGGTTTCTAATTTTTTGATTTCTATTTCCCCATTTTTGTATGTTCCGTAATACCAACCTTCCAACTTCCAACTATCATACATCAATTTAAGTGTTAGTATAATATCTTTTTTAAAGTGCTCATCTTTCGCGTGATTAAATATTATAATTCCTTTTTTATCTTCTTGAAACACTTGATCTCTTTTTTGTTCAAGTGCTAGCACTTCCATAAAATCTGTATATTTTTCATAATGCATAATAGTTGTGGCTTCTAAACCAAATTTTTCTGTATCTATTTGTTGTCCAATGATTACTACTATTTTGTTCTTTTCTTTTAGTAAATCTTCTATTCTCATTTTTAACAGATTTTAGTTTAAATTTTATAGTAGTAACTTATTTAAATATTTTTCGATTTATTTTGCAATTACATCTCATCAATTATTGGCAGATTAAGCAGTTTCAAGCATAAACGCATCACGTTGGTAAATGCTATCACTAACTTTAGTCTTTTTATTCTTTCGCTTTTGTCTGCATGAAGCACTGGCAGTTCTGCATAAAATGTATTAAAGCACTGCGCTAGTTTATAAGCATAAATTGCAAGTATATCTGGCTTCAATTTTGTTGCAGCATCCTTAACTACATCTGGAAACTCTAGAAGCAATCTCAGCAGTTCCTTTTCTTGTTTTTCCATTTGGTTTGTAGTTGAACGTTGCTTAAGAATTTGCTTTGTATTTATTTTTCCTTTTTTAATTATACTCTTTGCCCTAACATAGCTATAAAGCAAATATGGCCCAGTAAATCCTTCAAAGTCAATTGCAGCTTTTTTATCAAACAACACATCTTTCATACAATCAACTTTGAGAAAGTAATATTTTATTGCAGCAAGTGCAATGCTTAATGCTCTTTGTTTGCCGACAACACCGTTTACGTTAACATTTCTTTTTGCTAGTTCTTGTTTTGCAAGTTCTTTTACTTCTTCAATAAGTTGATCAGCATCGATAACATTACCTTCTCTACTTTTCATTTTTCCTTCATGCAGCAATACTAAACCATAAGCAAGATGTATGCAATCTTGTTTTGCCCAATCATAACCGAGCAACTCAAGAATTTTGAAAAGTTGTTTAAAATACAGCTGTTGTTCATTGGCTACAACCCATATGCTCTTATCTAGTTTGAATTTTTCAAATTTGTAAATGCTCAATGCAATGTCTGTTGTTATGTATACACTTGTGTTATCTTTTCTTAATACAACTTTATCAGGCAAACCATAATTGCTTAAACTAGCCTCAACACCTTTTTCCGTTTGCTTAAATACACCCAGCTTCAACCCAGCTTCAATATATTTGTTAGCCTTCTTGTAAAACTTACTCTCTTTAAATATCACATCAAACTTACTACCGATAATATTGTATGTTTGCTTCATTCCTTGCCAGGCCCACGCATTAACTTTACGCCATAGAGCAACAACATGCTTATCGCCTGATTCAAATTTTTGCATCAATTTTCGTGCTTTCTCGATAAGTTGTTCATTCTGTTTTGCTTGTTGTTCAAACAACACATACAACCAACCAACAAAATGATCCGGTTTCATGTTTGCCTGTCTCGGTGTTTTATACTTGCTTAATTCAAGTGCAGCAATCACTTTGAATATTGGCAACCCTTTGTCGTTCAGCAACATTGCCTTAATAACCTTATAGCCATAAAACTCAAGTAAATTGGCTAGCGCCATCCCAATACAATCATTACGTAAATGCCCTAAATGCAATGGTTTATTAGTGTTAGGGCTGCTGTATTCGATCATAACGCGTAATTGTTTTGTTGCTTGTTTGCTTCCATAACCCTTGCTTGAAATTTCTTCTATAGCATCAAGCAATGCTGTATAATCAAAGAAAAAGTTGACATATGCTTTTTCTTGTTCTATCTTGGCTATGTATTTAGGCTTTACTTGTTCAAGTCGTTTTTTCAGTTTTTCTGCAATAAAGTCAGGGCTAGCTTTAAGTTGCCTTACAAAATGAAAACACGGCAAAGCAAGATCGCCATAATCAGCTTTTGGTTTTTCGATTAAGTTCAATATATCCTTTACATTAATATTAATGTCTGTGCCCCTTTCTATTGCAACTTGCCTTAGTGCTGCTACTATTTGTTCAGCTATTTTTTGTTTTAGTGTTTGCAAGAAGTAGGTTTGCATAATTATCCATAATTGTTTTGTTTTAAAAAGTTAATGGAAGGAACTTTTTTGTATTTTTATCGATGTTAAACTTTTTCATTCAATTTTCTTTTCTAAATAGTCAAAATCCCCACCCCAATCGAACCAATCGTGTAGAGTCCTAACGTATTTCATGCCATACCTTTTTTGCATTACATCACTTAACTTATTTTGTTTTCTTGCATGAACAGCAATTTTTTTGTAACCTCTCTTTTTAACTTCTTCATACAATTTTTTTATTAACTTCTGAAATACATTCCTATAACCTGGTAATATGGCAATGCTCTCAACATAGAAAGTCTTTTTTTCAGGTTTTAGGGCTTTATCATAAATGGAGAGCCAATCATAGGCTTTGCTTAATGGCAATCCAGCTATATAACCAATTACCTTACCATTTTCTTTAGCAACAATCAAAATGCTATCCTTATCTTTAAATGTCCTCTCTAAATCTTCAATGTCAGAAGCCATATCTCCAAAGCGCTTTTTCTCAACCTTAACAATTTCATTTCCGATCTTTCTATTGTATTTTTCTATTTTTTCTATCTTCATTTTTTAGCTTGTTCGTTACGCAACTATGTTAGAAATCCATAATTTGTATGTTTTTCTTATTGGTTGCCCTGCTTGCATGCTTGTGTTTACTTTTTCAGCTTTATAAATATTTTTTAGAACTTATTTGTGCTTTATTTTTTTGTTAAATCCTTTAGAGCTTTCAGAACAGATTTTATATATTCTTCAGCTTCTTTTTTGGATAACTTGTTTCCCCCTGCTTTTACCCAATTTTCTAATTTGATATATTTTTTTACTTCTTCGTCTACCGGATATTGCCTTATAGCTTTTGCAGCCTTTACGAGTTGATTTATATATTCTTTAGCTTTTTCTTTATCCCCAATGGCACTTACACTATAGATAAGTCTTTTGACATTCTCTTCTCCAAATCCTTTAAATGATTTTTTCAGTTTATCTATATACTTTTTATATTCTTCTTCCATAGTCTATTTACTCTTTAATAATTTAAAAATTTTTCTTTTTACTTTACTTCAACAATATATCCCTCCACCTTCCCTTTTGGCTTTTCCCACCCGCCAAAAGCCTCAAGGTATGTTTCATCAACATCTTGAGGCAACTCATGAAGCTTTTCAAGATAAATTTCTTTCTTTTTTACCCCTTTACTTTCAAGCATTCTGTTAAATGCTTGAGGACTGGCATTGGCAACATCAACATTAAACACAACATAATCAACATTGCTATCCTTAGCAGCTCTAAGGATAGCATCATAAAACTTTTCCCTCCAACCTTTAATGCTATCCCTCAAAGCACTGTTAAACTCAACAGAATCAACAAGCAAGACTTTATTGCCATCTTTATCCTTACACTTGACCATTATTGCAACACCAGCATCTTCCTTGCTATTATCAAAACCAACAAGCTTATACTTAAGCAGTCCAACATCCCTATCAGCAAGATAAATAAGGCTTGCCTCTTTATTAGCACCATTTGGCATAAAAGCACAGCAAGATGTTTTGCTTGAATCAAATAAAAAATCAATTCCTGGCTTTTCCATCTCTATAGTTTCAGCAACATAACCCTCTGTTTTTAACCCATACAAACCCTTAATGCTATCAATAATATCACTTAGTGGCTCTACTTTTTCAGGCAATCCAGGCTCAACAAACTTTTTCTGAAAATATTCTAAAATCTTTAAACCAGCTTCCTTATCACCTTGCTTTAATTTCTGATAATCCTGCTTAATATCCTTAAATATCTTTTCAGGCTTTTCACAACTCCTAACATAAATCATAGCTTGTTTCAACTTTTTGCTCCCTTCAAAACTGCTTAGCAATTCTCTAGCAAGCTTAATGCTTTCCCTTTTCTTTTCCCCTTCCCCAGCAAAGTAAACACCTAACTTCCCTTTAGCAGTAGGCTTTATCTTTGCCCACCTTCCAATCATTGCCTTAACAAAATAATCAACAAGCTCTTCTGGTTTTGCTTCTGTTTTTACAGCAGCTATTTTTTTATTATGATAAACCTTTCCAAGTTTATACTCCTTACTCTTTTCTTTTTCAATTTTCTCTATATTATTAAACAATTCTCCAACCTCTTCAGTATATTTACCAGGAATTAAAGTGAATTGCAAAACATCATCAATTTCCTTAACAACAACTTCAGGATTATCAATGCCAAACTTTTGGCTTACATAGCTTAAACCTTTCTCATAAGCTTCCTGCTGCCATTCCTTGCTTAAAGAAGGCTTGCTTATTTCTATACCATTTTGCTTTAGTTTTGCATAAGTAACAAGCCTTCTTGCTTTTTCATAGACATCCCCTTTTTCTTTTTCAAGCTTTTCCAAATCATTAGCAGAAAAATCAACCTCTTTGGTTAATCCTTCTATTCTTTTTAAATCCTTTTCCTTTATCTTTTTGTTTGTAATATTCTTGAATAGTTTAATATAACCAATGGCTTTATCAACAGATTTATCTCTAGCAATATATCCAGCCCCACTAACCAACTTAGCCTGTGCTTCCCCACTCATAACCTTAAACAACTCCCCTAATACTTCCCTATTCTCATTCATAGCCTTCACATACTCAATAGCTCTATCAACAGATTCATATTCAGCAATACTTCCAGCCCAACCAACCAACTTAGCCTGTGCTTCCCCACCCATAACCTTAAACACTTCCCTATTCTCATTCATAGCCTTCACATACTCAATAGCTCTATCAACAGATTTATCTTCAGCAATACTTCCAGCCCCACCAACCAACTTAGCCTGTGCTTTCCCACTCATAACCTTAAACACTTCCCTATTCTCATTCATAGCCTTCACATACTTGATAGCCATATCAACAGATTTATCTTTAGCAATCTCTCCAGCCCTACTAACCAACTCAACCTGTGCTTCCCCACTCATAACCTTAAACAACTCCCCTAATGCTTCTCTATTCTCATTCATAGCCTTCACATACTCAATAGCCCTATCAACAGATTCCCATCTAGCAATATATCCAGCCCTACCAACCAACTCAGCTTGCGCTTCCCCACTCATAACCTTAAACAACTCCCCTAATACTTCCCTATTCTCATTCATAGCCTTTACATACCCAATAACCCTATCAACAGATTCATATTTAGCAATATATCCAGCCCCACCAACCAACCCAGCCTGTGCTTCCCCACTCATAACCTTAAACAACTCCCCTAATACTTCCCTATTCTCATTCATAGCCTTCACATACTCAATAGCTCTATCAACAGATTTATCTTCAGCAATACTTCCAGCCCTACTAACCAACTCAGCTTGCGCTTCCCCACTCATAACCTTAAACAACTCCCCTAATACTTCCCTATTCTCATTCATAGCCTTTACATACTCAATAACCCTATCAACAGATTCATATTTAGCAGTACTTCCAGCCCAACCAACCAACTTAGCCTGTGCTTCCCCACTCATAACCTTAAACACTTCCCTATTCTCATTCATAGCCTTCACATACTCAATAGCTCTATCAACAGATTCATCTTCAGCAATACTTCCAGCCCAACAAACCAACTCAGCTTGTGCTTCCCCGCTCATAACCTTAAACAACTCCCCTAATACTTCCCTATTCTCATTCATAGCCTTCACATACTTGATAGCCATATCAACAGATTTATCTTTAGCAATCTCTCCAGCCCAACCAACCAACCCAGCCTGTGCTTCCCCACTCATAACCTTAAACAACTCCCCTAATACTTCCCTATTCTCATTCATAGCCTTCACATACTCAATAGCTCTATCAACAGATTTATCTTCAGCAATATATCCAGCCCTACTAACCAACTCAGCTTGTGCTTCCCCACTCATAACCTTAAACAGCTCTTCAAATATATGCCCGTATTCTTGCTTTTCCTTATCACTAAGCCTATTTAAGAAATATCTCTCAAATCTTTCTATTTCCTCTTTTTCTTCATCACTTACTTCCTCTTTAAGTTTTTGCAACAATCTTTCAAAAACCATGAATAAAATTTTCTATTTCTACTTTATTAACATTTCGTTTACTGAGCTATAGTTAAATTTTAAAATGCCTACAGCTTTGTCAAATCATGCAAAAACGCATTAGCTTTGATGAATGGAAAAAACTTGACATAAGGGTAGCAAAAATAATTGATGTGGCTGATCATCCAAACGCAGATAAACTTTATGTGTTGAAAGTCGATTTAGGCAATGAACAACGCCAGATTGTTGCAGGAATAAAACAGCATTACGCTAAAGAACAGTTGTTAGGCAAAACCATCATTATGCTTACAAATTTAGAGCCAGCAGTAATTAGAGGTGTGAAAAGCGATGGTATGCTTCTTGCAGCAGTTAATGCTGATAAGAGCAAGATAGTGTTGTTAACTACAGACACATCTATTGATGTTGGCGCGAAAGTTGAGTAAAAGTATTTTAAACTAAGCTTGATATTTAAAGATGAAAAAAAGAGGTAGAAAAGTAAAAATGCAAAAACAAGCACAGCTTGCATTGTTTGTTATTATTGCTCTGATTGTTATTGTTGCAGGAATAAGCTTTTCTTTTTATTATCGTCGTTTAACGCTGCATTATGCTGAAACTGTCCGCAATATTGTTGATTCGCAAAAGCAATGTGCTGCTGTAGTTCTTGATAAAGCTATAATTGAAATAGCCAAGCGTTCTGGCTATTTTGTTGTGCCTCAAAATGTTTCTGTTAGTTATGCAAATCACACAGTTGCATTATACTATGTCAATTCAACTGCAGTAATTCCAGAATTGCAAGCAGTTGATAATGCTATTTTGCAGTATTTTAATAGCAACCAGAACTGCAGCAATAGCATTTCTGGATTTAAGGTTTCTCTTAAATGTTACAAGGTTGAAACAATGCAACAAGTAACAATGATGCAGTGCAGATTACACCTAAGCAAACAATTGTATAGAGCGAGAAAACTAATTCAAGTTTATAGCGATCTTAGCTTATATAATCTTATTAATGCAAGTCATGCTATAATTAACAACTATGCTGAAAATCCTGGCTATATATGCATTGAATGTCTTGATGAAATTGCAACAACTTATGCAGTTAATGTTAGCATACTACCAATCACCCAAGAAGTAAATGCAACAATCAATACTGCATGGTTTTTTGTTAAGCCACTTAATGCCAGTGTGCCTGTATTAAGGTTTGCAGTTGAGTTGTAATTTTAAAAGTTTAATTGGTTTTATTGTTTTTCTAAAGTTTTATCGAAAGGTCCAAAGATATCGAAAGGTTTTTAAATATGTATCATATTTGATACATATGTATCAAAAAAGATACAAAATTTTAGAATTATATCTAAGTAACTTTAAGGAAAAATATTATCTTAGACAAATTTCTGCTTTATCACGATTGCCACTGCGCACTACACAACGATTGCTTAATGAACTTGAAAAAGAAAAAATAATTAAGTCCAAGATGGAAGGCAAGAACAAATACTATTTTTTAAATCTTCAAAATATAAAAACAAAACTTTATTTAATCATAGCTGAAATAAACAAAACTATAAATTTTATTGAGAAATACAAGCACTTTAAGTCATTTCTTAAAGAAAAGATAGATGCTTGTTTAGTTGTTTTTGGTTCTTTTTCTACATATAAAGCAGACATTAATAGCGATCTGGATTTATTAATAATCGGCAATGGCGATCTTCCTTATTATCTCTTACCCTATAAAATACATCAAATTAAGATTACAAAAAAACAATTTGAAAAATTTCTTAGCGAGGGACAGGCCCTAATAAAAGAAATATTAGAAAATCATGTTATATTAACCAACCATTCATACTTTGTAAATAAACTTTGGGAATACTATGAAAAGAGCTAACAGGGCTAACTTAGATAAACTTAAATGGTGTTTTAAAAAAAAGGAAATAAAAATAACAAGACCAAGCGAAAATATAGCAAGCTCTTATTTACAATTAGCAAAATCTAGTTTAAAAAGTGCTGAAATTATGTTAACTCAAAGAGATTTTTTGTGGACAACTGTTATGATTTACTACGCTGAATATTATGCTTTGTATTCTTTTCTTACAAGAATAGGTTTAAAATGTGAAAACCATTTATGTTCTATTTTACTTACCAAACTTCTTTTAGGTGAAGAAAAAGTAAAAATGATAGAGAAACACAAAGAAAAAAGAATTGATGCTCAATACTACCTCAAAATTGGGAGAGCGAATGAGATAAGAAAAATGTTGAATGAAGCGAAGATTTTTATTATTTCTTTTGAGGATATTGTAGTAAACTTGAACGAGAATGACCTTGCCAATTTTAGACAAAAAATAGAAAATTTCCTTTTAAAGCTGTAATAAAAAATATAAAAATACACGTTACGCTAGTTTTTTATGTTAGAGCTAAAAATAGAGAAAGCCATTAATGAAATTGTGCAACGTGTTAAAGAGCTGGCTAAGTCATCTAAATCAAACAGAAACAAAATAATTTTAGTTATTTATGCGCCCTTCAGCACTCACGGAAAAACTTATTTGAAGCAAAGGTTAATAAATAGTTTGTATAATGAAGCAAAGTTGGTATTTGTTGGAGAAATATGTGATTTAGTGCTTGATGATATAAAATTTCCTACTCACGTAGCTGGTTTTGAAGTTGATGGTTATGTGTTAGAATACGCACCAACTTTTTCTTGTCAAGATAGAAGCATTCTAAATGAAAAAATAAAGAAAAAGTTTGGCAAGTATGCAGGTTTACATGTATTAATATATAATCCAAACTTATTAAAAGACAAATCAATAATATCCAACTATGCTAGTTGTGTTGATTTTGTTGTTGTTAATGCGTTTAAACTTAATAAGATCTAGCAAAATACACAACGGCTTGTGCTTTCTTGCCGCAGAAAATGCATTTATCGTTTTCGTTAGGCTTCTCATCTAACGCTATTACACGTGGTGTTATTGCTTCAAGTTGTTCAGCTATATTTTGTTCACATTCTTTTGTGCAGCAGAAGTTTGCTTTTGCCATCTTCTTGTTTGCTATTGCTTGCTTTAATTCATCAATGTTGTTTACTGTAACAACGTTGCTCAATAAAAATTGTTTTGCTTTCTCGAAAAGATTTTTTTGTATTTCATCAAGCAATTCTTTTATTTTGCTAAGTTGGCTTAATTTTATGGTAAATCTTTCTAATGTATCTCGCCTAAATACAGTTACGCTTTCTTGCTCAATATCTCTCATACCTATCTCGATTCTAACCGGCACTCCTTTAAGTTCGTATTCATTAAATTTATATCCTGGTGTGTATTGCTCTCTGTCATCAATAATAATTGCATCGCTATCTGAATTGCTTAACAGCTTTACTAATTCTGATTTTACTTGTTTAGCATAGTCAAGCACGTTTTGCTTTGTTTGTTTATCAAATATAGGTATGATAACTATCTTTGTTGGTGCCACTTTGGGTGGCAATACTAAACCATGATTGTCGCTATGTATAGCAACCATTACCCCTATCATTCTTGTTGAAATAGCATAGGTGATCTGTTGCACATATCTTTTTTGTTGTTGTTGATCAAGAAAGCATATGTCATATGCTTTAGCAAAATTCTCTCCATCAAAATGTGCGTCTGGGCCTTGAGCTGCTTTACCGTTTGGCAATAAAAATTCAATGGCATAGCTTGATACTGCTCCAGCAAACTTTTCTAGTTCTGTTTTTTTGCCAACTATGCCATATAAAGCAAGAATATTTTCGCAAACATCTTTGTAGATGTTTAGTATTTTCCATAAATCTTCCATTGCTTCTTTTTCAGTAGCGTAAGCATTATGACCTTCATTCCATAAAAATTCCCTGCCGCGCAAGAATGGGACAGGATGTTTAAATTCCCATCTAACAACATTGTTCCATTGGTTGAGTTTTAGCGGCAGATCTCGCCAGCTTCTTATCCATTTGCTGTATGAGGCATACATAATTGCTTCGCTGGTTGGCCTTACTGCTAATCGTTCAGCAAGTTTTGTGTCACCAGCGTGAGTCACCCATGCAACTTCTGGTTTAAAGCCTGCTATGTGTTCAGCTTCTTTTTCAAACAGCTTTTCAGGAATGAACAACGGAAAATAACAATTTTTAATACCAAGTTGCTTGAACCTTTTATCAACCTCTTGCATAATCTTTTCCCATATAGCATAAGCTAATGGCCTGTAAACAATACATCCAGAAACACTACTGTAATCTGCAAGCCCGCTACGTAAAATTAATTGCTGGTACCACTCGCTAAAGTTACTAAACTTGTCTGGCAACTTTTGCTTTATGTTTTGTTGTTTTTCCATGCAGCTTTAAGCACAGAATTGTTTAAAAAATTAACTGTATTAATATCTCATCCAAAAGTATTTTACATATCTGGAAAATGGTATCTTATTTTTCTCATTGAATCTTTTTTTTGCCAACTTCATTATTGCTGGATTCATTCGCGCATTTCTCCATTGTTGTATCCTGCGTAGATAACGTTTTGCTCTTTTGCTAAACACTCCTGGTTTAACAAAAACACCATGTCTGCCAGTATGTATTGCTGCTATGGCTGCTTTTTTTGCAATTTCATTGCTGTAGCCTAACGACTTAAAGTATTCATAGTGTTCTCCCCATATCTCAGCAATTTCATATAAATTTACTTTTACATCAAATCTGTTGTCTATTTTTGAAATAGCTTCTAAATCATATCCTGCAGATTCTATCATGTTTTCTAGTTTTTTGCCATATTCGTTACTTGCTAGTACATTTGCATCATAGAATACTTTGGCTTCTTCATTGTTTGGTCCTACTTTTTTTCTCTCTAACCAAGATGCTGGTTGACAATGAACCAGTCCAGCACCACCATCATATTTATTTATTTGTAAAGGGTCTCCGTAACTTTCTTCCATGACCATTGCGTAAAGTGTGAATTCTGGCATGCCAAACTTTTCTTCATATTGTCTAATTAACGGTAACCACCTTTCTGTTCTTTGTATTCTGCCAATAGCTGCAAGTTGCAAGTTGCTAGAATCTTTTTCATCAAGCACTACTTGACTTATTTTTGGGCCTATGACATAAGCATAGTAAAAGTTTTCAGTTTTTTCTGCTGCTTGCATGGCTGGAAAGTAAAAAGCAAGTGTAAGCATGGCTGTTTTTAGCCATGAGGCAATTTTTAGCTTACTACAGTAATTTTGTTTTACTTGTTTTAACTTTTCTTTGTCAAATCTTGCTAGTTTTTTTGATAATGGATAAACTATCTTAGATATTACAAAAGGCATAGCTGCACCATATAACGCACATGCTATATCATTAAAGCCATCTGGCAGTTTTTCTGCTATTTTGTAAATTCCGTAAACCATGCTGCTAGCTGTAGCACCCCATAATAATAATTGGTCTAGCACAATATCGGCTGTCGCTTTTATTTTGTTGATTTTGTCAGTAAACCATCCGACTTTGCTTACCTTTTCTTCAAGATAGTTGGCTTTCCCTCTTTTTGTTATACTTAGGGTTGTCATAATGTTAATAAGCAACTCTTATTTATAAATCTTTTGGTTTGTAACTATTTGGTAGGGATAACAAATTATAAAATCAAAATAAAAATAAAATTTTTATTACTTCGATTTATTATTTTTTATGGAGGTTCAGGGCATTTTATTCATATCTAACTATTTCAAAAAGCAAGCTATAACTCAACTTAGATCTATGTCTGCGGATTTTAATATTAAGAATTACTTTTTCAAGCGTTTGTTTGATTCTATCTATTTTTTTAACTTTATATTACACGAGTGTGGAGAGAATTTAGAAAATATTAAACAAAAAATTGTACAAAAATTAAAATCCGAGAAAATTTGTTTTATAAGGAATATTTTATTTGTAGATAAGATATTTTATAATCTTAATGATAATCTATCCATTCTCCAAGATTATATTGTTTCAAAAATTAATACATCTTTTTTTATTCAGTGTTTAACTTATAATACTAAGTTGAAAGCTAGGGAAATCGAAGTTAGATTAGGAAAAGCGATCGAAACTATTACGGACTATCAGGCAGATTTCGTTAATCCAAAGCAGATTGTTGCAATAATTCTTTATAAGAATACTTGTTATTTATCTATCACAAATATTGAAAATCTATTATATATGTATTTGGACCCGTTTCGTTTTTGGTACAGGAAAAGTAAATCTGAAATAATTTGTAGATCTCAATTTAAATTGTTGGAAGTTATATCTCGTCTTAAAATAAATTTAAATCTTTTTAAAAATGCTTTAGATATTGGTGCTTCTCCGGGTGGATGGTCTAAAGTTTTGTTAGATCACCATTTAAATGTCACCTCTATTGATCCCGCAGAACTTGACCCTAGAATTGTTGGTAAAGTTAACCATATAAAGAAAAAAATAGAAGAAGTATTAGGTATCCTTCCTAAAAAATTTGATTTACTTGTTAATGATATGAATTTACCACCTCTTCATACAGTAGATTTACTTAATAAAGTTTCTAAATTATTGGTTAATAATGCTTTAGTTATTACTACGTTCAAAATTTTTTTACCTTACAAAATTGATGAAACCTTGAAGAATATCGTTTCGAGAATGAGTAAAAATTTCAAATTGAGAAATATATTAAACCTATATTCAAATAAAAAAGAGTTGATAGGTGTATTTGAAAAAAATGAATAAAAAGGAAATTATGAATAAGTGGCCCCGCCAGGATTCGAACCTGGGATCTCTGCCATGTGAGGGCAGCGTCTTAACCACTAGACCACGGGGCCAAACATTATAGGAAATGACTAACGATTTAAAAAGTTTATTTTATCAGCTCTTTTATTTCTTTATCAATCATGCTTGTAAATAATAATGTTGCCTCTACCTTTTTTTATCTTCTTTATTTTTCCTTCTGCTTCTAGCTCAGCAAGCACCAAACTAACTTTTGCTTCACTCATACCAATCCGTTTTCGTATTTCTTTCTGCAATATTCGTTTTTCTTTTTTTATTATTTCAAATATCTTTTGCTTTACATCATCGCTGCTTATTAATTCAGCTTGTTGCTTTTTTCTTTTTTTCAATACATAAATACCAGAAATAATTAAGCCTACAACAATAACAATTATTATTATCCACAACCATACGCTTGGTTGTCTTTTCGGTTCTTCAATAAATAATGATTCTATCTCATCCATAATCGAATCATTTATGAATAAATCTTCTTCGAGAGGTTCGAGCAAAATTAAGTCAATTATATAGTTACCTTCTTTTTGTATGTTAACTATTTCTTCTGCATAAACGCTATAATCATCTCGGTAATATGCTTCGATTTTATAAATTCCAAGCGGCAACTCAAACACATATTTGCCATTTTTAGCTACATAAATCTGTTCTGGTGTCGAGTTGACTTTGACTATAGCATTATTGAGTAGCTCCAAGCCCGGCCCATAAATATTGCCATAAACCTTTGCAGCAAATGCGCCTGGCAAAATGAGTGAAAAAATAAGTAGCAGTAAAATCAAGCTAAACATTACTTGCATTTTTTGTTTTTTCATGTTTAATTAATAGTTTTAGACTATATAAACATTGCCCTGGCTTTACAAAAAAGCTTTACGAAATTTTATGGAAATAAAGCATAATAAAGCAAAATAAAGCATGCAAAATAAAGTATGTTTATAAATAATATTGGTGCATAGGTTTGTAGATATGATAAACAAAACAAACTAAAAACAAACAAATTAAACCAAAATAAACAAAATAAAAATACAAAATGTGCATAACAACAGACAAAACAGATAAACCAAAAAATTTGGAAGAATTACTGACATTTATAGATGGACTTAGAAGTGCAAAATACACAGAAGGATTTTACTTAGTCATGCCTGTAAAAAAATCAAATGAGACAGGCGAAAAATGGTATTATTTTGTTTTGAAAGTTGATAGGCAGAACAGTTTAGATATGAATATGGAAATAATCTGTTATGTGGGTGGTCAATACTGTATTAATTGTGATGAATTTTCCCCTTCAAGCTTTGAACATATATTGCAATTGAAAGAGGAAAAATTAAAGGATGGTCAAAGTAGCGAATTACTTGCAGGCATCGTGAGAAAGGCTAATGCTGTTTGGGTTTATCCACGATTAGACATACCAGAAGAACATAAAAAATATATGAAAAGCATAAATGTGTCGCTTAGTTATGGTGTTATCGACTGGTTTATGGATACATTTTATTCAAATTCGGATGATTCAAAATCATATTCAAATCAAAACATTTAATAATGCTCAAATCCAAATTAAATTAAAATAAAAAAATAAAAATGAAAATGAAAAAAATATTTGCAGGTTTGGTTTTAGCACTGCTTGTGTTAGGTTTTTCAGGTATTGCTAGTGTTGCCCAGCCAGATTTTGGCGATTTTATGAACCAAGGACAGCAACATACACCAAAGGGCGATAATGAAAGTCATACGCCAGGCATTACTGATAAAGTTAGTGATATGACAGAAAAGATAAGCGAAAAAATAAGCGAAAAAGTAAAACATTGGCATAGCAACTTAGGTATGGCATTGCACGATTTCCTAACAAGCCCTGAAACAAGGGAAGAAATAAAGCAGAGAGTCAAGGCATGTAAAGAAAATCAAAGCGAGGAGTGTAAACAACTTAGAGAGATAGGTAGATATATTGCAAAAGGTGTGCTAGAGAGAGCACTAAACCATACGATAATGCAATTAGAAAATGTCAAAGAAAGAATAACAAATAACGCAAACCTAACTGACGAGCAGAAACAAGAGATAATCGAAAAAATAGATGAATTAATTGCAAAACTTAACGAACTTAAAGAAAAACTTGAAAGTGCAGAAACAGGCCAGGCAATTAGAGAGATCATAAAAGAGTATAAAGGTTTAAGGCACAACTTGAATTTACAATTGCGAATAAGAGTGCATGCAATGAAGCAAAAACGTGTAGGTCTTGTTATTCAAAGAGCACAACATCTTGAGCAAAAACTTGAGAAGTTTTTAGAAAAATGCAACGATACAGCAAAGCAAGCAGAGATTCAAGAGATGATTGATGAGTTTAAGGCAAAGATAGATGAAGCTTTAAGCTACTATGAGGAAAACAAGGCAATATGGGAAGAGCTAAAAAACACTAACTGGGATGATATGACAGCAGAACAAAAACGAGAATTGCTAAAGGAAAAGATAAAAGAGGCAAGTGAAAAATTAAAACAAGCACACTTAGCATTGAGAGACGCACAACATATATTGAGAGACATTATTAAAGAACTAAAACAATGTTTGAGTGAACAAGAAAGCGAAACAGAAACTAACGAAACTGAAGAAAGCAATGAAGCAGAGACAAATGAGACTGAACCAGAGGTAACCACACCTCCTGCAACTGAAGACCAAACCTCTGCTCAAACTGAAACAGCCTAAAAGTAGAAAATGAAAGGAATAATAATTGCTGGTGTGGTTTGTTTATTATTGATAGCAATGTTTGTCAGCGGTTGCATTAAACAAAAACCAGCAGAAACAACACTAGAGCAAGATACAGCTGAACTAGATCAAATGCTAAATGAACTCAATAATATAGAAGACATAGACGTTAGCATTGAAGAAACAACAACAGATGATCTTGATGATGCAGAAGAATTAATCTAGTTATTGTTTTTATTTTTTCTTTTTATTTTTTCTATATGCTGCAATATAGCAAGCACCATCTTTAAAGCAATGTACTCTCGCTTTGAGAAACTTCCTTAATTTTTCTTCTATTTTAGCAGGCAATTTTTTATTGCCATAATCAAAACATTTGAAAACACCATAAATGCTGTTAAAATTTTTAAAGTCAAGCAGCAATGTCGTATGTTTTATTTTAACTTCAAATCCATGTTTCTTTAACATTCTTGTTATTTGTCTTATAGCTTTACGCCTTTTCAACCCTTCAAATCTATCTATAGTAGCCTCAATCATTTTTGTTGTGTCGCTGCGTGGGGAAGAAACAATAAATATTACAGCATCTTTTGCAAGTTTGCATGCTTGATCTATAAAAGCTTGTTGCGTTAATACAGAAAACGGCAACCATGCAGCATAAACAACATCGAATTTTTGTTTAAGCATTAGCTTATCTTTGCTAAAGTTAGCATTAATTACTTTTATTTTATGTGCAAGTTTTTGTTTTTTCAACAACTGTTTTAGATGCTTGCATACTTTTGCATCTTTTTCTACTAACGTAATTGATTTGGCAAACCCACTAAGTTTTATGGCTATTCTTGCCAATATGCCTGGTCCGATTTCAAGACAATTCTTGTTTTCAAAATCGTAAAGCGAAAGTAACAGCGGAATTTCTTTAGTGTTTTTTTCTTTACTTGCTTCAACGATGGTTTTATATGCCTGCACGTAATCCATAAAGAGGCATAAACCATTATATTTTTAAATTTTATTTTTGTTTTTTAATATGCAAGAAAAATGACAAAGCCGGCAGTTGTATTGTTAGGCCCAGATGATGAAACAAAATTATTTAATGGGACATCTAAATTTAACGAAAAATCGATTAAGGCTTTTTATGACGAATATGCAAGGTTTATTGCTGAAAACTTCTCTGACTTAATGATTGTTCCGGCTGATGGTCCCTTACTTGAAATTGCAAAACTTTATGAGCGTTACAAACATAAGAAAGCTATTGGTTTTTATCCTGATAAAGACGTAAAATATGGTTATAGCTGGTTAGAAAAGAATTTTGATTATGTTCAGCCAAAACCTATTGGCGGAAATTGGCGTGATTTGAATGCAGAGTTAACCATGCAAGCAGATGTTGTAATTTGTCTTGGCTATAGTGGTGGTGTTATGATCGAATTAGGTTTTACAAAATACAATCAACGTTTTCACAACAAGCCAAAATTGATAATTATCGATTTGCGTACAGCAGAATCGAAGTTAATGCCGGGTTTTGCTAGCGACTTGAAAAACTTGCATTATGTTAATTCATTTGAGGAAATAAAAGGGCTAATTCAAAAGTTAAGCGAACAAGTTAAATAAAATTATTTTCTTTCAGCGTAGAACATCACAAACGATATAAGTTGCGCTGGCACTAACACGAAATGAATTGCAAGATTTATTAATGATGCGAAAGGGCCTGATAGGGCTGCAACAAATATTGCAACAAGAAACGAGATTATCCACAACAGAGCTAAACCTAAAAAGCTTAGGTAGTTTTTCTTTACAGTCTTACAGCTCTTAGTTAATGCTTGCACTATGCCTGTTTCATCAAAAATTAATGCTTGCGGCGAAAGCAATAAGAAAACTAATAGCAAGAACATTATAATAATCCCAGCGAGCAATAAGCTTATGCTTAGTATGGTTGACTTTATAGTTTCAGTTATTGCTATCAGAGCTATTAAGTAAGCAATAGTTGCTATAGCAATGACGATCTTTATTGCTAAATATTTATACCAGTATTTGTTTGCATACTTCCATAGCTGCTTAATACCTTGTTTGAATGTTACCTTTTTTTGTTTTATGCTACTTATACTTAAACCAATCAAGCTACTGTAAAAATATGAATAAGTAAAGATCAGCGCAAGCGTCGCTATTCCGATAGTTGTTAATAACCACTTAACAAATTGTTTGTTAGCTATAAGTGCTGCTATTGTTTTTGCATCAAATGTTTCTGGTGATATAGCACTAACACCAGCAGAAAGAAAGAACTTTAGTGATGTTAAAGCAACAATAGCCATTATTATAATAACAACTGTCAGTGTAAACACGATAGGCATCATTACTACAGGGTTTTTGAAAACTTTAACAAAGCTATTTGTATAGATTGTCAATACAGAATGTTTTTTACTTAATGTTTTGTAGGGTCTTGCTTTGCTTCCAGCTTTTGATTTTGCTTTTGCTTTCTTTACTTTACCTTTTTTCTTTTTTACAGGCATTTTAATGTTAAACCAAGTTGCCGGGTATTTTTAAAACTTACTACGCTATTAACACTCTTTGAACAAATCTCCAGTTATGTGCATCAATCTTTTTGCTTTACTTGCTTGACTTTGTTGCATGTGAACTACTTTACCAATAAATAGTATATGGTCACCAGCATCGATTTGCTTAATTACTTCACACTCAAGCCATGCTATTGCTTTATCTAGCCTAAAACAATCAATGTATTTACATTCAATTTTTTTCACATTATGTTTAGCTAATATTTTGTCTTTATTAATGCTTCTTCCAGAAATAGTGCCTATATCTATTGCAAGTTGCTTAAGCTTAGCAGAAATAAAATTGACGCAAAAACACTTGCTTGCTTTAATAATGCCACAACTGTATCTTGTTTTTCCTATTGCAATTCCATACAAAAATGGTTTAAAGCTTAACTGTGTATGCCAAGCTACTGTAATGCTATTATCTATTTTTTTATTTTTGTTTCGACAAGTAATTATGACTACTTGCCTTGGCCCAGTTATTTCAGACATTTTAATCAAAATAAGAAATTTAAAGCAATGGCAAGCTATAGGCCTAGGGTGTCTTCCACAAGGGAAGACATTGCTATGCACCGAAGTGCATAACTGTAACCCCTAGTTTGCCCGCTTGCCTTATTCTTAACACGATTTTAGCCTTAATAAACTTTTTGGTGTTACTCTAGTGTTACAGTGTTTATTGTTTTTGATGCTATAATGCAAACATATTTAAATGTAATTTTATTTAATTAACAAGACAGTAAGGATAAGCTGAATTTTTGCTTATTTCTTACTGTTCTTAGCGCAAAGCAAATTGAAGTAAAGTTACTTTTTAGTTAAAATGAAAGAGAAAAAGAAAATCGTGCAAGATAAAAAATCAAAAATACAAAAAAAACCGAAAATAGAGGAAAATAAAAAAGCAAGATGCATTGGTAAGGTCAAGTGGTACAATCCAAAAAAGCGTTATGGCTTTATAGCAGTTGAAGGCCAGCCAGATGTGTTTTTCCATAAAACAGGCATCAGGCGTGGCTTTCTTGTTGAAGGCGACATTGTTGAGTTCGATATAGTTGACGGTGAAAAAGGTAAGAAAGCCGTAAACATTGTGAAGAAAAATAGCTAAGCTTAGATGGCAATAGCATCTGAACCTAAAATTTTTTATTTAACTTTTGTTTTTTTGTTGATTTCTTTATTTTCTTTACTTTATGCAAAAATTTTTAAATAACTCTGACTCAGAAAAAATAAGTAAAAGACAACGTGCTAGAAAATGGCAAAATACAAGATCGTCCATCATGAAGATAAATGCATTGGCTGTGGAGGTTGTGTTAGTGTGTGTCCTCAAAACTGGGCGATGCAAGGCAATAAGGCAAAACCGAAAAAGACAGAAATAACTCAAGAGGAGTATGATTGCAACTTGCAGGCAATGGAGATATGCCCAACAGAAGCAATAGAGATAAAAAAGATTGAAGATTAAATTAGAGTTTGTAATTTAATGATTCTTGTTTTTGTTTATTTATTATGATGTATAAATTATACATCTTTTGCAAAATATATATTACAGATTATGTATAAATTATACATAATGTTTATAAATGCTTTGATCTTAAAAACAAAATATTAAATGAAAAAATAACAAAAACGAGTGAAAAATGAAAATAAAAACAATAGTTGAATTGTGTGTTTTATGTGCTTTTAAACCTTCGAAATGGTACACAGGTTATGATATAATTAAAATTGTTAATGCAAAATTAAATTGTAAAGTGGGTTCAGCGCAAATCTATCCTTTGCTTAAAAAAATGCTTAAGCAAGGTTATCTTGAAAGAAAGCTAATAAAACGCTACAAAGATGGGCGCAAAGTATATGCTTACAAACTTACTCGAGCAGGCATAAGTTTTTGCTTAAAAACTAAACTAAAACTACGCAAATTGTTGTAAAATGGTTGTTGAACTTAACAGAGAAAATTTTGATGAATTCGTAAAGCAAAATAAAATTGTTGTTGTAGATTTTTATGCAGTATGGTGTGGTCCATGCATGATGTTAGCACCAATAATTGAGCAACTTGCTGCAGAAATGCCAAGCATAAGTTTTGCTAAGGTGAATGTTGACAATGCAAGAGAGCTAGCAATGAAATATGGCATTATGTCAATTCCTACTTTACTTGTGTTTGTTAATGGCAACCTTGTTGACAGGATTGTTGGGTCTATGCCAAAGGAAATGTTGAAAGCGAGATTGCAGCGGTTGATTGATGCAAATAAAAATGCGTAACAAAATGGAAGTTGATCTTGCTGTGATTGGTGCTGGGCCTGCAGGCATTACAGCAGGCATCTATGCAGTGCGTTATGGCCTCAACGTGGTTGTTGTGGGTAATCAGCCTGGAGGTCTAGCAATGCATGCACATGAAATTGAAAACTATCCAGGATTTAAAGCTATTAGTGGAGCAGAACTTATGCAGAAATTTATGCAACACGCAACAAAACTTGGTGTAAACATTAAACATGCAACAGTTGTGCAGGCAAGAAAACTTTTGACAGAAACAGAACAGTTTGAAATTGTGCTCGATTCAGGTGAGACAATAATTGCTAGAGCATTAATACTTGCTTTAGGTACAGAAAAGAAAAAGTTAAACATAGAAGGGGAAGATAAGTTTATTGGTAAGGGCGTAAGTTACTGCTATACATGTGATGCAGCTTTTTTTTCTGGTAAAACTGTTGCTGTGATTGGCGGTGGTGATTCAGCAGTGCTTGCTGCTTTGCTGCTAAGCGAGATAGCAAAAAAGGTTTATGTTGTTTATAGGCGAAATAAGCTTAAAGCTCAACATGCATTAATACAAAAGCTAAAAGCAAAGCAGAATGTGGAAGTGATCTTTAATGCTATTCCGGTAAAATTTATTGGCGATGATACGCTTAAAGCAATACTGCTAGACGCTTTTGACAAATCAAAAGCTGTTGTGAGTAAACTTAATGTGGATGGCTGTTTTATAGAAATTGGTGAAATTCCCAACACAGCCTTGGCTAAACAACTTGGTGTTAATACAGACGAGCATGGTTTTATTATTGTTGATAAAGAAAAACGCACTAATGTCAATGGCATTTTCGCTGCTGGAGACTGCACAAACACTGTTTTGAGGCAGATCATAACAGCATGTGCAGACGGGGCTATTGCGGCATATTCTGCTTTCAAGTATTTGAGCAAAAGCAATGAAAACCAATAAAAAGGTTTTTTAATTGAGAATTTGCTAAGATTCTTGTTATTGCTAAAAAAACTTTTATTCAAAAATTAAAATTAGTTTAATCAAAGGTGCAGTAAAGGTTTATAAACTCAAGCTCTGTGTTGTTGTTATGGTCTCGCTCGAACAGGCATTGAGAAAAAAGCATTACGGTTTTTACAAAAACGCTGCTGTTCAAATTTGTAGTTGGACAAAGAAAGCAATAAGAGAGCAAGGTGTTTGTTATAAACAAAAATTTTATGGTGTGCCTTCACATAGATGTATGCAATTTACGCCTATTGTTTTCTGCCAAAACTCTTGCATTTATTGTTGGCGTCCACAAGAACTTGTTAAGCCAAAACAATTTATCAGCTTGATTAAAGCAAGTAAAAGGACGAATTATGAAGCAATATTTAAGCAGCTTAACTTGGCAGAGCCAGAAGAAATGGTTGAGGCATTACTAAAAGAAAGAAAAAAACTTTTGATAGGCTATTTAGGCTATAACAAGCTTAATAGAAAACTATTCGATGAAGCAATAGCGCCTGTACATTACGCAATAAGCCTTGTGGGCGAGCCGTTACTGTATGCAAAATTATGCGAGCTTGTACAGTTGTTAAAAACAAAATACAAAGCTAAAAGCATTTTTATTGTTAGTAATGGTCTAGAGCCAGAAGCAATGTTAAAGTTAAAACAGCATAAATGTTTGCCTACCCAGTTTTATTTATCTTTAACAGCTTGCAACAAAACACTGTTTAATAAAGTTAATAGAAGCGTATATGTTGATGGGTGGCAAAGGCTACTTAAATCACTCGACATACTTGCCAGTTTAAATTGCAGAACAGTTATAAGACTTACACTTATTGCCGGTATAAATGATAAGCCACACCACATTAAACAATTTGCCAAACTTATTAAAAAAGCCAACCCTGATTTTGTTGAGGTAAAAGCATATATGTTTTTAGGCTATAGTATGAAAAGGCTAAGCAAACATAACATGCCTTCTCATGAACAAGTTAAGACATTTGCTTTAAAGCTACTAAAATATTTAGATGGCTTTAAGTTTGAAGACGAACATCCAGCAAGCAGAATTGTGCTACTCAAAAACAAACAAAGCAAGTATAGCAATATTATTGATGCATACAAGAAATAGACTGAAATAAAAATTTATATATGATCTGAGTGGTATTGAAGAATGTGAATGGATAGATCTTAGTAGGACAGGGATAACAAAGCTTGATTGGAGAAAGTTACCCAAGAAAGTCAAGAAAATTGATGCTTATGGGTGTGAAAACCAAGGGCACAAACTTAACTCAAACTTAACTTACTTTCCTTTTATTTTTTCTTCAGCTTAAACAATACATTCGTTCATAAAATAAACGAAAAATTTAAATATTCGTTCTGAATGAGAACTAATATGGAAGAATTATTAATTTTTAATGAATGGTGGCAGACACAAGGAATAAGCAAGCAAAAAGCATTGCCATACGAAAGAAAGATAATGGAAAAGATTATGGAACGTTTCAGACATAGACAAATATTGATACTTACTGGATTAAGAAGAGTAGGCAAAACAACATTAATGTATCAATTAATAAAAAAACTTCTAGATAGAGGTATAAATGCAAAAAACATAATCTACTTCAATTTTGATAAAAGAATTGAAGAGCCTATAGAAATCTTTAAAGAATGTGAGAAAATAACAAAGGTTGATTGGAAAAAAGAAAAGATTTTTGTTTTTTTTGATGAAATACAAAAACTTAAAAACTGGCATGAAAAAATAAAACTCCTTTATGATTCTCTACCGAATATAAAATTTTGTCTCAGCGGATCAGCAGGTTTAATGCTTGAAAAAGGAGCTATAGATAATCTTGCTGGGAGACACTTTAAGTTAGAAGTAAGTCCATTAAGTCTTAAAGAATTTGCAGAACTTTATTATGGAAAAACAATAGAAAATTTTGAACTTTTTCAAGACAAAATCGAAGCTGTTTTTGATGATTATCTTGAAAGGCCATTTCCAGAAATAGTTAAATGGGAAAATAAAGAAGAAGTTAATGAATACATAACAAGCATGATTATAGAAAAAGTTGTTAGCGATATACCAATGATTTTCAAAAAAGTAAATATTTCACTCTTAAGGGCTTTACTTGAGTTATTTTATAAAAATAATGGAATGATACTTAACATAGATGAACTAAGTAAAAATTTTCATGTTCACAAACTCACTTTAAAAGAACATTTATTCTTTTTAGAATTTGGAAAACTCATAAGGATTGTGAAGAATTATAGACCATCTATAATGGCAGAATCAAGAAAGATGCAAAAAATCTATGCTTATCATCCAAGCCTAGCTAAAGTGTATTTTTTCGAAGATAAAGGAAAGCTTTATGAAAATTTAATAATGCACATTCTTAATTTAGATAAATATTTTAGAGAGAAGGATAAAGAAATAGATTTCATAAAAAAGAATAAAGAAATTTTACCTATAGAAGTAACATCAAGAGAAGAGATAGAAAAAAAGAAACTAAAAAATTTGGGATGGTTCATGAAAAAATATAATGTCAAAAAAGGATGGATTATTTATCAAGGTAAAGAAAAAATCGTTGAAGAAAAAAATAAGAAGATTATTTTGAAAAACATAGTAAAAATTTCTTTTGAATAGCTTTCATACTTTCAGAAATATTTAGAGTTAAAAAACTTTTGTTCAAACTTGAAGCTTCGATTTTGACTAATCCAACTTAATCAAAGATTTATAAACTTTCTAATCCTAATAATAGAATAATTTTTTACAATCTACAAAAACACTTATAAAAACAATAACTATAGTTATGTATGACGTTTTATACTCTTGAATCGGGCAAAACTTTAAGCAAGCGCGATTTTGTTAGATATTTTGAGCGTAAAGTATTCAAGACAATACTTGATTATAAACTTA
The DNA here is from genome assembly GCA_029258825.1 of archaeon. Lineage (GTDB taxonomy): Archaea > Nanobdellota > Nanobdellia > Pacearchaeales > JAPDKA01 > JAPDKA01. Next base: position 92,668 of record JAPDKA010000001.1, on the reverse strand, counting down.
TAACAAAAAAAGATAAACTTATTGCAATTGCTGCGAGTGGTGGCAAAGATAGCAATGCTGCTTTAGTTGCATTGAAACATTTTGCTGAAAAATACAAGTTTAAGTTTAACATAAAACTCATAGCAGTAGCAATCGATGAAGGTATTCCAGGTTACAGGGATAAGCTAATTAAAAATCTGCGAGAATTAACACAGCATCTAGACATACAGCTAAAGGTTTATTCTTTCAAACAAGAACTCGGCGTTACATTAGCTAAGCTAAAACCAAAAATTGCTAAACTTGGCTTAACTTGCTGCTATGTGTGTAGCATCTTTAAAAGATGGATTTTGAATGCAAAACTAAAGCAACTTAAAGCCGATAAAGTTGCGACAGGGCATTGCATAGATGATGAAGCTGAAACTATTTTGCTTAATCAAATCAAAGGCAATGCAATATTACTAGCCAAGCTTGGACCAAAAACTGGTATCACAGAACTGCCAGGTTTTGTACAACGTATTAAGCCACTCTATTTTGTAACAACAAGAGAAGTGATTGCTTATAATAAAGCTTTAAACTTACCTTTGTCGTTAAAGGCCTGCCCATATAGACCTGAAACCTTACGTGTTAAAATAAGAAATTTTCTAATGCAACTTGAGAAGCACCATCCAGAAGTAAAACGTGCAATAGTGAACAGCTTTATTGAAATATTGCCGTTACTTAAAAAACATTATAGCAAACAGCTGAAGCAGGATAAGCGTATAAGCAAATGCAAACGCTGCGGTCAACCAGCAAGCGCAAAAATTTGCAAAGCATGTTTGTTGAAGGAAAAATTGGGAATTAAATAATTTGATTAATTGTTTTAAAGAAGTAATAAAAAAATTTATGAAGTGCCCCCACCGGGATTCGAACCCGGGTCTCAGCCTCGAGAGGGCTGTATGCTTGGCCTCTACACCATGGGGGCAAAGCTAACGCTAATAAACTTAGACAATATAGAACAATATGAAATGATTTAAAAATATTATTCTTCTTTGTTAAATTTGTTATTAAAACAGAGGCACAATACTGTAAAGTACTGCTCTTATTAAAATAAATTCTTTCTCTAACAGTGTTAGATGTCTATGCCTTATGCCAATCTTACCTGTTTTTGTTTTTATCCTTTTTCTTACAAAGCAATGCTTTAAACCTTCATAGATTTTTCTTAATTCGTCTGATGGTCTAACAAAAGGAATTACCATAATATAGGGTGCATTTACGCAGTATTCTCTATCTTGTTGTTCCATAACCGCAAACGCAGCAGCAATTACATGACGACATAGCCATCTTTCATTTGGCCTTATATAGTTAAGCTCTCTATACTGTTCAAATTCACAATAATGGGTACTATCAAAATTGGACCAGTTGCTGTATGCTTTTTTTCTATTTCTACCGTATGCTAATGGAAGATGCTGTAATTCTACATTATAATATTCATTTTTACTTGCTGACGGAACTTTTACTGTGGCAAAACCACCTTTTTGCAGTATTTTTTCTAGCAATTTTTTTCCTGCAGGTTTTTTGTCCATTTCTTTCAAAGCTAGAACTATCTCGCGTTTTATTCTGTTTTTTTCTTCTCTACTTGTTGCGTTTTTTTCTTCAGGAGTAAAATATAGCTTTACATTGAAATAATATTGTTTCATTAACTCATAAATCATCCATCCTTCAATAAGATGAACTAGCAAAAACGATTTTGATTTGTATCTTTGTTCTGCTGATGTACCCGCAAAATTGAATCCAAGATAAATCCTTTTTGGATTGGCTTCTATTCTCTTTTTGTATTTTTCTATAGCTTCTTCATAAAGTTTAAATGGTAACACTTTGTCTTGTTCTGCTTTCTTTCTTGTTGTATATCTCTTTAACTTTACTGTATCAAAATAATTCTTTAATTGACTGATCAAACTTTTATTTTTTAATCCTTCTTCTAAAAATTGAGGTATTACTCCATCAAGAATTATTTTTGTGTCTTTTAACTCATTATAATTTTCAATTAATTCAACTAACGATTTAATAGCACGTTTTCTCGAAGCCTGTTCTGCTTGAAATGTTATACTCCACTTCAGTTCTTTAAACTTTGGTTCTGTAAAAACTTCTTTTACTTTTTCCAGCAGTGATTGTCTGCTCATGTTAATGTTAGTGCTTCTATTTATTTAACATTTTCGGTTTACTACCAAAAAATTAAAAAAGAATTGTTTGTATATTTGATTTAATGGGAAAGATATACCCTTATATAACAATAGAAGATAGCAAGTTAATATATGTAGAGTGTAATGGCAATGAATGTGAACCAATAATACCAGAATTGAGAGAGCGATATAAAGATATAAAATTGCCACGCGATACACAACCAGTCGATCCTGGGTTAGAGTATCATATATTGAAAATTTTCTTACAAAATAAAAAGAATAAAACAAAAACATTACAACAATTGCTTGATCAAAAATATGATGAGAAACTTGTAAAACCAATTATTGAGAGAGTTGCGAGCCTGTACATGAAACAAAAACATAGAGAAAATTTAAAAAATATACTAGAGATAGAAAATGATGAAATAATTTAATTGTTTTGATCTAAATTCTTCTTTGCTTTTCTTTATAGAATTTTCTAAGCAGCGGGCCCGGCAGGATTCGAACCTGCGACCCCCGGCTTAGGAGGCCGGTGCTCTATCCAGACTGAGCTACGGGCCCACTATCATTTGAAAGTTTACAATTTTAATTTTTATTATTTTAAAAAGTTAGCCTTGTGTCTTTTTAGCCTTGTCTCTTTCCAGCAAAATCGACACAATTTTAAACTAATTTATGTTTAATTTTAAAATGCTGATCGGCATAGTTGGCAAGCCAAATGCAGGCAAGAGCACTTTTTTTAAAGCAGCAACTCTCGCAGACGTTGAAATAGCCAATTATGCTTTTACAACAATTAAAGCAAACCAAGCAATAGGGTATGTTAGTACAGACTGCGTTGAAGCTGAATTTAATGTTAGATGTAGGCCTAGACATGGTTTTTGCATTAATGCTAAAAGGTTTATTCCTGTAAAATTGATTGATGTTGCAGGTTTGGTGCCAAAAGCACACGAAGGCAGGGGCTTAGGCAACAAGTTTTTGGATGATTTAAGACAGGCAGATGTTTTAATTTTGATTGTCGATACAAGCGGCACAACTGATGAAGAAGGAAAACCAACAACCAACTATGATGTTTGTAATGATGTACGGTTTATTATTGATGAACTTAATGCTTGGATGTTACAATTGCTTAAAAAAGATTGGCTAATGTTAAAGCGTAAAATCAAAATTGAACACATTAGTCTTGTTGATGCTCTCGCAGAAAAATTTAGTGGTTTGAAAATTACGCATGAACAAATCAAGAAGGCTATAGCAAAAGCCGGATTGAGCGAGACTCCAGACCGGAGCGATGAACAGCTTGAGAATTTTGTTTGCTGCTTGAGAAGTATAGCTAAACCTATCATCGTTTTTGGTAACAAGATAGACATAGCAAGCAAGCAAAACATAACCAAGCTCGAACAGTTTTGCCAGCAGCAAGGGCTCAGCGTTGTTTTTGGTTCTGCGGAAATTGAACTTGCTTTGAGAGAAGCAGCCCATCATGGTCTAATTAAGTATGTTCCTGGCAGTTCAACTTTCGAAATATTTGCAAGAGAAAAGCTCAATGAAAAACAACGACAAGCACTAAGCAAGATAAAAATGTTTTTGCAGGAACACCCGACAGGAGTGCAAGAGGTAATTAACAAAGCAGTTTTTGGGTTGCTTAAGTATAAAGTTGTATACCCTGTTGAGAATGAAAAGTTGACTGATAAAGACGGCAATGTTTTGCCAGACGCTTTATTGATGCCAGAACATGCAACAGCACTCGATTTAGCTGAAGCAATACATAGCGACCTTGCAAAAAATTTTGTTGCAGCGATAGATGTACGAACAGGAAAAAGATTGAGCAAAGATTATGTTTTAAAACACAACGATGTGATTAGGATTGTTACGAGTTAGTTAAAGTTATTCCATAACACATTCTTCTGGTGGTTTATCAAATCTGAGTCTAACAAAACTACTTGCTCTTAGTTCTTTTTGTTTTGTAAATTCAAGATATTTGATCTCTGCAATTACTTCCGGCTTTAACCATACAATTACTGTATTGCTTTTTATTTTGTTTAACATTTGTTTATTTTTCAATGCTGGCATTTGTTTAGATTTATGTTTATCAAGTATAGCTTTAATTGTCTCAAGTTGTTCTGCACTGAAACCTGTTCCTACCCTGCCTATATAAACAAGTTTTCGTTGCTTTATTTTTTCTTGCTTTTTTGTTTTCGGTTTTTCATATAGCGCTAGCAATAATGCACTAATGCAACGTTTTGATTTGCTTGCATTTTGTCTTTGTTTAATTGTATAACCGATTACGATAGCATCGATTGTTTTTATGTTTTTTATCTTTAGCCATGATTTGCTTCTGCAGCACTCATAAACACTATCAATGCGTTTTGCCATTACTCCTTCTAACTTCAATTTTTTTACAGCCTTCCAAAGTTTAATTCCGTCGAATGTATAAGGACATACAACAATGTTTTTGTCTTGCTTAATCACACTATCAAGTATACTTTTTCGTTCCAGCAATGTCTTGCTTGCTGTAATTTTATCATTCAGCATTAGTACGTCAAAAACAAACAACACTGCAGGAATTTGTTTCGCTAATAAAGCTATGTTTATTTTTTTATCTTGCTGTTCCCTCTGTTGCAATAAGTTAAAGTCAGGTTTTTGCTGCTGATTTAATACAACAAGTTCAGCATCAAGAATTGCAGTTTTTGCTTTAATGTTTTTCCATACATGCTGCAATTCAGGATATCTGTAGCTTATATCTTTACCACGTCTGTTAATTAGTTTTACACTTTTACCTTTTTTAATTATATGCACGCGTGTTCCGTCCAATTTTGGTTCAAAAATATACTGAGAACTCTTTAGTATTGTTCTATCTGTTGGAAAAGCAAGCATAAAACATTTTTCATAAGTTTTCATTTCTATCAAATTTCTAAAGATTTTTCTTCTTTTAGTTTTTGTATAGCATTTTTTAATTCTGTAACACTAACGATTTTTTTTCCTGCAGTTAATGTTTCATACTTGGCGATATCTAATATGTAGTTTACTACATCTCTAACGAATTTATCTAATTGTGAAATAACTTTGTTACTTGCTTTTATCTTCTTTTTTTTCATTAACTGTCTAATTTTGGAAATTATTAATATATTATCCTTTCTTTTCATTTTTTCAATTTTTTATTAATGTATTAAAGAATACCATTTTTTAAATTTTACTTTGTTTTTTATAAAAAAATCTGCAAAAATTTTTTCATACACGCAAGGCACAAAAAATACACTTCTTCTAACCCATACTCCACCATATTTAGTTATTCCAGTTTTTTTATTTTTCAACCAATTTACGATCTTTACTTTTTTACTACTTCTTAATCCCTCAAGAGAATAAGCAAATAATACCATATTCTTAAATCTAAAAATTTCTGCAAGAGGTTTTTTATACTTTAAACTTATACCCTCTCGTAATAAGATATTTGTTAATGGTAATCCTCGAAAGAATTCTTCAACTGAGATAAAACTAATATGCAGGTTTTTTTCTCTAGGAATCTTATTTTTATTTATTTTATTTTTATATATCAAAGCGATGTCTATATCCTGTGGTAATGCTTTTCCTTTTACAGCTGAACCGAATACAATTATGTCTATTATGTTTTTATCTTCCAATATATCTCTAAATAGTTTCTTTATTTTCAATAAATTTTTTGATCTCATAAGCATAATCCTTTACTATTTTTACATCTTTTTCATTCACTTTCATATTGTATGATTTTGTATACAGAGAAAACAGAGAAGAGACTTTAACGTATATAGCAGGAAAATACTTTTTGAGTAAGGCAAACCTTTCTGTGTGGTTTTTTGGAATTATTCTTGCTTCTAAGTACATTAGATAATCACAATAGATGGCAATAGCTTTGAAAAAATCTGATATTGCCGCATTAAACCTTTTTTTAGTTAAGTTATCTTTACCTGCTTCGAGAAATTCTTCTGCCATTTGTTTAAGTTCTTCCATTAATGTATTAATGATTTCTAAATATTTATAAATTTTTTGTTAATTAATTAGTTCCAAAAATTAAATTCTTCTTAAACTTCCTTTTTTCTTTTTCTTTGCTTGACGCTTTGTTTTATGCTTAGCTGTAAAGCTTCAATTAGTTTTTCTGGTTGAGGCTGAGCAGGCTTTTCTATTTTGCCTGCAAGCATAGCCTTGAGTTTTTCAACAAAACTATCTTTGAATTGCTCCAACTTAAGTTGTTTTTTGCTTAACTTTTCGACAAGCATTAACGCGAGCTGCAACTCTTGTTTTGTTATTTTTGTCTTTTTTTTAGCTTCAGCAATCTCTGTAATTGCATTAATGTCGCGCACTTCATAATCATAATAGAGTGTCGTTAAAAGCAACCCTTGTTTATATGCTGTAATTAATGCTGTGTATTCTTTTTCATGCAACACAAGTCTCGCGACTGCAGCAGTTGCAGTTGTTCTTAACACCTCTTGCAGTAAAAAGTATGCTTTTGCTGATTTGGTGTCTGGTGCAATATAATAGTTATTATGAAAGTAAATCTTGTCTACAGTTTCAGGTTTGATGAACCCGACTATTTCTATCACGTTTAGTTGTTCCGGCCTTAACTTTTTTAGTTGTTCTTTACTTAATACTATGTATTTATTACCTATTTTGATGCCTTTAACAACATCTTGCCATACAACTTCCCGTTTGCATTTAGGACAATAACGTTTATACTTTAATGGTGTATGACATTTGCCACATAACAACTTGAAGCTTATCTGTTTTGGTTGTACTGCTGCATACAACTTTACAGGAATGTTGACAAGACCAAATGCAATACTACCTTTCCATATAGCCTTCATTTTTCACCTCTTTTTTGTTTTATGTTGATTTATGTTTGTTTTTTGTTTTTTTACCGATTTTATCAAGCTAATTTGTATTTTTATAATTTTCTAACCTTACGCTTGGTTTTATGTTTATCGCCATGTCACATCAACATCATCTGTTCTTTCGTAAGGCTTTATGTCAGCATTAGCAATAGTTTCCTTAATTTTGCTTTTTTTAACTGGTTTTGCGTTGTATTGCAGATAACCAAGCCAAGCAATCATAGCAGCGTTATCAACAAGCAAACTGTTTGGTGGAACATGCAACTTTGCCTTTCTTTGCTTGCACATAAGCTTTGCCATTTGTTGCAGTCTTGTATTGCATGCAACACCACCACCTAAAGCTAGTTCTTTAGCTTTAAGATGAGCCATTGCACGTTCTGCAACTTCAATTAGCATAGCAAAAGCAACTTCTTGTAGGCTGTACGCAAGATCTTCTGGTTTATAGCCTTTATCGATTTTTTGCTTTAGGTTTGTTAATAAGCCAGAAAAACTTACATCCATTCCTTTAACACTGTAAGGCAACTCAATAAAATTGTTTGATTTTTTTGCAAGTTGTTCAAGTTTAGGACCTCCAGGAAAGCCCAGCCCTATGTAGCGTGCAAATGCGTCAAGAAAATTACCTACTCCTATATCAAGAGTTTCACCGAAAACACGAAACTTACCTGCAGCGTAAGCAATTACTTGGGTGTTTGCTCCGCTTGTGTAAAGCAATACTGGATTTTTAGCTTTACAAACTAGTTGCGTTATTTCTAAATGTGCAATACAATGGTTAACCCCAACAAGAGGAGCATTTGCTTTTAATGCGATTTGTTTTGCAGTTTCTAGTCCAACAAGCAAACAAGGAGCTAGGCCAGGCCCTCTAGAATACGCCACAACATCTATTTCATTAAAATTAACATCAGCTTGATTAAGCGCAGTCTCAAGTACCGCTTGTTTATAATGCTTATGGTGTTTTGCAGCCTCTATAGGAATAATACCACCTTTTTCAGTAGTATAAACATGTTTTGCATTAGCAAGTATGGCTTTTTCTCCATAACGCTTTTTGCTTGCGTCAATGATGCCGACACCAAAAGTATGTGCAGTGCTCTCTATGCCTAACACAATCATATAAATGCAACATCTGCATAATTTTTAAACTTTTATACAATTTATGCAATAATCGTTAAAAAATTAATCCAATTAAAGAATAAAAATAAAAATAAAAAATAAACGTTAGCCCTTCCCTTTAGCGTTATTTGTTTATCTTCTTTTCTTTTTCTTTGCCTTTGCTTTCTTTGCTTTTGTCTTTTTCGCTTTCTTTGCCTTTTTCTTTTTCTTCTTACCACCGCGAGCCATTTTTGCCATACAAACATTACCCTTCGCATCAACATAGTACAAGTAACCTGGTTTTCTTTTCACTGCATTTTTCACCAATACCTTTGCTTTTCCCTTTGCTTTCTTTTTTCCTCTTGCCATCGGTGCCATACAAACATTACCCTTCGCATCAACATAGTACAAGTAACCTTTTTCTCTTTTAACAGCTTTCTTCAAAATTACAGTTCCCATTTTTACCTCTTTTATTTGATTTAGTTGAAAATACACATGCTCGTAAGTTTAAATATCTTTCGTTTTTTCGACGACTAAACCATATTTTTCCTTCATGTATTTAGCGTTAACGTATCTTGCGTACAATTTCTCGACGAGATTATCATTCACAAAGTCATGATGCCTGAAGCCCCCTCCAAAATTTTTCGGAATGTGCATTAGTTCATGAATTAATACTTTAATCTTTTCGCTCTTATCGAGCTTGTCAAATTTTTCGCTGATCACTTCAATAACGTAATGCGGTTTTATGTTGAATGCTATCTGCAGTATTTTTGCAGTACCGTGACATCTTGCTATAGTATTTTTTGTTTTGCTGTTTCTGCTTCTAACGCATGCTAGTCTGTTAGTATCTATGTGTTTCAGCTTTAAGACTTCAATAATGTCTAGAACAAGTTGTTTGACATCGTCAGCAATTTCATATTTTATTTGTTTTTGTCTATTTTGTTTTTTTATTTTTACTTTCATTTTACTTCTACTAGTTTTTCTCTTGACGTTTTTCCTTTGACAATCTTCACGTATGAAGTACTAACGCCAAAATGTTTTGCAATTAATTTTACTACAGCAGCGTTTGCTCTACCTTTTTCTGCCGGTTGTTTTGTATAAACCATAATACAATCCTTACTTATTTCTATTTTATCTTGCTTTGCATTGGGTTTTACTTTAACTTTGATTAGCATCTTTAGCGTGTTTGTTTAATGTTCTTGTTATCTCTATAAAAATAAAACGTTATGTTTTTAAATAAATCGTTTTTATTAGTTCAGTCTTTTGTTGTTAAATTTTAAATTAAACTCTATGTAAAAATGGTTGAACTCGAATACTTGGAGATAGTTGTAACGACGGAAGACAAACAAGCATTTTTACCAGCAACTATAGCAGAGTTAACTGAGGGCTTGGCCGATGCAATCAATGCTAGAAAAATGGGTGATGTTATTGTACATGAATTTCCGAAGATAGCAGAGCATATTCCAGCAGGTGTAACAGCACATTTAACAATTGGTTTGAGCAGTATTGACGTGCATAGTTATCCAGAGCATAACAAGATATTTTTTACAGTGAGCGGAAGCAAACAATACAGGCTTAGTGAAAAGAAACAAGCTGTAATAGACTTTTTTAAGCACAAACTTAATTGCAGCGTTGAAGTGTTCATGCTAAAACGAGAGCATCTGTGACATCGGACAACAAAAATGCATACTAGCCATAAGAAGTAAGGCAGTTTGTTTTTGTTAGTCAGGTTTTTCTTTAAACCAACAAAGCTAACAAAAAACTTTAAAAAGCCCGTGCAGTCAGATTAAACATGGCAGAAAAAAAACAAAAGCAGCAGGATGATTTTCTTGTTAGTTTAGAAACCTACTTAGCCCATCAGGTGCATTTAGGCACTAAAGTTATCAGCCCTGATATGAGACACTACATTTACAGACGTAAAGCTGATGGTGTTGCTGTATTTAATACATTGCTCGTTAACGAGCGCATGAAACTTGCGATAAAATTTTTATCTAACTATAATCCTGAAGATGTAATTGTTGTATGTAAGCGTGAAGAAGGTTGGTATGCTGTCAAAAAGTTTAGTGAAGTAACAGGCATCAAAGCGTTTATTCGTAAATATCCGGCTGGCATATTAACTAATCCTAAGCTTGACAACTTTATTCAGCCGAAACTTGTGTTTGTTGTTGATCCTTGGCAAGATAGAAATGCTGTAAAAGACGCAAAACAAGTTAATATACCTGTGATGGCTGTATGCACATCAAGCAGTAGAACTGCTTATATCGATTTTGTTTTGCCTGCCAACAATAGAAACGAACTAAGTCTTGCTTTAGTGTTCTACTTGCTCGCTAAAGGTTACAATGAAGCCCGTGCTAAACCTGTTAATTTCAAATTAGAAGACTTTATTAAGCCAGAACAGCTTAAACTGCTTGAAGAACTCAAAAAGAAAACAAAAGAAAAAATAAAAAAAGTAAAACAAAGAAAAAAAGCAAGGAAGTAAGATTAAAATTTTTCTAATTGTTTTATTGTTGTGGTTTTATATAACCAACAAGTTCGAGCAATCTATGAAACCCAGGAATTAGGTTATGTATGTTGTAGCATTCTTCAGGTGTTACCCATCTGAATGCTGTATGTTCTTCTTGGTTAAGTTTAACATCGATTGGTTGTTTAAGTTGTATTCTAAATGTATGATACATTATATTGCCGAAAGGCCACGCTCCTATAAATTCGATCTCGCTTTTTTTAGCTTTGTATCCTATTTCTTCTTCAACTTCTCTAATTATGGCATCTAAACAAGTTTCATTTGCTTCAATTTTTCCTCCTGGCAATGCCCATGTATATCCTTGCGGTTTATTGTTCGCTCTAAGTAGAATAATGAACTTGCCATTATATTCAACAAAACATCCTACGATGTTTTTCATTTTAAAACAACCTAAAGCGTACTTTTGCTATTCCAGCATTGCATATTTTATAAGCGAACTCGCGTTGAGGTAAATACCTATGCTTTTGTAGTATTGCAATGTAAATGTTATCCTCTTTTTTTAGCTCTATCAAACATTTACTCCAATATTTCAATATGTCTCCACCGACCATATGTATTTCATCTGCTTGCGAATACACTTGATTAGTTACAAGCACAGCTATGTTGTGTTTTCTAGCTATTTCATTGAGTTGCTTTAATTGTCTCGCTAACGCTAAATTGATGTCGCGGATTTTTTCTTTTTCTTTTTGTTTTATTATTTCTTCTTCCGCTTGTTGTTTTAAATCTTGTCTTACTATGCCTAGTTCAAGTCTATAAAGCATAGCAATGCTATCAACAATAATCAACGATACCTTCTTTGCTTTTTTGATTTCTTGGTTAAGCCTGTTGAATGCTTGTTTTTGTTCAGCGAAACTTGTTGGCTTTAACAGCAATATATTTTGCATTAATTGTGTTGGACTTTTCTTGAACCATTTATCTGCAGTTATAATTTGCTTTAGTCTTTCAACAGAGAAGCCACCTTCTGTGTCTATGTAAATCACTTTGTTGTTAAGTTCTGCTTGGATTGCACTTGCCATTAAACAAAAATTTGTTTTGCCTGTGCCGGGCGGTCCGTATATGGTTGTGATTATGTCACGCTCATAACCACCATCAAGCCATTGTGTAAATGCTGCATTGCCTGTAGCTATCTTGTTTGGTTTTTTGCTTTTCATGTTTATTTTTATTAATTTTTTATTTTTTATTTTGTTTTTGCCATGAACATTTATTAGCTATATACACTCATAGCCTAGTTGTATTCGTTGCGTTGGAATAGGCAATTCTGGCAGTATGCATATGCTCATCCTTTCTTGTTCAAACCTGCTTTGACAATCTATTGTACATCCTGTCACAATACAGTCTTCATTGCAGATACAAATCTAAGAATGCAAAAATTTAAAAATGTTTATGGTGCTAACTCAAATATGGAAATCAAGATACTTGTTGAAGGCGGCAACATGAAGCCAGGCCCAGACATCAGCCAAAAGCTTGGGCCTTTAGGTATTAATTTAGGTAAGGTAATTAGTGAAGTTAACAAAGCTACTCAACAGTTTAAAGGTATGCGTGTTCCTGTTGTGCTTGACATAGATACGAAAACTAAAGACTTTAATGTTAAAGTTTTAACACCGCCTGCGACTGAATTAATTAAGAAGGAACTCAGCATAGAGACTGCATCATCACAACCGCATGTAATTAAGGTCGGTAATCTTGCTATAGAACAGGCAATAAACATAGCTAAGTCAAAGCTTGAAGCATTGCCGACATTAAGTTTGAAGAATGCTCTTAAAACAGTGCTTGGTAGTTGTGTTAGTATGGGTGTATTAGTCGAAAGTAAAGATCCTAGGGAAGTTATTAAAGAGGTTGAAGAAGGTAAATATGACGATCTTATAGCAAAAGCTGAACAAGAAATGCTAACAGTTAGCCCAGAAAAGCAAGCTAAACTAAAACGAGAACTAGAAACAATCAAAGCACAACTCGAGAAAAAAGTGAAGCCAGCTGAAAAGCCAGCCGAGGAAAAGAAGGAAGAAGGTAACGAGGAGAAGAAATAAAAGGAGAAAATCTGTTTTTTCCTATGATTTAAATTTAGTGTTTCATTCTAATTTTGTTTTATTTTTAATTTCCATGAAATGCCTAATCCAATCATCAAACCCATCCACAACCCTCTCTATTCTACCATTCTCATACTTTACAATACCTCTGCCATCCAATTTCAAACCATCAACCTTAGTAAAACCTCCACCAATATACAACACACCATCCTTCTCAATGAAATGCTTAATCCGATCATCAAACCCATCCACAACCCTCTCTATTCTACCATTCTCATACTTTACAATACCTCTGCCATCCAATTTCAAACCATCAACCTTAGTAAAACCTCCACCTATATACAACACACCATCCTTCTCAATGAAATGCATAATCCAATCATTAAACCCATCCACAACCTTCTCTATTCTACCATTCTCATACTTTACAATACCACAACCATCCAATTTCAAACCACCAACCTTAGTGAAACCTCCACCAATATACAACACACCATCTTTCTCAATGAAATGCATAATCCGATCATTAAACCCATCCACAACCTTCTCTATTCTACCATTCTCATACTTTACAATACCACAACCATCCAATTTCAAACCATCAACCTTAGTAAAACCTCCACCTATATACAACACACCATCTTTCTCAATGAAATGCTTAATCCGACCATTAAACCCATCCACAACCTTCTCTATTCTACCATTCTCATACTTTACAATACCTCTATCATTCAATTTCAAACCACCAACCTTAGTGAAACCTCCACCAATATACAACACACCATCCTTCTCAATGAAATGCTCAATCCAATCAAACCCATCCACAACCTTCTCTATTCTACCATTCTCATACTTTACAATACCTCTATCATCCAATTTCAAACGACCAACTTTAGTAAAATCTCCACCAATATACAGTCCAGATTCTAATTTTGAAATTGGCTTGCTTTTTATTTCTTCCCGTTTCTTCTCTCTCCTTATCCCCATCACCTTTTCATATACTCTTCTAAATAAACCACTATCTAATGCTTCCCTAACTAAACCCTCCAACCTTCCACCTTTTCTGTTTCCTATAATCAAAATTTTGTTTTCCATTTTAGCTTTGTTTATTTTTCTTGCTTTAATTTTGTTATATATCTTTCAAGTAGTTTTGGGAACCAAGATAGGGAGACATAGCCATTATCATTGTATGGCTCTATTATGTTGCTTTTTTGAATTTCATTGTAGATTTCTTTAACGTAGGATTGAAGTTTTTCTCCTTTCAATCCTCTGGCCTTACCTACTTCTTCAAAGAATCTTTCGCTTATTGGATATACTCTATTATTATCTTCATAAAACTGAGTTACAACCTCACCATATTTTTCGGCCACCTCAATGCTTACTTCTATGAATGGCCTTACTTTGTTGAATTCTTGTTTTAGTTTGTCTATCGCATTTTCAACAAAATCATAATCCGGTAACTGTTTTTCTCTCATCAAGAGTTCATTCATTGTAGAGTACTTTCCTGCTATAACAAATTTTGCAGCCTCAAAAACAGCATCATAAGGGTCCACTTGGCCATTTACCCCTTTACTTTTTAAGGAAGCCACATAATATAAAGCATTAGCAAATATTTTAATATTTTTTACTTGTCTTAACATTTCATAATTAAACAAATATGCATTAGGACAGTCTTCTTGTTCTTTACAATCCATACATTTTAATTGCCACCCATCTTCATATTTTTCTCCTTTTTTACATTTTCCAGTTCCGATTCCTAAATATGCAAGAACAATGCGTTCTTCTATTGATGTATTCTCAGCTAACTTGATTATTTTTTTATGAGCATTAATTATTTTGTGTGTTATGTCTTTTTTTTCTATTGTTTCTGTATGTCTTACATCAACATTATCTGACATAATAATATCTATAATGTCCTCCTCTTTTCTTCTAAGTTTTCTTCTTGTGTCTAATAAAAGATGGAATCTTGATGCCGTTGCTTTAGTAATGCCAAAATTGCTGTATTCTCCATCTTCACTCTCTCTTATTGTATTGGTACAGGCTATATAGGATAGATATCTTCTTTTTATATTTTGTTTTTCTTCTATTGGGATTCCAAGATAATACTCTTTCCCTTTATGTGGTATTTTTCCATCTCCAATTGGCCAAAATTGAGACTGAAGAGCTTTTGGCACCGCTCCAACTTCATCGACAAAAATGAATGGATATGCAAGTTTTTCTTCTAATACAATTTCGGAAGCTTGTTCTTTACTTAACTCCTTGAATACTTGGGTAAACAGATCAGAGGTGTCATCAAGTGATGCAGCTTGGATAAGATGGCCTCTTCCCCCGAACCAATAATCTCTTATCATTCTTGCTATGTATGACTTTCCTTTTTCAGAATGTCCAACTATTAATAGAGATCTTCCAGATAGTACAGCCGCAGCTATAACATCTAAAACAGTGAGTTCTACATCACCTATTCTTGCTGCTATTGTGGAATATTGTACATCAGGCAACATTAATTCTTCATACGTTAATTCTTCCAGGTTTTTATTTTGTTTTTCCATTTTCATTTTTTATTTATATTTTATTACTATCAAGTTAATATATAAAGCCAACAGGGCTTATAAATTTTTCGGTGTTCACTATTTGTATGTAGTAACATACTATTTTTTATAATATTTCGCAAGTGAAAGTTTTCCTTTAGATTTTTTTCTATAAAGATTATCAGTAATCTCTATTACTTTCTGCCACAAATCAAGTTCGCCTTTAACATAGTAAACAGGAATTCCTTCTGCTTCCAAATCATTCGTTACTTCATTAGAAGAACCTATTTGGATATGGAAATAGTAATTATTCTTTGCATTCTTGATGAACTCGTCTTTGATGTCCTCCCAGTTAAATATTTCTCCATCTGAAATTGTGAATATTAGATTTCCGTGCCCGCTTAAAATTTCTTTTACTTTATCAAGATCTACATATGTGCTTCCAAATTGTGGTTTTAAAGCAAGTTTTTTTGCTTGTTCTAGGCCTTTAGCTAAGACAGTAACATCAGAGAAATTCGCTAGGCTTATTGTTGTTTTCTTAAGCAAGTGATTTTGCCTTAGATACTCAAGAAAACCATACCATGCAAGTAATGCATAGTGATACTTACTGTTTGTTCCCCAAGGAATGTAGCTTGTGTCTCCTACGTTATTTCCACCTTCTGGGTCTTTTTTCATACTACTAGAGGTATCAACCATAACAAACCTAACTTCCGGAAAACCTTTTTCAGCAACTCTGTATTCAAGGTTCATGTCATAGTGCCATCTTTTCTTTTTTCGTACAACATTACCTTTCTCATTAAAACCAAAAGTTAAATGCTTTGGTTTGTCTCTTTCAGGATCAAAGTCGCGTTTTCCATACCAAGCAAGAGGCATCTTTGTTGTTCTTGTAAAAACCTCTGCTTTAATATTAAGCCTTCTTGCAAGTCTTTCATAAACTGCATCTAAAGCCTCATAATAATTGAGCCAGTCTGGTCGACCTTTACCTTTGTTAAAATCTTTCCAAGCTTGCTCTTTTCTTTTTTCTGGATCCTTCATCTCTCTATCAAAGTAGTTGCCTTCTTCAAAATTGTCCCAGTCAATTCCTTCTTCCTCACTTTCTTCTTCATCTTCATCACCACTTTTTTTCTTCTTTACTTTAATTCTTACTTCAACTTCGTTTTCTCTTCCTCTTGTTCCAGCACCACCCAAACCAGGAATGGGCAAGGCATAACCTGGCTGTATTAACTTACTGAATTCTTCTGCAAAAATTTTAGCTAACTTAGGCCATCTTTCTTCATCGTTTAAATAATTAAGCATAGCTTCTCTATCTTTTTCATTTGTTTCTATTACCTTACGTCCAATATGAATTTTCCTTTTAAAATTTCTTAAACCACTCCTTTCAAGAAAATTTTCAAGAGTCTCTTTTATTTCTGGCTTATGTGTGTAGTATTTGTTAAGAATTCTTTTTTCCGGATGATTCCAGAACAATGCTTGAAGCTTAACAAATGCTTCATAGAATGGAGTATATTTTGGTTTTCTTTTTGCTTTTACTTTGACATTAAACATCTTCTCAAATTTTTCTACTAAACTTTCACAGTTCTCTCCAACATCTTCATAGAATCTTATTAATCCCTCTATATCAAATTTGTTTGAGAGGTTAATATTATCAATGAAATCTTCGAATGCATTAACCACATATTGAACATCGAATTGGTTATATCCCATAGGTTTTAAAACTTCAGCCACTGCTTCATAAATTTCAAGGTGCTTTTCCAAAGTTCCAGGACATCCTTTTTTTGTTCTTACATCCCCTATATGGTTAATTTCGTGTCTTTCGATATCTATAACAACCTTCTCTGTTTTTTCTGGTTTCTTTTCAGCATACTCTTTTTTATATTGGATGTTGATTTGCTTAGTTTTTGGATCAATTACACCGGCAAAAGAATTTTTTTGAGGCAGTCTAGTTAAAGGATCTATAATTACTTCTTTTTCTTCTATACTGATGCTACCTTCAAATTTTGCTTCTCTTTTTTCTTTTTCTGCTTTGTTTTTAATCTGATTTATCATTTTTACCATCATATAGTAACAAATAAAACTCATTTATAAATCCTTCGGTTGGTCTTAGAGAGAACATTTTTCAAAAAACTTTTAAAACATATTTATTTTATCAGCTAAGGTTATGAGGGGCTGTGGTGTAGCCTGGTCTAGCATCCGAGCCTTGGGAGCTCGAGACCCCGGTTCGAATCCGGGCAGCCCCACTTTATTTTGTTTAACAAAACTTTTTTAAATGCCGCAAAGCTTGCGTTAAAATGGCAAGAACAAAAAAGGTTGCGAGTGCTGGAAGGTTTCGTGCTAATTATGGTGCTAGAATACGACACAAAGTTGCAGCAATAGAACGAAAGCAGAGAGCAAAACAACAATGCCCATATTGCAAGAAGTTTTCTGTTAAGAGACTTGCAAGCGGCATATTTTATTGTAAAAGTTGTGACAAAAAATTTACAGGCGGTGCATATTTTGTGAAAAGAGATTAGAAAGACATTAATATAAAAAATAAAACAAAATAATCAAAAAACAAAATGGCAATATACAAATGTTATGTTTGCGGTAAGCAGATTTCACACAAAAACTTGGAAAAGCGTTTTGTTTGTCCACACTGCGGTTCACGTATCTTTTATAAACCAAGAACAAGAATTAAACGTGTAAAAACAGACTAATATGGATGCGCAACAACAAAAAAAACTTGAAGAATTGCAACTTATCGAGCATAATCTTCAGCAGCTTGCTGTACAAAAACAATTATTTCAGCTTGAGATTAAGGAAACGCTTGATGCTCTTGAGGAAGTAAAGAAAAGTAAACAAGGCGATGTGTTTAAGGTTGTAGGTAGTGTAATGGTCAAAGCAAACAAAGAACAACTTGAGAAAGAGCTGAAGGAAAAACACGAGTTACTTGAGTTAAGGATTAAAAGCATAGAAAAGCAAGAAGAAGTGTTAAAAGAAAAGGCATTAAAGCTTAGAGAGGAAATATTGAAAAAAGCAAAATAGGTATAGAAACATTTAAAAATAACCTGGGAAAAACAATAATAACCAAGCTTAATCAAACAAAATATTTATAAATGCCAACACAATAAATTTTAAAATGGTGTTCAGATTTCGAAGAGCAAAAAAGCAACAGGATGAGCCGGAATATATTGAAATAGATATAGGAAAAGAGGTGAAAAAGCAAAAAGTGGTGGTAAGGCCGTTTGTGTTGCGTGAATTTGAGGATGTTAACAAAATCTTGAATGCATTACGTGAAGGTTACACTATTGCTATTATTGACATTTCGCCGTTGAAAAACAGAGATCTTATTGAATTGAAAAGAGCGATAAGCAAATTGAAAAAAACATGCGACGCTCTTGAAGGCGATATAGCAGGGTTTGGTGAAAGTATAGTGATAGTAACGCCAGAGTTTGCTGAAATTTACAAAGGTGAAGAGAAGAAAGAAAAAGTAGAAAAAATAGAATAAACATCGACAGCATTACTTTACTTTTTCTTGTTATGCAGTACTGTAAACTTAATAAAGATGTATAGTTTATACATAATCTCTAACATATATTTTACAGCATTATAATGTTGAAATAAATTTCTTTAATTTTTCTATCATCTGTGGAATTTCAATTAATGCATGATTAACACTTAATATGTCTATAAAATGTCCATAGTAATTTATTGAATTTCTTATTTTCTGTATCTATCAAACTTTAGAGCAAGTCTTTTGTCTTCAAGAACATCCGAAATAAAGTAAGTTATTGCTTCATGTGATAAAAATTTATACCTGTATAAATAACCTATAGCTTCGCAGCATTGTCTTAGCGCTTCATAAAGTTCTCTTAAGATTGTATTTGCACTTGTTTTATTCAATGGAATTTGTTTAATTGTCTTTAAAATTAATTCTGCAGACTTAATCAAGCTTTTTGCTCTAAATTTATCTTTTTTAACCTTTTTTACATAACTCTTTTTTAAGGCTTTCTTCAAAGTTCATTTTACTACTTCTAACTGTCCTGCTAAAACAATCCCATTACAAATGCTGTTTACCAATTCTGGATTTGTAACCTTTAATTTTTCCCACTCTTTTTCAGAAAAAATATGTAAGCTTAATTTTCTATTAAGCTTTTTTTCATACTTTGTTGTATTAAATTTTTTCTTAATGTTAGTAATGATACATATATCAATATCGCTGTTTTTGTTGTCCATAGCTTGAGCATAAGAACCAAAAATTACAATTGGTGGAAAATCAAAATTTCTTTCTAAATCTTCTATCAAACCACTCTTTCTGATTTTTTCTAAATTATAAAATAATTTTAAGTTTAAGAATTTTCTATTAATCTTCGCTTTAAATAATTTAAATTTTCTTTCCTTCTTCATTTCGAGTAAATTTTCTTTCACGAATTTGTTAAGATATTGCCTTACTGTAGTATGGTTTATTTTGAGCATCCTAGAGAGCTCTCTTATGTGAAATTCCCTATTTGGATTCTCGAAAAATGGTTTTAGTATGGTTAATTTTTTTTCCATATGTAAATATTTCCTTCCAATTGTTTATAAATTTTTCCATTTTTAAAATGTAATTCTATACATAATCTGCAACATATATTTTGCAGAACATGTATAGTTTATACATGTTAAAAACAGAAATATTGACTTTCTACAATGTTTTAATAGTATTAACAATTAATCTCCAATATAAATATCATCTGGTTTATTTCCTATAAATGTGTTTTTACTTTTATCTATATTTAGTTCACCTTCATAATTCCTTATTGCCCCACCATCATTTTCTGCACTATTCTCCCTAAACACATTATTCTCCCCTATCTCTACTTTTCCTTCATAATTCCTTATTGCCCCACCATTATTTTCTGCACTATTCCCTCTAAACACATTATTCTCCCCTATCTCTACTTTTCCTTTATAATTCCTTATTGCCCCACCATTATTTTCTGCACTATTCCCTCTAAACACATTATTCTCCCCTATCTCTACTTTTCCTTTATAATTCCTTATTGCCCCACCATATTTTGCACTATTCTCCTCAAACACAGAATTATCAGCATAGAATTCCCCATAAACCGAGACAGCCCCTCCACTAACATCACCATCTTTATCTTTTCTTCCCCTACCATAACTAACCTTAGCATAATTAAACTTTGCCTTACCTTTTTCTCCAACCACAATATTCTTCCATCCTTTGTCTTTGTCTAAAGCACTAATTATAACTTCTAAACCTTTCTTTCCTTTCACTTCAAGCTCTCCATCACATGTTATGCCACAATTTTCAGCAAAATAAAGCTCAACACCAGCCGGCAATATAAGCTTACTTCCTTCAGGAATCTCAATTTCAAAATATATGTTATACTTTCCAGGTTGAAGTTCACAAACACCCTCAATTTCCTTTAAATCATCAACACTACTTATCAACTTCTTTTCAATATTTTGTGATTCTTGCTTTGTTCTTGCTTTTTGTTTTGTTCTTATCCCCATCACTCTTTCATATGCTCTTCTAAATAAACCACTATCTAATGCTTCCCTAACTAGACTATCCAACCTTCCATCTTTTCTGTTTCCTATGATTTGGATTTGGTGTTCCATTCTGCTTTGGTGTTGCTTCTTTTTCTAATTTCACCTTTAGTTTAACTTTACTAAAACTCACTCGTTTATAAATTTTTCTATTTACTATTTAATAAAGGTAACAAATACACAGATTTTTAAAATGTAATTTTTCGAGCTATTCTTATTGAACCATGATATTTTTAAATCTATTTTGATTTTTTTTCCTATGGCCAAATCTGTTAGAAAACACAAAGAGCAAAACAAACAGCATAAAAAGCTTGACAAAATTGATGTAATTGTTGTTAAAGCAGTAAAACCCGCAAGCAAGCAATATTCTAAAGCGTTAAAAAACAATAAAAAAATCGCTGAACTAGTTGAGCATGCAAAAAATAAAAACAAAACAATTGTTGTATTTACAACATTGCAAGATGAGGCAATAGCCAAAATTGTTTATAGCTTTGTAGCGCAGCACTGCAGTGCTATTTATGCTGGCACTGTGCTTGGTTGTCAATCATTCAATATCATTTACACAGCAATAAAAAAATCAAAATTAAGGTTTGACGATTGTATTTTTTTATTTGTTGGTTCTGGCACATTTCACATCAAAATGTTTGTTGACGCACTGCTGAATTATACAGCAAGAAAGCAAAAACAGTTTACATTGCCTAAGCTTCATGTTTACTCGATACAAGCCTCACTACAAGCATTAGGCAAGATTACTTTACAGCATCACAATGATATAGCAAAACAATTGTTGAAGCAAAAGAAAGCTAAATTTGTTAGGTTTGTTTATGCCACAAATATAGGGTTGATAATAAGTGTAAAGCCCGGGCAGTTCATGCTGCAAAATATGCAACTTGATAGAGTATTAAGAGCATTGCAGCGATTACAACGAATAAATAAAAAGGTTTATTTCTTTCTTGCAGACAACATAACTGAAGCAGAACTTATCAATTTTGGGTTAGATTTTTATGTTGCTCTTGCTTGTCCTGGCGTAAACCTTGATTATGCTAACCTCGCTAATCTTGATGAACTGTTGTTATTTTTGCATCTGCTTGAGATAGACAAACTTAAAAATAAAAAAGCAAAATTCAAAACGAAAAAGATAAAAACAAGAATTGGCAATTGTAAACAAGTAAATAAACAAAATTGCAAGCAAAAAAGCAAAACAAAATAACATAAAAAATGAACCAAACACAACATGCAAATGATGCAAATTCAACAAATGCAAACGAGGTTGTTTTAGTTACAGCAGCCCTGCCGTATGTTAATAACATCCCTCATTTAGGCAATATCGTTGGCAGTCATTTACCAGCTGATATATTTGCGAGATATTGCAAATTAACAAATAAGCAAGTATTGTTTGTTGGCGGAACAGATGAAAACGGCACAACAACTGAAGTAACTGCATATAAACTTGGCGTAGATGAGCAACAACTTTGTGATAGGCTTTATGCAATCCATAAAGAAATTTATGATTGGTTTAATTTTAGCTATGACATTTTCTCACGCACATCTAAGCAACTGCATTACGCAACTACACAGGATTTTTTCTTAAAGCTTTATGAGAATGGCTACATAAGTGAGAAAATAATTAATGTGGCATATTGCAAAAACTGTAAGCATTATTTATCAGATCGCTACATGGTTGGGCAGTGTCCTTATTGTGGTTATGAACATGCACACGGCGATCAGTGTGAAGCATGCGGTAAATTGTTAGAGCCGTCACAGTTGATAAATCCAAAATGTGTTATATGTGGCTCAACAGCTATAGAATTCAAACAAGAAAAACATCTTTTCTTTGAATTGCCTAAGGTAGCAGACAAACTTAAGCGATGGATAAGCAATGCTAAATGGAGAAAACATGTTAAAGCAATAGCCAATGCTTGGCTTGATGCAGGCCTAAAGCCGAGATGCATTACGCGTAACGTAAAGTTTGGCGTTCCCGTGCCATTAAAAGGTTTTGAAGATAAAACTTTGTATGTTTGGTTTGATGCACCAATTGGATATATAACTTTTACAAAAGAAGTATGTCAACAATTACATCAAGATTGGCAACAATATTGGAAAAATGAAAAAGCAAAAATATACTTTTTTATAGGAAAAGACAACATACCTTTTCACACCATATTTTTCCCAGGCATGTTGATTGCACACGGCAGCTTTACTTTGCCTTACAATGTTGTTGGTCTTAACTACCTAAATCTTGCTGAAGGTAAATTTTCCAAAAGCAAAAAACGTGGTGTGTTCTGCGAAACATTGATGAAAGCAGAGCAGCAGCTTGGCATTACTGCAGATTACTGGCGTTTTTACTTATCTTTGCTTATCCCCGAAACTAAAGACACAGAGTTTGATTGGAATGACTTTAAAACACGCATCAATGCAGAGTTGATAGGTAAACTTGCTAATTTGGTGTATCGTGTTTTAAGTTTTGCTTATAAAAATAACATTAACATTGTTGCAGTTAGCGATGATGAACATTGCAATATTGTTAGGCAATATAGTAAGGCAATCCTTGAAGCATATGAACATGTTGAATTGAGAAAAGCATTAAAGCTTATTCTTGAGCTGGCAGATTTTGGCAATAAATTTACTGACGAAAAGCAAATATGGAAAACGAAAGATCAAGCAGCAGTTAGTTTTCTTGTTTACCTGATTAAAGATATGGCCATTTTGTTATGGCCTTTTTTACCTTCAACTGCAGAAAAAATAGCATCTATGCTGGGCATAAGTATTGATATTAAATTGCTTAATGATTTTAATGTTGATATTCAATTACAACAGCCAAAGCACTTGTTCAAGCGTATTGATGATAACACTCTTGAAAAGCTAAAACAAATAACATCCCAACCATTACAGCTTGAAGAGTTGTTTAAATGAAAAAACAAAACAAGACAAAACAAGCAGTGAAATTGCATGAGGGCAAAACAATGTATATTATCTTTCTTGTTATGTTTATTGCTTTATTGGTTGTTATTGATCAATTAACCAAGTTTGCTGCGATTAATGCTAAACAATTACAGCTTGGTTTTTTCTGTCTTAAGAAAGCTTTCAACTATGGCGTAAGTTTTGGTTTGCTTAACATCAACAATGTGTTTATCTTTGCTTTGGTTACAGCCATAAGTCTTGCTGTCATATTTGCTTGTTTTGCTTTTATTTTCATGCAGGTGAAAAAACAAGCAAGATTTAATCTGTTTGTATTAGCATTATGTTTACTACTTGCTGGCACAATAAGCAATCTCATTGACAGGCTTGCATTTAACTATGTGCGTGATTTTATTGGTTTTTGCTATTTTGCTTTTCCTTCTTTTAATTTAGCCGATTTGTTTAATGTTACTGCTGTTTTGATATTGGTTGTGATTTGGGTAAAAACGAGAAGAGAAACGTTTATATATGCTTAGCACTATCCTATAATATATCAACCATCACAAATCATCAATTAAACTTATCAGAAACTCACGCTTATCAGCGGGGTTTCTAGGAGGAAACATGGGAAAGATAAGTCCCGTATCCATTAAATATAAGATTATCGTGAAGTTTACTGCTAACGGGATTGTGGAAAAGCCAGATGTTATAGGTGCTGTGTTCGGCCAAACAGAAGGCTTGCTTGGTGAGGAACTAGAGTTGAGAGATTTGCAAAAGAAAGGTAAAATCGGCAGAATTGATGTAATTGTTAAACATAAAGATAGCAAGAGCTATGGTGAAGTGATAGTGCCGACTGCAGTTGACAAAACAGAGACAACATTGATTGCCGCAGCTCTTGAAACTATCGATAGAATCGGGCCTGCTGAAGCAAAATTTGAGATAGCACGTATTGAAGATGTGCGAGAGAATAAACGTGAATACATAATTAAGCGTGCAAAAGAGTTGTTAAAGCAGATAAGCAAGCAGTTGCCAGAATCAAAAGAACTTGAGGAAGCCGTAAAGGCAGAAACAAAGATTTCTGAAATTCAAAAATATGGTAAAGAAAAATTGACTGCAGGTCCTGACTTAAGCAGCAATGAACTAATTGTGGTTGAAGGTCGTGCTGATGTTATTAATCTTGTTAAATATGGTATCTGCAATGTTATAGCTATGGAAGGTGCTTCAATGCCAGAAACAATTAAGAAACTAAGTAAAGAAAAAGAAATCACATTGTTTGTTGATGGCGATCGCGGCGGTTTATTGATAGCCAAAGATGCAATAGCCAATGCAAACGTTAAGTATATTGCTAGAGCACCGGACGGCAAGGAAGTAGAGGAACTTACAGAGAAAGAAATATTGAATTGCTTGAGAAAGCGTATGCCTGTAGACGATTTTATTGCTAAATACTTCAAAAAAGCAAAAGCAGAAAAAGAAAAGCGAAAACCAAAGTTAAAGCAAAAACAAACTAGAGCAAAACAGGCGAAACAACAATCAAAGCAAAAACAATAGCAAAAGCGACAACTAAAGCAAAGGCAAAAGCAAACTACACAAACTGCAAAAATAACAGGAATAGAACTTAATATTAATCAGAACCTTGAAGAAATCTATGATAAACTATCCCCATTATTCATTGAAATTAGCGATACGAAACAAGCTTATATAGTTGACAGCGCTTTTAATGTTATTAAAAAACTATCTGCTAACGATTTGATAAAAGTGCTAAAGAAATCAAAACTAAAAAATGCAGTCGGTGTTATCATAGACGGTAAAGCCACAGATGAAATAATAAGGCTGGCAGAAAACAAGCATCTAAAATTTTTAGCAGCAAAAAACTTCTCAGTAAAACGAAAATACAGCATCACTTTGCTTAGTTTTTGATTATCTAAATGCAGGGGGTTGTATCAAAAAGATGGAAACGTATTAATTATAAAGTGGTTAACCGAAAGATTTTTAAAAGCTAATTAATTAATCTAATGCATGAAACTGCCTAATATTTTACTTTTACTGACTGCATTTTGGGGCTCATCTACAAAATTATCAAAACCAGTAATCCAAGATTTCGAAACAGTAATTTCTGGCCAACCTACTGGAGTAGCATATACTGTTAGCCATATTAGAGACTACTCTGATGTAATTGAAGCTCGGTTGCGGGGTGTAATAAGCGTTGTAGTAGAAAATGGAAAAAAGAAAAAATCTGTTTTGTGTAACCTATGTCGAGATGTGAGTCCAGAGAGAGGGTTTGGAGATCTATCAAATATAGTATATCTAGCTTCTAGAATAGAGTCAGAGATTAATGATGGAGATAAAGAAGAAATTAGAATAATTATTAAGGGAGAAAGAGAAGTTTACTACAAAGATGGTAAAAGGATTGCATTTGGGAAAAAAATGTATAAGTCTATAGAATTTGATATAGAAGGAGAAAGGATAAGTTTTAGAATTAAGAGATCATATGATAGAATAATTATTCATTGATTATTGATAAATTTTTGTATTTTTCATTATTAAAAAATTTTATTTTTAATTTCATTTATAACCAAAAATTTATTTGTGGTTTGTGAATTAACAAAGATATATAATTTATACATGTTTACTTAAATTCTATCAATCGTTAGATTTTAAAAGTAGCAATGTTATAATAATAACAGCGGGGTGGAGCAGCCAGGAGTGCTCGTCGGGCTCATAACCCGAAGGTCGGTGGTTCAAATCCACCCCCCGCTACTTTCTGTTTCTTTTTTGACAAAACAGCAGCTTAAATACGCAGATTTAAAAATACGTTTAGCATGTTTTATTTATGAAAATCTACATAGGTGTTGACGATAGCGGTAGAGGTCCTGTAATTGGGCCGATGGTGCTTGCCGGTGTTGCAGCAACATGGCAACAAATAAGAGCTATGAAGAAAGCAGGGGTGCGTGACAGTAAAAAATTAAGCGCAAACAAGCGTAAACAACTTGCTGAATTGATAAAGCAAACTTGTTTAGCTTATATCACAGCAATAATACAACCAACAGAAATTGACGCAAGAGTTAATGCAGGATTAAACATGAATAAACTTGAAGCAATTAAATTTGCCAAAATTATTAATGAGCTAATCAAAAAAATACAACAAGTTCAAACCAAATCACAAACAGAACTACGCAGGGAAAGACCCACAGTTTTTATCGATTGTCCTTCAACAAATATAAAAGCATGGAAGAATTATCTCCAGCAATACATCGATTATGATTGCACATTAATTGTTGAGCACAAAGCTGATGCAAAACATGTTGTAGTCGGAGCAGCATCAATAATTGCCAAAACAGTTCGCGATCAACAGATTGAAAAAATAAAAAAGCAAATTGGTTTTGATTTTGGTAGCGGTTATCCGAGCGATCCCTTAACAATACACTTTCTTGAAGAACATGCACACAAGTTTAAACATGCTGGAATTTTTAGAAAATCTTGGCAAACATGGAAAAATGCTATAAATAAAAAACAACAGAAAAAACTTGACGAGTTTTTTTAACAAATAAAAAAATAATAAAAATAAAAAAATAAAAACGAGTTTTATTTGTTTTCAGCCCATGCTATTATTGCTGGTATGATTATGTTCACTACTGGTATTATCATCAGTATTCCAAGCCATCCCGGAAAGTTCCTGTTTTCTGCTATTCTCCACCACCACCAAACCATCAATGCGATAGGTACAAGCACTCCCACCCATGGAATAAACATAAGTATATACAGAAAACCAAAGTACCATTCATACCCTGCTAACATCGGCATATAAAATATTAAGTTTACTAACGGTATCCATGCCATCCATGCATACGGTTTTTTTAGTTTTTTTGCAATAGTATACAGCACAATTGAAATATATACATATGCTATTATCGTTGTTATTACTGCCACGCTTCCAACAAACCATCCAAATAAACCTAAATGCATCAAATCTAAAATTGTTCCTTTCATAAACCTTTTCAAGTTTCAACTTTTAAAAATGTGTCGTTGCAACTTTAAAGTTTGCATTTCGTGTTTTAACGAAATATTTATAATGCAAAGCAAAATAACATAGTCATGCCTTATATTAAGCGTATTGTTATGAATGGTTTTAAGTCATTTGCGAAACCGACGACTATTGAATTAGCCAGAGGTATGAACGTGTTTATTGGTCCTAACGGAGCTGGCAAAAGCAACATTACAGATGGTTTATGCTTTGTTTTGGGTAGGCTTAGCATTAAAAGTATGCGTGCTGAAAAATTGTCTGGATTGATTTATAATGGTGGTAAATATGAAAAACCTGCAAAGCAGGCAATTGTTGAGCTTTATATTGATAATTCTGATGGCGCATTTGTTTTAGGCAATGAAAAGCCAAAAGAAATAAAGATTTCAAGAATAATACGACGAGACGGCCAGAGCCAATACAAGATTAACGATAAAACATGCACAAGACAAGAGCTGCTAGAATTGCTCGGCCAACAAGGTATAGATCCATATGGGTTTAACATTATTTTGCAGGATGAAATTTTTAAATTCGTAACAATGCGTTCTGAAGACAGACGTAAGCTGATTGAAGATATTTCTGGTATCGGTATTTATGAAGCAAGAAAGCAAAAAGCATTACGCGAATTAGAAAAGACAGAAGCAAAACTAAAAGAGGTTAGAACAATTTTGAATGAGCGTTATGCATATCTGAAAAATCTCGAGGCAGAACGTAAACAAGCATTGAAGTTCAAGCAGCTTGAGGCAACACTGCTGAAATTGCGTTTGTCTTTGCTTGTAAAAAAACAAAAAGAAAAACAAGAGGCAAAACAAAAAGCTGAAGCTAAATTAAAAGCAAAAGCAAAGGAACAAGACCGCATTGCTAAACAAATCGAACAATTAAAGCAAAAGAGAGCAAGCATAGTTAACAGCATTAACTCTATCGATGAAAAAATAAAAAGTGAAGCTGGCCAAGGACAAGAAGAATTACGTAAATCTATTACAGAATTGAAAGCAGAACAGGCAAGACTAAGCGTTACCATCGAAAATCGCAAGCAACAACTCGAACAACTTAAAGCAAGAAAAAAACAATTGCAGCAGGACATCAGCAATTTACAAAAACAAATCTCCGAGCTAGAGGCAGAACAAGAAACAGCATTAAGCAGCAATGTTAATGCTAAATTGAAAAAACTTAAGCAACAGCTTGAGCAACTTAAAGCAAGATTGAAGTACTACGAAAAAAAGCAATTAAGCATAACGCAGGCAAGTCAAGAATGCAACAAGGCTAAAGCCTTGATTGAGGAAAAAGAAAAACAATTGCTTTCTGTAGCTAATGAAATAGAAAATATTAACAAAAATATTGTCGAGCTAGAAAAAAACCTTACAGGCATAGACACAGTTAACATAAATAATCAGCTAGAAAAACAGCAAGAAGAATTGCAAAAAGTAAGACAGAGAATAAAGCAAATAGAACAGCAAATCGTTGAGCTAACAACAAAACAAAATATGCACAAGCAAGATCTTGACAAAATTAAAGCGTCTCAACAGTGCCCTACATGCTTACGTGTTATTGATGATGCAGCCAGAGAAGAAATACATCGAAAGTTTTCCGAAATAATTAACAATATATCTACAACAATCCAGCAGTTAACTTCAAGATTGCAGCAATTGCAAAAACAAGAACAAGCCATAAATGAGAAAATTACATCTCTTAATGTTGAGTTGGAAAAAGCAAAAGAAGATATGTTGATTGCTAAACAAATAAATGCTTTAGAGCAGAACAAGCAACAGCTAGAAGAAAAAAAGCGAGAATTAGCAAAGCAAATAGATGAGCTAAAGAAAAAATATGATGATGCATTAAAAATTATGCAAGACGAGCAGCACGTTTCTCAACAAATCTTTAGCATTACAGAACAGATAAAAACAATCGAACAAGAAATAGCAAGGCTAAGCATAACAAACAAGCCCAATGTTGATTTGCAACTCAGTATGGCAAGAAAAGAATTATCGCGTATAGAGTTTGTTATAAAGAAAATTGAGGAAGATATACCCAAAACAGAACAAGAACTTAGTGAGTTGCAACAAGAGTTTAGCAACATTACATCGGAACTTAAACAAAAACAATTGCAAGAACAAAAACTAAATGAGAAATTTAAGAAGCTTCTTGATGAGAAAACAAAGTTGCAGAACAAACTTTTAGAAATAGATAAAAAACATAGTGAACTGCAGGGAGCAGCATACAGTTTGCAGTCTGTGATTAATGAAACCAAGATAGAGTTGGCTAAGATTGACGCTGAAATCCATGCTTTACGCTCAGAAATACTTACTGAGATTGAAGAGCATCCACAACAATTTGCTTTACTTGTTTCTAAGCTAGACAGGCAAGAGCAAACAAAAGATAGTGAGAAACAGCAAGAAATACAGCTTCAACTCAAAGAGCCTGAACAAGTTGAAACACAGCAAAAAGCAAAAGTTATGAGTGATGAGCAAAAACTTGAAATAGCAGCAAAGATTGCAGTTAAGCGCAGCATTGATGATTTAAAAGCAAGGCTGATTGCAGTTGAACAGCAATTGCGTGAAATCGGCAGCGTTAATTTACGCGCTCTTGAAGTTTATGATGATGTTAAGCAAGAATATGAAAAAATAGAACAAAAAATGCAACAATTAGTAAAAGAGAAAGAGAGTATATTAAAAATGATACAGCAGATCGATAGAAAAAAGAAAAGAACGTTCATGAAAACATTCGAGCAGATCAATAGTGAGTTCACTCGGAATTTTGCCAGTTTAAGCAGTAAAGGCACAGCAATGCTTGAACTTGAAAATAAGGAGGATCCTTTTGCTGGAGGTGTTGATATTGTAATAAAACTTGCTAAAGGTAAATATTTTGACATAAACAGCTTGAGCGGTGGGGAAAAAACGCTTGTTGCTCTTGCTTTTATCTTTGCTATTCAAAAGTTCAGGCCATACTTTTTCTACATTTTTGATGAAATTGACGCAGCTTTGGACAAACATAATTCAGAAAGATTGGCAGAGTTGATGAGGAAACATATAAAACATAACCAATGTATAATCATAACGCATAACGATGCCATAATAAGTCAAGCTGAATATCTTTACGGTGTAACAATGCGTGATGGAGTTAGTAAGGTTGTAAGCATTAAGTTGTGATTTCGGTTTTTTCTTTAGAATTAGAATGATTGGTATAGCCCGGGGCGGATTCGAACCGCCGTCACCAGGTCCAGAGCCTGGTATGCTTGACCGCTACACCACCGGGCTTCAGCTTCTGCCCATAACATAGTCTTTTATTTTTAAATATTTTCGCAACTTTTTCAATTATCGATATTGCAATATAAAAATCTTTTTAAATTTCTCGAGTTGCAGTTTTCTATGCAGGATTATTCAGTTATGCTTGATGGCAAGTCTGCAGATTTGCCTTATGTAAATCTTTATGGCTACAATGTTGATATTGAACAACTTTCCAAGGAAATCGCGCAATTTGTTGATACTTTAAATAATACTTTAAATAAACAAGGAAAAACTGCAGCTCTTGCATGTTTTGAAGGTTTTCTTTCAAGGATTTCACCTGCTGTGATTGCTACAGCATGTGCTGGTATTAGTCATCAAAAGAAAAGTTTCGAGCAACTGCGGAATTATTACAGGAATAATATAGAAGAATTGGTTAAACTTGACCGAAAACTTGTTAGAATGGGTCACAAATCGATAGTTGAACATATGTACTTTAATGTTGACATTATAGGAACACGATTATTGATGGAAATAATCGAAAAACATCGCTTAGCAAGCTATACAGAAAAATCACAACGGTTTGTTGATGTTAACTCAGCAGAATTGCCTATACCACCAGAATTACAAGATTGTGCTGATGTTGCTGGTTTGCGTGATCAACAAATCTCTTTTTATAATCACGCTATTAGAGCAGGTATACCAAAAGAGGACGCACGTTTTATTTTACCACTTTTTACATTGACAAAACTTGAGTTTAGTGTTAATGGCAGGGAATTAGAATACATAATTCAGAAGCTTGCCTCGCATGAGTTAAATGAAGCAAAAGCCTTAGCTGAAAAATTAAAACAAGTAGTTTATAAAGTTCCATATGTCGAACATCTTATTAAGTATACAAATGCGGATGAATATTATAAACAAAATAAGTTAGAAGAATTATGCAAATCTCTAACAGAATCGGTTGCTGTTAATAATCATGCTAAAGCTGAAAATAGCAGAACTTGTACAGTTGAATATGTGAAGCTAGACGATGATGCACCGATCTTTGCAGCTTTCTTGTTCCATCATACACGGCGCGATTATAATATATGTTTAGAACTGGCAAAAAATTTAACTGAAGCACAAAAACGAGAATTAATCAAAGCGATTCTTGAGTACATGCAATCATATCACGATTTACCTAGAGAATTCGAAAATGCATCAATATCATTTTCTGCTGTGATGAGTGCTTCTTGTTTTGCGCAACTAAAGAGACATAGAATGATGACATTATTACCGCAACAATACATGCCAGAGTTTGGGTTTGTAATTCCTGAAAGTATTGCAAACAATGAAGAGCTGGCTAAAAGGTATATTCAAATAATAGAATCGTCTTCAGCGTTGTACAGGAAAATCGAGCGAGAACGCGGTTATTGGAATGCAGCATATGTGCTTACTAATGCTCACAAAAGACGTGTTTACTGCATGATGAATTTTCGCGAGTTTTATCATTTTCTTAATTTGAGATACGACAAACATGCTCAATGGGAAATCCGCCAACTTGCTTCCTATTTGCGAGAAAAATTTATTGCATCATACCCTTGGTTTTCTTTTTTTACAGGAAAAGACAAATTTGAAGAAGAAAAAGCGAAGTATTTTGGGTAAGCTTAGTTAGACTCGCGTTGTTCCACATACGATTTTGCTTTTTTAAATAACTCTATCATTTCATTTTCTGTAAAATTAGATGAAATACCTAATCTTTTAAAAAAATCAGTAAGATAAATGAATACATCATATATTCCCTTTTCTAAATCTTGCTTTTCTGAACGAGAGTATAATCTTTGTATAATTACTTGAATAGTGCATTTTTTTTCTATGTCCCCATACTTCACAGTAATTTTTATAGGATTACTTTTGTACTGTTCTGTCCATAGGCCCTTTCCTGTATTCCATTCATCTTTTTCCCATTCTTTTATATCTCTTAATATTCTATCAACTAATCTTCGTTTACCCTTTTTTTTACTTTTTTCTTTAGAGGGAAGTGGATAGTGAAACATTTTTTTAGTGTTTTTTAATTTTTTATTTCTTTTGACCGACTCCTAATTTATTTTTATTATTTAAAAATTTTTCGTTTAATTACTAAAAAATGGTACCTCATGAACTGAAGATAAACCGAAACATTTAAAAACCATGTATATATATTCTATATATACATTGTGTATGCCTCAAAATAAAATCCAAAAAAAATACACAAAATGCAAGCGAGCAAAAATGCCATTGATGTATTCGATGCAGCAATCATGCTATGCAAGAAGTGTGGCAGGAAAATGCAAAAAGGTATCGAGCTAAAACAAGGTTTTAAGTTGCGTTACTGGTATTGCAAGCATTGCGGCATTAAGGTGTATCATCCAGGTGATTTAGCCGAATATAAGCAATTCAAGCAACTCAGCAAGAAAGTTTATAAAGTAAAATTACGCATAGTTGGTAATAGTTATGCAGTAACATTGCCTAAAGAAATAGTGCGCTTTTTGCAGGAACAAGAACGCGTAGTAGAACTCGCTAAGATTTATTTTGAAAAAGCAAAAAAACTTGCTTTATGCTTTGAGTAAAATGACAGAAGGCGTTAGGCTTAAAGTTGTTGAAGCATTGCAAGAAGATGCATACAAAGGTATTGCAAGAATAGACAGTAGTGTAATGCGTCAACTTGGCATACGTCCAGGAGATGTTATCAGCATTAAGGGCGAGCGCGAAACTGTTGCAATTGCTGATCGTGCATATCCTGCTGATATTGGTGAAGCCATAATACGTATTGACGGCATAACGCGTCGTAATGCACGAACAAGTCTCGGCGAGTATGTTATTGTTAAGAAGGCTGAATGCAATGAAGCAAGAAAAGTAGTTATTGCACCAGCACAAAAAGGTGTTCATGTTGAAATGCCTCCTGAAGTTGCAAAACGTGGTTTGCTTGGTAGAGCTGTCGTTACTGGTGATTTGCTTGTGCTTGGTGGAACCCGCAGAAGGCGTGACATAATGGAAAGCAGCTTTGAAGAAATTCTTGGCATTTTTGGTGAAGCTTTAGGTGGTTTACCTTTTTCTGGTTTTACAAGCATTAAATTTGTAGTAGCAAGTACACAGCCGAAAGGTCCTGTTATTATTACTGATACTACTGAAATTGAAGTTTCGCCAAAAGCAGTTGAAATTCGTGAAGAGCGCGTTCCAGATGTAACTTACGAAGATATTGGCGGTTTAGATGAAGAAATAAGAAAAATACGTGAAATGGTTGAACTGCCTTTGAAACATCCAGAAATATTTGCTAGGCTAGGCATAGAACCTCCAAAGGGCGTTTTGCTTTATGGTCCGCCTGGCACTGGTAAAACATTGCTTGCTAAAGCTGTTGCAAATGAAAGTGAAGCACACTTCATACTGCTTAATGGTCCAGAAATCATGAGTAAATATTATGGAGAAAGCGAAAAACGTATTAGAGATATCTTTGAGCAAGCAGAGAAGAATGCACCAAGCATTATATTTATTGACGAGATTGATGCTATTGCGCCAAAACGTGAAGAAAGCTATGGCGAGGTTGAACGCAGAGTTGTTTCACAACTTTTAACGATGATGGATGGTCTGAAAAGTAGAGGTAAGGTTATTGTTATTGCTGCAACAAACAGACCAAATGCGATTGACCCTGCATTGCGTAGGCCTGGCAGGTTTGACAGAGAAATTCAAGTTGGAGTGCCAGACAAAAAAGGCAGACTTGCAATTTTGAAAATACATACAAGAAATATGCCTTTGACAGATGATGTCAATCTTGATGAAATAGCATCAATCACTCACGGTTTTGTTGGTGCAGATCTTGCTGCACTATGCAAAGAAGCAGCAATGTCTGCATTGCGTAGAGTGCTACCAGAAATTGATCTAGAGAAAGAACAAATACCGCAAGAAGTTTTGGATAAGTTAAAAGTTACAGCTGAAGACTTTAAAAATGCATTAAAAATAGTACGTCCTAGTGCTATGCGTGAAGTGCTCATAGAAACACCTAATGTGAGATGGTCTGATATTGGTGGGCTTGATGAAGTTAAAGAACAACTAAAAGAAGCTGTTGAGTGGCCACTAAAGTATCCTGAATCCTTTAAGAGACTAGGCATAGAGCCACCTAAAGGTATATTGCTTTATGGTCCTCCAGGTACAGGTAAAACGCTACTAGCTAAAGCTGTTGCAAATGAAAGTGAGGCAAACTTTATCCATGTAGCAGGGCCTAGTTTGGTTAGCAAATGGGTTGGTGAAAGCGAACGTGCAATTAGAGAAATCTTTAATAAGGCAAGACAAGTAGCACCATGCATCATTTTCTTTGACGAAATTGACAGCATTGCCAGTAGGCGTGGTTATGAAACCGGCACCAAAGTTACAGAACGTATGCTTAACCAATTGCTTGCTGAAATGGATGGTTTGCAAGAGCTTCATGATATTGTTGTTATTGCTGCAACAAACAGACCAGACATACTTGATCCTGCTTTGTTAAGGCCTGGCAGGTTTGACAGAATTATCTTTGTTGATGTGCCTGATGAAAAAGCAAGATTGGCAATACTTAAGATACATACAAAGCGTATGCCTCTAGCAAAAGATGTTAAGCTTGAAGAGCTGGCAAAGAAAACAGAAGGTTTTGTTGGTGCAGACCTTGCGGCATTATGCAAAGAAGCAGCACTGCTTGCTTTGAGAGAAAACAAAAAAGCAAAGCAAGTAAGCAAAAAACACTTTGAACAAGCATTGAAAAAGATTGGGCCAAGTGTAACTAAAGAGATGGCTAAAGCATACAAAGAAATAGAACAAAAATACTTGAGAAGTGCAAAAGCAGCACTTGAAGAGACAGCAAAGACAGGCTATACAGGATAATCTTTAAAATGCAAATTCAAATAAATAGAGCACAAAACCAGGAAGAAAAAGTAAAAAAAGTGCTTTCTATAGCTTTGGCTTGTCTTAACGCTAAATACAAATATGGCGCTACTCTCGATGAAGCACCGCATTACTTTGACTGTTCTTCTTTTGTTAAGTTTGTTTTTGCTCATGTTAACGTAAACTTGCCACGTTGTAGTATTGAACAAATAGAATGCGGCATTCCAATTTCGCTTAACGAGTTGCAGCCTGCAGATTTAATTTTTGTTAAAGGCAACAAGTTTCATACAAATGATAAATGGCCTAACGGAGTTGGTCATGTTGCAATTTACTTGGGCAACAACAAAGTTATTCATGCTTATGGCAAAGCAGGCTGTGTTTGTATTACTCCTCTTGATGAACTTTTAACGCATGAATTGCGAGGTGTGCGAAGGTTATTAGTCTAATGCTTTAAATTAACTTTTTGTTACTCTAACCTTCTTAAGCTGGCTAGATACTACGGTCTCAAGCTACCATTGCCTGAAAAGAATCTTGCTGAGTTATACTTCTGATAACTTTTATATTCTAATTTGATCGTTTCAAAAATAAAAACAATTGTTTTTTTTTAAAAACGATAAATTTATAAAGATAAAAAATAAAAACAATTTATGAAAAGAAATATCATGACAGAAGCGCATCACCCTTTATTTAAAATTATAGAATATTTTGTTCTTAATCCCTACAAACAAACTTATATTAGAGAACTTGCAAGAATTCTTAAATTGAGTCCTTTTGTTGTAAAAAAATATGTTGATGTATTAGTTAGAAAGAAAATTCTTTTGGAAGAAAGAAAAGCTAAAATGAGGTATATAAAACCAAATCTTTCTAATTTAGTTTTTAAATACATTAAGATCACCTATAGTATATATCAGCTTGTTAATTCAGGATTGATAGATTTTTTAGTTCAAAATATCCCTAATGTCTCTTCTATAGTATTATTTGGGTCTCTTGCTCAAGGTAAAGATACTTTAGATAGTGATATAGATTTATTGGTAATTGGAAAGAGAAAATCTATTAATCTAATCAAGTTCGAGGACCACTTAGGCAGAACTATTAGTTTACATATTTATAGCTGGACTGAATGGAAAAAGAAAGTAAAGCACGATCCAGCTTTTTATAACGAGGTATTAGCTTATGGTGTTCCTTTATATGGAGAACTACCTATTGTAAAATGAAAATCGAAACTGTTGAAGATTGTTTCAAGTTAAGATTGTTACGAAAAATAAAGCCTGACATAAACAAAGCCAAAACCTCATTGGCTTTAACAAAAAATAGAATAAAAGAAGCAGAAGAACTTTTTAAATCGAAATATAACTTTTTCAATCTTGTGATTATACAATCTTACATGGCTATGTTTCATGCAGCTAGGGCATTGCTTTACTTAGATGGGATACAAGAGAAAAGCCATTACGCAACTTATATTTACATAAAAGAAAAATACAGAAAACAAATACCTTTACATATTATAAATCTACTTAATATACACAGAATAGAAAGACATGAATCAATGTATGGGCTTGAATATACTGCTGAAAAAGAAGATGCAAAAATAGCTTTAGAAGATGCTAAACAATTTATAAAACATTTGAAGAAAATAATAAAACAAAAGATGAAAAATTTCAGCAACATTTAAATATTGTGCTTTACTTTTTTTAACAATCTAGAACAACTAAAACAATCTGTAAAAAAGAGGTGAAAATGTTTGAATCGATAGCAAATCCTAAAAAAGCTGAACGTGAGCCTTGGGAAATGCTACTTATCGGTTTTTTTTATGCTTCTCTTGCAATTTTTATTGCTGACACAATTTTTTTGCATAATCCTGTATTTGAGAACTATGTTAGTATACTCATTATAACTTTCACGGTTATGTTATGCATACCTTTCATGTATTATATTATAAAGTTAGAAGAGCGGAAAGACGAAGACACAATAACAGAGGTTGAAGCAATTAAGCAACACAGTAAATGTTTGACTGCTTTAATGTTTTTGTTTTTAGGTATTTTAATTGCATATACGCTATGGTTTTTGGTGTTACCTTCTTCAATAACTGCTAAAAATTTTCATGCGCAAGTATCAACCTATTGTAGTATAAACTTTAACAGTCTTGATTCGTGCATGGATTATGTTGAGCACGGTATAACATTAAGCAAGTCAAAAATTACGCTAAAAGAAGGACTGAATAGGGTTGCCGTAATACTAAGCAACAACCTTTATGTGTTACTTTTTGTTTTGTTGTTCTCATTTATGTTTGGTGCCGGTGCAATTTTTATACTCACTTGGAATGCAAGCGTAATAGCTAGTGCCATTGGCATGCTTGCAAAAAACGTGCATTTTGCAAAGGCATTTTGGCGTTATATGTTTCATGGCATTCCTGAAATTAGCGCTTACATTATTGCCGGTCTTGCTGGTGGCATTATAAGTGTAGCAATAATAAAGCATGAGTTCAGAAGTGAAAAATTTTACAAGGTATTGCGTGATAGTCTTGATTTAATTTTGCTTGCTATTTTTGTTTTAATTATTTCAGCTTTTTTAGAAGTGTTTGTAACCCCTTTATTGTTTTAACAAATGTTTAAATAAATGAAAGCCTAAACAAGAAAGCAATCAAAAACAGAAGCAAGAAACAAAACAAGGGGAAAAGCTAAACAAACAAAAATAAAATAAAAATTTATAAAAATTATGAATAAATATTCATAATTCAATTGTGAATATATATTCAAAATGAAAAAACAAAACAGAAAAGCAAAGACAAATAAAAAGAAAAACAAAGAAACATCAAAAGCAAAAGCAACAAAACAACCATTGCATAAGCGCATCCAAAAAAGCCAAGAAAGCAGAAACAATCAACAAATACAGAATGTATTTAGCATTGTTGTTGCTGGTCAAGCTGGTCAAGGTGTAAAAAGTACTGCTTGTTTGATCGCAAAAATACTTAGTGCTAGTGGCTTGCATGTATTTTGCTCGCATGATTATCAAAGTTTAATCACTGGCGGGCACAACTTTAGTTACGTAACCTTTAGCAAGACAAAAATAGAAAGCAATAAAAAACAAATTGATATTTTGTTATGCCTCGATAATTCTGTTGATATGCATCTACACGAGCTTACAGATGATGCACTAATTATTATTGAAGAATCAACGCTTAATAGTCTTAACAATAATGTGAAGCATAAATTAAAACGTTATAATGTTGTTGCCTTACCATTCAGTGTAATTTCGAGAGAGGCAAACATAACAAAACGTGAATTTAATGTTTGTTATGTTGGCTACTTGTTTGATTTTTTAGGTACTTACACAAAAAAGCAAAAAGAGATTTGGCTTAACTTCATTAAGCAAACAATAATGCAACATTACAGAAATCAAGCTGATGTTGACGCGTTTATTGCTGGATATGGTTTTGGTTGGCAATCTTTTGTTGAATTTAATAATGCTGCGATAAAATTTCTTAATGACTGGATGAAAAAAGCAAAACCTAAACAAGTTATGATGGTTGAAGGTAACGAAGCAATTGCTTTAGCAGCAGTCAATGCCGGTTTAGCTGCATTCTATGCATATCCTATGACACCTGCTACGAGCACATTAAGTTTTTTACAGAAAAAAAGAAGCGAATGGTCTATTATTGTTGTTCAGCCAGAAAATGAACTTGCTGTAATAAACATGGCTTTAGGCAGTAGCTATGCCGGCCATAAGACAATGGTGGCGACAAGCGGTGGTGGTTTTGCCTTGATGACAGAAGCGATAAGCATGGCAGGTATGGCAGAATTGCCAGTAGTTATCTTGCTAAGTCAACGTACCGGGCCTTCTACAGGAGTGCCGACATATACAGCACAAAGCGATGTGCTATTTGCAATACATGCAGGTCATGGAAGCTTTGCTAAGTTTGTTGTAAGTCCTGCAAATAATGAACAGGCAATGCATTACACGCAAGTAGCTTTTGAAGTTGCTTCACACTTTAGAGTACCAGCCATAATACTTGTTGATAAACATCTTAGCACAAGTTATGCTAGCATGCAAATTGATATAAACAGCATAAAACAAAATGCACAAGATAAACATAACAAGTTTTGGTTTAATATAGAGCAAAGCAAAAACAAAAAGCAATTACTTAAAAAAACAAGGCAAGGTATGTATGCTTACTACAGCTTGGCCCAACACACTGTGCCCATGGCATTTCCAGGCAGCAGTTTGACTGTTAAAGCAAATAGCTATGAGCATGATGAGTATGGCATCACTACAGAAAATGCAGCAACTGTTGCGAACATGCAGGAACGAAGACAATACAAATTTAAAGCATTGCAAAAACTAGTGCAGCATATAGACAGCGTTAACGTTGTTGATTTTAAAGCAAGAAAAAAAGCAAACGCAATTCGTGTAGTGTTACTTACTTATGGTTCTACAACACCAGCAGTTATCGATGCTGCAAAGCAATTGAGCAGTCAATTTAACATTAGGATTGTTCAACCAATTGTGTTGTGGCCTATTGCTAGTTCAAAAATTGTTAAAGCTATCCAAAGCTTTAACCCAGACATTATTATTGTTGTTGAGTGCAATGCAACTTCTGTATTAAAACAATTACTAAGCAATCCTGTTGCTAATGCTATTGAATTGCTTAAGTATGATGCTAGACCTTTTTATGCCGACGAACTCGCTAATATGCTTTTACAATTGATAAATGCAAACGCAGGATTAATTAAAGCAAAACAAAAGAAAGCCAGCAAAAAGTAAAAATAAAGTAAGATAAAGCTAAAACAAAAACAAAACAAAATGCCGGGAAAAGCAAACAAAACGATCAAGCAAGAAAAAAAGGTCACGCATACATATGCAAAGCCAACCTGGTGTCCTGGCTGTACCAATTTTGCTATTATGCATGCTTTAAAACAAGCGATGAACGATTTAATAATGCAAGGGTATCAAAAACGCAATTTTGTTATTGTTGCTGGTATTGGTTGTCATGGTAAGATAGCTGATTATCTAGATGTTAACAGCGTTATTGCTTTACATGGTCGTTCTATTCCACTTGCTACTGGAATAAAATTAAGCAACAACAAACTTAATGTGATTTGTCATGTCGGTGATGGTGATACTTATGATGAAGGTATATCTCATTTTATACATGCTGCAAAACGTAATGCAGATATTACTGTTGTTGTGCATAACAATAAAGTATTTGCACTCACAAAAGGCCAACCTACTGCAACAAGTTGGTTTAATCAAGCAATGCCTGGTATAAAAAGTAATGAACTACCACTAAATCCTATTGCACTAGCCTTAATAAGTAACGCAACTTTTGTGGCTAGAGCATACGCAAGAAAGCTAGAGCATTTAACTTTTATATTAAAACAGGCAATAATGCATCGTGGCTTTAGTTTTGTTGATGTACTGCAGCCTTGTCTTGTTTTTGCTAATCCTTCATCAAACTATGATGCAGCAGTTTATGATTTGCAGCAACACAACCACAACACCAGCAGTTTGGCAGAGGCTTTGGCTAAGGCATATGAAGCAGAACTAACTAACTGGACGCGCATTCCAATAGGTATTTTCTATAAAGTGCATAGACCTGTTTTCAGCGGGTAAAGAATAAAAATCAGAAATCAAGTTGAAATTAAATTCCAATGTTTTTATCTTTTAATTTTTTTATTATTTGTGCTAAAAACTTTTCAATTATTCCTGATTCTATCATATATTTTGCTTTTTCAAACAATAGCTCAGTATCAATTTTTGTGTAATGGTGTGCAATGATATTTCTTAAACCGACTAGTTCTTTAAGTTTATCGGCAACAGTTTTTGTTATTATCTTTTTCTTTTCTAATAACTCGAATAACTGTTTGTAAGTTGCTGGATATGCCAAACCTAGTATGCTTACAATTTCAAATCCCAAGTCTATGCACCCACTAATTACGCACTCTACAAGAAATGCTGTTGAATATCGTTTTTCTTTATTTCTTTTTAGTTCTTCTTCATCGTTTGGCAATATCTCAGCGAGATCTTCCAAATAGCTGTCAATATCTTTAATGATTTTCGAAATTCTCATTTTATTTGTATTTATTATGGTATTTATTATATTTATCTATTATTCTGGTATCAATTTTTTTCGCTCTATTCTCAAATTCTATGGCTATTTTGATATGTTTGGATGTTATTTCAGCAAGTTTAAAACGGTCTTTAACAAATATAAGTTTTCCATTACAAAGCACTTCCTTTTGAATATATGCAGGCAATTCATTAAACCAACTTACATCTAATCTATCTGTAGAAAAGCTGTACAAATAAAGCTTTATCCTGTTGTGTTGTTTATAGCTAATTTCTTTAGTCACTATGGCAATGTCAACATCCGACAACTTATGTGTTTTTCTTTTTGCATGAGAACCAAATAAATAAATACCTACTACATACGGTTTTGTTTTTAATTCTTTTATACAATTTTTCAATGCATTTTTTGTTGCTTTATCTAAATCGTCTAACTTAAGCGACGTTTTTTTTATCCCCATTATTTTATGTATGGTACATTAATTTATAAATCTTGTTTCTGAGTGTTTGCTAACTAAAAGCTACCAAAAGCTTTAAATACTATTAATGAGTAATAACAAATATGGATGGAATAACTATAGGCAACATTGTGTTTGGATTGCTGTATGTATGTATCTCATTTTTTGCAAGTTTTATGCTAACCAAAGCGTGGATAAATCTTGCTAAAGCTAATAAGCTTGTCGGCTTTGATATGAACAAACAAACCAAACATGAAGTTGCCGAAGCTGGTGGCGTTGCTGTGTTTATTGCTTTTTTGCTTTCGCTTTTTGTATATTTCTTTCTCAAGACTTTTATATTGAAAAGCGTAACTCATTTTGTTGAAGTTTTGGCTTTGACAGTTACAGTCACGCTTGCTTGCTTCATCGGTTTTATTGATGATGTGTTGGGTTGGAAGAAAGGTCTTGGTGGATGGAAAAAGTTAGTTACAACAATACCAATTGCAATCCCTCTTGCTGTATTAAGGTTGGGCAACACAACTATGTCAATTCCATTTATCGGGCCTGTGAATTTTGGTATAGCATACAGCTTAGTTATTGTGCCATTGCTCGTTGTTGGATTCACAAATGGTTTTAATTTGCTTGCAGGTTATAATGGTTTGGAAGCAGGACTAGCAAGTATAATCATGCTTGGTTTTAGTTTTATTTTTGTTTATACTAAACAATACTGGTTAGCATTAATTGCCTTGGCCATGTTTTTCTCGCTGTTAGCATTTTTAATATTCAATAAGTATCCATCAAAAGTGTTTCCAGGAGATAGTTTAACTTTTACTGTCGGCAGTTTGATTGCTTGTTTTGCTATTTTAGGCAATGTTGAAAAGCTCGCTTTGTTTATGTTTATTCCTTTTGTTATAGAAGGATTTCTAAAAGCAAGAAGTAAGTTTAAGGCAGAAAATTTTGCAAAACTCGATAAGCAAGGTTATCTGCATGAGCCATACAAATACATATATAGTGTTACGCATGCTACAATTAAACTACTAAAATCGATAAAAAACAGAGTAACAGAGCAAGACGTTGTGGCATTTTTATTGCTCCTACAGTTTGTTGTTGTAATTTGCGTTGCAGTTTGGCTGATTATATAACTAAAAGTCTATGCTAAAATGATATACCTTATCATATATAGCGGTGATGAAAGACCATCAAAAAGAAGGATTAAGAAAGGCCTAGAAGTTTTAACTAAGCTTGGATTAGCACCAGATAGAATCATCTTTACAGGATTTAATACGCCTGAACAGCATGATGCTAGTGTAAATATAACAGGCCTATATGATGATCCTCGCTTGAGAGAGTTTGCTCCTTACATCCAAGGAGCAAAAGTTGAATATGCAAGAAATACTATAGAAAACGCACTTTCTTTTTATGATGTTTTAAAAGACCCTAATGCGAGAGCAATTGTTGTAACTGATGACTTTCACGTAAAGCGTGCAGCATATGGCTTAAGTAAAGTTTATGGCAGAGCTTGGCTAGACAAATTTAAGTTTGTAACAACATTTGAAGCTAATGATAAAATTCGACGTAGGGCTGTACTGCACGAAATAATCGGAAGAGCATTTTACGAATTGCTTATGATAGGAATAGCAAGAGGCAATTACGAAAAGGTAAAACAACTCTACGCAAAACGACGAGCAAAAGTTGAGAAACTTGCAAGTTTTGTTAAAAATTTGATAAGAGGCAAAAACTAATTGCTTTTTTGTCGATAAAAACCGAAAATAAGATTTAAAAAGTCTACTTATTGTTTATTTATATGCAAATACGTGAAGATCTGCTTGTGGAGATTGAAGCATTACTCGACGATTTAGTTGCAGAGATAGAGATGCAAAAAGAAGAAGGGCAAATTAGCGACACAGCAGCATCTTCTTTGCTTGACTTACTTGCAGAGATCAGTAAGAAACTTAAGCAGGCACAAGAAGATAATGTTAATGAAAGCGAAATAGGCATAGCTGAAAATAAAGAAGTGAGCGAAGGGCAGGAAGAACAAACACAAGAACAGCAAACACAGACAATGGAACAAGAAGAACAGCAAGATATGGCTGAACAAACGCAGGAACAAAATCAAGA
Organism: archaeon; assembly: GCA_029258825.1. Lineage (GTDB taxonomy): Archaea > Nanobdellota > Nanobdellia > Pacearchaeales > JAPDKA01 > JAPDKA01. The sequence goes on along the minus strand of JAPDKA010000001.1, from coordinate 48,365 downwards.
TTTGCCTGAAGATGTTGAGGTAATCAAAATTGATGATGTTGATGATAACAGCACAAATCATACAGAAGAGCAAAAAGAAAAACAACTCACATTGGATAAAACCATTACTTATTGATTGGTCATGCTTTTACTGTTCAACTAAATAAAAAGAGGTGAAATGAAAAAGAAAAAAATAAAACTTAAGCAAAACAAGAAAAACAGAAAGGTTGTTTTCTGGCTTATCGTGCTAGCAGTATTGTTTTTGATTGCAGGAATTGTTTATCAATTTAGCTACACTACGTGCAGTGATGAACAGTGTTTTTTGAATGCATTGTATAATTGCAACAGAGCTGTTTACAACGATGGAAAATGGTATTTCAAGATTGTAAGAGCTACTAAGCAAGGTTGTATGGTTTATGTGAAAAATATTAAGTTTGAGAAAGCAGAACTGGGTATTGTGGTTGACGTTGAAGGAAAAGACATGACTTGCATTGTGCCTTATGCAGAAGCAGGCAGTTTTATGCCACAGGAAAAACTTGAATACTGTCATGGATGGCTTAAAGAAGCATTACAGGAATATACAATAAAGAAACTACATCTTTACATAGTGCAGAACATGCCTAGCTAAGATGGCAGCAAAGCTTAGATTCGGCCCAGCAGGTATGCCTTTGTCTTTAAAAGGAAAAGCATTGCCAGAAGGGTTGTTGTATTGCGCTAAACATAAACTTCTTGCTTTTGAGATTGAATGGGTTAGGGGTGTTAGACTAAACAAACAAGTAGCAATAAAAGCCAAACAGATAGCAAAACAACACGATATTTTGTTAAGCGCGCATGCGCCTTATTGGATAAATGCCGCAAGTCCGCTGGAAGAAAAACAACAGATTAGTTTTCGCAATCTGTGGCAATCTGTGCAGGCAGCAGCGTTAATTAACGCATCAATTGTAGTGTTTCATCCCGGTTATTATCAAAACCTAACGCAGGAACAAGCATTAACTAATGTATATGAGTTGTTAAAGCAATTGCAAGAAAAAATGCAAGATAATGCTATTGAAGTTTGGCTTGGTGCAGAAACAACAGGCAAGCCATTGCAGGTTGGCACTCTTGATGAAATAATATGGTTAAGCAAAAAGTTAAAATTTGTCAAGCCAGTAATTGATTTTGCACATATTCACGCAAGAAATAATGGTTGCATAAAGTCAAAATCAGACTATGAATCAATCATCAAAAAGATAAAAGATGAATTAGGCAAAAAATATCTTGAAGCATTACATTGCCATTTTAGCAGTGTAAGTTTTACTGCGAAAGGTGAAAAACAACATTTACCAATAGCGAGGAAGCAGCCTGACTTTAAGCCTCTTGCAGAGTTAATAGTAGAGAAAAACTATAAATTTACGATTATTTGTGAATCCCCTTTGCTTGATAAAGATGCTATTAAAATGCGCGAGATAGTTGAAAGTATTAAAGCAGGATAATTTTTTGTTGTACTTTGCACAGAAATATTTAAAAAACAAATTATAGTTTTATTTTTGTGGGCCCGTAGCTCAGCCTGGTTAGAGCACTACGCTGATAACGTAGGGGTCGCAGGTTCAAATCCTGCCGGGCCCACTTTTATGCTTAAATAAAAACTAAACAAAAATAGCTAAAATGAGGCTGCTACAGTTATTACTAATCGGTTTTTTTGTTATAGGTTGTTTTTCAATTATAGTTAGCTATAACTTAAATCTTAAGCAGCAACAAGATAGGCAAGTATTCTTTTCTGCTTTAGCAAGTTGGTTAAAGCAAACAGCTAGCAACATAAAAACACTTGCTTTGCATGCAATAAAACTTGATTGGTTGCCGCAAAATAAAAACACAGCAAGCTTGAATCAAACAACCAACCAAACAAGCAATCAAACAAACACAGCATGCAGTATTAATTCTTGCAGTATTGATTAATTTTTTATTGCTTATTGATAAATTTTAAAAACTCTTCACCGCATTATTTCTTAGTTGCGCGCCGGTAGTCTAGTGGTTAGGACCCCGGCCTTCCAAGCCGGTGACCCGGGTTCGAATCCCGGCCGGCGCATTTTTTCATTAAACTTCATAGCTTAATATGGACGACGAATTGCTTGAAATTGTTGATGAAAATAATAATGTTATAGGTATAGAGAAACGCAGCGTGATACATCAAAGGAAGCTTTATCACAGATCTGTACAAATATTGTTGTTTAACAGCAAGAACGAGTTGTTTATTCAGCAACGAGCATTAAATAAAGATATTTATCCTGGTTTATTTGGTTTTAGTGTAGGTGGCCATGTTGATATAGGCGAGTCTTACGAGCAGGCAGCCTTACGTGAGATTAAAGAAGAACTTGGTATAGACTTAAAACCACAACAGCTCAAGCTTATCAAGGTTTTTCCTCCTTGTAAAGAAAACATGTATGAATTTGCAGCTGTATTTATAGCATACAATATTGATCAAGAGCCAAAAATCAATACACATGAAGTTGCTTCCGGCATGTTTGTGCCTTTAGACAAGTTGAAACTAATGCTACAAGAACATCAAGAAAAATTTTGTCCAGATTTCAAGTTAGTTTTTAGACAGCTATTAGAGCAGCAAGTACTTTAAAGCAAAAATTTTAAAATTAGTTATTTGTTGTTTAAACATGCAGCAAAGCGAAAATACACAAAATATCAAGCAAGAAAAAGTAAAACATAGCATCGTTACTATTTTTAAAAATAAAAAATTAGCGAATATATTACTTGTTATAGCTTTGCTTTTTATTCTTATTTTTGCATGTTATATAAGATTACTTAATTTACCTTTGCTTAAAGATGTAACCACCAATAAATATATTCCTCTTGCATTAGATCCGTTCTATTTCTTGAGGGTAGCTAAACTTATGCTTAATGGTTCTTTACCTGATTATGATGCTATGCGTTATCCTGCCGCTAAAGTTGGCTTTACCCATGAAATAATGCCTCGTGCAATTGTTTTTTTCTATAAGCTGTTGAGCACTTTTGATAAAGATATAACTATAGAATTCGTTGATGTTATATTACCAGTCATATTTTTTGTTTTAGGTATGTTTGTATTTTTCTTTCTTATTATGTATTTGACAAAATCAAAGTTAATAGCATTACTTAGCACAGCTTTTCTTAGCTTTAGTCCTGCTTATCTTTACAGAACCATGGCAGGTTTTTCTGATCACGAAGCAATAGGTATGTTTGCATTTTTTTTAACTTTACTTTGTTATGCTGTATTTATCGATGTAATTATAAATAAACAAATTAAAAATAAAGCTCAAATTTCTCAAGTTTGGTTTAGTATTGTGCTTGGTTTTGCTTTAGCAATTTTATCATCATTTACAATTGCTAGTTGGGGGGGTATTGCTAATTTTGTATTTATGATAATTCCACTTAGTTTTTTATTGATCTGGCTTGTAATCAATCAACCTAAACGCACAATTAAATCCGATTTAAACAAGAGGCTGCTAATTTTTTATGCTTCATGGTTGTTATTTAGCATAGTTATTACAAAACTTTATGGTTATTCTTTTAGTGTTACTCTTAACAAGATTTTACTTGGCTCTAATGTTATGTTAACTGGTTTTGTGTTTGTTTTTACTGTTATTGATTATTTTTTATTAAATCGCAAGAATAAAGGCAATCTTGGCAATCTTGAACAATACAGGCCTATAATTTCTTTTATTATCACACTAGTTATTGGTTTTTCACTTTTAGCTATGGCTGGCAAAAATCCAATTACAATATTGAGCGATATTAAGTTGAGGTTGCTTCATCCTTTTGGTTTAGGAAGAGTTAGTTTGACTGTTGCAGAAAACCAACAACCATATCTTGTTGATTGGATTGCTCAAACAGGTAAGTTGTTTTTCTGGTTATTTTTTGCTGGTATGTTTGTAATAGGCATAGAGATTGCTAAGCTAATTAAACAAAACAAAAACAAGATAGCTTTTTCTTTAGTCTGGCTAATCATGCTTGCTTGCTTAATTTTCAGTAGGATTTCAGCGAGAGCTGTACTAAATGGTGAAAATGCAATAAGCCAGTTTGTTTATTTTTTCGGCTTAGTTGTATTTTTAGCATACGCTGTATGGGTGTATTTCAAAGATGATATCAAGTTAAACACATCACTCGCTATCATTGCTAGTTGGGCATTCTTCATGCTAATCTCTGCTAGGGGTGCAATCAGGTTGTTTTTTGTTATTACACCTCTTGTTTGTTTTTCTGCAAGCTTTTTCATAGTGAAGGTTTTTGATTACGCAAAAACTAATAAAGACGAATTAGCTAAAATTTTATTGTGGATTGTGGTTGTATTTACTGTTATAGGCCTGCTTATTAGCTTTGCAGATTTTGTTAGTTCTAGTAAATTACAAGCTAAACATACAGCACCTTCTGCTAATTTACAATGGCAGAAGGCTATGGCATGGGTTAGAAATAACACGCAACAGGATGCTATTTTTGTACACTGGTGGGATTATGGTTACTGGGTTGAATATTTAGGACAACGTCCAGCCGTAACTGATGGAGGTCACGCTGTTGGTTATTGGGACCACTTAATTGGCCGTTATGTATTAACAACTCCGAATCCGGAAACAGCATTAAGCTTTATGAAGTCTCACAATGTGAGTTACTTGCTTATCGATCCAACAGATATAGGGAAATACTCTGCATATAGCAAGATCGGTAGTGACGAAACAGGGGAAGACAGATTTAGTTGGATTACAACATTTAATCTTGATGAAAAGCAAACCTACGAAACTGCTAATGCAACTTATTATGTTTATGTTGGTGGAACATTGCTTGATGATGATTTTGTTTATAATTCAATACTTATTCCAAAGCAGAAGGCAGTTATTGCAGGTTTTGTTATGCCTGTAACAAGAAATGGAAGCATACAACAACCATATGCTGTTGTCATATTCAAAGACAAACAGATAAAAATACCTATTGCTAAGGTTTGGCTTAATGGACAACTGTACAGCTTTACAAGTAATCAAACAATGCTGGACGGTTGTCTATATATTATTCCATCTATACAAAATAATAAGCTAAAAACAATAGGATCGGCTTTATGGTTGAGCAGTAAAGTATTTAATAGTTTATTTGCACAGCTTTATTTGTTTAATGGCACTTTACTTAATCAATATAAAGATGCATTTGTATTGGTGCATAGTCAACAAGATCCTGTTATTGAAGCTATAAAACAGCAGCAGCCATTTAGTAGCGATTTACTTAATTATTATGGTTTAAGAGGTCCAATCAAAATATGGAAAATTAACTATCCGGATAGCATTATCGCTAGACCAGAGTTTGTAAAGACACGAGGAGAGTGGGCAGAACTCGATGGTTTGCAATTTACTTCTTAGTTTTGCTTCCGAGCAAGGTTTAAAAATGTTAAAGTATCAAGAGTTAATAATTAAATACATAACAAAAATTAAACCAAAAATGAAATGTGTCCACTAAAAATTGCTTTATTTCATCCCTGGATAAAAAGTAAAGGTGGCGCAGAGAGAGTTATTTTAGAATTTGCCAAAAATACAGAGCATAAAGTAGATATTTATACATGGGTGTATGATAAGGCTAATACTTTTGACGAATTTAAGAAATTTAAGATTAAGGTTATAGCTCCAACATGGGTAAAATATTTTGCGAGGTTTTATATTTTAAGAGGGTTGTTTTTTTTTATTTCTTTATTTTCAAAAATCCCTCTTAAAAAATATGATATTTTTTTGATTTCAACTGCCGGATTGGCAGAATTAATAACTTTTAGAAATTACAAACCAGGAAAAACTTATGCTTATGTGCATACAATTTTGAGAGCAGCTTATGAAGATGACGTTAAGTGGAATTTAAAGTATAGGTTTAAAAATCCCTTAGTTAAAATTATTTATTTAATAGCTGTAAAAATTTATAGAATTCTTGAAAAATTAGCATGGAAAAGAATAGATGTTGTTATTTTTAATAGCGAATTAAGCTTAGAGAGAGCTAAAAAGCATGGTCTGTTGGAAAGAAAAAAAATTTATGTTGTTTATCCCTCTGTTAATGTTGAAAAATTTAAAAAATTAAAGACAAAAAGAGGAAATTATTTTTTGTATGTTGCAAGGTTTAATTATAATAAAAGACAAGATATCTTACTTGAAGTTTGGAAAAAATTTGTTAAAGAACACTTTCAATATAAGCTTATTTTAGTTGGGAGTATAGAAAATAGAAAGTATTTTAATAAAGTTAAAAAAATGGCAGAAAAAATTCCAAATGTTGAAATAAAAACAAATGTCAGTGATAAGGATTTAATGAAACTTTATGCTAATTGTTTAGCAGGAATTTTTATTCCTTTTATGGAGGATTTTGGTATCGTTCCTTTCGAGTTTCTAGCTTGTGGTAAACCTTTAATAGCTGTTGATAAAGGGGGTTATGTAAATTTGATAAAAAATAATAAATATCATGTAATTTGGATAAAAGAAAACAAAAATTTAAAAAAAGAAATATTAAAGGCTTTAGTAAATATACTAAAAATCAAAATAAAAAATAAACCAAAAATAAAATTGGAAAATTTTATTAAATGTTTAGAAAAAATTTTCAAATGAAAATATTCCTTCAATATCCATGGAGATTCAAAGATTCCCCTTATTATAAATATTTAATAGAATATCCTCCAAAAGAAATAGAGTATGTTAATGTAAAAAAGGAAAAACCTGATGTTATAATTTCGAAAAGAAAATTTACTTTTGTAAATAAATTAAAAAAAGTAATAAGACAAACATTAACCGAATTGCACTTATCAATTCCAAATGTTCATTTAACAACAACAAACCAAGAATATGATTTAATTCACTGTGCTCATTGTTTAAGTTTAAATAAAAAACCTTGGGTTGCTGATTTTGAGGGGATATGGCAATTTTGGATAGGAAAACAAACTAAATTAAGCATTAATACTGTCAGAAGAATATTGATGAGAAAATATTGTAAAAAAATAATGCCGTGGACAAATACAGTCAAAGAACAAATCTTAAAATTCTTTCCAGAAAAAGAAATTAAAGAGAAAATTGAAGTGGTTTATCCTGCGGTTCCTTTCAAAAAAAGAGTGAAAAGAAAACCAAAAGAAAGAATAAATCTTATTTTTTCTGCGAGATATTTCTATCAAAAAGGGGGATTACATGCGTTAGAAGTCATTAATGAATTAACCAGAAAATACGAAAATGTTTATGGAATTTTTGTATCTTCAATACCTGATAGAATACAAAAGAAATATTCAAAAAATAAGAAAATTAGTTTTTATCCTTTAATTCCGCAACAAGAACTATTTAAGTTGTATGAAAAGTCTCATATACTTATCTATCCAGGATATTCAGATAGTTTTGGTTTTGCATTTTTAGAAGCTATGAGTTTTGGAATCCCAATAGTAACTGTAAATAAAGAATCTCGAGAAGAGATAATTAAAGATAGCAAAACAGGATTTATTATCCCTTATTCAAATGTCTATGATTTAAAAAGAGAATCTCTCAATAAAAAAGAAAAAGAAATTATACAAAAAATGATTCAAAAAACAAGGAGATTAATCGAAAGTGAGAGATTATTAAAAAAAATGGCTAAAAATTGCATAGAAGAAATTAAAAATGGGCAATTTTCTATTAAAAAAAGAAATAAAAAATTAAAAAAAATCTACGAAGAAGCTTTAGGATGATGGAGAATGTTTTCCAGAACGATTTACATAGAAAATGAAAAATTCTCAGACTAGAAATAATTTAGATAAGTAAAACTTTAAATTTGATAGATCCTCTCCAAATAGAAATTCTTTTAACAATCATCGTTAAGGGAATAAGTAAAATTACTAAAAAAGTATCCTTAATTTTGAAAGTTCTTTTATCTATGAGATATTTTTTTAAAGAATAAATTATTCCAGGGAAAAAATAAGCAACTAAAAAAAGTTTCCATGATAAAAATATTGAAATAAAAATAAAAATTAAAAGAATTAGCTCTAAAGGATAAGAAATTCTACAAATTATTGGAATGTGTTTTTTTAATAACTTATTTGAACGATGTTTCTTGAATAAAAGAGGATCTCCTATAAATCTTTTTCTTTCAAAAATAAATTCCCTAATAGAAAACCTGGATTTTTTATGAAAGACTTTAGCTTCTTTATTAAAAAAAGATTTAAAACCTTTTTCTAAAGCGCATAATCCAAAATCTGTATCTTCTCTAAACACAATAAATCTTTCATCAAATGAGCATTTCTTTGCTACCGCTTTTTTTATTCCTAAATTCGCTGTTAAAAATCGATATGGGGTTTCTTTATTTTCTATTACCCGATCAAATAAAGGTCTCTCTTGAGAATTATAAATTATAGCTCCTTCAACAATATCATAATCTTTTAATGAATCTTCCATTTTTTTTATCCAATTTGGTCCTGCAATGCAATCAGAATCTATAAAAAGGATATTCTCTCCTTTTGCAATAGCCATTCCTTTATTTCTATTAAATGCTGCTCCAGGTTTTTCCCCTTTAATATATTTTATTTTCTTTTCTTTACAAAACTTTTTTAAATTTTTAGAGAATTCTTCCTCAGAATTTTTATCATTAACAATTATCACTTCTCTATCTTTTTTAGACCTAATTTGTTTTAAAATAGAATTAATACAGTTATAAATAGACACATCATTTTTTACAGGTATGATAATACTTGTTTTAACCATAATCTTTTAATAAACTAAAACTTTTTAAAATATTCGGCATTTGTAGTTATTATGAAAACAATTTGTTTTATTTTAGATTCCCATTGGCAGTTTTTGGGAGGAACAAATATATATGTAAAGAACTTTCTTAAATATTTGAAAAAATCAAAAAAGAAATTTAAAATACTTGTTTTATATCCGGGAAAAGAAAATAAACATTTTAAAGAGAATGATATAGAATTGATAGAAATAAAGACTGGGAAAATTTTTCCATTTAATATAATAAAATATGCTAAAAAAGTTACAAAAATTTTGAAAACTATTAAAAATGTAGATTATATTAATAGTCAAGCAATGGCAGGATACTATCTCAAATATTTCAAGCCCTCCTGCTACGTTACAAATACTTATCATGGAGTAGCATATTATTTCTATAAGTGCCATTTATCTAGAAAGAATTTTATCGAGAAGTTGGGAGCATTATTCTATATGGTTTTAGGATATTTTCTTGAAAAACCACCTACAAAAAAGGCAGATGCTATTATTTCCGTATCAGAACATGTAAAAAAAGAAATAAATAATTTATATAAGACAAAAAAAAGAAATATTGTTATTCGTAGTAGTGTTGATATATTTAAATTTAAACCAAGAAATAAAAAAAAGATTCTAAAAAAATTAAAATTAGATAATAATAAAATTTACGGACTTTATGTTGGTAGAGGGGGTTTTTGGCGAAAAGGGTTGGACAGAACAATAAAAATCTCCAAAGAAATTTTAAAATTAAATCCTAATTTTATGTTAATTGTTGTTGGGCCAGAAAAAAATTCTAAAAATCTTAAATTAATTAAAGAATTAGGAAAAAATGTATTATATTTTCCTGTTCTTAAAAGAGACGAATTAGCAGATTATTATGCAATTTCAGATATTTTCTTTTGTTTTTCTAGATATGAGGGAGGAGCCCCTATTTTAACTCTCGCGGAGGCGATGGCCTCTGGAGTTATTCCAATTTGTTCAGAAGATTCGAATCAAGAAATAATAAAAAATAAAAGAAATGGATTAATTATTAAAAATTTTAGAAAAAAAGAAGCAAAAGAGATCTTGAGACTATTAAAAGATAAAAAAATAAAAACAAAAATAATAAAAAATAATTTTAAAAAAATAAAAGAATTTTCAATAGAAAATTGGGGAAAAAAATATTTAAGAGCAATAACAAATGAAAAAGAGAAATAAATCAAAGATTTATGATTGTTTTCCCTTTTTTAATGAACTTGATTTATTAGAAATTAGATTAAGCGAATTGTATGATGCTGTTGATTATTTTGTTATTTGTGAATCTACAGTTACCCATAGTGGAAAGCCAAAACCACTTTATTATAAAAAAAATAAAAAAAGATATAAAAAGTGGAGTGATAAGATAATTCATTTAATTTATAGACCTTCAAAAAAAGAACTTTTAAATTGTTTTGAAAGATTTGTTGAAAAAAAAGTCAAATCGGAAATAATTTCAAAAATATTAAGAAAGATAAACTTTGGAAGGTGGAAGATTGAATCTTTACAAAGGAATTATTTAATAAATGGACTTAAAAATGCTAAAGATTATGATATTATTTTACTTTCAGATGCTGATGAAATTTTTTCAAAAGAAGCAATAAAAAAAGCTCAAAAAATTCTTGAGAAAAATCCAGAAAAGATAATTCGTTTCAGACAAAAAATGTACTATTATTATTTAAATGGATTGACAGAAGAAAAATGGGAATGTGCAAAAGCATGCACATTCAAAACACTAAAAGAAAAAATTAAAAAAATGGACTATTTAAGGAATTGGAAAATAATTTATAGATTTTTATCTTTAATTAGAATGAAACCTATGCTAAAAAAAGAAATTCTAATTAAAGATGGCGGATGGCACTTTTCTTATCTTGGAGGGGCTGAAAGAATAATACAAAAGTTAGAAAATTTTGCTCATTTCGAATTTGATAAAAATGAACTTAAAAATAAAGAAGAAGTAAAAAATAAAATCGATAAAGGAATTAATTTTATAAATAAGAATTATCCTATAAAATATGTTAAAATAGATAAATCTTTTCCAGAAGTAATACAAAAACACAAAAATAAATATAAACATTTAATAAAATGGAAATAATTTACTCTATTGGAGTTACTCTTAATGGAGGAGGCATTGGAAATACAGCCTATAATCAAATCTTAGATGCCGTTAAAAAAGGGTACGTAAAAAAAATAATTTGTGAGGATTATTTTCCGGGTGAAATCTCTAAAAAAATAGTTAGGACTATAAGAATTCATAAGTACTTTTTTAGATATCCATTAAGATTTATAGAAAAATACATCTCAAACAAATTTTTTTCTTATTACTGGATAGATTCAAGTTTCGATTTATTGGCATCAAAAAAAATCGAAAAATGCGACATCTTTCATGGTTGGAGAAATACTTCAAAAAAACAAATAATTAAAGCTAGGAAATTGGGAGCAAAAATAATAGTAACAAACGCTTCATCCCATCCCTTAACTCAAAAAAAACTTATAGAAGAAGAATATAAAAAGTATAACATTGAAATAAAGGTATTTTCAAAAAAAATGCTCGAGAGAGTTTTATGGGAGCTAAAAAATGCAGATTATATAATAATTCCTTCAGAATTCGCCGAAAAAAGTTTTTTAGAAAATAATTTTCCAAAAGAAAAATTAATTAGAATCCCATTCGGAGTAGATTTGGATAAATATCCTCCAGTAAAAGAAAAAAAAGATCACAAGTTTAGGGCTTTATTTGTTGGACAAGTGACTATACGAAAGGGGATATCTTATTTACTTAAGGCATGGGACGAATTAAAATTAAAAAATGCTGAATTAATAATTGTTGGAAATATATGCTCAGATGCAAAAAAGATAGTAAAAAGATATGAAAAAAGCAAATCAATAATCTTTACAGGATACGATGATCCTAAAAAATATTATAAAATTTCAGATATTTTCGTTTTCCCTTCAATAGAAGAAGGTTCCGCGCTTGTTACTTATGAAGCTATGGCGAGTGGATTGCCTCTAGTTGTAACATTTAACAGCGGTTCTATAGTAAGAGACGGAAAAGAAGGATTTGTAATTCCTATAAGAGATGTCAAAGCAATAAAAGAAAAAATAAAATATTTTTATGATAATCCAAAAGAAGCTGAAAAAATGGGTAAAAATGCAAGAAAATTGGTAGAAAAGTTCCCCTGGGAAAAACATGCAAAAGAAATAACAAAATTTTACGAGAAGATTTGGAGGGAAAAATGAAAATTAAAGAGGTATTAGGACTATTAAATAGAATATATTGGAAGCTTTTGCCCTATTTTACACTAAGAAGATTATACATTCCTCTTAAAAGTATAAAAGTGAATAAACCTATTTTTTTTATAGGAGTCCAGGGAGGTGGTTTATCGGTAATTGTTAGATGCCTAAAGAGACATCCTTTTATCGTTCATATGAGAGGAAATAAAAATTTTTGGGCATACCAAGACGAGATAAGTTTGCAAACATTCTTACCTAAAATTCCTAAGAGTTTGTCAAGCTTTCCAGAAGGAAGAGACAAAGAAGAAGAAATTTTCGGAAAGACTGCATTCTGGTGGGGGTACGCCACAGATAATTTAGTAAAGAAGTATTATGTGAATGAAAAAAATTATGTGAAAAAAGAAGGAGAAACTTTTAAAAAAATAATAAAAAATCTTATTAGAGCTTACGCTATAAATTTAAAAAAAGCGAGATTCCTAGATAAATCACAAATATTTTCCTTAAAAATAAGATTTTTGAACAAAATATTCCCTGATGCAAAATTCATTCTTGTTATGAGGAATCCTTATGCGATTTGTTGGAGAGTTGCAAGTCGAGATTATTCAAATTCAATATCTGAAAACTTAAGAAGCCTTCCATTAGAAGAAAAAGTTAAATTGGCCGCCGAACATTGGAGAAATACTTACAAGATTGCTTTGAGAGACTTAGAGTATCTAAAAAAAGGTTTAGTAGTTAAATTAGAGAATTTTTTAAAAAATCCCGAAAAAGAATTAAAAAGAATTATGGAATATTGTGAATTGGAGGGCAATCCAAAAGATTTATTACCAAAGCCAACAGATAAGTTTCCTCTAGGATCTTTAAATCCTGAAAAATGGTACCCTCTTAAGAAAGATGTCAACTCAAAATATTTAAAAGAACTTCCAAAAAAATATAGGGACATTATAACAAAAACAATAGGAAAAGATTTACTTATTAAAACAGGTTATCTAAATGGTTGGAAAATAAATAATACTTCCTCTTAAAATAGTTTTCAAAATGAAAATTCAAAATATACTCTATTTAAGAAGATTGAGAAATTTTATGCAAATAATCTTTAATTCTATAAGAGGATTAATGAAACCAAAAAAGAGACATATTTTTCCGGAAAATCCAAAAAAGATAGTAATTTTAAGACCTACCGATGGTAGTATAGGAGATTTCATCGTAGGAGCCTCTTTATTAAAACCACTAAAGAAAAAATTTCCATATGCTAAAATCATATATGTATGTAAAGAGCATTTACATCCCCTTCTAAACAATTACCCTTTTGTTGACAAAGTGGAATCAAGTGTATATTCTATAAATTTTGATGATAAAACTATATGTATTCTTTTAGAACCTTCTTCTAAAGTTGCAAGAGAACTTAGACAACTTGGGGCAAAAAATTTAATAGGTTTTTCTCAGTTTAAAAATGGGTTTTTATTAGATGAATACATAGAAATACCAAGAACAGATTTATTGAATAAAAATATTTATGATCTTCATTTTGAATTGTTGAAATTTTTAAAAATTAATAAAGTAAAATCTACATTTAAAGTATATTTTAAGAAACAAATTAAGAAAAAGAAAAAATTAATCGGATTTTCTGCAGGAGTCAAAGAATACAGACCTATGTGGCCCATCGAAAATTATATCATGCTTATAAAAAAACTAAAAAAGAAAAAATACAAAATACTCTTTTTTGGCTCAAAAGAGGAATTAGAAAATATTAAAAAAAAGTTAAATCTAAAAAAAGAAGAAATTTTTTTCTCTGAAAATCTTTATCAGGTTGCTGAAAGAATTAAACAGTGTAAAGTGTTTTTAACTTATGATTGTGGATTAATGCATCTTGCCAATGCCTGCAATGTTAAAACAATAGCCATGTTTGCTCAAAGTAATCCTTTAGTATGGGCTCCAAAGAGGGTCAGAGTAATTCAAGATCTTAAAGGATGTGAAAAATGCTATAAAAAATGTAGGGAGAGAAATCATAGAAAAATTCCTTTAAAATGTACTAATAAAATTTTTATTAGATGTATGAAGAATATAACTGTTAATAAAATTTTCAAAATGTTAACAGAAGTACAATGAAACTTAGAAATAATTTTTTATATAATTTTTTGAAAGAAGTTTACTATAAATACTTAGCATATAGAAAATATCCTCATAAATGGAACAAAAAAGAAAATTATGTTTCAGTTTTTTTTGGTGGGGAGGAGTATAAATTTAAATTATTCAGAGAAAAGAGGAAAATGTATACTAAACCTTATTATTTAGTTGAAAGTATTCCTTTTTTTTGGACAGAACTTCCTGGTTATATTGCAAAAAGAAAGCTTCAAAAAGGCGATTATGTATTAGATCTTGGTGCTTTTCATGGAGCTTTTACTATTTACGCAAGTAAGAAAGTTGGTATGAGTGGTAGAGTGTATGCCTTTGAGCCAGAAAAAGGTAATTTAAATATTTTAATGGAAAATCTGAAGTTGAATAATTGTAAAAATGTAAAGGTAATAAAAAAAGGAGTTTGGAATAAAAAAGCATTTCTACATTTTTCTGGAACTGGTTTGGGAGGTAAAATAGATAAAACTGGTGAGGAGGTAATAGAGGTTACGGATTTGGATTCAGAATTAAAAAGGATGAAAATAAATCCTAAAAGAATCTCATTCATCAAAATGGATATTGAAGGGGCAGAAATCGAGGCATTAAATGGGATGAGAGACCTTTTAAAAATCGGAAATCCTTTTTTGGCGATTGCTTCTTATCATCAAAGAGATGGTGAACAGACTTATAAGAAAATTGAAAAAATTCTTAAAGATTTAGGGTATAATGTTAAAACCGGCTATCCTAAACATTTAACAACTTGGGCGTGGAAAGATGGATAATCTTAAAATATTCAAATAATTTTTTTATTCTTATCTTATATTTCAGTAACCTTTATAAACCTTCTTTTTCAAAACTTAATTTATGAGTGATGACATCCATATTGAATTAGAGGAACTTAAAGAAAAAATACAAGAATATAAGAAGCGTTACTGGGAAGCAGGAAGAAAGGATAACCAAATCAAAGATGAACATTTACGAAATGAATTATATGCGCTGAAGAAAGAAATTTACAAAAAAATTAATGAATTATATAAAAAGGTAGATAGAGAGAGCCCTCTTTATGATGAAATTAGCCAACTTGAAGTATTAGTTGGTCAAATTGATAGAGGTAACCCTGACACTTCTTATTAAAATTGTATCAAGCAAGCAGAGATAAACATATCTGCTTATAATGTGCCTTTAATTTTGCTATTACTAATTTTGCTACTACATGGTTTAACTAAGCAAAAAACTTGCCTTAAGTAAAATTGGATCGGCCAAAAAGTATTTATTGTCTCTCTCTTCAACAAACGAATATTTTTTAAGTTTGTTTAAACAATAGTTAAAAGTGCTGGGATTTATTGTTTTTCTTAACTCTCTATCCACAAGATTCTTTAATTCAAGCCAACCATTACCATTTACTTTTCTTAATATCGTTAAATATATTTTTCTGTTCTTTACTTTTTCAAGAAAATTATTTAGCTCAGAAGCCGCGATTCGTGATGCTATCTCTATTGTTGTCTTTAATGCCTTCTTTTCTTTTAAAATCCCCCTCCTAAATCCAAAGAGGGTGAGCCATCCTATAAGCCCGTCTAATTCGTTTATCACTTGATAAATTTCATCCTCTTTTATTTTTACATTTATTTGCTTGAATCCTTCTTTAAGAAACTCGTAAGCCCTATTTTTGTCCAGTCTGTTTAATATTATCTTACTGATTTCTCTTCCATGTAATGGGTGTTGCTCTATTTCTCCTTCCCCGATTATTTCGTTTATTAATCCGACCTCACTTCCCGAAACAATGAAGGTTATGTTTGGAAAAAAGTCATAAAAATAAGATAACACTTTCGATAGTTCTTTTGCAGGCATGTAAGCTGCCTCATCTATGAATACAAAAATTCTCTTTACCTTTCTTATCTCTTTTTCTATTTCTCTTAAAGATTCTTTTTTAACTTTTATGGTTAACCCAATCCCTAAAGCCTCTATGTTTAAACTTTCAATTTTGCCAAAAATTTTTGATTTTTTTTCTTTAACAGCTTCATAGATAGCCCAAAAAATTTCTTTTTTTGGGTCTCTGATTATTCTACCATCAAGCCAAACTTTTATTCCTCTTAATTGATTATACACGACGTTCATTAGGCTTGTTTTACCTGTTCTTCTAACCCCCAGAACAAAAATCAATCTCTCATTCTGGAGAGCAGACACTAATTTTCTGTATTCGTGTTCATAATTGAAAAAATCTTCCTTTTTACTTTTAGGCTCTAATGTGAAATACATAAGAGAATAAAAAAAAACAACTTTAAAAATTTTTTGTTTTATTAAAGTTAACTTTAAAAAAATAAAAGATCTCTTAACTAAGTATTATTTGATGTGGATTGCTCATTTTTTTACATTTGGTTTTCCTAAACTTTGGTTAAAGTAACAAAAATCCCTCTCTTAATACACCAACACAATCATCGTAACTCTTGTAAAGCAATCTATATGGTATAAACATTTTGGTCAATGTATTAGCTAAAATGCATGCATTTTGGTCAATATGTAGTCAATATGTTTTCTAAGATGTTAATCAATTCTCTTTCCTATAGCAAGCAAGCAGAGATAAACATATCTGCTTATAATTGTTGCTAGTGCAGCACCAATAACAGCATGCATTTGACTATAGCTTAGTAACCATTTTATAAAAATGTAGTTAAGAATTATGTTTAATGTCATTGCTATGCTCAACATTTTTGCTATCATTTCAGGCTTTTTTATAGCAGAGTAGTATTGTACTTGTATTGGTATTAAGAATACAGCAAATATCATTATAGCAAGTAAACGTACTAGCAGCAATGCATTCATGTAAGCTTTACCAAACAACAGCAATACTGCTGGATAAGCAAATACCTCCAGCAGTATAAACCCAAGTAAAGCGATAGCAAGCAGCATCTTATTTGCTTTTTTGACCATTTTGTTTAGTTTTTGCTTATCCCTTGCGTATCTTGAAAATATTGGATAAAAAACAGCGTGAATGCTTAACAAACCAACAACCCCAAAAAATAAGGAGAAAGCTGCCTTATAGTAGCCAAGCCATTCTGCTTCCACGAATTTACCAAGCATAATTGTGTCGATTTGGCCAAAGATAACACCACTAAGTCCAACAAAGGTTAGGTTTATTATGAAACTGTAGATTTCTTTTCTTTTTTTTGCACTAATCTTCGGCTTTGCTGCTGGTAAGATAAACTTGTAACGTTTTCTTATTACACTGAAAAGATAGAAGAATGGCATAAGTGCAGCAATGCTCAATGCAATGATAATTGACTCTACTGCTGTATTGTAGCGTATTGCAACGATTGCTGCTAGCGATGAAAACAAAACCCTGGCTGGTTGAAAAATGACTTGCTGTATAAATTTATACTTAAACTCATTCAATGCATCAAAAAAAGCAAGGAAAAAACCTGTTAAGCTGTATGCAAGCAAGTATATGGAGCCGAACATTAATGCTGTAGCAATAGGTTTAGTAAAAAATTGCTGCAATGGCAATGCAATAGCTACAATAATTACAGCAAAAACAAGTGTAAGTATAACTTTTATTCTAAATAAAAATGCAGAATATTGTTTTGCTATGTTTTTTTTATTTTTACCCAGATAAAACGATGCATACCTGATAAATGTTGAGTTAACTCCAGCGTCAGCTAAAATTAGTGTTATACCTAGTATTGTCATTACAAGACTATATAGACCGAACAACTCTGGCATTAATATCCTGGCTATAATTACAGTAAATAACAAACCGCCAATCTTCATTACTATGTTACTTAAAAATTGCCACCAAGCATTCTTAACAGCAATTCTTGTTACTGTTCCTGGCTTTGCCCCAATTTTGTAAAGTAATCTTTGAATTATTTTCATTTTCTTTCTTGCTTTAGATTTTTAACTTCTAGTCTATTGTTAGTAACTAACAGTTAAGTGTTAGTAACTAACACTTATCTAAACTTTAATTAAGCTTTTATGATTTAACTTTGCTGACTGTTCTTTTTACTTTTAACTTTTTTGTTTTTGTTCTCGCCATAGCTCTTGCTATCAATGAAAATAAAATGATTGTATTTTTGTAAATACGTTGTTCATACACAGCAGCTATTAAATCTGTGAAAATGTGCAGTAGTACCCCAACAAGTAATGCTTCAACAACCCAGTGTTGAGTTAAAAAATAAACGAAAAATAATGCTGCAACAAATTCGATTGTGTGGAACACACATAAATAATAGTTCTTAGGAGGTTTTTTTCGCTCTTGCTTTAACAAATCATAAAAAAATTTGTATGCTTTTCTTAAGCTAATGTTATGCGTGCGATAAACAAAAATTATGTAATGGTCTACATCAATAAGTAGGTTTGTTAGCCACACAACAGCAAGAAAGGCAAGAAACTGTGTTGTTATTGTGTTTTGTATAGCAATTAATACAAGGAATGCACAAAAAAACAAGCCTACTAAAGCATGATATTTTGGGAGCATTTTTGACTATAACAGGTTTATACCTTCTGTCAATATTTGTTCTACTAATGTGTCTTTTGCTTTTTTCAATTTTTCGAATTCGGATTGGTAAAAACAATGCAGTTGTACGTTTTTAATATTTAATCTTAATAATCGCTGCTTTGCTTTTTTATCTTTGTTAGGTAATATTACACATAAATCGATATCACTGTATCTGGTAGTACTACCTTTTGCGTAGCTTCCAAACAAAATGATTTGTATTGGGGAGGTAGTTTCCGTTATCCGATCAACTATTTTGGCGAGCTTCGTTACAATTGATGGTTGTAAATCTCTTAACTTTTCCTTTTCTATATCAAAAATTTCTAAAATTTTTTTTGCTATTGGGTTTAACATATTTATTCGGTATAGCTTTCTATTTCCGTATTTGCTTACTTCTACTATTTTATATTTAACAAGATATTTCAACGCATTGGCTATTGCGAAATTTCCTGCTCCAGTATATTTTCTTATCTCTTTTACGTATGTAGCTTTTCCAGGGGCCTGACTAAGTAATCTCAAAATCTTCCATACAGTTTTGTTTCCCAAATAGTTTTCAATCATTTTTATCGATTAAAATTTTCATAAATTAATGAAAGGTTCTACAATAGTTTTAAGAAAATCATATGCCTCATTTTTTTCGTATTCTCCTATGTTTTTTCTGTAATATTGTGAAGATGCTCTTTTATTTTTTGCTATTTCCAAATAATCTAACAATTCATCAATGTTACATTTTCCCCCTATAATTTTATTTATTTCGTCTTTAAACCTCTTTAATGCTATTATTGTTGCTTGATGAACAAATTTTCCACTTATTTTAATATTAAATAATTTGGCTAATACAGCTTTGGCAATGTTGTGCATGGCGTAATACCCACATATAATCGACCATCTTGATGAAGTATTTATTAATTTTTTACATAACTCAATGTCTTCATTAAACAGGTTTAAGTAGAATGTTACGTATTTGGTTTTTTCAATTTCTGGTAAGTTCTTTATTACCCCCTCTTCTACTAAATTTTTAAATGAAGTTAAATCTTCCATATTTATGTATTTTTATTTTATTTATTTAAAAAGTTTTCCATATTTATGTATGTTTTTGTCCATATTTATGTAAAAATGTTTATTCTAATGCTTTAATACGTGAAATCATCTCGCTGAACGCTGGCCTTGTGATAAAAACACCGATTGTGATGCCAATTATTGTGGTTAATGCAAAACCTTTGAGTAGTCCTGCACCTGCCCACCATAACGGTAGCATTGCTACAAACGTTGTTGCATACGCACCAAGGATAATGAAAAATGCTCTCTTAATACGTTCTTTAAAGCTTAGCTGTCTTGAATGTGCTTCATCAAGAATAACAATTTGATCATCTACACCAGTACCTATTGCAGCTATAATACCAGCAATGCTTGCCAGATCGAGATTCCAGTTTATAACCGCCGCAACACCTAAGATAATTATAATCTCACTTAACATTGTAGCAATAACTGGTAGGCTTAGCACTACACGCTTATAACGCAAAAACACAATTAAGGCTACAGCAAGTATCGCTGTTAAAGCAGCAATCAAAATACTTTTCAAGAACTGCTTTCCAAGTCTTGCGGAAATGCTGTCAAGTTTGACAATTTCCAGCTTTACAGGCAAACTGCCTGTTATCAATATTGTTTGTAATTTTTTCATGTTTTTTAACGCATTCACATATGCTTCCTGCTTTGTTGCACCAATGCCAGGACCGCTTATTGCTATCTGTGTTGTTGCCCTTCCTTTTAGATCTTTACTGATCAACAATGAGTCAACAAGCTGATCATCTAAGTAAAGGTCAAGTGTTTCATTTAAGTAGCCAGGCTTCTCTGTGTTTTCACTTAAACCTGCTGTTATATTAGCGTGTTTTTCTGCAGCCTCTTGCGAAAGATAGATTGCAAATTCAAACTTGCAGTAGTAACCATTACTTGTTTTTTGGCATTCCCTTACACCAGAACATTCTGGATTTTGACAGACAGATGTTATGTGCTTTTTTCCGCCAACAAAAACAGTAGTGTTGCCTATTTTTGCTTCAAACTTTCCTTGACTGCTAATTAGCTCGGACAATTCGGTAGGCGTAACACCAGACATCTCAACAAGCACATAATAATTGCCTGCAAGATCACGAATTTGTCTTACGTTCACATCAGTAATACCATAAACATTGAATCTGTTTTCTATCACTGCAATAATGTTGTTTATGTCTTGCTGTGTCAAATTGCCAACAGGCCTTACAATTGCTCTCGCACCTCCTTGCAAGTCTAGCCCTAGCTTTAATCTTGTTTTAGCGATTGGTTTAACAGTAAACTCTGGCTTACTAGTGAGCAGTACATATTCATCTTTGTTGGTTTTAATAATAACTTTAGTCTTTTGTTCTATTTCTTGCTTTATTTCATCAAAACTGTATTGGCTTAAGTTGTAATTGTTTATGCTTAATATAACAGCGTTCTCGCGCAGTCCGGCAGTTTTTGCATTACCATAAACATTTTTTGCTTTTGTGTTAATAACATCAAACTCTAAGCCGTAAGCTTTGTAGCTTATTGTTTTAGTTTTATTAGCATATGTGAAAGTAATAGTTATGTTTTTCTCTTCAAAAATTTGGCTTAATGCTTTATTATAATCCTCAAGCGTATTTATGGTTATGCCATTTATTTCTTTTATTATTTCTTTGCTGCTTAAACCTGCTGCAGCAGCAGTACTGTTGCTTGCTACATAATTAATCATAACTCCTTTTGCCCATGGTGTTGGTTTTATTGCAAGTATTGCTGCTAAAAGCACGATCAACAATATTATTGTTCGTGTGCCGATTTTTAGTGCCATTTTACTTTACAGCATTTGTTTTTTCTTTGCGTAAATTACTAGCAAGCTTGCATTGCCTAACCAGGTTGAAGCAAGGTCAATGGCTAGACCTATTGAAAGTATTGCAAAAATTTGTTTAAGCATAGCCGAAGTAACTAACAAGTATGCAATAAAAACTGCGATTAAACTTGTTAGTGTCATTGTTAGCCCAGTTTTTAATGCCGCTTTTATTCTTTTTTCAAATTGCATATGTTTATGTTTTAATACACGTGTAGTTAGCATAATGTCTGTGTCAACGCTATAACCGAGTAACATTAAAAATGCTGCTATGCCTGCTGAACCGATTTTCATGCCTAATGCATCTATTATTGCAAGACAAGCAAGAAGGTCTGTTAATGCTGCTAGCACCACAGCTAGGCTGGGCATATAAGCACGAAAAATAATAAAAACAACGATTGCCATAAAAACAAAAGCAATAGCTAATGCCTTTAACAATTGCTTGAAAAAGTCTTGACTTAATGCTGGACCTGTAAATTCAACAGTTATATCATCTTGGTTAATGCCAAGCTGCTTTAGTTTTTCAATTATGCTGTCAGCATTTTGCTGTGTTTCAATAATTATTGCTACCTGCTTTCCTGTGTATAAATCACGCACAACCCTTGTTGTTGCATCAATGTTGTTAGCATTCAACATGTTTTCAATAACTTCGCTATTTAATTGGGTTGCTATTGTTATTGTACTGCCACCGGTTAAGCTAACATCTTTGAGCATAAAGCTATTATGCTGTGCATAAAATATGCTTAAGTAAACTATGGAGCTAAGCAAGATAAGCAAGCTTAAACTTAGCAATAGTTTGTAATGTGTTAGGTATATGCTTTTTCCAGCTTTGTCTGTAGGTTGGTTTTGTTCTTTTTGTTTTGGTTTAAATGTTAACTTGAATTTTGGTTTGGATTTTGTCTCTGCTTCTGGTTGTGTTGTTTCTGCTTGCTGTTCTTGCTGTTCTTCTTGCTTTTTTTCTTGTTGCCCTGCTTGTTGCTCTAATCGTTTTTCTTGTTCTCGTTGCTCTTGCTTTTCTTGCTGCTCTCGCTGCTCTTGCTTTTGTTGGTTTTTATTTATTATTTCCTCAGGCATAAAAAAATCAGCGCCAACTATATTTATAAACATTTTTGTTTTTATTTTTTATACTTGCTACCCCTTTTTTGAATTATGAATATATATTCATAACGAAATTATGAATATTTATTCAAAACTAAACTTATTTTATAACCATCACTTTATTTCTTACTTTGTATTTATCACATCTTTCATCACCACCCACAACAAAATACATGGCCGGTTTTACCTCGAGATTGCTAAAATCAACCTCATTGCCATAACCATTAGCAATTTTTCGACCCGCAACATCATAAACAGCCCAGCTGCATGCATTACTGAACTTAACAACAGGCATGGCTGTAAAATTGTTAAGCACTCTTGCTTCAAGATTGCTTTGCCCTTGCCTACCAGCCCTGTTTCGTCTTGCTATACCTGTCTGTTCGTACTTGAAAAGCCAGACAGTTGGCCATGATGTTGTTGTGTCAGTTGTATCAGCATAATCTTTACTGCCATAAGCAACAAGCATGCTGTCGTTCAATGCTTCAATACAATAAATCCTGCATGAATCTAATCCAGCTTTATAAACCTCAACAAGATTCAGGTTTTTATCAAATCTATAAATAAATGCAGTATCTGCAATGTTTTCACTTTCCCACCCATCAACATAGCCAGCAATATCAATCAAACCAGCAGAATCCTCACAGCTATCATAAACAAGATAGTTAAGATCACTGTTCGGATGCTGTATAACCACAAACCCTAATGTATCAAGCTGTCTGTCAAGCTTTGCAACAATAATATCACTGGGATATCCACGACCACCAGCAATGTACAAGTAATCACCATCAAAAGTTATGGTACGTGCAAGATCATCATTACTAGGATAAAAATTATATTCTTTACTGTTAATCAATGAACCGTCTTGTGCATGTAGTGTAGCAACAACTGTGTTAACTTCATAACTAGTTGAGCGATAATACCCACCAGCTGTGTATATTGTATCATTAATATTATTCATTTCGTAAGGAGTACCAACAGTTGAGCTTGCATGGAATACACTATACACAACATTACCTAATGTGTCAACCCCTGTAAATCTTTCTCCATTACTGTTCATAAAATAAAACATTACACCAAAATCTGTATTTACCAACCCTTTTTCATCAATTAAATAAGCATCGCCTGGATCGCTATAATAATTCTCCCACAGTTTTGTGCCAGTTGTGTCATAGCATGCTATCCATGGCATTTCTAAATTATTTATCCAATCATAACCAAACATCCATAATCTATTATGAGCAAATAATACACTGTGCGTTCCTGTATCTCCTTTCTTCGATCCTGAGGGTGACCGGGCTCTAGGTATTGTATCTTCAGCTATTAAATCATTATTTATTAACCATAAATAAGAATAAGTAATGTTATCACCTGTACTTATTATAATTTTTTCTTTTCTTTTATTAATTGTTAATCCTTGGTATACTGCAAGTTTTGCATCTCCAACCTGATACTTCCTACTGTCCACTAATGTCAATGCTTTTACATTAACAGGAAGAAATGATAAAGCAAGCATAGGCAAGATCAAGCCTGTCTTGAGATTGGGCAGGTAAAGTTTTGCTTTGTGAAACAATCTTTTTCTCAACTTTCTTAAATCCAGGTTTATCTCCACCCTGTTTAAAATCACATCCCAGGCCACCTTCTCCGCAACCCTCTGAAGAACACCACGGATATCAAACCTGCGGAAAAAAGAAAGATGAAAAACACGGGCATAATAATTTCTCGGTAACCTCACAAAATACTTTGCTTTCAACCCTTTCCTGGGCGCCCCCTTAACCTTTATCATATCCATGCCCATAACCTTCTCCTTTTTCTCCACAATCTATTATCAAAACCAAATCTCTTTCATGCCCACTCAATCCCTTCATGATTTTCCCTCTTCCATCCATCTCTCAAGATAATTTTTCAACCTTTGAACAAAATTCCTGGCCGTTTCCAGCATCTCTCTCGCTTCTTCCTCACTCACCATGAAGCCTATTCCATAGTCTCCTATCAACCTTTTATCGTACGCATCGTTAAGAGCCTTTCCCATCTCCCTTTCAAAAATTCCAGTTTTTACAAAGTGCTCCCCAAATAAACTTATCACTCCTTTATGAGAAGACGCACTCAGGTCTTTAGTAAGAAGTACTGCCTCTACCATGAAAAACATTGCATAATAGCATCTTGAAGCACAGGAATCATAATCCCCGAGCTTCAGGGCATGCTCTGCAGTAATGAGAAATTTTTCTGCTTTTTGTATGAAATCCCTTATCTCTTTCATACTATTACTCCCTCTTTCCTCACATTTAACATAAATGGATAATTGTGATTTTCAAAAAAACTTTCAGGAAGGACAACGACTGAAATAAGTTCTCCCCTCTCAAGCAGTATATCAAACAAAAGGTCACTCAAACTTCTTCTTACATCAAAAGGGGAAACAGTGTCATCCACGAGAACAAGCAAGTCTATGTCCGAATCCTCCGTAACCTCTCCTCTCACATGAGAACCATAGAGAATAACCTTCCTGATGTGCTTTCCATATTTCTTTATCAAAAACTCTTTCACCTGAGAAACCAGTGGAATTATTTTTTTGTTCATTTTACCCTGACCTCCATAAGGAATTTAAAAGTGCATAGAAGAATTCCCACAATTACCCCGATATCAACCTCAAAAGAAGACTCACTATCGCAAGCAATATCGTGAACTGAAAACCCACCATCCACCTGAAATAAGTATCAACCTTACGCTCAAGATTGGTCATACGCTCCTCAAGATGATTTATTCTCTCATTTACCTCCTGCTCAAGATGATTTATCCGGCTCTCAACAAGCAAAAACCTCTCATTCATCCTCTCCTCAAGATGCGTTATGCGCTCCTTGAGGTCATGGAGGTCCTGCCTTATACCATTAACAAGCCTCTCCTCACTCTCCTTCCACCCCTCAAGCCTTGATACCCTCTCCTCAAGCGACAAGACACGCTCAGCCATAAAACCCCCTTTTTCTAAAATTTAACCCCCCAACCCCAAAAAGTCAAGCCTGATGATGCCCGGCAAAATCTTGACATGAATTTTCTCTTTCTCTATCATTATCATGAAAAAAAAGAAAGGAGGAGATATGGAGAAACTTGCAAGACCATCGGTATGGAAGATAAAACCATACATTCCGGGAAAACCCATTGAGGAAGTGAAAAGGGAACTTGGAATAGAAGGAGAGATTATAAAACTTGCATCCAATGAGAACCCGCTCGGTCCATCCCCAAAGGCAATTGAGGCACTGAAAAGGGCAGTTGAGGAAGTCCATTTATATCCCGACGATACCTGCTATTACCTCAAAAAGAAACTTGCATCACGCCTTGGAGTTGAGGAAAACATGATATTCGTGGGAAGCGGTTCGGTGGAGATAATACACTACATAACAACCGCGTTCCTGAACCCCGGAGAAAGGGTTATTATGGGAAAGCCCTCCTTCATCATGGGAAAGATAGAATCCCAGATAATGGAAGGAGAGGTTGTGGAGGTTGAGGCAAAGAACTACACAACGGATATTGATGGAATGATTAAGGAGATGAGCGAGAGAACAAAGATAGTGTATCTTGATAACCCGAACAACCCCCTGGGTTCAATGGTGAAAAAGGAAGATGTTGAGAAACTGGTAAAAAGTGCACCAGAAGACACAATCGTTGTCATTGATGAGGCCTATCACGAATACATAGACAGAACGAAAACTCCTGATTCCGTAGGATATGTTCGGGAGGGAAGAAACGTTATTGTCCTGAGAACATTCTCCAAGATATACGGGCTTGCAGGACTGAGAATTGGATACGCAATATCAAAACCGGAAATCATAGATGTTCTGAACCGCGTGAGGCTTCCCTTCAACGTGGGGAGACTCTCCCAGATTGCCGCACTTGCCGCCCTGGATGATGAGGAACACGTTGAACGCTCAAGAAAACTCGTTGAGAAGGAAAGGGAGTTCCTTTACCAGGAGTTTGAAAAACTTGAAATCCCATACATCCGGTCAGAAACAAACTTCATAACCATAGATACAGGAAAGGATGGACAGGAGGTATTCAAGGAACTACAGAGGAGGGGAGTGATTGTAAGACCCCTCACTCCCTACGGTCTTCCCACCCATATAAGAATAACCATAGGAACACATGAGCAGAACATAAAGCTCATGGAGGCACTTAGAGAAGTCCTGTGAGAAACTTTATCCTTGGCGTTCTCAACGGAATCTGCTTCAACACCGTTGAGGCATTTATCGGGGGAGACACGGTTCTCCCCATATTTTTATCAAGACTCACCTCCTCCCGATTTTTAATAGGTCTCGGGAGCATATTTGAATACACAAGCTGGTATCTTCCCCAGCTGTTCGTTGCAGGAAGGATACAGCACAGAGAAAAAAAGAAATTTCTTTATGTTTACATGGCAGTCCTGAGATTCCTTTCCATTTTCACAATCGCATGGCTTGTATTCTTTCTTGGTTCCTCATATCCATCCCTTCTTCTCTTCCTCTTCCTCACCCTCTTTGCAGTGTATGCGATATGCGGAGGTATTGCAGGTGTTGCATTCATGGACATAGTCGCAAAGTCCATAGACCCTGATAAAAGAACACTATTCTGGAACCTGAGAAGGGCAATAGGAGGAACACTTGGGGCGGTATCAGGAATATGGGTGAGAAGGATAATAGGAAATAATCCCTTTCCCATCAACTATGCAAAGATATTCTTCATTGCCTCCGGGATAATAGCCGCAGGATTCACATTCTTTTCCCTTATCTCGGAAAGAGAAGGAAAAACAGAAAGAAAACTGAAAACCCGGGAAACAATCAGGGAGGGGATAAAACTGTGGAGGGAATTGCCACTTTTAAGATACCTTTACTACTCCCGGGGCTTGCTTGCTATTGCCGCTCTATCCTTACCATTTTATTCCATCTATGTAAAGGAAACCCTTTCACTCCCGGAAAAAAATGTCGGATACTTTGTTGTTCTTGTGATGAGTGCAAAGTTTGCAGGGCTCTTCATCTGGCCCCGTCTTCCATCCTCTCTCATTCTCTTCTTCGGGTCCCTCTCCTTTGTCATGCCCTCTGTTCTGTGTCTTTCAGGAATAAACTTACTTACCGGATACTCTGTGTTTTTCTTCCTCTCCCTCGGAATAACCGGGATAACAATTTCATACCTCAACCTCCTCATGGAGATTCCACCGGAAGAAAAAAGGGTCATGGCAGTTGGATTTTTAAATACACTCATAGGTCCTTTAATGCTTTTCCCGATGGTGGGAGGAATTATTGCCGATATCTTTGGATATCAGGTTCTATTCTCAATCTCACTTGTTCTTTCACTTTCAGGTTCCTTCTTCGCCTGGAAAATTTTCTCTATGAAGGACAGAACCTCCTCACGATTCCCTGAAAACCGCAGATAAATCCCCCTGAAGTTCTCAAGGCGGGTAGGATAGGAAAATGGAGAAAGCAAAACTCCGTATCTGTCAGGATAGTAAGACCTTATCTCATCCCACCTCTTCTCAACCGTGTAAAATCTTCTCAAGATTATCTTCTCCTCATCAAGGCTGTAATAGGTGGGAATGTAAAAGGGAAGAAGGGAGATAAAGAGAAACGCAAATGAAATGCATCCCCAGAGCGAACCCCAGGCATATCCGAGAAGCACTGAAAAAACAATAATAAAAACAAGGGCAAGGATGCCCTTTCTTTTTTCTTCCTTCACCGGAAAGGAAACCCACTCAATGGAATTTTTCTTTGAGGATTCGGTATGCCTCATCGAGGGACATGGGGACAACCTTTGTATCTGCAAGCACCGGCATGAAATTCGTATCCCCGTTCCACCTTGGAACTATGTGAATGTGAACATGTTCCTCAAATCCCGCCCCTGCAACCCTTCCTATGTTCATCCCCACATTGAATCCATCCGGCCTCATTACCTCTTTTAAAACCTTTATGCACTCAACAACCATATCCATCATCTCACCGAGTTCCTCAGGAGAAAGGTCCTCGAGATTTCCGGTGTGTCTGTAAGGGGCAACCATGAGATGACCGTTGTTGTAGGGATATATGTTCATTATCACAAAGGTATGCCTGCCCCTTTTGAGTATGTAATTCTCCCTATCCTTATTCTCTCCAGGCTTCTTGCAGAATATACATCCTTCCTTTTTTGGATTGAGTATGTACTTTGTCCTCCATGGTGCCCAGAGTCTGTCCATCACGCCTCCTAAAAAAGAGAAAGTTGCCTCTTCTCCTTTTTCTTCTCTTCCTCATCATCTCCAAATATCCTTATGGTTCCGTAAACCCCATCGTATCCAGGAATTATCCTGAGTTTGCCTTCCCTCACCCTTCTTATCCCCTCAACCACCCTCGGGTCCATTCCCCTTTTGAGTTCGTCAATTGGAACATCAAGCAATATGGTGAACTCATCACCAAAGTATGAGATTGCCTTCATATAAGCCTTGTCAACCGCAGATGTCCCCTTTCCCATTCCGAGAGCCTCCGCCATTATCTCCCTCAAAGGAACAAGGCTCTTATAGGGTATCGCTCCCTCAGGGACCGTTCCCCTTTTCCTGTCTGCAAGCTGGTAAACCCTGTGCAAGACACCTATGGTCAAAGGTTTACCGCATACCGGACACAATCCCTTCATCTTCATACTCTCTTCAGGGTCGAGTCTCACCCCGCACTTCCTGTGCCCGTCGTAATGATACTTTCCCTCCTCAGGGAAGAACTCTATGGTGTAAAGAAATCTCTTTCTGTCCCTGTTTTTCAAAATGTCAAGTAAAGAGGAATAGGTTATCGGTTCAGAAAAGCAGTTTGCCTCCCTTCCAAGATTCTGCGGGGAATGGGCATCGGAATTTGAAATAAGAACAACCCGGTCAAGGGAGGAAAGCATCCAGTTCATCGGGGGGTCGCTTGAGAGCCCGGTCTCTATTGCATATATCTTCTCGGTGTATTCCCCGAATGCCTCCTCAAGGGAATCAAATCCGGAGTTTGAACCAAAAACGGAAAACCATGGGGTCCAGGCATGCGCTGGAATGAGTATTGCATCGGGATAGATTGAAAAGAGAATCTTTGCGAGGGTTTTCAGGCTCATTCCGAAGGTTGGTCTTCCATCCGACTCAAGTTTTCCATACTTCCTCAACTCCTTTGAAAACTCCTTTACCAGTTTAAAATCCGGAAGAATAATGAGGGAATGAACCTTTCTCACCCTCCCGTTCTCAGAGTAAATGTTGCTCACTTCGGTGGTGAGCATGAAGTCAATTCCCTTATAGTGATATACCCCATCACCCTTTGGCTCAAGATTTCTTTCAAGGTGAGCAAACCAGAGTGGATGCGTGAAGTCCCCTGTTCCGATCATGTGCAATCCCTTGAGTTTCGCATGTTTCACAATCCCATCGAGATTCATGTCCTTGCTTGTCGCTCTGGAATAGAGGGAGTGGATGTGGAGGTCTGCGTAATACTTCATGGCATTATTATCTTCCCTTCTTTCTTCTCTTCCTTTTCTTCCTCACCCGGAAGTATGATTCTTCCCTTGCGCTTTTTCTCTTTCTTTTCCTCAACAAAGTCAAACAGTGTGGGGCCAGAAGGTTTCTCTATTCTAGATGGAAGCAATTGATAGAGGATATTCCATACCTCCCTTCTTTCTGCAAGCGGATGGTTTTTCACCTCCTTCAAAAATAAAGCAACAACAGGAGGAATCTCCCAGAGGGGAGCACCATTTTCAATCATATAATAACTGAGGGCTGCAATGTGTCCCTTACCCGTATTTCTTTCCCGGTGCACAATTCTTTTAAGTCCCTTTTTTATTCTCCATACAATACCTGCGGTTATGGTTTTTCTTACACCAACCTCTATGAATTCATCAACCGATGGAGAATTTTCAATAACCCATTCCAGGAATCCCCGGAGTTTCTCTTCCGACAATCTTATACCCCGGAGCTCCTCTTCATAAGCAAGGGAAAATGCTATTTCCGCCTCTTTTGCCATTTATCCAGGGTACACGCTCACAACCCTCCTGCCCCTTCTCCTCTCAAATCTCACATACCCGTCAACCAGGGCAAAGAGGGTATCGTCCCCACCCCTTCCAACATTCCACCCGGGGTGGAATACCGTTCCTCTCTGGCGAACAATAACCGTTCCCGCTCTCACAAACTCACCGCCATAGTGCTTTACCCCGAGGTATTTTGGATTTGAATCCCTTCCATTCCTTGAGGAACCAACACCTTTTTTATGTGCCATTTATTCCTCCTTTGCTATTTTCAGTATCTTAACCTCGGTAAAGGGCTGACGATGCCCCTTAAGCCTTCTCATGTTTTCCCTTCTTATATACCTGAAAACAAGTATCTTCTTTTCCCTTCCATGCCTCACAATCTCAGCCTCAACATACATCCCGGGAATATACGGGGTTCCAACCACGTGTTTCTTCCCATCGTGATAGAAGAGAACCTTATCAAACCTTATCTTATCACCTTCCTTACCCTCGGTGTAGGGTATCTTTATGATATCATCAGGAGAAACCCTGAACTGGAATCCCTTTGCCTCTATGATTGCATACATCACTCACCTCCACCAGGTGGTAACTGGGCTGGTGTTTCCTTTTCAAGCTCCTCAAGGGAAGGGGTGGTGTGCGGAATTATAAAGGCAAGGAGGATTGAGGTAAGCATGAAGAGCCCCCCGATGATGGATGTTATCTTGAGAAAGAAGGGCTCCGCTCCTCTTCCTCCAAAGAACTGTGAACTCCCACCAAATATGGAGGAAAGCCCGCCTCCTCTTGTCTGCTGCATGAGTATAACGATTATGAGCAGTATGGCAAGCAGGACATGCAAACTCAAAAGAAAACCTACCATACCTCCTCCGCTATTCTCACTATCTCACTGAAGGAAGAAACCTTGAGGGATGCTCCTCCAACCAGTGCTCCATCTATCTCTTCTTTTTCCAGAAGTCCTCTTGCATTCTCAGGTTTCACACTTCCGCCGTAGAGTATCCTTATATCTTCCTTTATGAGTTCCCTTATGAACGCGTGAACCTCACAGGCCTGCTCCGGAGTCGCAACCTTTCCCGTTCCAATAGCCCATACCGGCTCGTAGGCTATGGTTAGACCTTTTAATGAAGGAAGACCCTCCAGTGCGGAGAGGACCTGACGCTTCACAACCTCCTTTGTCTCTCCTCTCTCCCTTTCCTCAAGGGTCTCCCCCACACAGAGTATACATAAAAGCCCCACATCCAGGGCTTTTTTCACCTTCTTCTTTATAAGTTCCTCGTCCTCTCCAAAGATTTTCCTTCTCTCCGAGTGTCCAATTATAACAAAATTCACGCCAAAGTCAAGCAAAAAAGAGGGGGATATCTCCCCTGTGAATGCGCCTTTCTCTTCATAAAACATGTTCTGGGCACCGAGCAAAATCCCGGAGTCAGCAAGGATTTCTGATGCATGGGGTATAAGAGTGAAGGGAGGAGCAATGCCCACATCCACCTTTGAGCCCGAAAGGGAATTGCGCATTTCCTTTAAGAGTTCAATCCCCTCCCTTCCTCCCATGTTCATCTTCCAGTTCCCTGCAATCCAGAGTTTACGCATCTTCAAGCACCTCTATTCCCGGAAGTTTCTCTCCTGCAATAAACTCCATGGATGCTCCACCACCCGTGGATATATGGGTGAACCCTGAAAGACCAAGTTTGTGGATGCATGCTGCCGTATCCCCTCCACCTGCAACCGATATAGCTCCCTTCTTCGTCTCCTCCACTATTGCCTGTGCAATACTCTTTGAGCCCTCATCAAATGGAGGGACTTCAAAAAGCCCCATGGGACCGTTCCAGAATATCACCTTTGACCCTTTTAACGCCTCCTGGAATATCCTTCTTGTGACAGGACCTATGTCGAGCCCCATTTTATCCTGTGGAATCTCATTCTTTGACACAACCTCTGTTTTTACACCTTCTTCCGGTTTATCCGCAACCACAACATCAACAGGAAGAATGAACGTGATTTCCTTCTTTCCCGCATCGGAAAGGATGCGCCTTGCCTCATCAAGCATCTCCTCCTCAACGAGAGATTTTCCAACCTCTATTCCCTGGGACCTGAAAAATGTGAATATCATTGCACCGCCGAGGAGGATTTTATCCGCCCTTGAGAGAAGATTCTTTATCACACCGAGTTTTGTTGATATCTTTGCCCCGCCAAGAATTACCGTGAAAGGTCTCTCGTCGCTTTTTAGAACATGGGAAAGGTATTTTATCTCTTTCTCCATCAGGAATCCCGCAACCTTTCTTTCCATGAAGCCGGCTATTCCATGGGTGGATGCATGTGCCCGGTGTGCGGTGGCGAAGGCATCATTCACATAAATCTCGCCAAGGGATGCAAGACGCCTTGCAAATTCAGGGTCGTTCTTTGTCTCTTCCTTATAGAATCTCACATTCTCAAGCAAAACTGCCTCTCCATCCTTTAATTCCTGAACCTTCCTTTCAACCTCGTCCCCAACGCAGTCAGGAACAAAGGAAACTTTATCTATGTATTCTTTGAGTTTTTCGTAAACAGGCTTCAGAGAAAACTCAGGCTCCCTGTTCTTCGGTCTTCCGAGATGGGAAAGGATAATAACCCTTGCACCATTATCAAGCAGATACCTTATCGTGGGAAGTGCCTCCTTTATTCTCGTATCGTCCGCAACCTTCCCCTCCTGCACCGGGACGTTGAAGTCCACTCTCAAAACAACCTTTTTCCCTCTTACATCAACATCCCTTATCGTGCGCTTCATAGCCTCTCTCCTATGTATGCTGTGAGTTCAACAAGCCTGTTTGAATATCCCCATTCGTTGTCGTACCACGCAACAACCTTCACAAGATTCCCCTCAACAACCTCGGTTAACAGGGAATCAAAAATTGCGGAATGGGGATTTCCTATGATGTCGGAGGAGACTATCGGGTCCTCGCAGTACTCAAGAATTCCCTTGAGTTCTCCCTCTGCCGCACGCTTAAATGCCTCGTTCACTTCCTCTTTTGTGGTTGAGCGCTCAACCTCGCAGACAAAGTCTATGAGTGAACCATCAGGAACAGGAACCCTTGCCGCAATTGCATGGAGTTTACCTTCAAGCTCAGGGAAGATCAAATATATTGCCTTTGCAGCCCCGGTGGTTGTGGGGATTATTGAGAGTGCGGCAGCACGCGCCCTTCTCAAATCCCTGTGGGGAAGGTCAAGTATTCTCTGGTCGTTTGTGTATGCATGGATGGTTGTCATCGCACCTCGTTTTATTTTGAAGTTTTCGTGCAGAACCTTAACAACCGGAGCAAAGCAGTTTGTGGTGCAGGATGCGTTTGAAATCACATGATGTTTTTCAGGGTTGTAGTCCTTTTCATTTACTCCAAGAACTATGGTTATATCCGGTGGCTCTCCCTTGCCTGGTGCCGAGATTATCACCTTTTTTGCCCCCCCTTTCAGATGGAGGGCAGCCTTGTCCCTGCTTCTGAAAAGACCCGTTGCCTCTATAACCACATCCACTCCCAGGTCCATCCATGGAATTCCACCAGGGTCCTTTATTGAAAGAACCTTTATCTCCCTCCCATCAACCTCAAATCCATCTTCTTTAACCTTTATTTCTTCTTCAAGGATGCCAAAAACCGAATCGTATTTAAAAAGATGTGCAAGGGTTTTTGCATCGGTTATGTCATTGACTGCAACAACCTCAATATCTGGATGCTCAAGTGCAGCCCTTAGAAAACCCCTGCCTATCCTTCCAAACCCGTTAATTCCAACCTTTATTCCCATACTTACCTCCTGCTGTAAATTATGCTGTTGTGCACCAGGATATCATTGGGTGGACATTGAAGGAAGGATGGGTGACCGCAGAAAAGCGAGGCAGGGTAGCCCGCCCCACAGTGTATGGGCATGAAAGCCCTGCAAGGACTCTACTGCCTGCCTCGCAAAAACCCAAAACAAAGGAGGAAACATGCATTCTATATCTGCAGGGTTGGAATCCTGTGGATGTTACCACATAAACCCCTTCCGCTCCATCTCCAGAAAGGGATACCATTGTATAATCCTGCCTGCGCGATGCAAGGAAATGGTGAAAAACCCTATTTCCGTGGAACAAACCATCTTCGTCAGGGAATTGATGGAAAAAACAGAAAGGCTCATGAGAGAAATATCTCGCCAATGCATCCAAAAAGCCACAGGATACACCACCCATTTCAGGGGATACCTCCAGGAGAGAATAGAAAAAAGACTCCCTTATAAAAAGGTTATCCCCACCCTGTTCACAGGAAAAACACCCTTTAACCCTTGCATCCATGTTCAACAGACCTGAATTCATGATGATTGGCTCCTTTTAGAATCTCCTGCTTGAAATATTATAAGGGATAATCAAAACTCTGTCAAGACCCCGATTTTCCTCTTGACTTTTTTAAAGGAAAGGTTTAAAAATTAATCAAAAAAGGAGGAGGAACATGAGAAAAGCACTTGGTGTTAGTGCACTGATATCCCTTGTAATTATTGTCTCAGGGTGTATAACCCCATCTCCTGATGTGATTATATGGATAAGACCTCTCGGGTACATCATAGACACCTCTTACCATGAAATCCAGGAAATCCGGCTGGAAACTATCTATGTTACGTGCAAGAATCGTGTGGATATACAGGCAAATTATATTACTTTTGAATTTTACAAAACATACGGTGACGAGCGGGAAGACCTTATTGAGGGAGTAGAAAGTGGATTCGCTCTGGATTTCTTTCTGGCGGGAGGAGATACCGGATTTATCCTCGGTCTCCCCGTGGAACTTGGAAATGTTCCGAAAATTCTCTATGATGATACCACCATCCAGAGTATAAGGGTAGTTGCAACTCTTACCGGAGAAGACGCGACTGGCGCGGGCAAAAGATTCTCTGCTTCTGCCTCTTTTACTCTATATCGTTATCGTCCAGGCATAGAAAAGAAAGAACGTTAAAACCTTACCCTGAAAGAAGCAACATTGCACGCTCCAAGGACGTTTGCATCAAACACATAGGTGTAGTCAAATCCCAGAAGGTAGGTCTTTCCGGAGAACACAAATCCCACGCCTGCGCGAAGTTCTGCTCTCCCTTCTTCCTCCAAGAATTTCCTGAATCCCAGTCTCAGAGAAAGCACATTCTTCGGGAGAGAAAACTCAACTCCTCCTCCCAGGTATCTTGTGTACATTCCTGTCTCAAGATGGAGCATACCGGAAAGTCTCATGTGGTTCGGGAATGGATATATGTATGCGCCACCAAGCATGAG
This sequence comes from archaeon, assembly GCA_029258825.1. Lineage (GTDB taxonomy): Archaea > Nanobdellota > Nanobdellia > Pacearchaeales > JAPDKA01 > JAPDKA01. The sequence continues at coordinate 12,651 of JAPDKA010000001.1, read as the reverse complement.
CTTCCAGGGGAGAACCTGTGAGTAGTGGGTATTTGCGGAATCCGGAATGGAGAAAAAGATGGGAGAGTATATGTCCCTCAGGCTTCCTCCAACAAAGAGCCCAGGCATTGCCCTGTAAACACACCCAATATCAAGTCCAAATCCATTTGCGCTTACGTTCTCAAAAGGTGCACCGGAATAAGTGTAGCGCTGATTCAAAAAGTATCCTTTGACCGTTAAACCACCGGAAAAGACCTTTGAAAACTTCCTGGCAATTGAGTAGGAAAGGAAAGTCTCGCTGTGGGTAAAGGTAGTATCAAAAGCTCCGGTGCTCAGGTTGTAAATGGAAAATGCCATGGCCCCATATCCCTGGTCCTCCTGAGCATAAACTCCCCAGAGGGTCCTTGCTATTCCTCCAAAGGCATGGTTTCCAAAGAGAAGCACTTCCTTTCCCTTCATCCATGCAACGCCCGCGGGATTATAGTAAGCAGAAACAGTACCAAAAGGATAAACAACCCCGGCATTCCCAAGAGCTATGCTTCTTGCATCAAGTCCTGCTATTGCAAACATTCCCTGATTACTTGCAGCACATAAAAGCATGAGTATCATTTTTACCTCCTTTATTTTATAACGGGAACAAGGTATCTTGCCCTTTCCTCTCTTGTTCCATCATCATATCTCACATCAACCAGAAGAATGTAAACCCCATTGGTGACATCCACGCCATCTATATTCTCAAGGAACCATCTTGCATAATTTTCCCTTCCGGGGGAAAGATTTATGGTTGTTTTCCATACAAACTCACCTGCAAGGTTGTAAAGTTTCAATTCTGCCCTTCCACTCTTTGGAGATACAATGGTAAACACTGCAGAGTCTCCTCTTGCAGGTTTCGGAACCTTCACCTCAAACTCCGGTCTCTTTCTCAGCATGAGATATTCAAGAGTATCACTGAAATTTCCTGCATCATCCTGTGCCCATACCATAAGGTTGATGGGTTCTCCAACCTCCAGAGGCACCTGTATATCAAACTTTCCTGCTGTATCAGCCTCTCCTGGTATCATCTCTCCTCCGAGAATTGCCGTATAGTGTGCTCCGGAGTCTGTGGTGAAGGAGAATATAAGCATGGTATCTATGGTTACAAATGTATCTCCTGAAAGTTCATATTCCGCACCCCATACGGAATCAAGTACAAGTGTACACACCTCGTCAACCTGATAGAAGAAGGTGTATTCAACAGAATATGGAGAGCCATCCAAAGATATAAGATTCACGCGCCATGTATATTCACCGTCCCCACTTCCATCATTGGGAAGAGGCTGAGAAAAGGTGTAGATGAGAGTGTCCCCTTTGGCGGAAGGAGTGCCCGGTATTGTATCTGTTTCATTTCTGATTACATATTCTATTCCCGATGTATCCATATCCGTGTTTGCCACCCTCACCCATACCCTTCTCAGAACCTCGGTTACGGTATCATTGTCTGCGGGGAATTCCTCAACGGCATATGGAACCTCTGCACCAGGGGTGTACATGAAGTAACTTGTATCCTCTGCCACATTTCCTGCCATGTCCACCAGATGTGCCACCATCATGTATGTTCCTCCCACGGTGAGAGGAGAAGAGAGCCAGAAGTAGAGAATGCCATCGATGGCATCATAGGAGACACTTCCGGATATCTCAACGCCATCGCCTGTGTAGAGTTTCAGTGTTGTGAGGGATGTGTTTATGGGAGATGCATTATCATTTACCTTCACCCAGACAGAATCAGGAGAAGAACTCACCGTATCTCCCTCTGCAGGATACCTTTCAACCACCCAAGGAGGTCTTGTATCATAAACAAAGAGGTCTGAATAGGTCCCTTTACTTCCATCGTTGGAAACAGCATTAACCGTGGTCTTGTAGGTTCCATTGTATGCATCCTCAGCAGGGAGAACTGTATCAAGAACGAGATACACTGTATCTCCCTGCCATACCTCCTGCCCGGAAAGAACGCCAGGGGGTCCCTCAAGGGTGATGGTTGTTGCCGCTGTATCTATTCCTGTTCCCGAATTATCAAGAACCACAGCACCAACTTTATCAACATAGTTCACATAATCCTCCCTTGGGAACCATGCAATAACCTCTGGAATGGTGGACTTTGCTGTGAAGGTTATCGTGTGATAACTCTCATTTCCTGCCCTGTCCACGAGATAAACATTCATTGTGTATGTTCCACCCGTAAGCTGTGCCTCATCTGCTATATTCCAGTAAATCTTTCCTGTTCCATCTCCATCATCCACGTATGTCTTGTATCCCGGAACCCCTCTTCCATCCGGATTGAGGAGTTCTATCGTGGACCTTGTAAAGTCTATCCTTGAGACAGAGTCAACCCCGGGATAGATATCACTCACCTCAACCCACACCCCCCTGTATCCCTCAGGGGTTGTATCCACAAACACATAGTTCACAGTTCCTGAGTCGGGGACAGACGCCTCTATCCAGGGTGGTATGTTGTCATAGGTAAATGGGAGGGTATCGTACATCTCATTTCCTGCAACATCCTTCACATAAACCGGTATTCTGTAAAATCCATCATAGGAGCCACTTGCTGGAACAGTTATCCCAAGATATGCGGTGACAACCGTGTCTCTGAGAATGACGCTGTCTATGGGTATGTGTTCAAGATTAAATGCCTTTATGAGGTCTATGTCTACCGTGGATATTCCACTCTCTCCTCCCTCATGGAGATGAACCGTGACGGTGCTGAATGAACCCGAATGGTAACCCCATGGGAAGTAGGCAACCACCCAGGGAGCGTGATTGTCAAGGATAAAGGGAATCTCTGTGGAATCTATATTCCCTGCATTATCAAGGGCGATTACATCAATGTAGTAATTTCCGCCCTCTGCAAGAGGCTGGGTAAGGGTCCATATAACCGTATCCCCATTCACCGTCTTTGTCCCATCCACTATCCTTCCATCAGACCGGTAAAGTTTCACGGAAGTTCCAGCAAAGTTCACACCTGAGGTCTCTATTCCGGTTTTTGCATCTGTGAATACCACCCATACCCTGGTGAGTGTATCCATTATGATTGTATCCTGGGACGGGAAGTTCGAAACAATGGATGGGGGAGAGGTATCGTAAAGATAAGTATATGCAAAGGTATCAGCATTTCCTGCCCGGTCCTGAACGTAAAGGGTTATGTAATATCTTCCATCATCACTTCCATCAGTTGCAAGAGGAGGATTGGGAGTAAATGTAACGGTTTCCTCGCCTCCGCTTTTATCAAGATTTACGGTTCCATTTGGTCCGACCATCTCCATGTTCACAAGCTCTGCATCCACACCCGCAACATTGTCAGAAATGTCAACGGTAATAGCAGTGAGTGATGAAAGCACGGAGGAATCAGCAGGGGTGATGGAAGCAGTGGGAGGTTCGGTATCAAAGATGAAAGAGAATGAGGTATCGGCAACATTCCCGACCTGGTCTACTATACTCACACTCACCAGGTATACTCCGTTTATTGAAAGGGGAGATGAGAATGCATAGTAAAGGGTATCAGGAGACCTTCTCTCAAGGGTACCAAATACGGTCTGGGTTCCAACCCTAACCGTGAGGTCGGAGGAGGCAAGGTCTATTCCGCTGTATGCGTCTCCAATCACCGCGTAAACACCGGCAAGGGATGGATCATTCATATATGAACCATCAGCAGGATAACAGCTAACAAGGTATCCCGGGGTTGCATCGTATATGACCTCAACGGTATCTGAGGAAGGTCCCTGATTGAGAACAGAGTCTATTGCAAATGCGTAGAATCTGTTGGGACCTTCCACCAGAGGAACATCGTTGAATATGAAGGAGCCTGTTGCCGGGTCTGCGTATCCCTCAAGTATCTTTATTCCATTCCTGTAAAGGTCTATTCTTGCTCCCCTTTCACCTCCTCCTGAAATCTCGGTAACCCCACTGCTGGTAGGGGTTGGAGGCTGATTGAGGTAGGGAGCGGGTGGCGCCTTGTTGTCTATAACTATTGAACCTGTTACCTGGTCAGCATCTCCGGTTATGGGGTCAACAACGGTTATAACATAGGTATATGTACTCTCCTCATTCTGTGCAAGGAAATTTCCTGCATCGTTTCTTCCATCAAATGGAACTGCATGGGTTCCTGCTGCCTGGTCCTGTCCGTTGATGAGGGTTCTTACAAGGGTGGTTGAATCAAACTGAGTTGGCGAGTTGTATATCCTTACCGTGGTTCTTCCATCCTCGCTTATCGTGTAGGTTATGGTGCACTCATCGTATATTTCATTCTGGTCCTGCGGGGCTATACGGTTTGGCTCAACATAGTTATCCGTAATCTCTATGGGATAGGAGTTTGCAATGACAGTTCCGGATTTCTTGCGGATATTATAGGTCTCGTCCTCGCATGTGATTCTGTACACATATTCTCCATCCGGAATAACACCTCCCCACATGAACTGATACCATCCATCGCCAAAGTAAATGTCCCAGAGGTCATAAGATTTAAACAGCGAACCATCAGGATAGTAGATGGAAACATTCAGAGCTCCTGTAAAGGCATAGATAAGGAAAATGTCGCCCGCAGATCCTGCCGCTGTAACCTCAGAAGGATAGGGAATGGAGTACCACTTTTCATACTCTCCCGCAATGTGTTTCTGTGTGGATGTATAAGCCGGGAACACAAGAGTATATTCGTTCCCATTGTAATGCGTATACTTTAAGGTGATCTTTACAGATGGACCCGTAATGGGGACAAGATAGAGATATACGGGATACTCCGGAAAAGTATCCTGAACAACCTTACAGGAGGTGGAGTCTACATAAAGCGTTCCTACAGGATATATGAAGAATATCGAATCTTGAGGAGGGTAGCTGTACTGAATATAAAACTCTATGTACACATAATCCGTAATACCATCCCCATTAGGAGTGAAGGGGTTTGGCTCTTCAGATACATTTTTTATATAAGGAGGCAGGGTGTCTATGATTACAGTCCCATCTGCTGGATCCGCTGGATTTCCGGCAGTATCCACTGCATCTATCTTGAAGTAATATTTCCCTTCGGGTAATCCTGCTCCATCCCATGTCCATTCATTCTCCCCTGCTTCTCTCAAACCAAGATCATACGGAGAGGAGGGATCCGCTGGTATCGTGATGGTAACCGTGCATGGTTCCGAAAGGACAAACTTTATAGTGGTAATATCCGCAATGCCATCTCCATCCGGGCTGAATGGGTTGGGTTCCACCGACACATTACTTATAATTGGGGGCGTTACATCTGCCCCGAACAAAAGAAGGGGTAAAAAGAGAATGTATCTCATACCTTCCTCCTTACTGTATCAGTTCTGCCCCACAGTTTTCACAGTACCATGCATCGGGTTTATTCTTGTATCCGCACTTGGGGCATATTATTCCCTCTCCCTCAGCCGCTGCCTCGCCACCCTCTCCTGCCTCTTCGCTCATCCCCTCAAGGGAATCAAGCTGCTTTTCTATATCGGCAAGCCAGTCCTCTGCGGTTTCCTCCTGTCCAGTGAATATCTCCTCTGCAAGTTTCTCCTCCTCAGGAACCTGAGGAAGTTCAGGTTCCTCAGCAGGGGTCTCAACCTCTGCCTTTATTTCCTCCTCCCCAACCTCCGGGAGTTCAGGAATCTCAAGTTCAGGTGCAGCCTCTTCTTCCTTTACCTCTACCTTTTCACCTATCTCCTGAAGGATAGAAGATATCTTCTCTATCTCTTCATTTAGAGTGCGTTCTTTCTCCTCTATCCCTTCCTTCTTTTCCTTCAATCCGCCTATCTTTTCATTGTATTCATCTTCCGAAAATTCCCCCACCGAATACCTGAGTTCTATTTCCTCCATCTCCTCCTCAACCTTCTCCCTTTCCACCTTTACCTCGTTGAGCTGTGCCATAAACTCATCCAGTTTTTCCTTAAGATAGGAGGACTTTTCTCTTAAAGCCTCCTCAACCTCCCTCAGCTTTTCCTCATAATCACTCTTTACCTTGTTGTAAACCGATTCCCTTACCGTTCCCTTCTTCTCCTCCAGTTTTGCAAGTTTCTGGAGGAGGTCTTCCCTCTTCTGTCTGAGTTCCTCAATTTCCTGGTCCACATTTTTTCCCATACCTACCTCCTTTTTCCTGCCTTCACGAAAAACTCCGTGAAGGCATATTTTCTTTCCATTCCCCTTTTTATCCTGTAGTCCATCTCTATGAGCAAGGAAAGGAGCCTTTTTATATCCTCAAAAGATAAAGCATCAACATATCTTACATATTCCCTGAATTTTCTTTTATCCAGTTCCAGAACATCCTTCCCAAGTATCTGATATGCCTTCATTCTTAAAAGGAAATATATAACATTGGTGAGTTTGCCTATTATCCATTCTGGCTTTGGAAAAGAAGAAATGAATTCTGCTTTCTCAACAAAATAAGCAGGATGCCTTTCCACAAAAACCTTTGCTATCTCCCATATTACATTTTCCCTCATGAAACTGGTAAACGATTTCACATCCTCAAGTGTTATTCTTTCCTTCACCGAAATCATCACCCTGTCCAGAATACCAGCAATCTCCTTAATATTGTCTCCGATGGCATCCATGAGAAAGTAAACAGCATCATCATCTATGCTTTTTCCATTCTTCCTCACATATTCCTTTATCCATCCGGGTAATTTCTTTCTCCCGATTTTCTTACACTCCCTTACCTCAACCCCTGGAAGTTTCTCAAATTTCCGTGAGCGCTCCTCCTTTTCACGATAGTAAAGGACAAGTGTGGAGGGAATTTTGCTTTTTAAAGCAGCAATGAGCTTTTCCTCCACCTCCTTTTTCATATTTCCTGCATCCATCACGACAAACGTTCTTTCCTCAAACATCCCGGGAGCAAAAAGGGAGGAGATAAAATTCTCATCCACCTCATCTCCCGGAACTTTAAAAACATCTCCTCTCTCAAGGCGCCTGAGTTCCTGCTCCTTGAGATACTCGTTCTCCCCTCTCAGAACATAAACCTTGCCCATCATTTAATAGATTAAAGGAAAAGAGATTGAAAGTCAAGTGAGATTTTCTTACCATCCACCTCCAGGGAAGGATTCCTTATAACCCCGTCCAGATGCACCGGAACATCCACCTTTCCACCAAACGTTGCATTATTACCTATGGCAATGTGAATGGTGCCGCAGACCTTCTCATCCTCAAGAACCTCTCCTATGATTTTTGCCTTCGGATTTGTCCCTATTCCTATCTCCGCTATGTTCCTTGCATCCTCTCCGTATTTTTCAAATACCTCCTCAAGAAACTCCTTCCCGTATCCCTGAACCTCAACAACCCTGCCATCCTTCACCTCAAATACGAGTTTGTCCTTCAGGATTCCAATCCCTGCAAAGGAACCATCAAAAACTATCCTTCCCCAGGACTTCCCCTCAAGGGGTGCAATGTATGCCTCACCAGCAGGAAGATTTCCAAAATCTCCGGGATTGTGGTATATCCCGGTATCAGGGGCTCCGTCTCTCCCCTCTATGGTTGCATAGAAGTCCGTTCCTTCAGGAGAGGTTATGTGGACATGTTTTCCTCCGGTCAAGATGGCCGCAATCTCCTTTGAAATTTTCTCTATCTTTTTATAATCCGCAGCCAGTGTCCTTTCCATCATATCCATTGTTATTCCCGGAAGGGTTGCAATTCTCGTTCCTGCCTTACACGCCTCCTTCCTTGCCCGGGTATGGCTCATGGATTTCGATGTTGGAATAAGGCATACATCAAAGAGTTTCATGAGTTCTGCAACAGAAGAAGGTGGCTCCTCCCCGTGCATGCGCCTTGGAATTATCTCAACAAAAACCGCCTCGTTTCCTCTTGATTTCCCTGCCTCCCAGAGTGCGTATCCTATCTCCCTTGATGGCTCATCCGCTATGATAAGCAGGGTCTCTCCCTCTTTAAGTCCCATGCATTCAAAAACAGCAACCTCACATGCCTTCATTTCTTCCTCCTTATCCCAGGAATGCAAACTTGAGAATGAATATTGCAGTCACAACATACATAACAGGATGAACCTCTTTTCCCCGACCCGAGAGGAGTTTTATGAGTGTGTAGGATATGAATCCAAGGGAAAGTCCTGTCGCAATGGAGAAGGTGAGGGGTATCCCAAGGAGTGTGAGAAACGCAGGTATCGCCTCTGTCATGTCGTCCCAGTTTATCTTCACAACATTTTTGAGCATGAAAACACCAACAATGACAAGTGCAGGGGCGGTAAAGGGATAGTAGGTAACGCTTCCTATCTGTATTCCACCTCCTATTGCCCTCACAACCGGGGCAAAGAAGGAGGCAAGAAGAAACAGAAACGCAGTGGTCATTGCAGTTATTCCCGTCCTTCCCCCCTCACTCACCCCGGCAGCGGATTCAATGTAACTCGTTACGGTTGATGTTCCCAGGAGCGAACCAACAACTGTTCCTATTGCGTCTGCAAGCAGTGCCTGGCGCGCCCTGGGAAGTTTTCCATCCTTTATAAATCCTGCCTGCTCACCTATTCCGATAAGTGTCCCAACGGTGTCAAAAAGGTCAAGCAGGAAGAAAACTATGGTTATGGAGATGAACTCAAACTTTAAGGCATCCAGGATGTTGAGTTTTAAAAAGGTTGGGGCAAGGGATGGTGGTTTGCTTACAAATCCGGTGAATTTCACCCATCCGGTTATTGCACCCAGAAGCGCACTCCCAAGAATTCCTATAAGAATCGCTCCCTTAACCCTTTTCACCATGAGAATTGCGGTGAGAAAGAATCCAAAGAGGAAAAAGAGTGCAGGAGGAGACCTTAAATCCCCGAGTTTCACAAGACTTCCAGGGGCATCAACTATGATACCGGCCCATTCAAGTCCTATGAATGCTATAAAGAGTCCTATTCCTCCTGCTATTGCGTTCTTTAAAGACGAGGGAATGGCGTTTATTATTGCCTCCCTTACCCTTAAAAGGGTTAAGATTATAAATAAAACACCTGATATAAACACAATTCCCAGGGCAACCTGCCATGGGACACCCATTTCAAGGCATACGGTATATGCAAAGAGGAAGTTCTCACCCATTCCAGGAGCAAGTGCTATTGGATAGTTTGCAAGGGTTGCCATGAGAAGGGTTGCAATGAATGCAGAAAGGATGGTTGCCATCATAACCGCATCAAAATCCATACCCGCAGCAGAAAGGACCTGGGGCTGGACAAATATAATGTATGCCATGGTCATGAAGGTTGTTATACCTGCAATAACCTCGGTCTTCACATCCTTCATCCTTACCTCCTTTCCATTATGGGAACATCAAGGAAGGAAGGTGGCTCTTTCCCCATGCTTCTGTAAACGTTCTTCAATGCCTCCCTGAAGGCCCAGTCAAAAAATCCTTCATTAAATGTTTCCTGGTCCATTCCATACCACCAGAACCAGTCTGAACCCTCTGCAACAAGTATCCACTCGTAGGCTTCTGGATTTTCGTCTCCATATTTATCATAGTCCTTCCTCACATGCTTGAGATACTCCCAGGCGGTATTTTCCTCTTTTTCTCCAATCCATATATGAAAGTCTGAATTTATCCAGGAACCCGGATGAAGCCTTTCAAGTTTTCCGTGCTCAACGAGTTCTATCCCCTCACTCATTGTAACTGGAACAATCCATGGAGCCTCTGCTATCTCCCTGTAAAACTCCCTCAGGAAATCCTTTCCATCATGGGGAAAGTGCTCCCACGCATTTTCACCATCCAGGATAACAGCAACCAGGATTTTCCCGGGAAATCTCTTTCTTATGCCGTAAAGCCTGAGAATGAAGTCATTTGCTGCATCAAGTGGGTCCATGGAATTATACCTGAATCCTATAAGGTCGGAGAGGGTGCGGTCGCGGAATACTATGGTGAGACCGGAAAAGTCGTAGGGTTTTGTGTGTGGTCCCCCTCCGGAACGCTGGAGTATACCCTCATCTGTGGCAATCCACCTTACTCCATACTTCTTAAAAAGAGGAATAACATCCTCTGAAACCGAACCCTCTCCCGGCCACATTCCCCTCACATCCCTTCCAAATATCTGCCTGTAAAGTTCACACGCACGTCTTACATGCTCTTCTGCATCCTGAGGATAGGAAAAACGGGTTGGAAGAGGGGTTCCGGGCATGCACTCCTTTGCCACATCGGTATTGTAGATAAGGGGAAGTATGGGATGGTAGAATGGGGTTGTTGAAACCTCTATCTTTCCTTCATCCTGAAGTTTTTTATGGAGGGGAAGTATTGCCTCAAGTATGGCAAGCTGTGCATCCCATATTATTTTTTTATCCTCCTCGGTATAATTTCTTTCCTTCTCAACAAGTTCACGGAGGCATACCCTCTTCCCCGTTGGAAGTATTATTTCTTTCTCCCTGAAGTCAGGGTCAAACCAGGCAAGGTTGAAGAGGACCTGGAGGTCCCTTATATCCTGTTCTGTAAATTTCTTTCCATTCTGCTTTTTATCCAGGAGTTCCCTGTATCTCGGGAATACTCCTATCATGTTCTTCCAGTTTGCACTGAAGAAATGCTCTATTATGAAGTGCCTTTCATCAGGGGTGAGTTCGGATGCAGGTTTCATCGTGTAGTACAGATATTCATCCCCGTATTTTCCGTTCTTCATGTCTTCAATGAGTTCCAGAATCTGTCTTATAAGGGAGGGTGTGAGGTTCACGGTGAATTTAACAGAAAACTCATCCGCCATCTCTGCCATATCGTAGTAGTCCTTTATTGCGTGCAGTCTTACCCATGGTTCCTTTTTAAGATAATAGGGCTGATGCTGGTGCCACAGGATTGCAAGGTATAAGGGCTCGCCTTCCCATTTCAGCCTTTCCGATGCCCTCACACCCGAGGGGAACGGAGAAACCTCGGCAAACACAATCTCTCCATTTTCCCTGAGGGTGAATACCGAATTCTTTCCACCAAATCCATCGGGAACCTGACCGGGATTGAGGGGGTCCTCCACCCATCTTTCCCCATTTATCACAAACTTGTAGTAATAGGTTCCGGGACCGAGTTCAAGGGAGACTTCAAACAGTCCGTCTTTTTTTATCATGGGAATGGAGGTAGGGTCCCAGTTGTTGAAGTTCCCAGCAAGGTAAACTGTGGAGGCATGGGGGTCGTAAAATCTGAACCACACCCTGCCATCCCGGTAAGCAAGGAAAGGCTCTGTGATTATCTCGCCCTTTTCGGTGAGAACAAATGCGGAGTTGTATCCTCCATATCCGTCGGGGATTTTTAACGGGTTTTTCGGGTCTTCCTTCCACTCACCATCCAGGATGTACTTGTAAACATGAACACCGGGAAGGAGTTTAAATCTTGCCTTCCAGAGGTTTCCCTCCTTCATACAGGGTTTCTTTTCCCATCCGGTGAAACTTCCTGCAATCATCACCTCTTTGTATCCCTTATCCTCAAGGAAGAATATCACCTCCCCTCCCTCAATTGAAAACTGAGAGAGAATGAGAAACATCATCTCCTCTCCTTTTTTATTGCGTTTGCCCATTCGGTATAGAGTTCAAACCCGTATTTTGGATGGTCCTGGATTTTCCCGAATATGGTAACTTTCTCTCCATAAAATTCTCTTTTATCCGGAAGATGCGCTCTCATGTATGCCTTGAAGCCCCCGTCAAAGTATATGACGGTTCCGCTTTTCTTTTCCCTTATATCCTTTATTCTCCCTTTAACCCACCACCATTCATTTACATGTTTTCTGAGTTCCCTTATATTCCTTGCATCTATGGTTCTTTCTTTTTTGCTTATGGATTTTCTCCAGAGTTTTTCAAATTCGTTGAGATATTTTTCAATCACCCCGGGGTCTTCCTTTATTATGAGCAGATTCTCGTTATTCTTTTCCTCTGCATATGCAGTCCAGTTGTAGGACCCGGTTATTAAAACCTTTCTGTCTATTATTGCAAATTTGTGATGCATCACCGAATGATACCCTCTTCCCCTTTTCTTTTTCAGGTGCTCAATGTATAGCCGGACGGGAACTCCATGTCTTATGAGATACTCAAAATGGGAGGTTCTTATCTTAAATGCACTCTCCCCATCCAGAACCACCCTCACCTTAATCCCTCTTTTCACCGCATCCACGAGTGCCTGTGAGAGTTCTCTGTCGGTTAAAAGGTATACGCACACGTCAATCGTGCGTTCTGCATTCTTTATTTCTCTTATTATCGCATCCCTCGCTCCTCCACAAGGGCTGAAGTAAACCTCTATCAGGGAAAGAAGCAGTATCATGGGAAAATTATAAAGAAAGAAAGGGTATTTTGTCAACTTCATCCTTTATCTTTTGCCAGTGAATCCCGTGATTGAGTAAACAGGGTGTTGACAGGGGGTCAAATGGCATATATATTTTAGTATGATGATATCAAAATTGAGAAAGAAATTTTCTCATCTTCCTCAAGACCTGAGGGAGAATTTAATTGAAGGGTTATCCATTGTGGAGGAAACCCTGAGGGAGGAAATACATTCTAAAATTTTTAGGGAGATCCGGGATGCGATAAGAAAGACAGAAGAAAGGCTGGAACGTGTAGAAAAGGCGATTGAGAAACTTGCAGATGCTCAGCGCAGAACCGAGGAAAGGGTCGGCCGTCTTGAGGAGGCTGTTGAGAGACTTGCGGAAGCTCAAAGGAAGACTGAAGAAAGGCTCAATGCTCTTGCAGAGGCACAGAGGAAGACCGAAGAAAGACTTAA
>JAPDKA010000003.1 GCA_029258825.1 archaeon | reverse complement strand
CAATCTTTGCAGCTTCAACACCACTGCCGCTGTAATCAGCAATTCTTGCATGCGAGGGCACAACATAGCCGTCATTGATTAAACGCTGAGCAAAATTTTTTACAGCATATGGGTTGCTTCCCATACCATGTACAACATAAATGCATGTTGCACTTGCTTTTAAAGCAAAAGTGAGAAGCATAAGCTTAAATGTGTCCTTAACTGCACTAACTATTTTACCAATCTTTTTGTTAATTTTGCTTGCCATTTTGTTTTTATTCACATATAGACAACACAACAAAGCTTTAAACAATTATTACATCTATAAGGAGAGAATTAAGAATAAATTTATTTATAATGAAAATATAGATTGAAAATAATTAATCACTTACCAATAACAACAATCGAAAGGTTTATAAAGTTGATTTGCTTTAGTTTGAATATGGGTACCAACATAAATAATATAAAAAATTTATACGCTTTAGAATTAGATAATAAAAACTTGCTTACAAAATTAGAATTCATTCTGTTTTTCTATTATAGAATTAATGGAAATGGTAAAAGAGGGGGTATAAACTTAATAGATTTGATTGGAATTGAAGAAGAAACACCACAAACGCATGTAACATATTTAAGAATAAAAGAAAGGGCAGAAAAAGAATTAGAAAAACTAGATAATGAAGAGGCTAAATATGTAGAAGAAACTGTAAAAAAACTTATGAAAAAAAATGTGAGTTATTTTGTAGAAGAGCTCCTTTTAGGAATAAAAGATATTTTCAATCCAAGAGAAGAATATAATAAATATAAAGAGACTATCTCAAAATATGAAAAAGAAATAAAAGGATTAGACAAGCGAGTTAAAGAACTAAAAAAAAGATTTACAGAAAAAGGATACTGGTTTGACCCTCCACTTGCATCAATTAATTTTGGATTAGAAAAAGAAATAATTAAAAGAATTGAAAAATATCAAGAATGGAAAGAAAAATCATTAAAAGAAGGAATAATCGAAGAAGAACTGACAGAGTCAATTCAAGAGATTGAATTTTTAACCTTGTTATATTGTAAAATATATCCTGAAAAATCAAGTAGAATATTGAAACGAATATACCAAAGCAAACTACCATTAGTTACACCTATAAATAGATTAGTATATGAAGAAAAGATATTTAACATGAATAAAAAAGAAGCGACAAAAAAGATAATTGAAACAATATTTAAAAAGAAGCAACAACACTATATACAATTAAAGTTTCCGTTCGCTGAATAATAAAAATAAATAAATAGGACTCAAAAATGAAAAAAATAAATAAGTTATGGTTGTTATGCTTGTTTGGTTGGGGCTTTGCGTACGGATTTTCAGGCAAGGATTTAAAAGAATATTCTACATTTATATCGGAAATTAAGAAAATAAAGCAGGATTACAAAAGTGTTGCACAGCAATGTAATGATGCTTTATTAGAGAGTAAAAAAATAATAACTATACTTTACGACAATAACAGAATAAATAAGAAATCATATAAAAGATTGGACAGCATAATAAGAGAAAGGCTAGAAAGAAATTATGAGATTGAAAAAGGGTTCATTGACTTGGAAAAGACTGTAGAAGAAATTTTCACACTAAAGAAGATCCTTAATAAAATAATTTTGTTTCTTCCTGCAGCTTGGTTATTATATTTACCATTTTACATACAAGAAAAATACAAAGAAAAAAGAGGAAATAAAAAATAGTTTATTCGTTCACTCAACATAAATTGCAGGTCTGCCTTGCTTTGCCTTGCCTGCTTTATTTTGAGGATCATATGCAGGGTTTGATGCTGGTTCGATATTAATGCTCAATCCTAATGTTTCAAGTTCTTGCTTGAATGCAAGATAATGCTGTAGTTCTGAATCGATAGCATAAATGTAAACACTGGTTGGTTTTTTTCCTTTCTTTGATATAATGCGTACAATATTGTTAATGTCTTGTCTTAACTTTACAACTGCATCATACGCTTTTTCAACATGCTGATCGCGCAAACTTTCATCTGGCTTTGGCCATGCTTCAAGAGAAGCAAAACTTGTATTGCCAAGCAAATGCCAACACTCTTCACTAATAAAAGGTGTAAAAGGATTAAGCAATAATGACAAAACACCAGCAATCTGTTTTAACACATTATCACTTGCAATCGCTTTGTATTTTTCCACAAGTTTGAAATATTCCATAATGTCACGTATAGCATAACTAAGTTTATACGTCTCTAAATATTGTGTAACATTAGCAATTAACACTTGTAACTTGCTTAAAAGTAATGAATTAACTATTGTAACTATCTGATCTGTTGCATCATATTTTACTATAGCATCCTGCATAAGTGCTGTTACAAAGCTGTAAAAGCTGTTCACAAACCTAAAAATGCCTTCTATACCTTTTTCTTGCCATTCAAGCTGTTTTTCTGGCAGTGCTGCAAACAACAGATATGCTCTAAGTGTATCTGCACCGTAACGTTTTATAACATCAAGAGGATTAACAACATTACCCAGGCTTTTTGACATTGCTACTCCGCCCAGTGTAACCATACCCTGACATAATAACTTACGTGCAGGTTCGTCATGCTTTAACATACCTAAATCATGTATGAACTTGGTAAAGAATCTACAATAAATTAAGTGCCCAGTAGCATGTTCAATACCGCCAATATAAAAGTCGATAGGCATAAAATAATCTGCTTTTTCTTTATCAAAAGGTAACTCATCATTGTTATTGTCAATATAGCGCAAAAAATACCAGCTGCTGTCAACGAACGTATCCATTGTGTCTGTTTCGCGTTTTGCTGGGCCATTACATTTTGGGCAAGACGTGTTTACAAAACTTTCACAAGTTGCTAAAGGATTACCTTCACCAAACCTAACTTCAGATGCTTTCGGCAACACAACAGGCAACTGTTCATAAGGCACTGGTACAATGCCACATTTATCACAGTAAACAATCGGGATCGGTGTACCCCAATAACGCTGCCTCGAAATAAGCCAGTCTTTAATTCTGTAGTAGACAGCTTTTCTTCCTTTACCAATACTTTCCAGCCATTCTGTAATAGCATTAATTGCTTCTGCCGAGCTCATTCCTGTAAACTGGCCTGAATTAATCAAAATGCCTTCCTGCTCATAAGCTTTATTCATTTCTGACTGTAGCAGTTCACTAGCAATAAAATCGCGCCAATTCTGCTGGTCGAACTGCAATAATTTTTTCAATTCTTCATGCAGGTTTTCAGCTTGTACTTCGTCAGGCTTAAATTGTCGATTATTGTATAGCACAATAACCTCACCATCATTCCAAATAACTGCTTGGTGCTGCTTCAATAAGTTAACCAATTGTGCATAGCTTGTTGATGACGCTTTAACATACAGCAAGAATTTTTCTGCATCATAATAAAAGTAAAAATCCTTCAAGGATTGTGTAAGTTTGTTAATGCTTTCTGGCTTTACATAAGCTACCACTAATAAATTTGGTTGTATTACTTGTTTTATTGGTAAACCGTAAGCTTTGGCAAATTCAAAATCACGTTGATCGTGTGCTGGAACAGCCATCACTATACCTGTTGCGTATGGCAACACAAAGTTTGCTGTGTAGACAGGCACTATTTCATTGGTTGCAGGATTTCTAGCATATAAACCTGTAAACACTCCTAACTTGCTTTCTTGTCGTTCAGCAAGATTCATTTTTTGCACTTTCTCGATAAATTCCTTAACTTCTTGTTCTTGCGGCTTACCTTTTACAAGTTCAAGAAGCTTCTCATGTTCTGGCGCGATAACAATAAATGTAACACCAAATAACGTGTCTGGTCTTGTTGTAAAAACAACAAGTTTGTCATAGCTATTTCCTTGCTCATCAACAAGTTCAAAATCAATTTCGACACCATGACTTTTACCAATCCAATTACGTTGCATAACCTTAACTTGCTCTGGCCAATCAAGCTTATCTAGTGATTCAAGCAATCTATCAGCATAGTCAGTAATTTTAATAAACCACTGCTCCATCAACTTTGTTTGTACTTCAGATTTACATCGCCAGCATTTACCATCTATGACTTGTTCATTGGCCAGTACTGTTTTACATTGTGGACAATAATTAACTGGTGCTTTTTTTCTGTAAACTAGGCCGCGCTCAAACATTTTCAAGAAAAACCATTGATTCCATTTATAGTAGCTGGGAAAACAAGTAGCAAGTTCGCGTGACCAATCATAGCTAAAACCTAATCGTTTTTGCTGTGAACGCATTACAGCGATATTGTTTGTTGTCCATTTTTCTGGATCTACATTGTGTTTAATCGCAGCGTTCTCTGCAGGCAAACCAAATGCATCATAACCAACAGGATAAAGAACATTATAACCTTGCATACGCTTGAATCTTGCAATGGCATCTGCAATGCTATAATTACGTGTATGACCTATATGTAGCCCTTCTCCGCTTGGATAAGGAAACATCTCTACGCAATAAAACTTTGGCTTATCTGACTTGCTTACTTTAAATGCCTCGTGCTGTTCCCATTCCTTAATCCATTTCTGCTCTATTTTTTCAAAATCGTATGCCATAAAATGTCATGCTTGTTTCGGTTTAAAAAGTTTACTTGGAAAAATCAAAAAGAATTAGCAAAACTTTAAAACTTCAAAACCCATAGCTAACCATGCAAAAAAGAGGTGTATTGCTAGTGTTACTTATAGGCATTGCTATAGGTTTTTTTCTTGCAAAAATTATGATTAGCAATGATTGTGATTGGCCGTGCTTATCATGCAGCGTTATTGTTAATGCTTCCCACGATTTTGCCAGGCCTGTACTTGATAGAGCCTATCTTGATACCGCTGTAACAATGATAAATAATGCAACAAAATTTGTGCATATTGCAGTTTATGAATTCCGTATTTATAACACTACAATGCCAATAGCCAACGCATTGATAAAAGCCAAACAACGTGGTGTAGACGTTAAAATTTTGCTTGATGCTTCAACATGGAACACAAAAACAACAAGTAAAAATAAAAAGACTATTGAATTTTTTAAACAACATGGTATTGAAGCAAAATATGATTCTTTAACCAAAACTATGCATGCAAAATTTATTGTTGTTGATAATGCAACAGTACTAGTTGGGTCGACAAATATTGTTTATTATGGTTTAACTCAAAATCACGAAGCAAACATTATGCTAAAAAATGAAGAAATAGCAAAACAATTTGAAAACTACTTTCAATTTTTATGGACAAGAAAATAAAAAATGACAATCGAAGAAACACTAAAGTTGGAAATAAGAACTGCCATACTTAATGCGCTCCAGCGAGGTGAAAGCTTTGAGCAAGCAATTAGTGTGTTGATTAACTCTGGCTACCCAAAGGACAAAATCAGCGAAGTAGCAAACGAATTAGTGCAGGAAGGAATTGTTAAAGCAGCAATGCCCGAAACATTAAAAGAAACATTAAAGCAGGCTGCAAAAACCAAAGAAGAGTTAACAACATTAAAACCCTTAGCAGAGGTACAACCACGCGCACCAATCATCGAAAAAATAAAGATGCAACAAACACAACAAACAAAGCAAGTAACACAGCCAATCCAAACTGTAACAACAAAAATAACAAAACAAGAAACACTACAACCAACAGTACAAGCAAGAATTCAAGTAGTACAAGTAAAGCCACAACCAAAGCAAGAAGCTAAAGAAATAACAAAAACACAACAAGAAAAAACATCACAGCTCGAAAAACAAGAAGTAACGTCACAAGCAACTACAAAACCAGAAGAAAAAGCAATAGAAATAGCAAAAGTGCAAAAAGAAAAAGAAATTCAAAAGCAAAAGCGAGTACCAAAATTAATGTTAATAGCAAGTGCGATGTCAATATTTTACTTTCTTGTTCTAGCAACACAATTAAAATTTAGAAACAATGCATGGGTATTTTACTTGACCCAGCCTTTACCGTTATTTACCATGTTTATTATTTTGCTTGTAAAGAAAAAAATTAACAAAATTTTTGGCATGATCCTTGCTTTATTAAGCATAGCTGCATTTTTTTACCTTCCTTGGTTAGAAGTAGAAGGACACACTTTACTATGGAAAAAAATAATCAAAATATTTTTGTTTGGCAAGCAACTCATGTTTTCTGGATTATTGTTTATACTTGCTTCACTCTTATGCTTTATACTTATTGCAATAGGCAAAGAAATTTAGCTTTTCAACATATGTTGAAGTTTTTCAACAAGTTGCTTAGCTTTGGCTTCATCAAGTTTTGTTGATGGTTGTTTGTCTATTGTTAAACCATCGTTGTCATAGCGTGGTACAATGTGAACATGTAAATGTCTAATAACCTGCCCGGCAATTTCACCGCTATTAATCACAACATTAAAGCCAGCAGCATTGGTTGCCTTACATATAGCTATAGCAACTTGCTGTACACATTTAAAGAGCTCTGAGATAACTTCAGGAGTTGCATCAGCAAATGTTTCAACATGTTGTTTTGGAACAACAAGGCAATGACCATAGCTGACAGGATTTATATCAAGAAAAGCGATGCAATGATCATTCTCATAGACAACATATGCAGGAATTTGCTTTGCTACAATTTTACAAAAGATACAATCATTGCTACTCATTTTTGCTGAGTTGGATTTAATTTATAACACATGCTCTTCGTGGCTTAGTTTATAGCTATGAAGCTCTTCTGGTTTGAACCAAAGTGAAATTTCTCTCTCTGCTTCTTCTTTACTGCTTGATGCATGAATAAGATTAGTAACAGCTTTATTTTTCGCATCAGCATAAACAAAACTTAAATGAGCAAAGTCTCCCCTTATTGTGCCTGGCATTGCTTGTTTTGGTTCAGTAGGACCTACAATTTTACGAACAACATCAATAGCGTGAACACCTTCAATAACTAAAGCTAAAACAGGACTTGAGTTGGTTAAAAAATTAACCAGCTTTTCTTGAACAAACTTACCACGCCTTTCTGCAACATCCGCATAATGTTGCAACGCAAGTTGCTTATCAGGCTTTAACATCTTCATTGCTATTATCTTCAATCCGGCATCTTCAAAACGTTGTAAAATTCGCCCAATTAAACCACGTTGTATTGCATCTGGCTTTAACATAACAAAAGTACGTTCTATCATAAAAGCTAAAACTTGTACAGCATTTTAAAAAATTTATTGTAGTAGGTTTATGATAATTAGGTTTTATGATAAAAAAGAACAACAAAGCAAATGGACCGGCCGGGACTCGAACCCGGAGCCTTCCGCGAGCCAGGCGGACGCTCTACCATTGAGCTACCGGCCCTAAGCTTTACATAAAAACATAAGAATGAATTTTTAAAGTTTATTAAATACTTAAGTAATCACTCCTCGCAATTCCACTCTCTAAAAAATCTATCCAAGAATTGGAGCATAAACTTATGACGCTCTTCAGCAATTTTCCTAGCTGTTTCTGTATTCATTCTGTCTTTTAACAATAACAATTTTTCATAAAAATGGTTTATACTTGTTGACTTAGCTTTTTTATATTCATCAAAGTTCGTGTGAAGTTTCGGCTTAATGTTCGGATCATAAATAGGCCGACCGAGTTTTGCACCTGTAGCGAAACATCTTGCAATACCTATAGCTCCTAAAGCGTCAAGCCTATCAGCATCTTGAACAATTCTGCCCTCTTTTGTGGATATTTCGTTTTTTACTTTTGCTCCTTTAAACGAGATATTTCGAATTATTTCGCACACATGCGAGATAGTTTGTTCGTCAACATTGAGCTGATTAAGCAGTTCTTTAGCTATAACCAACCCCTGTTCTGGTTTGTTAAATTTCCAATCGGCAATATCATGAAGCAATGCGGCGAGCTGCACCACAAACAAATCTGCATTTTCATTTTTTGCAATCTTCAATGCAAGTTGCCATACCCTATAGCAGTGCCACCAGTCATGTCCTGTTGACTCGCTATAAAGTTTCTGTTTAACAAACTCAGCAACTTTTTTAATCACATCTTGCTTTTGGATGTGCATTCTTAATGCTTCTCCAGTTTTTCTTTTAAATATGTTAAAAGGTTATTTACTGGCACACGTTCTTGCTCCATTGTGTCACGATGGCGTACAGTTACAGTATCATCTTGCAATGTCTGTCCATCAACTGTAATGCAGAAGGCTGTACCAATTTCGTCTTGCCTTCTATAACGCCGTCCTATACTGCCAGAAGCATCATAAAAGCATTTAAACTGCTGCTTCACCAAGTTATAAACTTGCCTTGCTTTTTCTGGCATACCATCACGATTAACAAGAGGAAAAACTGCAGCTGTGTATGGACACAAACAATAAGGAAAAGTAAACACATTACGTTGAGCATCAGCATCATACTTGTAAAAAATATCAAGCATAGCATAAATGTTGCGATCTACTCCAAAGCTAAGCTCAATCACATGTGGCAGTATGGTTTTGTTATTAAAAAACACATGCAAATTTTGCTTACTCAGTTTTTCATGATTTGCTAAATCATAGTTTGTTCTGTAGTGTAGCCCTGCTACTTCTTTAAAACCTTTAAGTGTATCTAGCTGCAGCTCAACGTCAAAGTGCAGTTTGTTGTAAAAAGCACGCTCTTCCTTGCTTAACTCTCTAAATCTAAATTTTTCTTTTGGCACTTTGAGCAAGTCCAAATAAAACTCTTGCATTTTGAGCATAAAAAATAGGTATAGTTTTGGTAAACCTAAGCGATTTAGCTCAGCAAGAGTTTTTTCTTCTACTTTTTTGCTGTCAACAAGCAAAACATAGAGTTTTGCTTTATTAATACGATTCCAGTCTATAAAATCGGCAGTTTCTAGCATGGCTTCATCAATAAATACTTGCAATTCTGCCTGAGTAAATTCTCGCAGTCTAAAAAAAAGTTGTCTCGGCGATATTTCATTACGGAAGACTTTACCAATTATTGCCAAACCAAGAGGCAACTTTTTCCTATGCACTTCAAATTCGCGCTTAAAAGCAAGATAAGCAAGTTGGGCTGTTTCTGGTGTTAAGTAGGCATTATCTTCTTGCAATGCACCAAGCTTTATATTGAACATCATATTAAACCAACGCACTTCAGAAAGCTTGCCGCTACATTTTGGACATGTTAAATTATGCTTCATAATTAGTTTTGTCATTTCTTCTGCTGTCAACTTTGCTGCATTAACGTTAAGCTTATCTTCGATAAATTGATCGGCCCTAAATCTAAACTTACATTTTTTACATTCAACCAGAGGGTCGTTAAAGTGCTCTAGATGGCCTGACGCTTTAAAAACTATTTCAGGAAGTATAGCTGTTCCTTCTATTTCATGAAAGTTATCATGAAGCGAAAGAAAAAACTTACGCCATACAGACTCAAAATTTAATTTTAATAGCTTGCCAATGCTGCCATAAAAATAAAGGCCTGCTTTTCCTCCGTAAATCTCTGCAGCTGGATAAAAAAAACCACGTTTCAAAGCAATTTCAAGTATAGCGTCTGCTTTGGGCTTTGTTTTGTCTTGCTTTTCGTCTTGCTTTGTTTCCATGTTAAGCTAGGGAAAGTTTTTTATTTAAATTTATCTATGCTTGCTTGATGAGTAAAAATAAAACTAGTAAAGCTAAAAGAAAACAAGAAAAAAGCAAAATTATTGCGCAAGGTGCAGAAGCCATACTTATTAAGCGGAGCAATAAGTTAATCAAAAAGAGAATAAAAAAACAGTATCGACATCCTGAACTCGATTATATGTTGCGTTTTTACAGAACGCGAAGAGAAGCAAAGATATTGCAACGAGCAATAAAGCATATAGCTGTACCAAAGGTGTTGAAGGTTAATGAAGATAATGGAATAATAGAAATGAAATACATTACTGGAAAAAAATTAAGCGAATGGCTCGACAAGCTTGATGCTAAAACACAGCAAGATTGTTGCAAGCAAATAGGAAAAAACATAGCAATGCTACATAAAGTTGGCATTATTCATAATGACTTAACGACGAGCAACATGATATTAAGCAAAGGAAAAGTTTACTTTATTGATTTTGGTTTAGCTTTTCATAGCGATAGGGTTGAAGATAAAGCAGTAGACCTACATTTGCTGTGGCAGGCATTAAACAGTAAGCATTTTTCTAATGCAAATAAATTTTTTAGCACAATATTACAAGCATATAAGCAACATTACGATAAAGCAAATGCTGTACTAAAACAACTTGAAAAGGTAGAAGCAAGGGGAAGATATAAAAAAAAGCAAAAAAAGCAAAAAGATTAAAATGCTTGAAATCAGTATAAAAGAGCTTGTAAATTGTGTTAAGACAAATACGAAGCCAAACCTTAATCAAATCAAGAGTATTGATGATATCATTGTCAACGAAACAACAGAGCTTATTGAAGAATTAAGAAAGAAAAAGAACGGAAGAAGGCAAGTAAGCAAGAAAGAAATAATAGATTTAGGACAAGAAAGAATTTATTTGCCGCTGCTTTTTTATTTTTCCAAACAAACTGAAAAATGCAAACATAAATTCGGGCAATCTTATGCAGTCGGTTGTGTTGTTGGTTATGCTCAAGCGATCAGCATATTATGGCATATGAAAATAAAGAGAGTATGTGAAATAGTAAAAACTAAATCAGTAGAAGACATAGTACAAGCATTAATGTTTAGTGCATTCTTCCATTATATAGACGAATTAAAAAATATTAAAATAGAAGATATTGAATATAATGAAGATGAAGTTTATGAATCCAGCGAGTTTGTTAATTTTCCTTACAAAGTGTTCAATAACACTTTAGAAGGTATGATAGAAATGGACCAACAAGAACAAAAAATGTTAATCAAAACGGGCTATGGTTTCTGGTTAAAGTTAAACAACCCTACTAAAAGGCATAGCATGGATAAAAAAACGTTAATGGAGGTCATAAAAATGCTATTCGCTTATTCAGAAGAAAAAATATTAAGCAAAAAATTGCTTGATAAATATGGCTTAAGGTCCCAAGCATCACGTCAGAATATAAAGCTGCTAGAAGTTGCTATAAGCATAAATCCTAACAATCCGTATGCAATTATAAAGAAACAAAGAAGGATGGATAAAGAGCTTGTTAGAGAAATAATAAAAAGAAAAATTGATGCTGTTGGAAAGAAAGCAAAAAACGTCAGGCAAGCTGTAAGGCTATATGGGCTACCAAAAAAATGGGAAACGCATAAAGTTGCTAAACAAATTATTAAAGAATTGATTGAAAGTTAAGCCTTACCACATTAGGTATGCACAGTTAGCTTTTTAAATAATATCATGTTTACTTGATAAGATAAGTAGTTATGCCAGAGCCCCGTGGTGTAGCGGTCAAGCATCCAGGCCTTTGGAGGCACCCCGCTCAAGACTTGTGTGGGGTAAGCCGAAGAAAGCCTGGGACCCCGGTTCGAATCCGGGCGGGGCTACTCGCTTTCTTTTTTCCTTCGCCATTTAGAATTGCTTATTATCGTATTTTTTAGGTTTATCTACCCAAAAATAATCCACATTAAAATCCTTCACACTTACTTTGAATTTCCAATTTCTATAAAGCCAAACAATAACCAATTTAACATCAAATCCTAATTTCTTTGCCTCACTGTAAATAGATACTGTTGCTCTAGTAATCTTGGTTTTGTATGGGACTTTATTTTTATATGCATTTCTTGTTTTGATCTTATAAATAGTCACTTGCCCTTTATCATATTTCACACCATCAATAGAGTACCAATTTCTCATTAAAAACTGCATTTTAGAATCATCTATATAATCTTTGTAAATTTCAAAAAATTTTCTTTTATTCATAAATTTTGTTATAATTATCTATTAATTTAAACATACATTCCCCTATTATTCCCTTAAAAGTACCTTTAAATTTTCTCAAATTAAAAAACATTTGAACTTAAGCCTAATCTTATTTAAAATATTTATTACCTCCTGAAAAATGGAAAAATAAAATTTCCGATACATTTAAAAACTAAAAAACAAAACAAACAAGCATGGCAACTCTATACGGTGGTGGGAGAGGTAAAAGCAAAAGCAGAAAACCTGTACTAAAGGAGAAACCAAAATGGATAAAGATGAGCAATGAAGAAATAGAGAAACTTATTGTCGATCTAGCTAAAAAAGATATTGAACCAGAAAAAATAGGTCTAATATTGCGTGATCAATATGGCATCGGTAATGTTAAGGCAATAATTGGTAAAAAAATCTGTCAGGTGTTAAAAGAACATGGATTACTAAAATTGCCATCAGATTTGCTGCATTTAATAAAGCGTGCAAAAAGTTTGCAGAAACATTTAGAAAAGAACAAGCATGATTACACAGCTAAACGAGGATTGCAGTTGACTGAATCAAAGATAAACAGGCTTGTAAAATATTATATCAGGCAAGGAGTATTACCTGCCGGATTCAAATATAAAGAAGTTAGAATATAATTTTTTGATTAGTTTTTTGTTTTATTTCTTAAATAATAGGTTATAATACAACAATATTTTTAAACAAGCTTGGCCTATCACAACAGTCAAGCAAAAAAAGAATAAATTAACATTAACTAAAAATGTTTGATAAAATAGAACAATTTGCTCATGAGTTGTGTACAGCGATAAAACAAGCTAAAAAACCTATTAAAGTGATTAGCCATTACGATGCCGACGGCATAACATCTGCCGCAATTATGATTAAAGTCCTAACACATTTTGACGCTATGTTCTGCGTTAGTATTGTTAACAACCTAACATCAGAAAAAGTTGAAGAGTTAAAAAAAGAAAGCAGTAAATATAGCATTATGCTTTTTCTCGATTTAGCATCACGCTATTTAAAGCAATTGGATAAATTTAACTGTAAAGTATTTGTGATAGACCACCACGAAATTGACATGAAAGAAGCTATTGAAATTCAAAACGTACATATATTGAATCAGCATCTAACTGAATGGAAAAACGAATCAATAAGTGCATCCGGATTATGTTATTTTGTTGCAAGACATATGTATGCTGATGAGCAATCGCTAAAACTTGCTCTAATCGGCTTGGTTGGAGATGTCATGGACAAAAACATAAGCAAACTAAGCAACGAGTTATTGCAGGAGGCAAAAAAGAGTAAAGAAATAATAATAAAACGAGGGTTAACAATTTTTTCTGCTACAAGGCCGTTGCATAAATCATTAGAATTTAGCCAAGAAATATTCATTCCAGGAGTAACTGGCACAGCTACTGGTGTAGCAAATTTTTTGAAAAGTTTAAACATAGAGTGGAAAACTAACGGGAATTACAGAACGCTATTAGATCTTGATGAAAATGAAACATCAAGGCTTGTTACAGCAATAATGCTGAAAAGATTAGAACACGGAAAAGATATAGATATTATAGGAAACATCTACATTGTTAAAATGTTTAACCAGCTTATAGATGCTAGAGAGGTTTCTTCTTTACTTAACGCGTGCGGTAGACTTGAGAAACCAGACGTTGCTATAGCCTATTGCTTAGGGTGTAGCAAAGCAAAACAAGAAGCAGATGCTATATATGCAAGCTACCGCTATGAATTGATAAAGGCATTAGAATGGGTAAACAGCATAAAGAATAATATCACGTATGATGGTTATGTTGTAATAAATGCAAAAAATAAAATAAAAGCAAGTTTAATAGGTGTTATAGCCGGCATAATTGCCCATTCTGGTATGTTTCAGGCAGGTACACCAATAATCGCGCTTGCTTATGACAACGATAAAATAAAAGTATCGGCAAGAATTGCAGGCAGTGATGACAGCAAAGGACTCAATTTAAGAGTGTTAATGGATAAGTTAAGTAAAAAAGTACCAATAGAAACAGGAGGGCATGAAAAAGCAGCGGGTGGTTTATTGAGCATACATCACGAACAAGATTTTCTGCAAGAATTACATACATTGTTGAGCATGGAAGTTTCTTCAATCAAAGTGTAAAAGCAACTAAAAGGAGATGTATAAATTATACATATTGTGTAAAATATATATTGCAGATTATATATAATTTATACATCTTTGCTTAAAGACAAATTTATAAATGCAATAAAGCATTAGAGAGTATGAGAAATATTGCTATTAAACAAAAACGAGCTGTAAGTTTGATAGTTAGTTATGTTTTGTTGCTTGTTATGGCTGTTAGCATGGCGGGTATGATTTATGGTTGGCTTAAATATCAGGCAAGGTTGCCAGCTGAAATAAAATGCCCAGAAGGAGTAGGCATAGCAATAACGTATGATTGCAATGCAACACACTTTAATATTACTGTGTACAATCAAGGTTTGTTTAGAATCGATGGTTATAGATTAATACTAAAAAATGAAACAAATCAGCAAACATTCTTTAACTACACAAGCATTGCTCCTGGAAACAGCAGTTATGCTTTATACGAATTTAGCAATACAAAACAAATAGAAGTGCTACCTTTTAGAATACAAAAGAAAGGAAACATACAGCGAGAAGTGTTTTGTACTGATGCATTAATTAGGCTCGATGTTAACTGTGCTTAAGTTTAACAAAATATTTTAAAAATCAAACTAAAGTTGTCTGTTCAGCGATAATTGCTTGACCATAAACACCGTCGTAACCGGGCTTAACCTTTATTTTTCCTTGTCTGTTTCGCATTATAACATTGACTAAGGCTTTATCTGCATACTTAATAAGCTGTTCTGGTTTTACGTTAAGCAAAACATTAAGCTCGTTATTGAATGCGCTAACAAGCTTATTGTAAATGTTCCATGCTTTTTTTGATTGTACTGTCGTTTTATAAATCGCAGCAATAAGCTCATGTAAAGGTAGCAACTTAAAATAAGGTTTTGCATGTGCTGGTTTAAACCCGTATGGCTTTACTGCCAGTTCTTCAATACGATGCTCAACACCTATTGTAAGAGGCTTACCACAGACAGGACAAATATTGTTAAGCTTCATTGCTTCTTGTGGAGATAAAACAACGTTGCATTGTCTATGCCCATCATAATGATACTTACCATATGCAGGGTCAACTTCAATAGTAGCAATAATCTTATTGTGATCATTTTTATTACGTATTGCCTCAAGAATACAAGCATAGCTTAATTTTTCAATTTCAAATATTGTTGCTTCCCTACCAAGACGCCAAGGCCAATAACTATGGCTGTCGGAAAAACTCAACAAGTTAAGCTTAAATGTATTAACATCGTCCAATCGCCACAACATTGGAGGGTCTGCACTTAGACCTGTTTCAACAGCATGAATATAACTTGCTCTATCACCAAAAGCTTCGACAATGCTATCAAATCCAGACTTACTACCATAAATCCCGAACCAAGGGGTCATACAATGTGCTGGAACTATTTCAATATCTTTGCTTATGCTTAACATCAGATCAAGAAAATCAACGCAGCTTATACCAAAAATCGGCCTACCGTCATAATCGAGTCTGCCTCTTTTACTTAACACATCATTAATTTGGGCTGCTACTTCAACGCTTGGCGCAAACACGAGTAAATGAACGCGTCTTTGCTTTGTGTCAGAAAACATCAAACTTATTTCAGTTGTTAGAAGCATAGGAAAACCGTTGTAATAAACAATACCATCACGCTCATCAAGCTTTTTAATTTCTTCAAAATGTTTAGGATGGGTAAAATCTGCAACTGTTACAAGATTAAGCCCTTTAAGTTTAGCATATCTTGTTATATGCTCAAAATCCATCGATTTGCTTGTAGCACGGCTGTACTTGCTGTGCAAATGTAAATCAGCAATAACTTGCATGAAGAAATACATCTTGTTGGTTTTTAAAGATTTGCCACACTTAAGTTCGCGCTTCAAGCAACAAGAAGGCTTTAATGTTGTTAACAAGATCTAATGCTTCATCTGTCAGCTTGTCTTCCATTTCTTTGACACGACTTTTTATAATGTATTTCTCATATACACCACGTAAAAACTTATAGAAAGGTGTAGCTTCCCAACGTTCCTCATAATCTTTATCAAGATAAGCCTGAACCTTTATTTCAACCTCACCTTTGTTTGTTTTTATTTTCTGTTGACTTCCTTGAGGCTGAACTTCAACCTCAACAAGCCCAAGAATCCTGTAGCTTAACTTTATTTTAAATCTAAAATAATCAGTTATCTTACGCTTACATTCCCACTTTATCTCAATTTCTTTACCGCTTGCTTTAACTTTTTCTACATATTTTTTCTCCTCAACACTATAGCCATGATCATCAAGCCACTCAAAAACCATATTGTAAAGGTCTTTAAAATTAAATAATCCGCTATGCTTTATCTTTGTTTCATAAACCAAATCGGAAGGCATATAACATAAGGCAAATCGAAATTTATAAAGGTTTTTATTTAAGCATAAGCTGATAGCGTCATAAGAACAAATACTATCGAACACTATCAAAAGCTTTAAAAAAGGAAAAATGCGTTAGCTTATACAGCATATCGCAAGAAAACTTAAAAATGAAAATGCCGGACGAAAATATAAACCAAAATAACATAAACCAAAATAGCCAAAGCAATCAAACCGAAAACAACAACGAGCTTAGACTTGGAGGCAGCATATGGTTGGTCGGCTTTAACGAGCTTGACAAAGCTGAGATGATAATAATCAAAAAAATAGTCGGCAACTACATCAAAAAATTGGCAGATAAAACACCATATGATGAGGTAAAAATACGGCTAAAAATGCATGAAAAAGGAAAAAGTTACCTGCACGAAATTAATGCAGACGTTTATGCAAAAGGTTTTCATATCAATGCAAAAGCAGAAAACCGAAACTTGTATGCAGCTTTAAGCGATGTACTTGAATGCTTACTCAAAGAAGTAGAACATAAAATAAAAGCATAAACACAAGCAAATGACAAAAAGAAAACGGAAGCCTGTCAGGGAACGAGGTAAGATCAGACTTAGCCAATACTTTCAAAAGTTACTACCGGGCGACAGAGTTTGCCTCTACTACAACCCTCAATTTCCAGCAGGCTTTCCAAAACGTTATATAGGTAGAACCGCAGTAGTTGAAGGAAAACAAGGAAGGGCATACATAGTTAAGCTTAAAGATGGCAGCAAAGAAAAAAGATTTGTAGTTATGCCAATACACCTAAAAAAATTAAAATAAAAGCAAAAACAAGATGAAAATAGAAAACAAAACACCAATAAGCCTTGCTGAAGTTGCTGAGTTGCTTGGAAATCCAAAAGAAGAAGAACCAAAAAAGATACAGCAATTACGCAATTACTTGCATAAATTTGTAAAACTTAATGCTGAAGAAGCAAGAAAGTTAAAACAAGAATTAGTTGGGCTAGGAATGATAAAACTTAAAGAGCAGCATATAGTGAAGATTATTGATATACTCCCACAAGATGCAGAAGATGTACGTAAGATTTTTGTAGGAAGCGATGTAAGCCTAAGTCAAGAAGAAATAGAAAAAATACTTGGAGTTGTTGCAAAATACGTACAAAATGAAAAAAAGTAAACCTCATCTGAATTGCAATGAGAAAACACATGCAAATGCAAGACAAAGAAGAAGAAGCAATCGTGCTAGACTTCTTGCCATCAGGTTATCCGCTGGAAGGCATTCATTTTCCTATTGTCCAAGCTCTTGGGCCAAAACATTTAGTATTACTAGAGCTAGTACCAAGACGTGGTGTAATGTTGCAGCCTAAGGAAAAGGTTTATATAGGGCCTGGTAAGAGAGATAAGATTTATTACATTAAAGGCCGACTAAAGCCTGAAAAACTAACTGAAGCAGCAAAGATTCAGCTTGAAGAAATAATAAAAGAAATAGTCAACAACAACGAAGCGAGATTCGTTGAATTTTTCAATAAAGCAGAAGCAATAAACAAAAGAATGCATCAACTTGAATTGTTGCCAGGATTTGGAAAAAAGCACATGGAAGCAATAATAAAAGCAAGAGAAGAAAAACCATTTGCTAGCTTTGATGAGATAAGGCAACGCGTTAAAGGGTTGCCTGATCCAAAAAAAGCTGTAGAAAAACGTATCATGCAAGAGCTAACAGAAAAAGTAAAGCACAAGGTATTTACTGCATAAAATGAAAAAACAACAACAAATAGAATCGTTGGTAAGAATAGCATCAACAGATATAGAAGGAGATAAAACAGTCTATGTTGGACTAACAAAAATAAAAGGAGTTTCCTGGATGATGAGTAATGCTGTTTGTCAAGTATTGGGTATAGATAAAAACAAGAAGATAGGAGAATTAACACAAGACGAAATTAAAAAAATAGAGGCCTTCTTGCAAAATCCAAAACTACCAAGCTGGATGCTAAACAGACGAAAAGATAGGCAAACAGGTAAAGATATGCACTTAATCGGAACAAAATTAGAGTTAACAAAAGAATTCGACATAAGAAGGTTGAAAAAAATCAAAGCTTATCGTGGAGTGAGACATGCTATGGGCTTACCAGTTAGAGGACAACGCACTAAATCGCATTTCAGAAAAGGTAAAACTGTAGGTGTACAAAGATCAAAAGCAAAGAAAAGGTAAATAGCAGTCAAAAATGAGAAGGTTAAGAAAAAAGTGGAAAAAACCAAAGAAACCTTGGGACAAAGCAAGGATAGAAGAGGAAGCAAAAATCATAAAGAAGTATGGATTAAAAAACAAACGTGAAATATGGAAAGCTGAAGCTAAAATAGACAAAATAAGACAACAAGCTAAAAAACTAATTACAGCAAGTAGCGAAGAACAACAAAAATTCATTAATCGTCTTGTTAAACTCGGTTTAGTTCAGCAAGATGCTAAACTTGATGATGTGCTTGCATTAACAAAAGAAAAATTGCTTGATAGGCGTTTGCAAACAATAGTATACAAATTAGGTCTTGCTAATACACCAAAACAAGCAAGACAGTTAATTGTCCACGGCCATGTATTTATTGCGGGTAGAAAAGTAAATAGACCAAGTTACCATGTCAGTATTGATGAAGAAAAGCTTATTAGCGTAAAGCCTGAAGTGCTTGAAAAGATAAAAAAACAAAAATCGCAGGAAAAAGTACAAGAAGAATCAACAGAACAAGAATCAAAACAGCAGGCTGAAACAGAAACTTAAACAAAAAATTAAATAAAATAACTAATACGAAACATGAGCGTGGAGAAAAAACAAAAGGAAATTGCGGGAATTGCACATATTTATGCTAGTCACAATAATACATTTGTACACATTACAGATCTTGCAGGCTACACCATTGCAAGGGTAACTGGTGGGATGGTTACAAAACACGATAGACTTAAAGCAAATCCAACTGTTGCTATGTTTGTAGCAAAACGTGCTGCAGAAAAAGCTAAAGAACTTGGCATTAACGCTTTATACGTACGTATCAGTGGAGAGGGAACAAAGCTTCATCCAACACCAGGTCCAGGCGCTAGAAGTGCAGTAAAAGCACTTGCAAAAGAAGGTTTGAAAATATTAAGTGTCATTGATGTTACACCAGTTCCAAGAGGTGGACCAAAACCACCTGGTGGCAGACGTGGAAGGCGTGTATAATTTATGCTTATAGTAAATAAAAACTAAACAGAATTGCTTAAAATGGAAGTAAAGTTAATAAAGAAAAGCGACAATGAAATCATGTTTTATGTTAATGATATAAGCGTTACTCTTGCCAATGCTGTACGTAGAAGTAGCTTTGAAATACCAATAATAGCAATTGACGAATTGGAAATTTATGCTAATGATTCTGCATTATTCGATGAAGTTTTAGCTCACAGAGTAGGGCTAATACCAATAAAACCAACACGTGATATAGTTATGCAAGAACAATGTAGTTGTAATGGTAAAGGCTGCAGCAAATGTCAGCTTAAGTTGAAACTTGAGGCAGAAGGTCCTTGCTGGGTTTACGCTTCTGAATTAAAAGGAGAAGGAAAAGCAATATATGCTGATATGCCTATAGTCTGGCTAGACAAAAAACAAAAACTGAAGTTTGTTGCAATAGCAAGAAAAGGAAAAGCAACAAAACATGCCAAATTTCAAGCAGGTTTAGTAGTTTACAAACCTGTAGCAATTCTAAAAAGCTACAATACATCATATGTAAAGCAGCACGCACAGGAAATACAGCAATTATGTCCAAAAAAAGCATTAACTGTTAACAATAACAAACTTTTGCTTGATGCTGAAAAATGTGATCTATGTTTATATTGTACTGAACACAGCGAAGCAGGCATAAAAATTGAAACCAGTGACAAAGATTTTATATTCTATATAGAAACATACAGCTATCTAAAACCTGAAGAGATATTCATAAAAGCACTTGAAGTATTAAGTAGTAACTTAACAGAATTACAAAAACAAATAAAAAAGTTGAAGTAAAAGTTAGAGATTTCAGAAAAATTTTAAAATACGCTCCCGCTTAGTTTTTCCGAGCGGGGGTGCCGGAGTGGTCAAACGGGCCGGGCTTAGGACCCGGTGGCTTAGTGCCTGCGCAGGTTCGAATCCTGCCCCCCGCATGAAGAGATAATAAAAAACACAACTGATAATCAAAACAGAAAGCGAAACAGAAAAATGGATACCAAAAAGGCAAAGAAAAGCATAAGCAAAACAAAAATCGAGAAAGCTTTACGTAGAAAATTCAAGCCAGAGCTAAAACAAACTGTAATAAAGTTAAAAAAACAAAATAACGAGTTCTGGCTTAACATAGCAAAATTACTTTCAAGACCGAGAAGAAAAAAAATCGCAGTTAATTTATCAACAATAAATGCTAAAACGAGCCCAAATGATATTGTGCTAGTACCAGGTAAAGTGCTTGGCAATGGTATGCTAAAACATAACATAACGCTTGCGTGTCTTGAAATATCAGCTAAGGCAAAACAAAAAATAAAAGACAAAGCAAAGCTAGTAAGCATACTTGAGCTGCTTGAAAGCAAACCAAATATTGAAAAAATAAAAGTTATAACATAAAAATGAAAGAAATAACAGGAAGGGTTGTTATTGATGCAACTAATGCTGTACTAGGAAGACTTGCAAGTTATGCTGCTAAGCAGGCATTACTTGGTAAGCAAGTCATAATTGTTAATGCTGAAAAAGCAATAATAGTTGGAAAAAAAGAAAACATCATCAAGGATTATATTGAAAGACTTCAGCGTGGTAGAGGATGGCAAAAAGGGCCTTACTGGCCAAGACAAGCCGAAAGACTGTTGCGTAGAACTATTAGAGGTATGCTACCATGGAAAAAAGCAAGAGGTAGAGAAGCATATAAATTGATTAAATGCTACAAAGGTGTTCCAGAAGAATTTAAAAATAGTGAAATGGTAAAATTAAAAACAAAAAAATATCTTGATTTTTTAACCCTCGGCGAACTTGAAAAGTTGTTAAGAGGTGGAAAAGCTTAAAATGGCAAAGAAAAAAGAGAAAGCTAAAAGCCCACACATAATTGCAACTGGTAAAAGAAAAACAGCAATTGCAAAAGCAACGATCAAGCAAGGAAACGGCACAATAAAAATCAATAAAAGACCTATAAGCTTACTCGATCCTTATCATCAATTACTAATTAAAGAACCTCTCGAAATTGCCAAAGCTGTTATTGGAGATAAGGTAAACAGTTATGATATATTTGTTAATGTTAAAGGTGGTGGTAGAGAAAGTCAAATACAAGCATCAAGACTAGCTATAGCAAAAGCGCTCGTTGAAGCAACAAAAAGTAAAGAGTTACTTAAGGCCTATCTTGATTATGATAAAGCTATGATAGTTGCAGATGTTAGACGTAAAGAAACAAGAAAGCCACGTGACAGTAAAGCAAGAGCAAAAAGACAGAAGAGTTATCGTTAATCATAAAATAAAAAAGCCATAAAATAAAAACAAAATTTAAGATGATAATACCAATACGATGTTTTAGCTGTGGCAAACCAATAGCACACTTATGGGAAAAGTTTAAACAAAAAGTTGAATCTGGACAAGACCCGAAGCAAGCATTAGACGAACTTGGAATAAAACGTTACTGCTGTAGACAAATTTTTCTAGGCCATGTAGATTTAACCCAGCTTATAGCGAAATTCAAGAAAGCATAAATAAATAAAAAACAGTAAAAATGAACCTGGAAGAGCTGGAGGAACTAAGCAAGCAATATGAAGTACCGACAAATCCAAAAGAATTAGAAGAATTGATTAAAAAGGGATTAGTACGACCATATTTAAGAAATAGAAGTGAAGAAATAGAAGAAAAGATTAAACTATACAAAGGAGAAGTCGTTTGTTAACCGATAATTCTTTTGCTACCGCAATTTAAACATATAGCAATAGCTCTACCATGCTTTATTCTGTATTTTACAGTTTTATCAGGAACAAAGATAACATAGCACTTTTTACAAAAACCTTTCTGAATTTGCTCTGGCAGTTTAACTTTAACATGTTTTTTTATCGCTTTGATTTTTAGCATATAGCTTTTACTTAGTTGTAAAGCTTGTTCAAGCTGTTTTTTTGTTCTTGCTTTTTTTATTAATGCATAACCAAAATCAAACATTTTTTGTATGTTCATTAAAGCTAGTAATTGCTGCTTCTTTATTTTTGCTTTTTTCTTTTGCTGTTGCTGTTTCGCTTTTTGCCTTGAATTTTGTCTTTGTTTTTGTTCTAAATTTTGTTTTGCTTTACTCATACAAATAACAAACACAGAAAAATTTATAAATCTATGCAACATTAAGCAATTGAAGACGGCCATAGCTGGCAGGAAACACCCGTTCCCATTCCGAACACGGAAGTTAAGCTGCCAGCGTTGTAGGTTGTACTGCCCGACAAGGCGGGAAGCCTACAAGCCGTCTTCATTCTTAACTTGTTCGTATAGAGTAAAGGCTATAAACAATAATTAAAACTAAATTTTAAAAATAAATTTTTTAATCTAATTTTAAAATTTCCTTCTACAAAGACCAAAAACCAAGGTTTCAAAAATTGAAACCAACATTTAAAAATGGTTTCATGCATAGAATAGAATAACAAAAAATAGCAAAGAAGAGAAATAAAGGAGAAATTAAAACAAATAAAATGAAAGAGAACTGTAAAGAAAAGCATGCAACAGTTTTAATCGCTATTTTAGCATTCACAGCATTGATCTTGCTATCAGCATCATTAACAACATGTTACGCTGAAATGCAAACGAATGAAACAATAACAAACGAAACACCCATTAGCTGTGCTGTATACTTTACAGGTATAGGATGTCCTCATTGCGCTCTTGCTGATCCTGTTGTATTGCAAGAAGTATTAAAAGAAAAACCAAATTTACTTATAATAGAATATGAAATTTACCAAGAGAAAGAAAATGCAAAAATAATTCAAGAGTATAACAAACATTATAATGCTGTACTTGGTGTGCCACAGATTATATTTGGCAAGAATAATCTTATTGTAGGAGATCATCCTATTATCGATAATATAAGACAGGCGGTTCCACAACAAAACCCTTGTCCATTACTTGCTTTAAGCAAGAGCGACGGAACTACAAAATTTATTGATTATACTGCAAAATTTCAACAGGTTGATCTTGCCTCATTGCCTGGCAATCCTAAGTTCTGGTTCAGAGATAGAATACTTATCAAGAAACAATCAAGCGGCAACAGTTCAACATGGATATTGCAATTCAATGATGATGCGCTTGCAGCTTATTTACAAAAAACCAATGCAAGCAAGAATGCAAGCAAAATTATCAATAGCAGTATGCTTTCAGCTTTTTTGTTACAGCCAAACAGATTAACAAATTATTCATTTTCGTTTGTTAAACCAGAAGATGTGTGGTTGTCTGGCAAGAGTGTGTCTTTCAAATATGCTGTTATGTTTAAAGTTAAACACACATATAGCAGCTATGTGATAGAAAAAAAACTAACGCTAGCAAAGATAACTGCATTAGCTTTGGCAGATTCTGTAAATCCTTGTGCATTAGCAGTACTTGTATTGATGCTTATTGCAATAATGACGTACAATCCTAAAAACAGACGTAAAGTCTTGCTTGCAGGACTTGCGTTTACTTTTTCTGTTTATACGCTTTATCTTGTTTATGGATTAATACTTGTAAAATTTTTCCAGCTTGTGCAGGTTATAACGGTAATTAAAGTGTGGCTATACAAAGTACTTGCCGTATTTGCAATCTTTCTTGGAATAATGAATGTAAAAGATTTTTTTGTATATAGACCTGGAGGTTTTATGACAGAAATGCCTCTACGATTAAGACCTAAAGTAAAGAAAATTATTTCTGGCATTACCTCAGTAAAGGCGGCATTTTTTATAGGAGCTTTTGTTACAATATTCTTATTGCCTTGCACTATCGGGCCATATGTGATTGCAAGCGGCATTTTATCGACATTGCAATTTATCAAAACATTACCTTGGCTGTTGTATTATAACTTGTTGTTTGTTTTGCCTATGCTTTTCATAACATTTGCAATTTACATCGGATTCACAACTGTTGAAAAGGTTAGTGGTTGGAAAGAAAAGAATATAAGAAAACTGCATTTAACTGCTGGTACGCTATTGATTGTGATTGGCGCATTAATGCTTGCAGGTTTATTATAAAATGCGTTATGTATATTTAGATAATGCGGCTACAACAAAAACAGCTGAAGAAGTAGTCGAGTTTATGCAAGAAGTATTCACAGAAAAGTATGGTAATGCAAGCAGTTTTCATAAAAAAGGTAGAGAAGCAAAACAACTGTTGGAGTGGGCAAGAGATGTTATAGCAAAAAAAGTTAAAGCAAAAAGTGAAAGTGTAATTTTCACAAGCGGTGGCACAGAAAGCAACAACCTTGCTATAAAAGGTCTAGCCTTTCATGAGTTGATTAAAAATAAAGCTAAAAAACATATCATAGTTACATCCTGCATTGAGCACAGTGCATTACTTAACACATGCAAGTGGCTTGAACATTTTGGTTTTAAAACAATAAAGCTGGATGTTGATAGGCAAGGTTTCATTAATCTGCATCAGCTGCAAGACGTGCTAGAAAACTACTCGAAGCAAATACTTGTAGTTAGTATAATGACAGCAAACAATGAAATTGGCACAATCCAGCCGATCAAAGAAATAGCAAAGTTGTGCAATGAGCATCACATTGTGTTTCATACTGATGCTGTACAAGCATTAGGCAAAATAGACAACGAAATAACACTAAAACACGCTGA
The DNA here is from genome assembly GCA_029258825.1 of archaeon. Taxonomy (GTDB): domain Archaea; phylum Nanobdellota; class Nanobdellia; order Pacearchaeales; family JAPDKA01; genus JAPDKA01. The sequence goes on along the minus strand of JAPDKA010000003.1, from coordinate 301,544 downwards.
TATGATCAGCATTTCTAGCCATAAACTGCACGGGCCTAAAGGAGTAGGCGCATTGATTGTGCGTGAGGAAGTAAAGCAAAAACTAATGCCATTACTTCATGGAGGGCCGCACGAGTTTAAACTTAGAGCAGGAACAGAGAACCTACCATGTATTGCTGGTTTCGCTAAAGCACTGCAACTATTAAAAGAAAAAGATAAGCAACACATGATAAAATTACGCAATAAGCTAATAAAAGAATTAAGCGATGTTGCCTCACTTAATGGACCTTACGATGAAAAAGCGATAAAGCGTGCTTGCCATAATACAAACTTCTGGTTTGGTGTTGATTCTGAGTTTATGGGTTTATGGCTCGATGCAAAAAACATAGCAACAAGTGCTGGTAGCGCCTGCCATACAGCAAGTCCTAAGCCGAGCCACGTATTGCTTGCTATAGGCTTAAGCAAAGAAAAAGCAAAACAATGTTTAAGGCTAACATTAAGCAAATACACAACCCTAGAAGAAATAGAGTATGCAATTGACTGCATAAAAACATTCACGAGAAAATACGCAAGCAAATAAAGTAGGAAATAAACATATTAAGTAAAATAAGGTTTGGAGAATAAAAAAATATTTATTTTTCTGTAGCATTATTTATTCATGAAGTCAAGGCTAGTAAAGAAGATAGAAAAAAATAAGATTGTAGGAAAACATATTTGTATTGATAAGCTAGTATTTGAGATAGTTAAGTGGGGTGACATTGTATATCTGGGAAAAATAGATGGGACTAAAAAACGTTCGATAAATCCTGTTAAAGCATTAATAAAATACGAAAAGAAAAAGAATGAAATTGAAACAGAGCAGATTATTGTTCAATTAACACCATACCAAACATTACCAACCGAATTTGCACAATTAATCAGAGAATACATCAATGTATGTAAAGAAACAAAGGGAAAGAAAAAAGTTAATTGCATTGAAGAAATAAAAAGAATAATTAGCATCACATATCAAAGCTAAACAAAATTGCAAACCAAAACAACTCGAAAAATTTTAAAAATAGCTCTGCTTTTTCTGTTTGCCGGCGTAGCTCAGCGGTTAGAGCACCGCTCTCATAAGGCGGGGGTCGCGGGTTCGAATCCCGTCGCCGGCATACCTTTTTGTTATTTTTCTTGTTTAATGAGGAATAAGAATAAGACAAATCTAGCGAACACTAAATTTTAAAAATATGTGCAACTTTCCAATTTCGGCCCCGTAGCTCAACAGGACAGAGCACCGGCCTTCTAAGCCGGGGGTTGCGGGTTCGAATCCCGTCGGGGCCATCCATATAAAAAACAAAATGTAACATGAAAAATAAAAAAGATAAAAGAACAAAACAAAAATTAATAAAGCAATTAGCAGAGTTACAGAAAAAAATCGACGAAGAAAGAATCAAGCAACATCTTGCAGAGCTAAAGCAAGAATTCAAGAAAAATTTGGCAACATTCATAACTGCAGCGTTTAGCTTTGTTGCAGCATTGCTTTGGCGTGATGTGATTACAGGAATGATCAATTTAATCATCAAGACAGATACTCAACAATTATTATACAAACTGTATGCTGCATTAATAGTTACGGCCATTTCTGTTGTGTTCATTTATATAGTATCAAAACTGTTCAGAATAAAAGAATGAATGTGGAAGAGCAAAGCAAAGTGCAACTAAAGAAGGAATTAATCAAGATAAAACAAATCAATTATTTTATAATTGTTGAAGGTAAAAACGATAAGAAAAAACTTGTCCAACTTGGATTTAGTGCTAATTATATTTTCTGTTTGCATGCTGGCAAGAGCTTAGATGCAAGAATAGAACAATTACTAGAAAAATGCAAAGCTCAAGATAGGATACTAGTAATAATGACAGACAACGATAAAAAAGGAATGCAGTTATATAAAAAGATTAAGCATGTGGCATCGCAATTTGGTACAAAAATTTATAACGATAAAATACTACGAAAACTGCTTATACATTATCCTCATATAGAAAGCATTCCAGTATTTTAAACAACATTTTTATACCTGTAAAAATTATGCAACATATGAAAACAAAAGTAATAAAGAAAGAAATACGCGTGCTTGGCATAGATGATGGTCCTTTTGATAAGCATAAAAAAGGTAACTGCCTTGTTGTTTGCACTGTGTTTAGGGGCGCAAGTTTTATGGATGGTCTCATAAGTTTTCATGTCACTGTTGATGGTTATGATGCAACACAAGCAATAATCAAACATGTAAAAGCATCGAAGCACTACAAGCAATTAAACTGTATTATGATTAACGGCATTGCTTTGGCAGGATTTAACATTGTTGATATTCAAGAAATAAACAAACAACTAAAGTTGCCAGTGATTATTGTAACAAGAAGAAAACCTAACATAGACAATATAAAAAGGATACTAAAAAGATTAAAGCAAGAAGAAAAAATAAAACTAATAGAAAAAGCAGGAACACCTAAAACAGTAATAATAAAAAACAAACCAATCTATTTTCAACATGCTGGAATAAGCGAAGAAATAGCAGCAGATATAATAAAGCTCACAGCCGTACATGGGTTAATGCCAGAACCCCTAAGAATAGCCCACATAATAGCAAGTGGTGTAGTACTTGGTGAAAACAGAGGACGTGTATAATATGCATATAGCATAGAACAGAATGTATAATAATAAAATTAGGCCTATTTTAACGATTGTATACTCATTCTAATAATTGTTTTGCCGCTTTAATGTGTTCTGCTAGTTCTCTGCCTTTTTGCGTTAGTTTTATTACTTTTATGCGTCCTTGTTTCTCAAAATTAACCAAACCAAGCTTTTGTAAGCTTTGCAATATTTTTACTGCATGACTGTATGTACAGTCAACCTGCTTAGCAAGTAAACTGCCATACTTGTTGCGTTGTTCAAGCAAATTAACTAACATCAATGCTGGCTTTTTTCTGAAAAAGATGTTGAATCCGTCCTTTTGTTTTTGTCTCGCCATCCTTCCCAGGCAACATTTAATTTAAAAGCAAGATAAAACAATATATATGTTGTATAACATATTTAAAAAGGTTTCTGTTAACAAACCAAAAGAAATTTGTAAATACAAATGATCTTCTCAATTTCAGCATTATACTAAATGACAGTTTTTTAAAATCAAAGATAAAAAAGAAAAAAGCGAAAGGTTTAAATATTAGTAATTTATTACTAAGTAATATGTTACTAATAAATAGAAAAAAAGAGCTTGAATGGTTGGAACAAGCGTACAAAAGTAAAAAAGCAGAATTTATTATAGTTTATGGAAGAAGGAGGCTTGGAAAAACATTTTTAATTAAAAAATTCATAGAGAATAAACAACATTTTTATTTCTTGGCAAAACAAAAAGATATAGAAAGTGAGTTTCAAAGATTAAAACAAAAGTTTTCAAAAAAGTTTAATATCTTTCTAGAAGCAAAGGATTTTGAAGGTTTTTTTGAAGAGATATACAAAAAAATAAATCCAAAAAAGAAGTTTATATTTGTTATAGACGAATTTCCTTACTGGATACAAAAGAATCCTGAAATAGTTTCAGAATTTCAGTATTTATGGGACGAAATACTTAAAAACAAAAAGATAATGCTCATTTTCGTAGGCTCTTATGTTTCCATTATGGAAGAAAAATTATTAAGTTATAAAAGTCCGATCTATGGGAGAAAAACTTCTCAAATAAATGTGGTAGAGATGCCTATAGACTCCTTAACAGAATTTTTTCCTAAATACAGAATTAAAGAATTAATTGAGATTTATGGGCTTACTGATACGATTCCGTACTATATGCAAATGATAGAAAGTAATGATTTAACCCAAAACTTATTAAAACTGCTCAACCCAAACCACAACTATTTCCAAGATGCGGAGATATTGGTTAAGGAGGAGGTAAGAGATTATAATACATACCTTGAAATATTAAAAGCAATAAATGAAGGGAAAACGAAGCTTAATGAGATAGCAAATGCTGCTAGAGTAGATATAACAAATATTCTCAAATACATCAAAGTTTTGTTAGGTATGAGGATAATAAAAAAGGTAAAACCAATAACAGCCAGTAATAAAGAAAAAAATTTTATCTATGAGATTTCTGATAATTATTTTAGATTTTGGTTAAGGTTTATCTATAATTTTAAAGAGGAAATTGAAGAAAATATCCAAGGATATGTGAAAGAAGTGATAAAAGAGTATAACACATATATGGGAAAAATATTCGAAAAATTTTGCAGAAAGGTTTTTCCATTTTTATTTAACTATACAAAAATCGGCAGATGGTGGCATAAAGACAGAGAAATTGATATTGTAGCTATTAACGAAAAAAGCAGACAAATTCTTGCTTGTGAATGCAAATGGAAGGATAAAGTAAATGCATTGAGGATAGTTAAAGAGCTAAACGAAAAGCTTGGCTATGTTGATTGGCACAAGGAAAAGCGTAAGGAAAGCTTTGCAATTTTTGCAAAATCTTTTAGCAAACGCATTAAAGAGTGGCAAGGCAAGCCTGTTTATTGCTTTGATTTGAAAGATTTAGAGAAAGTAATAAAGCGAAAAAAGCGAACTAAGCCTCACCGACGGCAGCTTTAAGCATTTCTACAAAGCTTAACTGTTTGTTTATTCGCTTTGTTCTTGCTTGCAACACAGCAAGTAAAGCCAATATAAAGGCCAAAGCATAAAACAACCAATGCAACCATTTCCTTTGTTTTATTAGTTCAGGCTTGCAAGGTTTACATGAACCACCACAATCAATACCAGTTTCATCATAATCCTGCTTGCCATCATAACAATACCAACAATAACCTTCTTTCATTAACGAAATATGTAAATACTGCCTATCTTTAGGATATTCTGCAACAAGATTACCGTTAGCATCGTAAAGCTGCACATAGGTAATGAAGCATTTCTCCACTTCTTTTCTTGTTAAAGGCTGCACTAGGCTGCATTCTCTTTTTTCTATTAATCTTGCTTCAGTACAATTGTTAACATCAACGCAATAGCGTTGTTGCATGCCTTTAACAAACCCTTCAACATTGCCAAGCACAATACTTTCAGTGCTGTATTCAAGCATACAATCACTCCAACTGCCGCATTCCCATTTCGGCGTGCAACCTTCAAGCTCTATCTGTTTTGCAATTTCAGGATTGCATGTAGGATCGTACATCTTTTCTGCTGGCTTATTTGCATTGCTGCTGCATTCTGGGTTTAACTTGTGGCATTCTCTATAACGATACATACCTGAACAATTACTCCATTCTGTGCATTCCCATTCATCAATGCACAATTGCTGGTTAACATAAACACGCCATGTAACACTATCGCAACCATAATCATCGCATGCCTTAGCCATAACATCATGCCAACCTACATCAGCACTAAACGTAAAGCTTGAATAAACCTTTCCAACACCTTCGATAGTTTTAACTGTATCTCCATCAACAATCCAGTAAACAGTAATAGCATCGTTATCTGCATCTACAGCAGTAATGCTGAATTGCTGCTCTTCGCTAATGTTAAGCACGCTCTCTGTAGGGCTATAACTTGTTATTTCTGGTGGTGTGTTTGTCACATTGGTAGCATTTATAACACACTCGCCATTAACACATACATAGCCAGCATCACACTGTACAGTTTGCCATACATAACAGCCTTCCTCGCCTAACACACATTGCTGCAATGTTGTTTCATCAATACAGATAGCATCACCAGGACTACACTCATCAGTACATTCAGCACCACCACCAGAAGAAAGCATTAAGTAGAACTGCAACATTGTATTGTCTGTAATATTAACAACTTTGCTATTTGATACATAACCTGCTTTACTTGCTGTGAATGTTTGAGGGTTAAAGCTATGATTGGTGCTTGCATTTTGCCAGTACTCCCAAACAGCCTTTCTTTGTGTCATACCGCTTGCATTTGTGTAATCAAGATAACTGACTTGGCCATCAGCATTCACACCTTTCACTTCAGCACCGCTCAAAGCACCATCACCCTCAATGTCCACTTTAGCATTCACCCACCACCCTCGCCATAGTCTAGCTTGGCCGTCAACTTTTTCTTTAGATCTATTATAACTAACATTTAAGAAGTAATGTTCTGTACTTCCAGTTGTATTTATCCATACATCATAGTTTGTGCCTACATTAGTCATGTTCATATTTTTGAACCAAATGTTTTTTGGATTACCGTAACACTTAGAAGGGTTAACCCAATCGCAGCTGCCAAGATAAATACCATGTTTACCGCAATTTGCTAACTTATTGTTATTTACAGTCATATTAGTAATATTAGCAGCAAAATTAAAACAATCCCCCCAATTAGAATTATCTAAATCACAATCATTCAAAGTGTTATTCTCAATAGTAACATTATAATAAGAGCCCCAGAACCAGATACAATCATCAACTTGTCTTGAGATAATATTGTTTTTGATTGTTATATTAACAGCATAACCTTCTGCGCCAATTCCCCAAGTACCGTTAATAATAGTATTATTTTCTATGGTCGCATTTGTTAAATTGAAATACATATATATGGAAGGTACAGTACTTGAAGTAGGTGAGATATAATTATTCTTTATCACAATATTTGAAGAGTTGCAAAAGTACAAACAACCATCAGTAGAATCGCTACACCCTTCAATAGTATTTGACTCTATATAAGCCACATACCTGTGATCTCTTATATAGAAAGCTACTGTTACATTTTTTATAGTATTATGAGTAAAATAAATTGATTTTTGAGTAGTAGCCCAAGAAGAGCTAGGTTGAGATGTGGAATATACTTTATAGAGGATCATACTATCTGAGATGTTTTCAATATTGTTAAAAGAAATGTTTATAATAGAATTATTACCAATTCGAACATCATCAAATTTTAAAAAATCATTATTACCGTTAGATACATTATTGTAAAGTACAGAAAGATTAGTTAAATTCCCTGCCACATATATACATAGTTGTGAACTAAAGTTATTAAACGTGTTATTGTAAATAGTAATGTTTTCTCCACCCCCGCCAAAGTGAATAAGAGAATAATTGCTGGGGGAGTGGTCCTTGAATATATTTGAGTTAAGATCTACCTCTCGCTGAAAACAATCCGAAGAAACTATACCTCCCCAACCACAATTCTGAAAATGATTATTTTTGATAGTAATATTAGTCATATTTTCTCTAAGGCCAACACATCTTCGCTCTACTAATGTTATGTTATTACCATAAATAAATGTGTGATTGCCTTCTCTTATCCATATCGCATTATAGTTTACATTAAAGACTGTATTATTAATAATTCTGTTATAATGTGAAAACCTTATCCATATATTATCACCATGCTGATAACGACCTGTAATATAGTTATTGCTAATAATGTTATGATTACTCTCGTTGTTCAAAGTTAGAGCACCACCACGTTGTGATCCATTACCATTATCATAAAATTCATTATTATCTATAATAGAATATGAAACATTCCTGAAACTCAATGCAGAAGTTCTATATTGGTAAGAAGACAATTTCGGTGCAGGATAATACCCGCTATAGTTTATTAAATTATAAGAAACATTCAAATTAGTGCTGTTCCATAAATCGAAGGCATACCAACTACAGTTATAAATTGTATTGTTGAAAAATATAGAATTATCAACTTTATTACCGTATACTGCTGTTTCAAATTTTTCTACGTAACAATTTTTTATAGTAATGTTTGTGTTAGAATCAACATAAACACTATACCCGCTACCATTGCCAATTATTTTGTGATTGTTACAGTTAAGAGTCACGTTGTCTGAGTCAATTACAAAGCATGTTCCGTTTACTGTTATGTCATTAATCAAATCATAATAACCAGGGCTGCTGATTGTTGTACAGCTTGTTAGGCTTGTTACATCGGATAGTGTTAATGTTAAGATTGTATTACCTGTTATGTTGGCTGTTGTTGTTGCCGATGGGTTTTTTTCTGCTGAGATTGTGTAATTATTAAAGTCATATGTAGTAGTTGCGTTTTGCCAGTATTGCCATAAAGTGAAGTTGGCCCAACCTGTTGTATCTGTTAATCCTGTATAGCGTAAAGTGTTATCTTTATCATAAGCTGTTACATTAGCATTAGCTACAGGTTGATTGTTGGAGCTGTTAACATACACATCAACCCACCATCCAAACCAACCAACAGCAGAGCCATAAATTTTTACATTACTTCTATTATATTTATTACCTATAAAATAAGTTTTTTGAGTAGAACTACTATTCAACAAAATATTATTTGTAATATTATTATCATAAAAATAATTATTATCGCATACATTACCCAACACATTATAAATCTCATCATAATCAGAAACATAAACAGCATAGTTACTAAATTTTATTGTATTGTTTGTAAAGGTGTTGTTAACAACATCGTCAAACAAATAAATACCATAATCACAATTCTCCAACATATTGCTATTGAATATGTTATTATAAATTGTATCATTACCTGAATAATTGCCATAAAGCACAAGACAAATCATGCTATCATTAATATAATTAAAACTTACTGTATTATTGTATGTTGGCCCATAAGCAGAATAACCAAAACTAATACCTGTAGTTGTGGCATTATTTATATAATTGTGGAATATTAAAAAGTTACTAAAATTATTTCCGTAAATTGCGTAGTCCACATGGGCTATATTATTGTAGCTGAAATTGGCAAACCCTCTACTTCTCTGTATATATAAACCATAATTACCAAGTGTAATGTTATTATCATAAACATTAACATTTTCTATATCACTAGCCATATCAAAATAAACACAATAACCATTCGTACAGTTATAGATGGTATTATTATAAATAGAAGTGTTATAAACCAGTGTCTGTATTGTAATCCCATTAACTCTAATATTTTTTATTGTATTATTATAAAGCGACACATTTGTAGAACCATCATAAATGTGCGCACCATAACCCACATTATCCAAGTAATTACTTCTAATTATGGAATCAGTTGCACTGATTAATATAGCATTATAGTTGTTTAAATTATTTATTATTGTATTATGTTCAACGGTAACATTTTGATTGTTAAGTAATTCTATACCATACTTTGAATAGTTATAAATATAATTATAACTAACATTATGATTATTTCCACCTTCTAAAAATATTGGAAATGTTCCTGTAATATTATTTTTGTAAATTGTTATGTTCTCGCAAGTAGTGACAATTCCATATTGAGTACAATTAACCTTATTAGAAATAATTCTAACACCATTACTTTTGCATATTGCCATGCATCTTGTAGCATCATATATATCGTTATTGTAAAAATAAAGGAAGTTGCTATTAACATCATTGGTTGCCACTCCAACATTTATATTATTAGAATAAATACTGTTGTTAATTACCCTATTGTTGTGTGAGCCATCAATTTCTATACCGTCATTTACATTATCTCTAATTATATTATTCGTTATATTGTTATAATTGTTATTATTATCAAACCTAATACCAGTATCACTATTGTTAAAAATTGTATTATTATCTATTAATGATTGATTAGTATTGTTAAACATTATACCATAAGCAAAACCATTAATGTAGCAATTTTTTATCGTTATATTGCTGTGATTATCGACAAAAACACTATACCCGCTACCATTACCAATGATACTATGACCATTACAGTCAAGTGTTATAGCATCATTACCAATTGTAAAGCAAGTGCCATTGCTGCTGTAATCAGCATCAAGAGTTGTGTTAAGCGTTAACGTAACACCACATTGAAGTTGGTTTATTGTTATATTATCTGTAGCGCTTACTGTATTGTAGTTTGGTGCACTACATGTTACATTCCAAATTATACTACTGGCATTAGTAAATGTTTTATTATAAATGTAAAGTGCCAAAGCATTATCGTATTGCATTGTTGCTGTTTCAAATGTATTAGAAATATTAAAAGTAATATTACATTGTCCGCCATCAGCAGGTGTTATAGCATTACTCTGGTTGTCTGTGTAGTTAGCATAAAACCACACTTGCTGTGAAGTGTAAACTGTATGGCCTCCACCTTCTGTGTCATTACTATCATAAATAGTCAAGTTTGTTGCATTAAAGCTGCCTGTAGCATTACCAGCATAAGCAGTGAAATGTGTTACTGTAAAGCTTATATGTGTTCCATTTTGCACAAAACTTATGTTAGCTGGTTGCCATGCTGTTAAACATCGTTGCTGTGTTGCGCTCCAGTCGCTACAAAAAACAATTGAATTTACCTCAGCATATTTTCTGAGTGTTATTGTTGCATCAGCATTAATTGTTGCTTTACTGTTTGGCTGAACAGCAATTATTTCTGTTGCAAGACCATCAACAGGAGGCAACACTTGTACATGAAGCTTTGTTATATTGTGTCTTATCAATTCATCTGCATTAATCTTTATTTTAGTTTTTGATAAATCTTTGGTTGAATGAGTTGCATACTTATTTGCTTGTTCTGACTTTTTCATGCATGCAGCAGTTTGATTTACAGGATCGATAACTACAATATCTTGTGGCGTAACATCCAGCTTGATTTGTTTAGAATGCATTAAAATAATTATACTAAGGTTTGTAGTAAAGTTTGTATAATTTGTTGCATTTATAATTGTTGTATTAAGTGTTTGATTTGTTATGTTTATAGTTTGATTTGTTAAATTTGTTAAGTTTGTTGTTAAATTAGTATCAATTGTTATGGTTGTATTATGCTTTAATTTCTGCTTTTCTTTTGCTTGTCCTTTTTCATCTCCTTTACTTTCGCCTTTCTCTTTATTTTCTTTTCCTTTATCTTGGCCTTTTTCATGACTTGCTGAACTTGAACCTTGACCAGAGCTAGAATGACTACTTCCATGACCGGCCTGGCTTGAACTGCTGCCAGCATTGCTACTCCTAGAATGGCTACCGCTACTACCATGGCTGCTTCCTGAGCTAGAGCTGTGGCTACTGGCATGACTGCTTTTTCCACTGCTGCTGCTACTGCTACCACTATTGCTATTGCCACCAGAGTTTCCTCCAGCATTACTACCATGATTCCCACCAGAACTGCCGCCACTACTGCTGGCACTGCCAGTGCTACCACTCTTGCTGTTACTATTGCTGCTACCAGATTTTCCTTTAAATTGTAAGTAATTATCATCAATGGAACTTATTGTATTATAAGTATTATAAACAGAAAACGTCTTGCTTGATGCTACATTATCCTTATTTATGTTGTTACTTACATTAAACAGATTATTATAAAGTAAAAATGCAAGAACTATAAATATAGCAAATGTGATTGCAACACCTATAAAAAATTGCGCATTCTTGCTTGAACATTTACGCATCATAGCAGTTTTTGCATTAATTTTAATTACACCTCTTTTTGTTTATTTACCTTTATAACAATATCCATACAAGATTTTTAAATATAACGGTGAAAAACAAAACTAAAAAAACCTAAATAAAACTAAACTGCACTGTTAATTATGCACAAAAATTAGAAAATGGTTAATGCGTAAAGCTTTCTTTATTCGTTTTGTTATATGCTCTCTTGCATCACTGGCAACAATCATCAAGAAATATGAAACAAAGTAAAGGATATCTATCAAAAAGTATGGCCATTCCTCATAAATTTCTTGCCATGAAAAATAAAAAAAGAGAATATCAAAAATACTGCTTAATAAAAAGGCTAGAAAAATAAAGTAGAATGGTTTTATTATATACGTCGGTTTTTTTATCAATAGAATAGTAATACTTGTCAAGGCAAAAATAACAAGATCGAACAATACATAAACAAAATCAACGAGCTTTTCATCAATACTTGCATCGCTTGTCATTATTGGCTGTAAAACAGCAAAACCGATCAATGCTGTAATAAACACTATTGTAAGTATAACAACTTGCATTTTTGTTTTTTCTCCAAAAAACAAATCGCGAAATTCGGCAATAAGAGCAGCGTAAATAAAAGGAAAACCAAGTAACCAGAATAAATCAGCTAAGCTAGGATATGGAACTTCAACACCAATAATAACCTCAACAAATGCCCAAATCAATTCTGCTATTGCCCACAAGCCAACACCAATAGCAAGAAAACGCCAAAGATATTTCTCATAACCTTTCAAAGGCCTGGATGTTCTGTAAAAAAACAAAGCAGCAAGAATTGCAAACAAACATATAATACCATTTCCAAACCAAGTGAGCCATGGCTCAATATTAAGCACATAAAGCACAGTAGTAATCAGCATTAAGATTGCAAGAAAAATGAGTAAAGGTTTGTTGTTATGATTATACTTGTTAACAGCATACTTTACCTTTTTTTTCATCTTAGATTTCATTTTAAATTTAAATATTAAAAAATTTTTTTAAACATTATTATTCTCCTTGTAGGAGTAAATCAAAATCAGCTACAATCAAAAAATAAAAAGAAAAAACAGCAAGCTTTATTTTTTTGCAAGCACTATGTCGATAGTGCTTACATTCACTTTCTTTCCTTCTTTGTTTTCAAATTCTTCGCTGTCGATTTTTATATCTTTGATATAAACACCTTGGTCCTTCAAAAACCTCTTTGTGATCACTTCTGCTACGTCAACTGCACGGCTTATAAATTTGCCTCTTGCTTTTATCACTACTTCGTTTGCATTTTTACTTGTGAACTGCATCACAACACCAGTCACATAGTTCATAAAAGGTTTGTTGCCGATAAATACCACATTTTCTTCTGTGTTTGCCATTTTACGCTTTTTATAAATTTAATTGCAATTAGCGTAATCATTTATTTTGCTTCTTTAATCTCACTAAATAGCCTGCAATCATGTTTCTTACTTTCTTGCTGATTTGTAAGTTAAGGCTATCTAATGCTTTTTTGTTATGTTCAAAGTCAGCACTAAATAAATCCGGATATTGTTGCAATAACTTTATTGCAGTTCTCTTGACCAATGCTGTCTTAATGCGGCCCATGCAGTATATTGAATTAATGGATGTTTTTTAAAGGTTTCGCATGTTCGAAATAGCTTAACCAGAAAAACAAACCTAGAAGGTATCGAAAAGTTTTTAAATAAGTTTGCAGTCACTTAATCATGGTAACTTATGAAATTGGGATTAAAATAAATAAAGAATACAAACATTTGAAAGAAAAGCAAGATAAGATAGTGCAAAACATAAAGCAAACTTTGCTAATCGAATTAAATAAGGGTACAAAAGGCTTAAAGATTAAAAAAGAAGGCAATAAAATATACGTAGAAGATCCTTACAGCCAAATAGGTCTATCCGTAATAACCAATATTCTGAAAAATTATTTAAAACACCATTATGAAGGTGTAAAAGTAAATATAGACGTAAAAGATACAAGAAAACAAAAAATAAAAGAGTTAGAGAATGTAGTAAAAGAGAGGGAAATAAAGATATCCGAACTTTCTAAGAGAATAAAACAGTTAGAAGAAGGTATAAATAAAAGAGAAGAAGATAATGAAAAATTAACAATAAAAATTTTAGATCATGAAAAAGAGATAAAAGAGTTAAAAGGTATTATAACAGAGTATGAAAAGAAGTACAACCAAAAATGTGAAGAGTATGAAAAATTGAAGAAGGAATACGACCAAGTACAGAAAACAACACAACAACCTAAACAGGAAGTAAAAGCAGCCAAGTTATTGAGAGTATTGGAGAAAGAAGGAATTCTAAAGGAGATAGAAGAAATAAGAAGAGGGTATACAGACCTAAAAAGAATTGAAGAAACTTTAAAAGATGTTGAAGACAAAAATATAAAAAGTGAATTAGAAAAAATTGTACAAGAAAGCAGAGCAAAAGAAGAAGAAAGGATAAAAAATATAGGCACAAAAATTGTTATGGTGTTAATTGAACACATATATGGAAGAGATAATAAAAAATATGAGACAAGAAAAAAACAAATATCTACAGAAAAAATAATAGGGTTATTAGAAATAAATAGGGAATATAGTCTCGCTGACATCGAAAGAATTCTAGAAAAAGAAGGAGTAAAGTTAAAGAAAAATACCCTTATCCAACATATGCACATTGCAAAGAAGAAAGGCTGGGTAATCAGTCCTGAAAGAGGAAAATACAAAGTAATAAAAAAGATGTAAAAAGGTTAATCATCAACTTTTTATGCTGTACTGCTTGACAAGCTTTATCGCTTTACTTGCATTAAACCAACCGACAACCTTAACTTCCTTGCCTTCCAAATCTTTATAATGACTGAAAAAATGCTCAACAAGCTTTCTGTAGTGTAATGGTAAATCGCTTATATTTTTCACTTGGCTGTACTCTGGCTCGTCACATGGCACTGCAACAATTTTGTCATCTGTTATGCCAGAATCAATAATTTTTATACCACCTATAACCCTACATTTAACTAAACTTAACGGATAGAAAGCTTTTGATGAAATAACAATAATGTCAAGTTCATCTCCATCAGGGCTTGTTGTAGACGGAATAAAACCATAGTTAAAAGGATATGCAAAACTTGTGTGTAAAACGCGATCTACTTTAAGCATGCCTAATTTTTTGTCATACTCATACTTGACTTGACAACCAAGAGGAATCTCAATGATAGCGTAAACATCTGCCATAACACTACACAGAGTAATGCTTTAAAAGTTTATCGCATCTCGCTTAAGCTATCAACCAAGTAAACCGCCGAGGAAGTAACGTAAAGCAGCACGCACAAGATAAAATACAGTCAAAGCAACTAGCATTAAAGGCAACATATATTTAAAGCCATACCGCTCTTTACCATGCAAGATTAAACCCAAGATAATACTACCAAAAATTGATGTAGTGATTAAACATGCTATGGCAAAATTAAAAACAAATGCCGGCTGTATGCTTGTTTGCATTCCCATTGTAGGCATTGGATGCATTGCCTGCGCTTGACTAATCGCTTCTTTTGGCAGTTCGATAGACATCATTTTCTCGCTCGCAACCTCAACAAGAAAGCTTGCTTCTCCAAACAATACAGGGGCAGCAATAGCAATAACTGCAACAATAAACAAACCATACATATAGATGCTTGCTCTTGCCCTAGCCTGGATAAGTTCTTCTTGTCTTAAATTACGCGATAGCTGATCAAGCAATTCAGCAAGACGCCCTCCACCATGTAGACTAGTAATGATTAACTTAATCACTTTATTTAATTTTGCAGATTTAATGTGCATCGTTAGTTCTTGCAAAGCTTCAGCAACACTTTTGCCAGTAGCAATATGCCGGCCAGCAATTTCTAGTTCTGTAGAAAGAGGACCAAACTCAGGCCTAGCACTCAACAAAAGTGCTCTATCAACAGTATAACCAGCACGTAGATTACTTGACATCAGTGCAAGAGCGTCTGGCAAGATACGCTCAACAAATCTGGCCTTTCTATCAGCGCTAAGCAAAAGCCAAACATAGCTAAACAACTCAAAACCAAAAAAGCTAGCAACAAAAACAATCCAAAAATTAAAAGGGAACAGCAACACAAAATAAGCTGCAATAACTAAGGCAACAAGCAGGCCAAAAACTAAAATAAAACCAACATAAGCAGTAGCGCTAACTTTGATAAAGCTATAATCGAGTAATTCAGCATAATGGCGTTTAATCTTAGCAGGAATCAACCTAGCTATAGCAGCATAAAAATTGTAACTTTTTTGTTTTTGCTTGTCCATTTTAGCCGAGCAATGCAGGTCTATTTGATTTAATTAAACCAAGGAATATGAACTGGAAAAATAAAACAAAAAAGTAAATACCAAACAACAAAAATTTCAGCGTTATTTCACTTAATGATATTAAACTTGTTAAAACAATTGTAAAAGTAATTGCAAGCGCAGGAAGTATAACAGCGATAAGCATATAAAACATAGCAAGCGGGTTAAGTTTTGAACCATACTGCTGGATAGCTATTAATTGTTGTTCTGCCAAACTATTGATTATGTCAGCAATAACATTTTCCATATCACTACCTGCTTTTAATCCATTAGATATTTGCCATACCGCACGTCTAAAATACAGCGATGGCGTTTCTTCAGCAAGATCGGCTAGAGCAACATCAGCAGGAATACCAGCATTGATTGCCTTTACAGCTTTACTAAATTCTTTACTTAATTCACCATAATCAGAATTAGCAATATCTACAAGTATGTTAAATAAAGGCACGCCAGAACGTAATTGTATAAGCATTTGTTGCAATGCGGCAAGCAAGTTTTGCTCTATACTTGTTACACGCCTTTTTGCAAGCAATTTAGGTTTTGCAAATTGTCTTGGCAACAAAATAAGTGTAAGTACAACAGCAAACAATAAAGAATAAGCAACAGGTTTGCCTGTTAACTTAAGCAAAACAGCAAAAACAATACAAAGTACAACAAAAGTGAAAAAAGTATTGTTGTAGATGCTTGCCAAATAAGTTTCTGTATCGATAGCTAAACCTGCTTGTTTTAGCTCAAGATCAAGATGGCTATGTAAAAATTTAAAACGTGATGCGAGCCATCTGCCTAAAAAAAATTGCTTGCTTGAGGATTTTGTTTTTTTCATTTTAAGAGACTATAACGACTTAACAACAGTACCGAATGAAACATTACGTTTGACAAGTCTTAACAGTTTTTGCTTGTCTTTATAATATGCTTTTATGATCTTGCTCACATTGGCTAAACCTTTCACATTTTGCTTAACCATCCAGTCAAGTATTAGCTTTCTCTCTAATATGTCATTGTTTATTTCATCTATATCCATGCCTGTATGTCTTGATAGGTCCTCAAAATAACGCAACGAATTAGAGTGCGGCTTTATAGTGTCTTTTACCCTATCCCACCTATAGATGATGTTGGCAGTAACATTATTTTCTGTTTCTATAAACTCGCCAACTTGTAATAGCCTTCTTATACCTCTACGTCTATCTCTAAACATAACAAGATTAAGATTAACAGCGCTCAGCAGATTGGCTGGCAAGTTTATCGGAGGGTTAATTAAACGTTTTATTGTTTGCAGTACAGTATCTGCGTGCAAAGTAGCGTAAACGCTATGCCCTGTATGCATTGCTTCAAACAATACTTCTGCTTCTCTTGCTTTTCTAATTTCACCAAGTACAATTCTATCAGGACGCATACGCAAGCTGTTAACTAGCAAATCAAGCATAGTTACTTCGCCTTTACCTTCAGGATTTGGTTGTCTTGTTACTAGTGGTGTCCAATACAAGTAATCAGGCAACTGCAATTCGCGTGTGTCCTCAATGCTTATTATGCGATGGTTTGGCTGTATAAATGGTAGCATGACATTTAGCAGTGTTGTTTTTCCGCTGGCAGTTCCTCCAGAAACAAGAATATTCATCTCATATTCTATAGCCTGCCATATCAAAGCAAATATACCTGAATTCGCTGTTTTGTTTTTTATCAAATCGACAACAGTCCAAGGGTCTCGAGCAAATTTTCTTATTGTGATTGTATTACCTTTTGTGTTTATAGGATAAAGCACTGCATTGGCTCTGTCGCCAGTTGCCAAATGCGCATCAAGTAATGGCTGCAATGTTGTTATTTGCCTACCAACACGTCTCGCTATGATGTTGGCATAATTAACAATTTGTTCTTCTCTGCTTATACGCAAATTTGTTTCTAACCAACCGTACTTTTTATGATAAACACGAATGGGTTCGGCGCTAGAAACAATAACAATCTCTTCTAGCTGTGGATCAGCAAGTAAAAATTCGATATCGCCCAAACCAAGCATGTCATTAAGCAACAACACCACCATAATATTAAGCAATTCTTGACTTGGTTGTATTTTTTCTTGTATCAACTTTCTTGCTTCATTTGCAAATTTTTGTTTTACAGCATGCAACACTTTCACATCAAGAATTTCTGTGGCAGAGATCGCAACTTTTTTTATTAGCTCTGTTTTAACGAGCTGTAAAAAAGCTTGATTTGGCTTGCTCAGTTTCGGTAGTTCAAGCAAATAACGGTTCATGCCAGGAGCTTTTACAATGCTAACATAAAATTTGACGCTTTCTAGCTGCAATGAATAACGTTCAAGCAATTCCTGTGGCATTTTACACCTCTTTTTTCTGAAAAAATCAATGCAGGAGTACTACTTAAATATTACGTTGATAAGTAAAGGAATAAAATAAAAAGGTGAAAAGAAGCGTTCATATCCTTCATTAAAGCCATAAAGCAAAACTTCCAACCAACATCCTAATAACCACTCCCACAACGACTTGCCTGCCTTAATCTTTAAGTTGTCAATAACCATTTCCAAAGAGGTATAAACTTGATTTGCCTTCCTTTTATCTCTTCTTCAGCTTCATAATCCCAAGTTATGACAAGCAAATCTTTACATCTTAAAAGCTCTGAAGCTTTTAGTAAAGCCTTTATTTCACGCTTATCAACTTCATCTCTTGCTGAAGCATAACTAACTTGTATGAGTTGCTTAACACTCAAATCTTCTTTAATAACGAAATCCACTTCTTTGCCAGTTTCATCCTTCCAGTAAAAAACATTAAATTCTTTTTTAAGTTCTCTTTTTTTTAGTTCAATTGCAACCAGATTCTCTATAAGCCAGCCAGAATCTTTTTCTGTTTTAGATGAAATAATAAAGTTAGCTAAGCCATTATCACAAAGATAAACCTTAGGTATAGAAAGTTGTGATTTCCTTTCAGAAGGATAAAAACGTTTAACTAAAAATAAAGTCATAACATCTTCAAGATATGAAGCATAATTGTATAAAGTTCCTTTGGCTATTTTTATACCTAGAGAAGAAAATTCGTTATAAATTTTGTTTATTGAAAATTCTCTTGCAAAATTTGAGATTGCCCTGAGAATAAATAATTTTAAAACGTGTACATTCTCTATACCATATCTTTCTACGAGGTCTTTAAAGATTATTAAATCGAGATAATCTTTAAAAAAAAGCTTAGGATTTATTTTATCAATTAATACGTTGGGAAATCCTGTAAAATTAATAAACTTGTCTAAAAGATGTATTAATTTAGCTAACTCAATAGATGTAGGATACTTGCTTAATTTAAAACCTTCCAACTTAATGAATTCTTTGAAGCTGAAAGGAAAAACCACCCTTGTAATAGCTCTTCCTCTAAGCTGTGTTGCTATTTCTTTGCTTAATAGTTTTGAATTAGATCCTGTAAAAAAGATAGTATACTTCTTCTTTTCTATCAACGAATAAAGGAAAGATTCCCATCTTTCAAGTTCTTGAATTTCATCGAGAAAAATAAAGTTTGGCTCTTTGTTATACACTTTTACATGATATTCAACAGCCCTGGTTTTCTTTTCTCTAGACATCCCTACAACCTCATCATCTTCAAAGTTAACGAATAAGTAATCTTCATCTTTTAGTTTTAATTTTTTAATCCAGTAAAAAAGAGAAAAGCTTTTTCCTGCCCTTCTTGGTCCTATAACTGCTTGAGCCATCGCTTTTGTTTTTATAAAATCTATATCTCTCTCTTTTACTTTTACTTCTTTTATTTCAGCTTTTTTATTTATTATGTATTGTCTCATTGTACATATTTTATATATTGTTTCTAATGGAGAGAGAATATTTAAATTTTTCTGTTAGATATTAACTAGAAAATAACCTTTTTCTTATTTCGAAACAACCTCACCTTACTTATATTTAAAGATCTCTATTCTTTTCTCTGCAGTTCTTCTATCAATGGACAGAACTACAATAAGGCTGTCGTTTAATGTTTCTATTTCTAGAAATGCTTCACCTTCTTTTTGATATTCTTCAACTAATTTGAGATCTTCTTTGTTAAATCTATAAATAAACCCTATATCTGGCTTAAAACCCCTCTCTATGTAACCTGTAACATTAACTTTTCCTGAAGAATCTATACAACAATCTTTAATTACAAATCCACCAATTTTAAATTTATCATTGATGTATTTGTTTTTTCTTCTTATTTTAGTGGTATCATTGATTATTTCATAATATTCCCTCTCAATTAGCTCACTTAGCGGTTTTTTAATTTTATAAAGAGTAAACCCTCTTCCATTGGTATCCTGGCTAATGGAGAAAACATGTGTTTTGTTATATGTTGTAATAGGATCTAATAATAAAATATTAAAAGAGTAACGAAGAATCTTACCACTATAATCAATACAAAATATATACGAGTTTGCAAACCTTTTTAGCATAATATCTAGCATATCTTCCCCCACTATCACTTGACGTACTTCATTTTTTTCCTTAAATTCGAGACCACCAAAATCAAAAATAACCTTATATCTTCCTTCTAAATTTATCCTTATGCATTGAGCATTTTTCCTTCTACCATATTTCCGACGCCAACCAAATATACATACACCATCTGGAATCTTGACTACTTTCCCTACATTTCTATTTTTAAATATCTTTTCCCATAATCTTTTCCCATTTTGGTTATAGCATATTATATGTGTAGAGATTTTTTTAAGCAGCGTATCTGGCTCTGTAAGAAAGAAGTACTTATGTATATGGCTATACAAATTATACAAGAATAATTTAAATTTACTATGTTCATAACTCTGTTTTTCTGCTGTCCAAACCCTCTCATGAGCATACAAAACAGACTCTAAAGATGTGCTAGTTATTTTATTGTTTTGTATTTTATGCTTAATCCTATTTTCTAATTTTAAAGAATTATTAAATTGAAGAACATAGGAGCAGGTATCATCATAAACTCCAACAAATATTTTTTGTGTTTTATTATCTATGCTTAAACTTTTTTGATTTGCAAACTTTAGATTTGGTTTTATTTGGTATTCTTTTTTTAAAGTTAATGCACTTATGTTGTATGGAAAAAGTAAGTAAGCTAAAGGAAATAAAAACAAATACTTTAGTCTATTTTTTCTTTTTAATACTTTATGTTTTTTCTTTATCATAATAACACAGAATCCAACTTCAAATTTTAATTTTTTTACCGATAATTATCCCTAAAAAATTTTATATATTTTAATCCCAATTTAAAAGAAAAATGCCAAAAACAAATCAAACAATGTTTGAAATAGATCTTCTACCAAAAATAAGACAATATCTCAACAACCAAATCACATGGAAACAGCTTTATGAGTTTATAAGGCAAAACGCAGAGTTGAGAGTGGCAGAACTCGATCTTACTAATAGATGCAATCTTGGCTGTAAACATTGCTTTTATACAGCAGAAGGTGGTGAAGAATTACCTTTCGAAGATTGGAGAAAGATAATAAGGAAGCTTGAAAAGCACGTTAGTATCATTTCTGTTGTAGGGAAAGAACCATTGCTTTACAAAGATGTTATCAAAGTTCTTAAAGTGTTTGATAGAATAAAAAAACAAAAAAAGGACGAAAAAAAGCAATTTGGTTACACTATGGTAACCAACGGGCTGTTGTTGGATGTGTATATTGACGAATTAGCTAAGCTTGATATAGACTTTCTTGATGTTAGCCTAGACGGCTGGGGAGAAGCACATGACAAGCTACGAGGCAAGGGTGTGTTTAAAAGAGTGTTAAACAACCTAATGCTTGCTGTTGATGCAGGTTTGGCTGATAAAATCTTCATAGACAGCACATTGATTGAGGATAATTCTCAAGCAATACTAAAGCTTGTTAAAGAGTTATCCAAACGAGAAATAAAAAACTTTAGCATTGCTATGTATTTTCCTACCCCTTTTACAGATATGTTTTTAATGCCATCTATAAGCACCTTACTAAAGTTTGTAAAAAATTTAAGAAAAATTTTGAAATCTATCAAAATTTCTGCCCAAATATCTATAGATATTAGACCACCAATTCATTGTGTTTATCTTCCATACTTAATAGATAATAAAATAATAAAAGTTAATGATATATGGATTGATGAATTAGGAAATTTTTTTGTAGAGAAACGTTATGCAAGTTCTGCATTGTTTTTTCGCTTTTCATTTATAGATCCTGCATATTGGCAATATGTAAGAATCAAATCAGGAGAATGGCTAGGCAGCTGTGAACCTTTAATTTTGCCCGGCACATTATGGAAGCAATTCAGTGTTGGCAATGCAGTTGACGAACCTATCGAGGAGCTTTACAAGAAAGCACTTGACAAGCCTTTACAAAATGTTATAAAAATTATAGACGAACTTAAAAAAACATATTCTAAAAGTAAAGCCTTCAAATACTGTCTTCCTGGAGGTTTCTATTATCAAGTATTAAGAAAAGGATTGCAACTTG
Source organism: archaeon (assembly GCA_029258825.1). Taxonomy (GTDB): domain Archaea; phylum Nanobdellota; class Nanobdellia; order Pacearchaeales; family JAPDKA01; genus JAPDKA01. The sequence goes on along the minus strand of JAPDKA010000003.1, from coordinate 279,393 downwards.
GCTTGTTCTCAAAGCAAGTTTATGATAAAATACTAAAGATAACATTAGAAGGTAGAAAATAGGTAAAAAACAACGATAATTATCGATATAAAATTTAAATCCCATTTCTGAACGATAATTATCGATAAAAAATAATTATCATACTTTTTCTTATCTAATAGTAGATAAAAACTAAAAACAAAACCAAAAAATGCACTTTTTAGGTTCCCGTGGCGGAATTTGGGAACTTCCTGAAAAAGAGAAAAAGAAACTAAAAGAGAAAATCAAGAAAGCAGTGAAATGCAAAAAGTAATTGCGATAAATAGCACAAACAAGATAATAGAAGCAGTAAACTGATTTGGTTAGTTAGAATTATACCATAAATTTTTAAATGTTTATAAATTTACTATAATATGTGGTACCTTAAGTTTAAAATACGTCTACGTACCCCTCTAGTAGAGATAATAAAACGAAGAAATCTTAAGGTGTATTACTATCCTATTACCCACTATTTAGAAAATGATAAATACTTCTTTGTAACTGCCGGTTTTGTAGAAGGTGAAAAATCTCAAGTAGAGGGCTTTTTTAGAGAAATAAAAAAATTCGAAAAGAAAAAGAGAGGTAATAAACCTGTGTATCTTGCAAGAGAAAAAAATTTTTTTATAACAATCTCTTCCCACAAAGCAACTGAAGAAGAAAAAGAACAGTTAAGATTTCTTTACAATCCAAAAATTATTCATTTGAAGCCTGTAATTTATACAGCTGATTATCAATTATGGGAAGTAGCCTGTTTAGAAAGGAAAGAATTAGAAAAATTGATTGAAGTAGGTGTGGAAAAATTCAATTTACAAGTTCTAAGGTTTGAAAAAAGAAAAATAAAGAATTTTGGTTTTTTAACTTTATTACCAGAATTAACAGAAAAGCAAGAAAAAGCAATAAAACTTGCTTTGGCTCATGGTTATTATGAGTATCCAAGAAAGATAACTGTAAATGAGTTAGCAAAAATAGCAAAACTTTCTTTTTCGACCTTTCAAGCACATTTAAGAAAAGCTGAAAATAAGATTATAAGTTTTGTTCTCGGATTAAGAGAAACAAAAATGTAAGAACAAAAATAGATGTTTAAACAAACAAAAATTTATATATGCCTTGTGCTTGTTTCTTGCCATGTTTAATAAAAAGCAAACAAGCGTAATGCAACATCTTGCATTCATAGCAAGACAGTTAACAAATATATCTAGTAATTTTGATTTGATCTTTGCTGAGATGCTTGATTTAAGACAAAAAATAAGTTCTATTGAAGAAAAAATCAATTTTTTTGAGTCACAACTTAATAAATTGAAGCAAAATTTAGAGCAAGCTGCACAATATTGTGCAGAAACTGGCCAAGAACAGCAAAAATCCGGCAGTTTTTCGACACATTTTCAGCAGTTTTCGACACATAAATTTCCTGTGGAGCATACCCAAAATAATTCTGCTAAATTTGACAGAATTACGCCTTATTTCAGTAGTTCCACAGGAAATGAGGGGGTTTCGACACTTCGACAACACTTCGACAACACTTCGACAAGTTCGCACAAGATGTTAAACCGAACTTCACCAGAGGTTAAAAATGAAGAACAATTTACCCAGCAAATTGCAAGCTTTGTTGAAGAGATGAAAAAAAGACTAAAGCATAAGTTTAAACTGCTAACAAGACAAGAATTTAACGTATTTTCTGCTATCTATACAATTGTTAATGAAAAACAATACGCCACATACAAGGATATAGCAAAAATGCTAAACCTGACACCAAGTAGCGTGCGTGATTATGTGAACAGGCTCGTCGAGAAGGGCATACCTATAATAAAACAACGTCATAACAACAAACTTGTTTTACTTTCCTTACCAACAGAATTGATGCAGCTTGCAACACTCGAAGCTATAACCAAGCTATACAATAGTAAACTTTTTCAACCTACTGATTTTTCGACGGAAAAGCAGAAACAAAACATGCTAAATCAACAATTCGTTAAACCGAATAATTAAAAAATAATGTATTTTTAGCTATTTTGGTATCTATTTCTGCTTTTTGCCACAATTATGTTTATTTGGTTTGCTTTATTTCTAATTTGTAAATTTTGCCGAATTACGCCTTATTTCCGTCAAATTTTGCTTTTTTACGATTTTTCTCACTTTACCCTCTTTTTTAAAATTTTAGTATGAAGCACGCTACACACCTTGTCCGAGTTTCTTTTTCTTTAGTTTTTATTTCTATTTCTCTCACTTTTCCTTTTTTTCACACATTTAACCCTTTATTTTTTAACAAATCTAGGCTTTTACAGCATATGCTAACTCTCACTTTTTCGTTTTTTACTAATTTTGCTTATCTTTATTCTTCTTCAGCTATTTTTTTCCTTTTTTTACCAAATTTTAGCGAATTGTGGCTTATTTCCCCTAAATTTTGTATATTTGCCTGTTTTTTGCTAACTCTCACTTTTACATTTTTGAACACTTTCTCCTTGATTTCATCAGGTATATAGAACCTCTTTCTTCCGTTTTTTTCAATTACTTCCTCTATTAAACCCTCACATTTCTGTTTTATGCTATTTATTTGCCCTCTTATTGTTGATGCGTCCTTACCTAGCACTGTTGCAATGTCTTGGTAGCTCAATTTCATATCTGTATTTAATAAAACCCATACAATTGCACGTTCTGTTAGTGTCAAATTACCCATCAAACCTGTTTGGACAGCTGTCCAAACACCTGTTTGGACACCTTCAACAGGTGTTGGTTGTTTGGACAGCTGTTGAAGTTGTTTGGACAGCTGTTTGGACAGCCTTGATGTAAAAAATGAAATTGCTTCTTTTATCTCTTTTATTTCTTCTTCTAACCTATCAATTTTTAAATTTAATTCATTAATGTGTATATTAAATTTTTGTTCTATCTTTTCATCTTTTTCGTCGAGAAATTGTATCCATCTTCCGATTTTGTCAATATCTTGTCTAACTAAAAAGAAAGAATCACGCATCATTTGTTTCAATCTTTCAATTTCTTTCTTTCTTTTTATCCATCCAAACACCATTGCAAAACCAAAGTTTGGGTTATTTATAAATTTTTCTGTCCAAAATTCCAACAGCCTGTTGAAAACCAACAGCTGTTGAAGTTGTTTGGACAGCTGTTTGGACAGCCTTTTTAAAAAACAAACAGCAACCCCCCAAACTAGCTTATCACGTTTATAGAATTTAAACAAATTAAACAAAATTTACTTAAATAAGACTTCAACAACACCCAACAGCAGGTCAGTTTTTGTAGTTTCCTAGCTTTGGTATTATGTTTCTTATGCCACCTACAGGATTTTTCACGTCTCCCGAGTATCTTGGGATTACATGAATATGCAAATGATGGATGGTCCTTCCAGCGGCCATCCCTTCATTTACACCAATATTGTACCCATCAGGCCTTGTCCCTATTTTAGGATGTTTTAACATCTTTAAGCAAAACCTTCTAGATTTTTGACTAATAGGCTTGTTTGCCCATTTTTTATATAATTCTTTTAAGTTGGTTGAATTTATTAGTTTGATAGCTTTGTTTAGCATTTTCCAAAATTCTTTTTGTTCAGCTACATTAAGATCTAAAATTGACACCACGTGTCGTTTTGGAATTATCAACATATGTCCTGGAGATACAGGATGAATATCAAACATTAAATAAAAGAACTTCCCTTCATATACTACCAATTCCTTTTCTTTTCCAATTTTACAAAAAACACATTGCTTCATAATATTTTGAAAGCCTTTATTTTTTAAATCTTCCTTAAACAAATCTCTACAGATCTTTTAAGTGCCAAAGCGCACTTAGTAAGGTATTAACAAATAGTATTAACAAATAACTGCTCTTTTCAGCTAACAGCTTAATCATTTACTTTAGATTTACACTTTTACTAGCTCTAGCAAATTACTTCAAAAGGTTGTCCCTTAGCGCCAGACGGTTATCTAGTGTTATTTATTTTGCCTTTGAGTAAGCTTGAATTTAATTTCTTACTTCTTAAATCTTTTAAGAATTGATTAAAATATTTAAGCAATAAAAATGATAAAAATTTGTTGTTATTTCTTAAAACTTTTTAGCAAAATCGCTAAAAAACTAAAAAAGTTCGCACAAGAAACATAAAACGTAATCGAAAACTTTAAAAAATAAGTTCGTTTTAACAGTTAAATGGAAAAGCAAGAATGGTTAAAACGCATCGAAACAGAATTACGCATCAGACGAGCAAGTGAATTTACTATACGCAACTATTTGTTTTTTAATGAAAAATTACTCGATTTTACACGCAAAAACCCCGAACAAATTACAGAAGATGATGTTAAGCTATTCATTGCAGACCAGTTAAGCAATAAATCTGTAGGCACAATTATTCTTGCTTTGGCTGCAATAAAGTACGCTTTCTCAACAATACTGCAAAAAGATATTACAGCAGGCATCAAAAGGCCGAAAAAGGAAAAGCGATTGCCAACAGTACTGACAAGAGCAGAAGTGCTTAGCTTATTTGAACATGCTGGTACAGCAAAAAGTAGGCTTATACTAGAAATGTTATATGCAACCGGCTTGCGTGTTTCAGAATTGATAGCATTGAAGAAGCAAGACATAAACCTTGCTGAGCGTATAGGCTTTGTTAGAAAAGGTAAAGGAAAAAAAGACAGAATTTTCAAAATACCCGAACATCTCGTTGATGCTATTGAAAAATTGATGAAATCAAATAAAAGCGAGTATTTGTTTTCTGGCCCTAAAGGCAAGCTAAGCCCAAGAAACATACAAAAAATAATTCAGTACGCACGCACTAAAGCAAAAATAAACAAGAAAGTAACACCCCACACATTAAGACACAGCTTTGCTACTCATTTGCTTGAAGCTGGTGTAGACATAAGAAAAATCCAGGTTTTACTTGGCCACGAAAATCTTAGCACCACTCAAATTTATACACATGTCTCAACAGAAGAAATCAAAAAAATCGAAAGCCCTCTTGATACATTGTTAAAAGAGAAAGTTGAAAAACAAAAAACCTAGATAGCTTCCTTTATTTTATGCAATAATTCTGCAGGGCTATTGATTGGAAAATCGATATTATCAATAACTTCACCTATATCTTTTCCTTTTATTTCTATACCTTGTAGTTTGCTTTTCAGCGTTTCTTTATCATTGATTGGAAAATCTAATCCTTTGATAGCATGCAAGACAAACACAGCCCAAGCAATGTCAGCATCAAACTTTTTCAGCTCTTCAGCTTGTTGCTTACTTATTTCAACACTTTCAAACATTCCAGATTGTTTCAGTTTTTCATATGCAAGTTTAGCTAAACTTCCAGCTTTGTGTTCATCAAACTTTTCAATTTCTCCTTTTAAGAAAGCTTCTAACTTTTCTGCTTTTGCCTTTAGTATGTTCTCTACAGTTTGTTTACTTATACCTAATTTTTCAGCGATTTCTCTTGCTGTTAGCATTAACTCATTTTTGAGCACGACGCTGTAGGATGCTTCAGCAAGGCTTGGAAGCCAAGTTAAATTTCTGAACTCTATAAGTTTTTTTAAACCTCCGAGCAATTCAATAGCATAATTGAAAACCTTTCTAGCTTTTTCATCCACTTCTTTGCTTATTTCCTTTTTAGCGTTTTCAGGTGTAATTATTTCCATTTTACTTTGTTTTTTGTTTTTTTATAACATCGCTAAGTTTTTCTTTAATTTTGATTAAACCTTTGTCAGTAATCTCCATAACCCATGTATCACTATCATGTGCAGACAACCTACACCCATCTATACGAATAGTTCTAAGCACAGATCCGATAGGCAAACCATATAAAGACTGATCAAATCTCGTTTCAATTAATTTTTTGTCAAGTATTATTGTTCCATCCACAATATGTGCAACAGCCAAACCTCCTGCAGCTTCAGCACTCTCTGCTTGTTGTGAGCTTCTTTTTTGCGAGACAAACAATGCAGTTTGTTTGTGTTGTTTTAAAAAATTGAATAAAGCCCTAACTATTTGTCTTGCCATAACCTCTCTATGTTCATAAAATCCAGTTACAGAATCGATTACAGTTACTGTACAATGTTTCTTTTTTATTGCAGCTTCCATTGTCTTTATTACAGACATAACGTTTTCTCTAAACTGATAGCTTTTTGATGCATCTACTACAATGATATTTTCTTCAACTTTGTCAAAATCAACATTTAGTGCATATGCTTTTTGTTTTAAGCTACTATACAAGAATTCTGCCGGACTTTCTACAGTAACAAACAATACTTTATAACCGTGTGCGGCTTGATAGACAGCAAACTGTTCAGCAAATACAGATTTTCCAGTATCTGCAATGCCAACAATGTTTAATACACTTCTATAAGGAATACCTCCAAGTATCTTTTTCTTGAATTTTTGTGTCTTTTCATCAAACTCAACATAATAAAATAACTCGTCAAGTTTTGTTCCAGTTGCAACACCAAAAATTTCAGGAGCAGATTCTTTTAGTTCGCCTAGCTCTTTAATGAATTTTCCATACTTCTTCGCTTCGTCTTCCATATCTTTAATGCTTAGTTCCATGTATTTTCTTTACATTTGATATTAAAAAACTTTACGAAAATGAATAAGAAAGTTTTTAACTTATCTTAATATTCCTTTTTTATGATAACCCTTGTTGTTGATGTTATTGTTGAAGTAAACAATAAGGTTTTATTAATTAAAAGGGCAAAGCAGCCATTCAAGGGTATGCTTGCTTTGCCTGGCGGACATGTTGAGCAAGATGAAACTGTTGCGCAGGCAGCATTGCGTGAATTAAAAGAAGAAACAGGCATCAAAGCAAAATTGTTAAATATTCTTGGTGTTTATTCAGCACTTAACCGAGATCCTCGTGGTAGGTATGTTTCAGTTGTATTTATAGCAAGACCATTAACAAAAATAAGTAAAGCAAAAGCAGCAACAGATGCTTCTAAACTTGTATGGCTACCACTTAAAGAAATAAAGAAGCATAAATTTGCATTCGATCACAAACATATTTTGCGTGATTATTTAAAGTGGAAAAAAACAAATAAGACGTTTTGGAGTTGATTAAAATTTTCTTAGAACCCTTCCAAATATCTTACTAAATTTATAAATTTCTATTATACACGCTAACAGAAATATTGTTGCAAAAATTTTTGTAATATAATAAATCTCTCGATAAAAAATTTTTATAATTAAAGATAAAGAAAAAAAATAGCAAAACAAAACAATGTTTTTGATGCTTTTTTTAATTACACCTTCAGACAATACAGTGGTTATAATTCCTATAATAGTTGCTATAAAGATTCCTATTATACCTATCGTTAAATCGTAGCAGTTTATAAAATTCATCTCCCTATTGTTACTAATACAAATGTTTCGTTCAATAAACTAGATAAAGTACCATATATTGGCGCTTGCTCACCATAAGTAAAAAATCCTGCAGTAGGAACATTGCCTAGCACTTTTTTGACAGCTTTTATTTCTTCGTCTGCTACTTTTTTACCCCTCAACAAGTATCTTGCTCCACAATCTATGATTAAAGCCATTGCAGGCTTAGCTTTTCCTAACATTTTTTTAGCTTGTATGGCTGCTTCATAAGCTGCTTTAATATTATCTTTAGGTTCAGCGGTCATTATTCTTATTACTGCTTGCTCTGGAATATCTCCAGACATGATAATAGACCCATCTTTTTCTACAGCGAATGGGTGTCTCAATATATAGTTGCCGAAAGTAGTAGGCATCCCTATAGGACATTGAAGTGCAAGTTTACCTAAAGGTTCTTCAATTATTTTTTTAGCTTTTTTTCCGAAAAATTCTTTATACATTTCGATGGCGGGTTTTCCATCCACCTCATACAATCTATTTTCCTTGACTTTTGTTACCACATACGGTTTGCTAATAGGTCTCCATCCGTGCCCTACTCCGTACCCTATAGGAAGTTCTGATTGAAGAAAACAAGCAACTACAGTTTTACTTAGTGCTCTCCAATCGCAATATTGATATGTTTTTTTAAATTGTTTGTTATCTCCTGCACTTCCTCCTATAATAGGTAGCCCAGGCCCTGCTACTTCTATCATCCCTTTAATCATTTTATTTACATTTCCGATAAAAGGATCAACAAATTCTATTATAGCATATGGGTTAACAGGTACGAACCCATGTTTAGTTTTTATAAATACTGTGTTTAATATTTTATATCTTTGTTTTATTAATTTACTTACGAGACGTTTTCCTCCTTCAAATTCATCTTTTACTTCTACCCATGTTGTTCGGAATTTTATTTTATTAGTATTAATAGTCATTACGACTACACCTTCTTCGTAGCTTTTATTTGCTATTATCCCCATTCCACTACATCCAATCATAGGAATAGGCCCTATAACCTCTTCTATACTTTCCAGTAATTCTTGTTGATTATAACAAGCGTCGGCAAAAACAAATGCAAAATTCGCTTTTTTACTTTGTTTTAGAGCGTTTATAGCAGCTTCTTTTCCAGCAATTTTTTCATCTTTTTTGACACTTACACCTACACCAACTCTCATTTTTAACTAAAAAATTTACTTATGATTTTTTCATGTAAAGGAGTTATCATGAAAGCATATTCTTTAATTAACGTTCTAACACAAATTAATGTTCCAAATATTATAATTATTAATCCAACATTTTCTACACATATAGGCGTTATTTCCTGAAGTAAAAATAAAAATACCCCTGTTAATAAGTAAAAATATAACCTTCTAAATTCCTTTTTAACGATTTTTAAACTTAAAATCATATAATATATGCATGCAAAATACAATAAAAATAAAATAACTTTTAAGCTAATCTGAATTAACATACTCAACAATGTAAAATTATTTTTAAATATTTTTCTTTTCCCTTGGAAGAGATAAAATTTAAATATAACGACAATTTAGAATAAAAGAAATAAAAGAGGTGTGGGGAAAAGGGGTGACTTTGATGTCAAAGAGACCCAAACTTTATGTTGGCATAGACGAATCAAACGAAGGAAAAAACCCCACGATTTATTGTGCGGTTTCTTCATTTAATTATGAGTTAGCTATAACTTATCCTGAATGTATTTATAGTAAAATTAGAGAATCAAATATAAAGAGTAAGAAGTTATTAGACAAAATAAAAAAATTATTAGATTCTTTACAAATCGATCTTATTTATACAGTTGTTCCATCAGAATTTAAACAACAACATGGTAACGGTTTAGTTAAGCAATTGGTTTTTGCTTTATTGATTTCATTTTTTTGTAGGAAGTACCCAAAATATGAGATCTCTTGCTTCATTGATGGTATATTTAATTTTACTCAAAATGATGTTTCAAATTTAATAAAAAATTTGTATGATTTAGATTTTAATCCAGAGAGAATCTTTTTTATCCCTCATGGCGATAGAAAGGTAGAAATAATTAATATAGCAGATAGGTTTGCATATCTATTACGACAACTTTATGTCGAATTTGATACTACCAGTGACCAAAGGCATAAAAATAATCTCGAAAAAATAATTAAAAAACTTGAAAAAGAATTTAGACAAGATCTTCCAAAAAATATTAAAACCATTCTTCATTAACATTTTTTTAATGTGCAAACCAAAAAATCTTGAAATTGAGCTGAAACAAGAAGAATGGAATAGGTTGTATGTGGGCAAAGACGTTACAAAGCTGTTAAGAAAAATTACAGGACATGACATTAATTTTGAGTATAACAATGATTACGGCGGTGTTTACTATACAGCTATCATAAACGGAAAAAAGATTGAAGTAGTATTGCTTTATCCTAAGAAGGTAAAGATATTGCACTATTGAACTTGCCTAATTACAGCTTCTGGCTTCAACTTAGTGTTTATTATTTTTCCATAACCGATTAATTTTTTGTTATAGAACACAAGCATAATTCTGTCAGTAATGTTTTTAACTTCTAACTTTAGGAATTGCCCCATACAAAATTTTTTTGCTTTTTCCTTGCTCAATTGCAGTTTTGGCAGTCTAAGTTTATCCACAACTTTTTCTATACTAACAAATACGTTGGTTTTTTTATTCCTTATAGCCTGTATTACATCATATAAGTTTACGCATAATCGTTCATTAAAATTTCCTACAGCAATTCTTCTTAGTTCTAGCATGTGCATACCTACACCCAATGCATTCCCTAAATCGTGTATGAGTTTTCTTACATAAGTTCCCGCTTGACATCTGATTTTGAAAAGCAAAATCCTATCTTTTCTTTCCATCAAGCTAAATTCATACACTACGCGTTGTCTTATTGCTCTTTTTACAGCACTTCTTTTAGGTGGCAGTTGCTTTATTATGCCTGTGAACTTTTCATTTATTGTTTGGGTGATGCTTCTGTTGTCAATTTCTTTATGTAATTTTGCAACAGCAATGTATGTTTTGTCTAAGTTAAATAAACGCATTAATCTTGTTGATTTACCGATGAGCAGAATCAACATTCCAGTAACTTTCGGATCTAGTGTACCTGTATGGCCGACTTTTATTTTAACACCAAAATTTTTTTGTAACTCTTTTTTTACAATTTCACTTGCTTTATGACTTGTTATTCCGTAAGGCTTATCAAGAAAAACTATACTATAATTAATTAAATCAAGAATGTTGTTCATTTCTTTTCCTTTGCATTAGCTTTTTCTTCTTTTTCTTGTTTTTGTTCTTGTTCTTTCTGTTCTGTTTTGTTCTCTTTTTCGGTTTTCTCTTTTTCTTGTTTTTTCTTTTCTTTAGCTTGTTTCTTTTCGTTTGCTTTTGCTTTTTCTGTTTCTTCAGGCAAATAAACTCTAACAATATTATTTTCCTTTATAACTTTAACTTCAATTTTTGCTGGTGGTCTCTTTAGCCCGTTTTTCCATATAGCATGATTTACTTTCATGCTTATTTTCACATTATCTGCATCTACTTTCATGTGTCTAGCAATGAATGCCCTTAATGCTTTAACTGCTTTTTTACTTCTTGCATAGCTTGGTGCTTTTATCCATTCTTTGCGTAAAGGCACGATATAGCTTCTCTCGATTTTTGCCTCCATTTTAATACTTCTTCCTCTTTCTTCCAGATTTTATTTTTCTTTTTTCAAACCTTTTCAACTTTTTAGGTATTTTATCGCGTCTCCATCTTCGTTTAATTCTTGTCATTTCTGTAGGATGCACTCTTTTACCAATACCAAACCTTCTGAACACTGCCCAAAACGGTGCCCACTTAGTTTGTCTTTGCAGTTTTCCAAGCCTCAACTTAAGCATATAACTTTTGCGCGATGTCATTTGCTTTATGCTTTGCTTATTTACGCTTAATTTTATATTGCTTATTGACAGACAGGCTTTTTAAAACTTGCTTTAGCATGTCATCATCAATAGTATCGATTTGGCCAGATTGAATAAAGCTTGCAAGCATCGATACAGCTTTTATAGCCAATTCTGGATGTGCGACTTTAACGTTGCCATATCTGCTTAATGCTTGTTTTGTCATGTGTTGCTTTACAATCTGTTCTAGTGCTTGAAATTGCTGTAATGCTTCTTCCATTTGCTTTTGAATTTTTTCATTTTCCTCCATTTTTTAATGTTTTAGCAATGCAACAGGTTTTAGTTTTGATTCAATTGCTTTATCAAAACTAAAACGTATAATGCTTATCAAGCAGTAAATTGCTATAATCCAAAATAATGAGGCATAAACATAAGCAGCATTTGTTTTGTTGTTCAACATTACAGTATCTGTTGTAAACGCCACTCCATGTTTGATGTCTGTTTGGTTTATCCAAGCATAATAAAGGCTACTAAACATGAATAAAGCGATGAGTAATGTAATGCTGATAACAATTTGTTTCTTCATTTTAAAACAAAATAAAATTAAGCTACTTCTGCAGCAGTTGTTTCAAGTAGCTCAAGACCTTTTTTTGTTAATTGCCTTCCTTTTCTTGGCTTTTCTACTTTTTCTACCAATCCAGCTTTTTCAGCTTGCTGCAGTATTGTTCTTATTATTTTTCTGCTTCCTTTGAACATACGCGGAGGGCTAGCAGTATGTTTTTTCTTAGCTCTGTAACGAGTTGCCAGTCTGTTTGTTCCTATTATTCCTTTAAGATAGATTTGTCTAAGAATGCTTGCAGCTCTTACATACCACCAATCTTTATTTTCAGGAGGTCTTTCTTTACCTGCACTTGTTTTTACAAACTTAGCCCAGTCTGGCATAGCAAGTTCTGGCATTTTTTTGAGTTTTTCTGCTAGTGCTGCTATAAATGCTTCAGGCTTAACGTCAAGTACTTTTACTTTAGCTTGCGCCATTTTCTTATTACAATGGTAAAGCCAATCGTTTTTGCTGTGTATGGCTTTTTTGTTTTTTTACTTAACATATCGCAAATGGCATTGGCAGTGTTTTTTATCTCTTGTTTGTCTCTACTGAAACTTTTTAGCACAGAAATCTTAACCAAATCCCTATTTTTAAATATTTTTGTTAGGTTGTCTATAAATCTTTCTGTTACTCCTGCCTTGCCTAGCTGTATTTTAATCATTGGTTTTTTCATTTTTGAAAATAATATCTATTTTATTTGGCAATAATGCAAGTAGCATTCTTGTTTGATTTTCGTTAAGCTTTAACCTTTCTTTGATCTTGCTTATTAACTTATTTTTATCATGTTTTCCTTGTTTTATCTCGGCTATTATCTTTAACTTTTTTATTTCTGCAGTTTTTTTAGGTACAACAACATAGTAGTTGTTATCTTTAACTATAACAACACGTGGCTTAACGTTAAGTTTTTTTTCTATCTTTTCAACGAAAAAACTTCCTAAAGGTAGTTTCTTTTTTTCACTTTCTTTTTTAGTGTTTTTCTTCAAAAAACAATGCACTTCTATCTGTTTTTTTCCTTGTTTAAATGCTTTACTGAAAGCAGCGCAGAATACTGCAGCTTCTTTGATTGCTTGTTCACTTGGCTTTTGTTTAGGCTTTGTTAACAATAAGCAGAAAGGACTGCCTGCCGCCTTAGTATGCAACAACCATTGGTTGGGTTTAGCTATTTTAACAACTTGCTCGTTTTGCTCAGCATTTTTACCAGCAATAACGAGCACACCATCGCTTGTTTTGAACCATCTGAATTTTTTCACTGCTCTGTTCGTTTCTCTGTCTTTTTTATTCATTTTGTTGTTCTAATTTTCTTACAATGGGTCCGTATTCTGTATCATCGATCCAATAACCTTTCTGCTTTATTTTTTCTCTTAACATGTCTGCTACTGAAAAATTTTTTTCTTTTCTTGCTTTTTCTCTTTCTTCGATTAATTTCTTTACATCTTCTGGAAGGTCTGCATTGAGTTTTTCGAGCTCGTTAACAAGCTTATCCATTCTTAAACCAAGAACATTATCAAATTCAAGCATGCAAGAGAGCACCTCATCAGCTTTTAACTTACTTATTTTATTTTCGTTCAACAACTTATTTATTTCCCGCATAAAGTTAAATATGGCTGCTAAAGCTTTAGTTACGTTTAGGTCATTATCCATATGTTGTTTGAATTCTTCTTTAACTTTGTGTAGTAGCTCGTCAACTACTTTATCATCGCCAGTATCACTTTTTATTTGCTTTAGTCTATACAAGAATAATGCAATTCTTTGCAATGTTTTTTCCGCAGCTTTTACGCTATTAAGTGTAAAATTAAGTAACTGCCTATAGTGTGTTGATATAAGTACATATCTTATCGCTTCCGGTTTATGCTTATCCAGTAAATCACGAAGTGTATAAAAATTACCCAAGCTTTTACTCATCTTTTTTCCTTCAACAAGCAAAAATTCGTTATGCACCCAGTAGTTAACGAACTTCTTACCTGTTGCCGCTTCACTTTGAGCTATTTCATTTTCATGATGAGGAAATATTAGGTCTATCCCACCTGTGTGTATATCAAAATGTTCACCGAGATATTTCATAGACATAGCGCTACATTCAATGTGCCATCCAGGTCTGCCTTTTAGTTTTACAATTTTTCCATTAATCTTGAATTCTGGTTCCCAGAATATAGGGCCATCACTATCACTGTAAGCTTTCCATAATGCAAAGTCTGCAGCTTGCTCTTTGCTGTATTCTTGTTGGTTTACCCTTGCTCCTGGTTTAAGCTGGTCTTTTTTTATTCCTGACAGCTTTCCGTAGTCTTTAAATTTTGAAACATTATAATAAATGCTGCCATCTTCAGCAAGATATGCATAGCCTTTGTCAATTAAGATTTGAATTAACCTGACCATTTCATCTATATGCTCGGTTGCTCTTGGATATATATCAGCATATAAACAATTTAAAGCACGCAAATCTTCTAGAAATGCTTTCTCATAAAATCTTGTTAATTCTTTGAGCGTTTTTCCTTCTTGCTGAGATCTTGCTATTGTTTTATCATCCACATCTGTTATATTTGTAACATGTTTTACCTTGTAACCTTTAAACATTAAATAACGCTTCAGTAAATCAGCAAAAACAAAGGCACGATAATTGCCTATATGAGGAAAATCATAAACAGTAGGTCCACAAGTATACATACGGATTTCTGTCTTGTCTATTGGTTTAAATGCTTCCAGCTTTCTACCAAGCGTATTAAACAGCATTAGCATATTAACGCAAATCGTAATTTATTTAAAAACCTAACTAAGCCGAACCAAAGAAATAAAACTAACAGATAGCCCCTCTCAACCCGCCAATTCTTTTAACTTGGAAGTCTAAGTCAAGTGTTGCTACATGTTTGCTTTCCCCATCTTCATTTTTTGTTACTTTAATATGTATTATAACAGGAATCTCAGGAGCATCTTTTGGTATTTTTAATCTTAAAATTTTCTTAGGTTGTGTGTCTCCTGGGCTAACTGTGCCTTTCCACCCCTCGCTACCATAAATCCAATCTTTTGCATCATCTGTTATGCTTTCAATGCTTATAATGTACTCAGCATCCTTTGGTGCATTTATTCCGCAATAAATATAATTTACTTTTCCTGGTATTAAATAAACTGTTTCTGTTCCAGCACCTATACATTGTACTTCACCACCTTCTGCTTCGAACATCTGGTTAATTTTATCATGTATTTTTTGATTTATTGTACTAGTTAAACCAATTGCACCACACATTATACGGCGTACCATTACTAAACCGAGAGCAAGCATTACCATTGCTATAACAAGAATCACTACAGTAGTCATACTTAATTCAAATGCACCTCTTTTTTTCAACTTTTTCATATTTTTGCTTGGCTTTTTACATTTAAAAACTTTATGGGGCGGGTGGGATTTGAACCCACGACTCCTCGGTCTTCAGCCGAGTGCTCTCCCGGGCTGAGCTACCGCCCCTCAACACAACTAGCCTTGCTACATTTAAAAATTTTTGGAAAATACAATAAGAAAAAATTAAAGAAAACTATTTAGCAGCTTTTCTTCTTTGTTTTCTCTTTCTTTTTTCCCTTCTTAACCTTTTTTTCTGCCACTTCCAACGCATTTGCCATCTCTTTTTCCACCTTCTGCTAGAACGCTTCATTTTGCTTTTTATTTTGCTAATTTTTTTGCTTCTTTTATTAATTGTTTTATTTCTGTTTGAATTCTTTCAATGGTTTTAAGTAGCAAATCTTTAACATTTTTACCTTTAACGATCAATACAGGATTTTTTGTAGGATGTTCTCTTTTCCATACAGCTAAACTAATACCTTTTTCGTTCCACAATTCTGCTCTAAGCAACTCAGCAACAGTAAGATTATCAAGTTCAATTTCAATATAGTCCTTTTCCGCTTTTATTATGTTTATCTTCATGTTTTGCCTTCTTGCTTTTATATTTAAAAACTTATCGTTATTCTAAACCAGAAAGTCTTTTTAGCGTTTCTTTAACACTGTAGCTTTGCGCCTTTCTCCATTGTTCTTCGCTTGGTTTTTTTATTCTAATACCATCGACTTTATCAAAGCATTTTCTGCATACTTTTAACATTTTGAATTCGCTTAACACATACCTTATTTCACTTTCGTCAACAAGCTTTCCGCAATTGTCACATTCGACCTTTGCCATGGTTTAGCTAATGTTTTTAAACTATTTATGTTTTTTGGTCTTATAGCTATTACCATAATTATTCCAACATACAATGAGACAGAGAACATAAAAATTTTACTGGTCACACCATCTCAAATAGATCTTCTTTACTTATGAACCCTTCATATTTATATCCATTTACGATTATTGTCGGAACTATCGTGACATTGTATCTGTTGATCAGTGCTTTTACTGTTGCTAAATCTAAGTTTGTATCTATAGCATAAACAAAAATATTTGGTTTATGTTTCTTAATATAGCTAAGTACATAACCTTGTTTCTCACATTCACTTATGTATGGTTCCTGGTTAGAATAGAAGAATAATATAGTTGTAATATTTTTTTCGCATTTTTCTTTTATCGTCTCTAAAACAAAATAATGTTTTAGTAATAATGTTGTATACATTTTTTTTACTTCTATAACTTTTTCGTTATTTTTGCCAAGTTCTTTTTCCAAGTATGTTATCTTTTGTTCTTCTTTTCCAAGTAATGTTGTTAATTCGTTCAATGCAGCTAAGTTATTGCAAGGATTAGCGACGAGCATTTCTGTTAACAAATTTATGTCCATTATCTTTATTTTGATGTCCTCATTTAATTGTTTAGCAATCATAAGTTTTTTTTCACTTATCTTTTCACCTAGCATCAATCCTAGAATAAATACAAGTGTAGTAAGTACAAATACCTTTACAATCTTACCTATGTTTATTTCTCTCTTTCTCATTTTTCTTTTTTCCATTTTATTTCCAGCTTACACTTCTATTTAAAACTTTATACATTATTGCAATCCCCCACCAAAATGCATACATGAACCAATATGCAATAAAAAAATATAGCAAACTTAATTTTAAGCTGTATTTCTCTCTGCTAAGTTTTTTTGCTATGACTATCATGCTGACCATAAGAATTATACTTAATAATGTAAGAGGAATTAGTGGGTGGAAAAAAAAGTTGAATAGTGCTTCTTTAACAGCAGCAATATCAAAATTTTTTAATGAAAATACACTTAAGCCAAGTACTCTAAATCGTGTAATTGTGTCACTGAACATTTCCATATTCTTAAAAATAAAATATATCACATAACCCAAACAAAATGCAACAGAGACGAATGCTGAAGGAAGCATTATAAGGCCAAAATAACCATATCGTGGAGTAAATAGGTGTTTATATTTTATACTATTATCAATAAAACCTCTATACCATCTTCTTCGTTGCTTTAACAAATCTTTAAATGTTTTTGGTGTTACCGTTTCAACTCTTGCATCCATGCAGTTTTCTATTTTATACCCTTTACTTTGTATGCGTAATCCAATCTCTATATCTTCTGTTAGATTATTTTCATCAAACCCGCCATACTTATCAAAAAACTTTTTTCTAAAAATGCTGAATGGTCCTGGGGTTACATGAATAGCATTCAAAAATGCAAACGCTTTTCTTAAAAAGATCCCAAATAAATATTCAGCATGCACAAGACGTTCATAAAAGTTTCGCGGATTATGTACAGTCATTGCAGGTGTCACAGCCATAACTTTAGCATCATCAAAATAACACATCATTTTCTTTAATGCATCTTTGCTAACAAAAGAATCTGCATCAAGGGTTGCTATAAACTCACCTTTAGCCCTTTTTATACCATAATTTAACGCACTCCCTTTCCCTCCATTTTTCTTGTTAAACAATTTTATGTCATACCCTCTATGTTTTTTGATAAATGATTCAACTTTTTCCTTTGTTTTGTCAGTCGATCCATCATTTACAACAATTATTTCAAACTTATCTTTAGGATAATCTAACTTAATTAAACTTTTCAAAGTTTTTACTATTGTTTTTTCTTCATTGTATGCGGGCACAATAATGCTTACTTTCGCATATCTTGTTAAAGTTTTTTTCTCATTTATTTTTTCCTTGTTTTCAATAAATTCTATAAGATAAAAAATAGCAAAAAATAATCCAAAATATATCATCACATAAATAAATATAGGTTCCATTTTATGCGTTAATTTCTTTTTGTATGTTTTGACTTATACTCTGGTTTTTAGTTAAACTAAAATATTCATAGAATTTATCTGCCAGACTTAATTCAAGAGTGTGTCCGCATTTTTTTGCTTTTACTAGTCCATATTCAATGAACTTTTTTATATGGTCATACGCTTTGTTTCCTCTAATTTTAACAACAATACTTTGTTTTATAGGTTGCTTATATGCAATAATTGCAAGCGTTTCTTGTTCTGCCCTGCTGAATTCAGATTTTCCAGAAGCCAATCTTAAGGCTATATCATTAAACTCTGGCTTTATGTCCATTTTGTACTTTTGTTCTAGTCCTACTATGGTGATAGCACTATCATTAGCATATTTTTCTTTTAATTTTTCTATTGCCTGCTTTACAGTTATAGGGTTGAGACCAGTAACTCTAACAATGTCTGCTATACTTAATGCTTTTGCTGCTATAAATAGTGCTGCTTCAACTTTTTTTATTGCTTCTTTTTCAATACCTTCCATACTTAACTGAATTATTACCAGGTTAAAAAACTTTACTAAAGCTTTTTATCTTGCATTATTTTTACTCTATACAGAATCTAAGAATTGCTCCAACTTTTGCAAAATTTTCAAATTGTTTACCTTCACTTGTTTCATTAGAAACGATCACAACTTTTGCACTTATGTTTTTTGCCATTTCCTCTATTTTTTTTAAAGTTTCATCATCTATACTGCTTGATACTATCACAGTATCTGCACTTCCAAGCTGCAATGCTTTCATTACATTTTCTATACCATATGCTACTTTACTTTTATTTTTGGCCAACATTTCGAAGAACTTTGTTAGTATCTGTTTTTCTTCACTTACTTCTTTTTTTGCAAGCACATCCTGACATGCATTAACTAGGTCTTCTAAACCATATTCATTAGCATAACCTATGTCGCGTATGGCAATTATTTTATTTTTCAATTCTGTTACAAGTTGGCCTTCTTTTAGAAATGTTTCTTTACTAGGGCCTGGTCCACCAAGCAGTATTCCCTTAAGTTCTTTCATGTCAAAAAATGCTTCTTTCATTGCTTCAGCAACCCTTCTGTAAAATTCTTTAACAATACCTTCTATAATTCTGCTAAATCTTAGTGCAGATTGTCCGCCTGCTTTAATTTTGCCAGGTGCGCCAGATGTTAGATGTTTAATTACTCTAATGCTTTTACCTTCAAGCAAACCTAAAGTCGCTTCTTTTCTGTCAATAACTACTAATCCATATATGTCTGTTGTTTTAATCATCTCTTTCAATGGTTCAAGCAAAAATCGTTGGTCGCATCTATATATTTTGATGTTTAACGGTTGCGGTGGTTCTATTGCCCATATTTTTATGTCAGGTTGTCCTTCTTTTTCGCTAACATTACCACAGAATATAGCAAGCCCGTTAGCAGGGGTTTGTTTGTAAAGTTTTAAATGCCTTATTATTTTTTCTAGCGCGTCAATAACGTTTTTTCTTGTTGTTTTGCTTTTTATATTGCTTGCAGTACTTTTTTCAGCTTCTAACTGTTTTGCGATCACATTGATATTGTAGCCAGCAGGTATATAAACAGTGATAAGTTCTGTATGCCTGCCTCTATATTTTTCCAATTCTTGTATAATTCTTTTTAGTTTTGTTTTGCTTTCCATTTTTATTCTATTTTTATATTATCGCCAGAAAAAACTTGTTTTATATTATGTGCTCTTTTCAAATCTTCGATAACATCTTTGTGCAGTTCTGGCAACACAGCAGAAGCAAGTTCTGCTTTTAAGCTTAATCCCTTTTCTTTTTTATATTTCCATATAATTGAATTTATTTCTTGAATTTTGCTAAAATCTACTTCTGCTTTTATGTTTATTTTAGCAGGAAAATTTTCATGCAATATGTCTGCTTTAAATAATCTTTCATAAATATAGCTCGCAGCAATAGGTATGATAGGATATAGCAATAACAACAATCGTTTCATCGCAGCATATAGGGTTGCAACTGCCGACTTGTCATTGCTGTATGCTCTCGCTTTTGTTAGTTCTATGTAGTGTGATGCAAATACTTCCCACAAAAAATGTTTGAGTTTTATTGCAGGATTATGAAAATCATAAGTATCGTAACACTTATCACATAAATCAATTAGTTCATTAAGCTTCTCTAAAAAACTCTTGTCTGTTTGATTGCTGATGTGACTTTCATCAACATAATCAAACTGCGCTATGTATCTCGCGATATTCAACAATTTTGTTATCGTTTTCGTTTCAGCTTTTATTTTTTCTTCTTTGCACTTCATGTCCTGCTTTGTTATGTTTGCTTCAACTACACACCATAAGCGTAGCGCTTCACTTCCATATTTTTCTATTAATTGTTTTGGATCTATGACATTACCCATACTTTTACTCATCTTTTTCCCTTTTGCGTCGACAATATGGAAATTTATCCAGACATCTTTGAATGCAGCTTTTCCTAACAGCAAATATACTCTCAGTAAAGTGTAGTACAACCAAGTTCTTACTATATCTTTTCCTTGCGGTCTTAACGTGCATGGAAATGCAATCTTAAAGAAATCGTCATGTTTTTTATATCCAAGAATGTATAAACAAGATATAGAAGAATCAAACCAAGTATCAAACACCCTTGTTTCGGGTTTAAATTTAGTATGTTTACATTTTGGACATTGTTGTACTGGGGGTTTATCCTTCCACGGTTCATAGTATTTTTGTTCGTCTCCAATTATAGGATTACCACATTTTTCGCAATACCATAAAGGAATTGCTGTGGCATAATATCTTTTTCTGCTTATTGGCCAATCTTGGTTTATGCTTTCTATCCAGTTAAGTAACATTTGTCTGCTTGCCTCATCATAGAAATTGATTTGTTTAGCTATTTCCATTAATTCCTGCTTGAATGCTTCTTGTTTTAAATAAAGTTCTGGAACTTGTATGAATTCAATTTGATGTTTGCTTCTCTCGCATACAGGCACTCTTGCTGTTATAGTTTCTTCTTTAGTTATGGCATCATTTTGTTTTAGCCATTCAACAATCTTTTTTCTTGCTTCTTCAACAGTTAAGCCCTTAAGCATTCCAGCTTTTTCATTCATTAGTCCATTTTCATCGATAAGTATTACAGGTTCTAGCTTATGCTCGCGAAAAAAGCGTATGTCAGTCAGATCACCAAAAGAACACATCATTACAAGACCTGTACCAAATTCCATGCTTGCATAATTACTAGCGAATATTTTGACTTCATCGCCTAAAGGTGTTATTGCCGTTTTATCTTGTAAATGTTTATAGCGATCATCATCTGGATTGAATATAACTGCTTTACAACTGCCAAGCAATTCTGGTCTGGTTGTAGCGATGATGATTGTCTCGTCTGTTTCTTTAACTTTAAACTTCACATACCATAATTTTTTTGTTCTTTCTTCATAGACTACTTCACTATCTGCTAATGTTGTTTTACAGCCAGGACAGTAATTACTTATGTAGTTGCCCTCATATATTAAACCTTTCTTCCACATTTCATAGAATGTTTTTTGCGTTAATAATCTGTAATCGTTACTGTCTGTCATATATGCTTGTCCAATATTTTCGCCAAACTTATAACTGTTAAAACTTATACCGAGACGCATAAATGTTTTTATAGATTCGTTGCTGCTTTCTTCAAGAATTTGCCTGCAGTATTCAAGAAATTTCTCTCTACCAACTTGTTCTGGTGTGATGTTAAATTTCTTTTGTGCTGCCATCTCTATTGGTAGGCCATTTCTGTCTAGGCCTAAAGGAAATAGAACAGCAAAACCTTTCATTCGTTTGTAGCGTGCAAACATGTCCATCATAGAATATGTTACTGCTTGCCCTATATGGATTGGTGCATCAACATATGGTGGCGGTGTATCAATACTATAAACCTTTTTGTTATTTTTTATGACATCATCAACATTAAACTTAAATGGTTCTTCCTCCACCCACTTTTGCGTTATTTGTTCCTCAATTTCATTACTCCATCTCTTTGCAATCTCTTCTGTCATGTTTATTCCACATTGGCTGTATTTTTAAATATTTTTTGTTTGGTTTGTTTCATTGTTTTGGGACGTGAGTATACAAGATAAGATAAAAGGTAAGAACTTATTTTATTCAATAAAACAAAAAGCAAAAATTTTAGGATTATCAATCTATTGAAAATTATTCAAGAATCCAATCTTCATATTTTTTATTTTTTAATATCTCTTTTCCTTTTTCTGTTATTGTTGCACCATAGATTTGGTTGTCTCTTATTTCTATTTTAATTAATCCAAGCTCGTCTAGCTTAAGAAAAATCTTCATATATTTTTTGATGCTTTCTGCTGTTCCGTCAGAAGCCTTTATAGGATCAGTTTGCCAAGAATAAGCAATATTCCATAATGTCTCAAATTCTTCTTTATTTAATTGATTCTTTTTCATAATTTAACTCTAATTTATTTGACTAAATGTAAGTATTATTCATTTTTTTAGTAATCATTTTGTGCTTAAGTTTAAATACTTTTCTGCGAGGCAACTAATTTATGCTAACATATGCGGATAAACTACTTCATTTGCTCCACTCATCCCATTCAAAGTTTGCTTCCAACCTTCGTTTATCACTGTTCAACCATTTTGGCTTTGCGAAGGTAAATTCCGAAGGGATTTAAGTGTGAGCAGAAGCACCGAAAATTTCAGATTATTTTATTTGGAGTTACTATTCTTATTGGTTTTCCTTTCTCAATTTCTTTATTTTTAATAGCATTAATTGTGTTTGAACTCAAAGGATAATATGATATAACAATAAGTAAATCTAAGTAGGGAATATATCTATCAATTTGTCCAAGTAATCTTTGAAGTTTTGATGTTTCCTTTAAATCATACTTAACTTCTATCCCAATTCTTGCACCGCTAACAGAAATCAACAAATCTATTCTTTCGTTTGAAGGAAGTTTATATTCTCTATTCACATTAACTTTCCAGCCAAATTTTGTGAGAGACGTTTCAAATACGGAGACGAGTCCATTAAGAAATGATTCTATTTGTTTATGAAAATCCTTTTCATCTTTAGGTTTAAATGGCAGAGAATATAATCTTCTTATATGACTTATTATTTCATCTACCACAACACCAAGTATTTTATCTCCAACACTTTTTTCAACTTTCCCTTCAATTTCCATGAGCATTTTATCATATTTTTTGTTTGTCCATTTTATCTCATTTAAAAACTCGTCCGCTAATTTATGTTTGCCTAAACGGATAAGCGATTGATAAATTTGATTTGTAGATAATCGTCTTGAAAGAATACCAACTAGTTTAACTTTAGGTATTTTGTTAGGATCTGTTTTCTTCTCTTCTGCACCAAGACCGAAGTCAAAAGAGGTTTCAATTTTTGGTATATCTAAGCTGAAGATATCTTCTCTTCTTTTGCTTTTTCTTGTTGTTTTCCTATCTTGCGGAAATCTAAAATCAAAAGAAGGCATTTCTATTTTAGGAACTTCAAAACCAAGGATACTCTCTTTTCTCTTACTTCTTTTTCTTCCGGTTTTTCTTATCTTTTTTCTTGGCATGTTTTACTCACCGAGATATGTTTTATAGATTTGAACAAGTTCCCTATGAGAAAGTTGAGAAAGATATTTTTCTTTTATAATTCTTATCTCATTCTTTCGTTTTGAGTTAATTTGAGATTTCCTTACTTGTTTTTCTATTACTGATCCAACTTTTTTAAAGAAGTTTCCTATTCCCATAATAATCGCGTTTATTTTTTATTTTTATAAAGTTTTTCAAAGTTAATCACATAGGCGCCGGAGTGAGCATTTCGTTAAACACAAATTTCTCATATCGTTTTTAGGAAACTATAATATTTATAGGTTAAACGAAATATAAAATCGACGGCATAGCAAGCATGTGAGGCTGTTAGTAGTGGGAGGCTGAACACCTCGGTTGCCCTCGGTGCTTACACCCCCACTCTATCAACGTCGTCTTCTACGACGGCCTTTGTTGCCTCTTTTTGCGGGCGGCTTCGGGCTTAGATGCGTTCAGCCCTTATCCGCCAGGGCTTAGCTTCGCGGCCTGCCCTGTTAGGACAACCGCAAACCAGAGGCCCCCGACGCCGGTTCCTCTCGTACTACGGCGTCGTTCCACTCAGGCAACAGCACGCCCTGTAGATATCAAACAAACTGTCTCACGACGTTCTTAACCCAGCTAACGATCCCCTTTAATGCGTGAACCCCGGCACCCTTGGCCGCTTGTGCACGGCCAGGATGGGGAGAGCCGACAGCGGAGTACCAAACCGCGCCGTCAATGTGAACTATCGGGCGCGACCAGTCTGTTATCCTTGGGGTACCTTTTCTGTCATCCTAGGGCCCCACTAAAAGGCCACTAGGGTTCGCTAGGCCCGGCTTTCGCCTCTGCGTTGCTCTCTTTGCGCAACGCAGTCAGGCAGGCATTTGCCCTTGCACTCTACGCCAGGTTTCCGACCTGGCTGAGCCTACCTTTGGGCCCGGCAGATATCTTTTCTGCCGGGTGCCGCCCCAGCCAAACTGCCCACCAACTGCTGTCCTTCCCTTCCGGGAAGTTAGCATCTTTCTGTTGGGTAGGTAGTGTTACATTGGCGCCTCCACGAGAACCGGAGTTCTCGCTTCGACGGCTCCTACCTACGCTATGTACCCAACAAAAAGATGCAACAGCAGGCTGCAGTAAAGGTCCACAAGGTCTTCGCTTCCCACAGGGCGTCCCTGGCCTTTTCACCAGGATGGAAGGTTCAGGGGCTTCCGGGTAGGGACAGTGGCAACCTCGTTAAGCCGTTCATGCACGTCGCCATTCAGACGACAAGGCATTACGCTACCTTAAGAGCCTCAGGGTTAGGCCCGCCGTTTGGTGGGCCTTGGCCCCCTTGTAAAGGGGTTTCAGACACCACCACTGGGCAGACCTCACCAGCTATACTAAGCCTTTCGGCTTTGCAGCTGGCTACGTTTTTGGTAAACAGTCGGGCCACCCTTGTCACTGCGACCTACCCCTGCCTCTAGCAATTCTAAAGACAGGGATAGGCACCCCTTCTACCGAAGATACGGGGCCAATTTGCCGATTTCCCTTACCCGGTTTACACCCGTTGCCTGAACCTTCTCAGCTAGGGCACCTGTGCCAGTTCTCGGTACGGTCACCCAAGCCCAGCCCAATAGTCTTTCACGGGCTCTAGGAATCAGCGGGCTTTCGCCGAACAGCTTGATCTGGTTCTCGCCATTACGGCACTCCCCAGACTTCACTGTTCGGATGTAGCAATGCTACACCCCGCCTATCCCAAAGCAAACTATTGGGCCTTGCCTCGCGGCAGGCTTGGGTGGCGTGGGAATATTAACCCACTTCCCCTTCCTGCCACACCTTTTGGCGTGGCAGTTAGGACCGGCTAACCCTGGGTTGATTGGCATTGCCCAGGAACCCTGGCCCTTTCGGCACTTGCTGTTCTCAAGCAAGACTCTCTTACTATTGCCAGGATTCTCGTTCCTGCCCGGTCCATCCGGCTTTACAGCCAGACTTCTATCCAGGCAGGACGCCTGCTTACCCCACTGCTCTTTACAGAGCAGGGCCGTGGTCTCGGCGGCTGGCTTAGCCCCGTCCATTTTCGGCGCCCTATGCCTCGGTAGGTGAGCTGTTACGCTTTCCTTAGAGGATGGCTGCTTCTAAGCCTACCTCCCTACTGTCTTAGGCATAGGACCGCCTTCGAAGCACTTAGCCAGCACTTAGGGGCCTTAACCACAGTCTCCCTTGTTTGGGTCTCGGAGTAGAAGCTTACCCCCTACCCCTGTCTCCTACCTTGCGCTGTTAGCGGGTTCTGAGTTGGAAAGGGTACCGAGGCTAACGCCCCAAGCACCCAATCCGTAGCTTTACCCCGCTAACTAGCTAGGTAGGGCCATACTGAGGTATGTTTCAGCAGGAACCAGCCATCGCCGGGCTAGATTGGCTTTTCACCCCTAGTCCCAGGTCATCCGAGTGGTTGTGCCCAACACCGGTTCGGGCCTCCACTTCCCGTTAGGGAAGCTTCGCCCTGCCCAGGACTAGATCGCCCGGTTTCGGGTCTAGGACAAGTGACTAACGCCCTTTCAGACTCGCTTTCGCTTCGGCTTCGTGCAATGCACTTAGCCTCGCCACTTGCCCTAACTCCCTGGCCCGTTCTTCAAAACGTACGTTACGACTGCATAAAGCAGCCGTAACTAACTATCGCTGCTGGGTTTCAGGTCTTTTCACCTCCTGCTAAGGATACTTTTCAGCTTTCGCTCACGCTACTAGTACGCTATCGGACTTGGGCTCATATTTAGGGTTGGCTGTTAGTTCAGCCAAATTCAGACAGCCAATCCAGGCTGCCCTACTCAGGATACTGGCCTATCCATAGCTGCCTTCGCCTACGGGGCTATCACCCTCTATGGCGCGCCATTCCAGGCGACTTCGGCTCGGCAGCCTTAGGAAACAGCCAGTCCTGTAACACCACATCTGCTTTGGCTTTCGCCAAAGCATTCGGTTTGCCCTCCTCCCCTTTCGCTCGCTGCTACTCAGGGAATCACGTTTTGTTTTCTTTTCCTCCGGGTACTAAGATGTTTCAATTCCCCGGGTGAGCCTGCCTTAACGGCATCTGGCGAAAAGCCAGGCGTCTCGCATTCAGGCATCCCTGGTTCTAAGCCTGCATGCGGCTCGCCAGGGCTTTTCGCAGCTTGCCACGCCTTTCGTCGCAGCCCAAGCCGAGCCATCCACCCAGCAGCTTAACCATGCTTGCTATGCCGTCTCATCTTTATTCGACGTCGGCCCCTAAGCAATGCTTAGGAGCGTCATATCAAATTTATCATGAATGGACCCGCCGGGATTCGAACCCGGGGCCTCTGCCTTTCTTGCAAAGAGATGTTGCAAGGGCAGCGCTCTACCAACTGAGCTACGGGCCCATGTTGACTATGTTTGCTGTATGCTGTTTTTCTGATTTATTTTAATCCTAGGAGGTGATCCATCTGCAGGTTCCCCTACAGATACCTTGTGACAACTTAGCCTTCCTTGCTGAGCCAGGATTCGACAAGCTTAGCTTGCCTCATCCCAGCCCAACTCGGATGGCTTGATGGGCGGTGTGTGCAGGGAGCAGGGACGTATTCACCGGGCGCTGCTAACGCCCGATTACTACGGATTCCAGCGTCACGAGGCTGAGTTGCAAGCCTCGATCTGGACTGGGACAGGGTTTAAGGGATTAGCTTCTCCTTACGGAGTCGCATCCCGCTGACCCTGCCATTGCCGCGCGCGTGTAGCCCAGGGGATTCGGGGCATGCTACCTACCGTAGCCCGCGCCTTCCTCCGGCTTACGCCGGCAGTCCGAGTAGTGTGCCCCCTCATCAGGTAGCAACTACTCGCGCGGGTCTCGCCTGTTACCGGATTTAACCGGTCACCTCACGGCACAGGCTGACGGCGGCTATGTACCTCCTCTCAGCGTGTCAGGTAAGCCCTTCAGACTGACCTTCATCCTGCTGTCGCTCCTGGTGAGGTTCACGGTGTAGAATCTCATTGAACCGCACGCGTCACCCGTTGTGGTGCTCCCCCGCCAATTCCTTTAAGTTTCAGCCTTGCGGCCGTACTCCCCAGGCGGCCCACTTAACGCCTTCGCTTTAGCACCGCACACTCCCGAAGAGTGCACGATGCTTAGTGGGCAGCGTTTACAGCTAGGACTACCGGGGTATCTAATCCCGTTTGCGCCCCTAGCCTTCATCCCTCACCGTCGGATCCGTTCTCGTAGCCTGCCTTCGCCTTTCGTTGGTCCGACCAGGATTAACACATTTTACCGCTACCCTGGTCGTACCGGCTACGTCTCCCGGTCCCTAGCCTGGTAGTATCCCTTGCCAGTGTTGCGGTTAAGCCGCAACATTTAACAAGGGACTTTCCAGGCTGGCTACGGATGCTTTAGGCCCAATAATGTTGGCTGCCACTTGGGGCGCCGGTATTACCGCGGCGGCTGGCACCGGTCTTACCCACCCCTTATTCGCCGACCTTTTTACAGTCGGCAAAAGCTCTGGCATTAGCCAGAGCACTCCGGCTCGCTTTGTCACCCTTGCGGGCATTGCAAAAGTTTCGCGCCTGCTGCACCCCGTAGGGCTAGGACCTGTGTCTCAGGGTCCTTCTCGGGGCTCCCCCGCTAAGGGCCCCTACCGATCATAGGCTTGTTGGGCTTTTACCCCAACAACAACCTAATCGGCCGCAGCCCCATCCTCGGATTCAGGGATGGCCCATTCCAGAAGCCACCCCCTATGAGGGCTTAGCCTCAGTTTCCCGAAGTTATCCCTCGCCCGAGGGTAGGTTAGCTACGTGTTACTGAGCAGTTCGCACCCACCTGCTATTTCTAGCAGGCAGGGAGCTTGCATGGCTTAGTCCGAGCCGGACAGCAGCAGCCTCCAGCAGGATCAACTGGAATTTTGCCGCAAGGCTAATAAGCCTTAATTAACATACTACATACTTCACTCTTATTTCTGTAAACTGTCGAGAATGTCGTCACTAGAGGCTGCCCTTGCTACATCATACCTAGCATGCAGCTAAGGCACTCATCTAGTGACGAATAATCCATTTTAATGCAGCATGTTTATGTTCTGAGTATTTTTAAATCTTTCGCTTGTTACGTTGAAAATTTTTGTACCAAAAAACTTAAATAACCATAACTTCAAAGTATTAACATGTCACACGATGAAGAAATCTTAGTAATAAGTAGAAAGAATCTTTTTTCCGACGATTACTTTAATGGTTTTGTTTGTCTTTCTGATTCTACAAAAAAATACTTTGAGAGAATTCGTAATCTTCCAGAATTTAAACCGCGCAACGAAGTTGAAGAAGATCCACATTATAAACAACCTATACCTTATGTTGTATTTGTTAAAACTGAAAATAACAAGATGTATGTACTTGCTTATCGACGATCTGCTGGTTCTGACTATGTAGAAGAAAGATTGAAAGGTAAATGGAGTATTGGTGTTGGGGGTCATATAAGAAAGCAAGAAAAAGAAAATGCTACTGTAAGCAACTTAATAGCATCAGCATTAGAACGAGAAATTAAGGAAGAACTTGAAATTAACTTTAAGCCAGAACCAAAACTTATTGGTTTTATCAATTATGATTCTGATGAACTTGGCCAGGTTCACTTCGGTTTGGTTTATATTGTTCAAGTTCCAGGACAAGCCGAAATAAAACCAAAAAAAGAAATTGCAGAAACTGTATGGAAGTCTATTGATGAGCTAGTAAAGTTAAACGAAAAAAGTGAAAAAGATAAATCTATAATAATAGAAACATGGAGTAAAGTGTTAATTGGATATTTATTTCAACTATATCTGCAAAAAATGAATTAATTATCCTTTCTTACCACCTTTACCGCTGTCTTTACCTCCGCCGCCTCCTTTTGCAAGTATGAATGCGGCAATGCCTGCAATAACAAACAACAATATTGCTGTGTATACTTGTGGTTGCGCAAACCATTGTTTACTTGGTTGAAAAACATAACCAAAAGTATGTATTGCTGAAATAAGCAAAACGAGCAACAAAGCTCCAACGAATGCCCACGCTACTGCCGGTTTCATCACATCTTCTAACTTTCCGTGAACAAGTGCAGCAGTTGCAAGTATTAATGTAAGAACAACGAAAAACACTGCGGCCCATGGCAAAGTTGATGTTACAAACTTTGTTGCAGGTGGCACAACAACAAAAATTATTGCTACAGTAAAGCTAATAAGTAAATGCAAAAATTGATTTTCTCCGAGCACTTTTGTTTTTGCAAGCAATGCATATGTAACTAAAAATATCAACAAAAATCCAAACAACTCTATGTGTCCAGCAACTCCTGACAGGTCTATCATTTTGCACCAACAAGTTCTTTTAATACTTTTTTTGGTTCAAATGTTTTGTTTTGTTGGCCTTTTTCACTTACGATTACGATAATAACTAAAATTATGGTAATAGCAATAAAAGTGATTATCCCACCATATAATGCCCAAAATTCTCTTGCTTGGAAAAAGTATGCAAACGTTTTCATTCTTCCTAACCACCATAAAAGCAAGAAGAATGCCATAGCTGTACCCAACCATTTAATATTGCTTTCTTCTAAAAACAATAGCATCAGTATTGCAACACCAATCAATATAGCGAGAGCAATTCCGGTATTAGCAAACAGCTGTTGCATGAATTGTCCAACAGTTGGCTCAACAATTGCCATCATAGCTATTGCAAGAGCAATAACAACTTTTGCGCCTGTCTTATTTTCAAAGATTTTTAACTTTCCGAGTACAGCATAAATAAGCGTAAAAATAATGATAAATGGCAGTATAAAATCAAATACCCCTATTGCCTGCCATTGCATCATCATCTGCTGAAAGCTTATATAATACATTTTCAACTTTTAACTTTAACTGCTACTTTCTCCCTTTTTTTCTTCTTGCTGTCCTGGTCGACCAGGTTGAACAACAGCAATGATTGCAACAATAATTAATATAATTAAAATACCCCACTGTGCAAAATTGGAAATAGCATCCTTGCTAACACCATGAATTTTTTCAAACACACCAGCTGCCCATAAAATTGCAACAAAAAAAGCAATACCCAATGCAATTGAAATTCCCACTTTAATTCCTTCTCCCTTTCCTCCTTGACTACTCTCACTCCATACACCAGTAAATGCAAGCAACAAAATTATGCTGAATGCAATAACAATTAGCACTGATAAGATTGGCATAAGTTTTAATGTAAAACCTGTTGCAGCAGGAACACCAACAAAGATTAAAGCAATTGCAAGCGCAACCAAAACATCAACACCTTTGTTTTGTTGGTTTTGCGGATGCAATACACCTGTTTTAGCAAGTATAGCATAAAACAAGGCAAACACTAATAAGAATGGCAAAATAATTTGGGTAAAAAATTCGTTTTGGAATATTGTTTCCATTTTTATTTTTAACTATTTTTTCTTAAATTTTCAGTTCTTCTTCACTTGTTTCTTCTTTTTCAGGCAGTGCAGCTCTGCTTATGATAAATATATCACCAATAGCTTTCACAAACTGATGTGGAATGATTAATCCTTTAGCACTGCCTAAATATTTAGCAAGGCTGGCTGTACGGTTTATCTTTATACGCCAGCTTTCAACTTTATTTTCAACAAGATTGGCTTCTTCAACATGACCTAAAAATTCACCACTATCTGTGTAAACAGCCAACCCAATAGCTTCGGTTATTTTTTTCAACTTTAGCATTTTGCCTCTTTGCTTTTTAATTTACTTGTCATTATTTTATGATTATTAACTTGTTTGACCCTTTATATATTTTTTGCTTATTTTCTGTTTGCTTTGCCTTGCTCTTTTTTTAGAGCTTCAACAATTTCGCTAAGTTTTCTTATGTTATCGAATAACGGGTTTAAAACTTTTTGGAATGCTTGCTCAATACTTGTCACTTCTTTTGTGAATCGTTCGATTGTTCTTTCTTGTGTTTTTATGCGTTCGGCAAACATTAAGCTTAATCTATCAAAACTTTTTTCTAGCCTATCAAGTCTAGCATTAATTATATTGATTTTATCATCAAAGTTTTTCTTTATTTCAGCAATATCTCCAACTTCTTGCCTGAATTGTTCCCATTTTTCACTTATTATCTGTTCGGCAATAGCTTCAATAGTTTCTGTTGGTGTTGCTTGTTCAAATTCATAAAACATTGGTTGGTGCATTTGTGTTTGCATAGGCATAGTTTCAATTTCAGCTTGTGCCTGTGGTTGCGGCACTGGTGTGGGCATTTGCATTGGTTGTTGCGCAGGTTGTGTTTGCTGTGTTGATGGTGTTGGTACTTGTAGTTGCGCTGGTTCTGGTGTTGGTTGCGGCACTTGCTCGTTTGTCTCTTGACTTAATATTGATGGTTGCATTCCTTCTAACACATCTTGAGAAGCCATCTCCTTTACCTTTGCTTGATTTAATGCATCAAGAATTTCTTTAGGCTTGAATCCTTGCTGCTTTAACTGGTCTATTATTTGTGCTTCGCTAAGCCCTTGTTGTTTCAACATTAAAACAGCATCCAACGCTGAAGCCATATTTTTTACTATTCGTATATATTTTTAATTGTTTTGTTTCAATTGTTTTAGTTTTTTCTCAACAATCTCTTCAACATCACTAAGTCTTGCAAACTGTACAGGTTGCCATAATTCTATGAACCGCTCTATATGCTTTATTTCTTCTCGCCTTAACAATGAAGGCATTTCATTAAGCAAGTAATTTACTCTTTCGCTTATTACATTGAGTTTGTCTTTTATTTTATCTATTTCTTGTTTTATTTTATTTAACGATTCTTCAACTCTTTCTTGGTGCAAAATAAAGCTGTTGTTGATGGCATTGAGTTTATCGCTTAACAGTTTTAAACGTTCTTCAAAATTAACTAATTTCATTCCAAACTCGTTAAGTAGTGAAGCAATCGCATCTGTTTCAGCCATGATTAACTATGTTTGAAAACCTTTTTATATTTATCTTTTTTCAAATAATAAAACAAGAAAGCATAAAAAAGCAAAAAGAGGTGCCAAATGTTTAAGCCTGGAGCAAAGCTTTTTGATTATGAAGTTGTTAGTGAAGCTGGAGAAAATGTAATGTATATTAACTTATTTGGTTTATTTAGTATCCCTTCTTTAGCTAACCCTGTTTGCATGGAAAAAACAATAGATGCGCTAATAGAAACACCAAAAGTTAGTAAAATTATTTATGTGCAAAATAAAAATTTTATTCTTGATAGGCAAAAAGTTGAATTGCTTGTTGAAGTTGCTCAGCTTTATGTTCATTTTACGCGTCAATTAAAACTACTTAGCATGCATACATTAACACCATTTAGCTGTAAAAAATGTCTCGGTGCAAGGCAAAATGCTATACGCTATTTAATATACTTTTTATTTAAGCGCGATCCCATAGCATGTTATGTTGAACTTAAACGCTTGATTAGAGAAGAAAAAATCAATGCAGAAAAACTGCCTGCAAGTTGTTTGAGTTGCCAGACTCATTATATAAAGTTACTTGAAAAGCTTTTGTCGCTTATCGAAAATCTAAAATTGATTCAACTTGTGAAGGATAAGCTTGAAGGCTTTAAAGTTGGTGATAGACATCTTTATGATGAAGTTTTTAGGCTTGTGGTAGTGCCGAACTATATGTTTACACAGCTTGTTTTGGCTGTGCCAAAATTTTCAGAAGTTGTCGACAGTTACACCATTAATGTTTTTGGAGATAAAGCACAAGTAAATATTTACAAGTTGCCAAACAAAACAAAATTTCTATATCATTTAACTGCGCCAGAGTTTTTGCTTGATGAAAAATACCAATATCTTGTTAATCTTGCAAGAACAGTTCTTATTGAACATAAACCTAAAGCAGAAGAATTTACAGATCCAGAGAGAATAAGGCAAGTATTTTTTAGCATAGCAAGAGATTTACTGCAAGAGCTAAGTGAAACAAAAAACATAAAGTTGAATTATGCTACACTTAACAAACTCGCTTTGATTCTTGTACGCAACACAATTGGTTTTGGTGTGCTTGAAATATTATTACAGGATGAAAAGCTTCAAGACATTGTTGTGAATGCTCCTGCAACAAAAAATCCTATATTTGTCAGGCACCAAGATTTTGATGAATGCTTTACGAACATTTATTTAAGCCATGAAGATGTTAATAGCTGGGCAGCAAAATTCAGAATGATTTCTGGCAGACCTTTGGATGAAGCAAACCCTATTCTTGATACAGAGCTGACTGTTGGTAATGCTCGTGCAAGAGTTGCAATCATTCAACAACCATTAAGTCCATATGGTTTAGCTTATGCTTTCCGTCGCCATAGGGAAAAACCATGGACATTGCCATTGTTCATTCAAAATAAAATGATTAATAGCTTAACTGCAGGTTTGTTAAGTTTTCTTATCGATGGTGCAAGGACAATGTTAATAGCTGGAACAAGAAGCAGCGGTAAAACTTCATTGTTGAGTGCATGCATGCTTGAAATAATGCCAAAATATAGAATTATTGTTGTTGAAGATACTCTGGAGTTGCCAGTAGACTCTTTACAGAATCTTGGTTATGATATATTACGTATGAAAGTAAGAAGTGCGTTAACAAAAGAAACAACCGAAGTTGCTGCAGACGAAGGTATAAGAACAAGTTTACGTTTGGGCGATTCTTGTTTGATTGTTGGTGAGGTTCGTAGCACTGAAGCTCTTGCTTTGTATGAAGCAATGCGTGTCGGCGCTCTTGCCAATGTTGTTGCAGGTACTATACATGGCGCATCCCCATATGGTGTTTTTGATAGAGTTGTTAATGACTTAAAGGTTCCTGCAACTAGCTTTAAAGCAACAGACTTAATTGTTATTGCCAACCCTATAAAAAGCCCTGATGGTTTGCATAGATGGAGGCGTGTTTTGCAACTTGCTGAAGTTCGCAAGCATTGGCGTAGCGATCCTCTTGCAGAAAAGGCTTTTGTTGATTTGCTTAGATATGATGTTAAGCAAGATAGCTTAAAGCCAACTGCAGATTTACTTAATGGTGATTCAGAAATTATCAAAGCTGTTGCGAGCCAGGTTAAGCATTTTGCAGGCAATTGGGATGCTGTGTGGGAAAATATATTGTTGAGAGCAAGAATAAAGCAGCATCTTGTTGATGTTGCAGAAAAAGCAAGAAAGCCAGAATTGCTTGAGGCAGAGTTTGTTGTGAAAGCAAACAATGCTTTTCATACAATTTCTGACGATGTTAATGCTGAAATAGGTTTTCCCGATCCAGAGCAAATATTTGCCAGATGGAACGACTGGTTAAAAAAACAAATAAAGAAAAATGGATGAAAACATAAAGCGAATACTGGCGAAATATTCATCTATGGTTGAAACAAAGTTGAATGCTCAAACAATTGGCATGAAACTTAGTAAACACTATCTTAAGTTTAAAAGCGAATCTATGCCTGTTCTTGGTTGGTACGAGAGAGCTTGTAAAAGGCTTGGAAGATTTGTTAAGTTGCGTGTTAGCGAAAAAGATAAGGCAAGACTGGTTAAACATCTCGAAATAGCGCATCTTAATGTTACGCCTGAAGAAGCACTTGGGTTAAGCTTTTTTATGTTTCTTGCTTCGTTTTTATTTTTCACCTTTATTTTTATCGCAGCTTATATGCTTGTTGGCTTTAACACGCAACTACTCTTAATTATGTTTCTTGGTATTATTTTTGGTTTGGTTGTTTTTAATTATTTTAACAGCATGCCTGCAAAACTTGCACAATCGTGGCGTTTAAAAGCAAGCAGTCAAATGGTACCATGTATACTTTATATTGTTGTTTATATGCGCCATACAAGTAATTTAGAAAGAGCTATTTTGTTTGCTTCAGAGCATTTACCAGCACCTCTTGCTTTAGACCTTAAGAAAATTTTTTGGGATGTTGAGATAGGCAAGTATGCAACAATAAAGCAAAGCCTTGATGCATATCTTGAAACATGGCGCAATTATGCTGACGAATTTATAGAGGCGTTTCATCTCATAGAGTCAAGCTTGTTTGAACCTTCTGAAGCAAGACGTATAGAAATTCTTGAAAAAGCACTACAAGTTATGCTTGACGGCGTTTATGATAAGATGCTTAAGTACAGCCATGATGTTAAGGCACCTCTTAATAATCTCTATATGCTTGGTATTGTTTTGCCTACTTTAGGTTTAGCATTGTTACCCCTTGCTTCAACATTACTTCAAGGTATGTTGCGATGGTATCATGTTTTTATTCTTTTTAACCTGCTTTTTCCATTTTTTGTTTTTTATTTAACTCAAAAAATACTTAGCAAACGCCCTGGCGGTTTTGGAGAAACATCATTGCTTGAACAGAACCCTAATTATAAGTATTTTATAAGTAAAGCACCTTGGTTTAAAGCGGCGATTGTTGCTTTTCCTTTACTTGTTGTTGCATTCATTCCTTTCATTTTTTACTTTACTCCTCTGCCAGATGTTTTAGGCATTGCTAGAGATCCTGGCATTTCCACATTGCCTGCGCTGCAGAAATTTTTCGATTTTAAACAAGTTGATAGCAGCGTTACAGGCCCGTTTGGCCTGGTTGCTTTGTTGTGTTCAATCTCATTACCTTTAGCCATAGCAATGTTTTTTTCTATTGCTTTTACAGAAAAAACGAAGAAATTAATAAAAACAAGAGAGCAAACAAAAAAGCTTGAACAAGAATTTGCTTCTGCTTTGTTTCAACTTGGCAATCGACTAGGCGATGGTATCCCTGCAGAAATTGCTTTTGGCAAAGTTGCAGTAACAACTACAGGGACAGCAACTGGCGAGTTTTTCAAGCTTGTTAATACAAACATACAACAGTTTGGTATGTCTTTAGAAAATGCTTTGTTTCATCCTACTAGAGGTGCTATCATATTTTTCCCTTCAGATCTTGTAAGAACAAGTATGAAGATTTTGGTTGAGGCAGTAAAGAAAGGTCTAAAGACAGCAGCAAGAGCAATGATAAGCATAAGCCAGTATGTAAAAAACATAGACAAGATTAATCAGCGCCTTAAGGATTTGCTTGCAGATATTACTACAAGTATGAAAAGCAACATGACATTTCTTGCACCAGTACTTGCTGCAATTGTTGTCGGTTTAGCTAGTATGATAACAACTATACTTAACCATTTACAAAATATGATTGCACTTGGCCAGTTAACAGAAACACAGCAACTTATAGGTGGTTTTACTGCACAACAAATTCTGCAATTGTTTAATGTTTCAACAATGATTCCACCTTACTTTTTACAGATCATTGTGGGATTATACTTAATTGAAATTATCTTCATACTCTCGCAAACTCTTGTTACTATTGAAAATGGTGTCGATAAACTTGCTGAGCGCTACGAAATAGCGAGAAACTTGCGTTTTGCCATTTTGCTTTACACATTTACAGCATTGATCTCGATTATAGCATTAACATTGCTTGCCAGCGTTGCTGTTGGTGGGTTGGCAGGTTAGTGTTTCGCTTTTTTCACATTTTTTAATAAATTTATTGAAAACATTTAATGTTCGTTGGTACCTTATCAAAACCTTTATAATTGTTGTTTTGCTATGCAATTTATGGATGAACAAAAAGCAGAACAAATTAAGAAGCAGTTGATTGAAAAGGTAGAACAGTCTGGACTGCCGGAACAACAAAAGCAAGCAATAAAGCAACAGATTTTAGCAATGACACCTGAGCAACTTGAAGCATTTTTAATGTCTCAATTGCAACATGCGCAAAGTGCTCAAGGTCAAGCCCAGCAGCAAACCGAAGCTTGCTTTTTTTGTGAAGTAGCTAAAGGAAATGTTCCTGTTGTAAAGATTTATGAATCAAACAGTTTGCTTGCATTTCTTGATATAAATCCTGCTGTATTAGGTCATACATTGCTTATTCCAAAGCAGCATGTAAGTGATTTATCTCAAGTTAGCAATCAACTTTGGCAAGAAATGCTACAAGCACTTCAAGCAATAAGACACGCTTTCTTTGCATTGGGTTTTGAAGGAATCAATGTTATTTTTTCAGAAGGCTTAGCAGCAGGACAAAGAGTAGCCCATTTTTGTTTTCACATTATTCCAAGAAAAACAGGTGATGACGCCGGTTTTGGATGGAAAAAACATAAAAGTGAAGAGCAGCAACTCAATGAAATTGGACAAAAACTTGCTGCTTTAATTGCTGATTATGTAAAACAAGTAGCAATGCAACAAGAAAAGCAACAAGCAGAAGAACAATCAAGAAAGCGACAAGAAGAAGCAGAAAAGTTGAAATTGCCAAAAAGGTTCCCTTAATTTGATTAGACAAAACTAATTAATTCTGCAATTTTTAACATGATATTCATTTTTAAGCTTACAATTAAAGCAAGCAAAAATACAACAGCGAAAGGAATACCATACTTTATTTTTACTTTCTTTATTTTATGCTTTTTGAGTAGCTTTATTTCGCTATTGCTTAATCCTTGCCAATCAGGCTTAAGCACTTTTTTTCCTAGCTTAATTCTTTCTGCTAAAACATCACCTTCAGTTAACTTATCAACACTTACACTTTTTACCATGCATTTATCAACAGCTTTTACACATACAAGTAAAATAGGTAACACAAAAATTATCAGGCTTAAAATGAATTCAAAATAATTTATGCTAGCTAAGTAGTAGATACTCAAAATCAAGCCAAACATAGCTGTCAATAAATATACGATAAAAACTATCCTATTTTGTTTCTTCTTTAAATCTTGCTTTATCAGTCCAACTATTTTCTTTTTGTATTTTATGGTCAATACCAACATTGCTGTTAAACCATAAATTGCGGCTATTAATAGTAAGTTAGAGAAAAACAATTCTGTACTGTATGCAATACTATTTAGCACTTGTTTTGGCTGTGCTTGTTTGCTGATAGCAATGAATGGCAGTAACGGCCCTAGTGCTATCATAAGTTTAGCATCTCCCCCACCAAAGATTCTTGCATAATACGCAAGATAAGCAATCATAACACATATAGCCAGTGTTGCTAAACTTGCAACAATTAATAATGTTGAGTGTATTATGCTATATACAGTACTTGCAAATAATGTTATTGCTAATAAAGAAAAATTTAGCCAATCAGGAATTTCCCTAATACAAAAATCGAAAATAGTAGCAACTATACACCAAGCTATTGCTATAGCTATTACAATATAAGCATCTATCATTTATTTTCATTTAGATTTTATCTTTAGAGGCCTGCCTTTTTTATATACTCTTCTTTTTCTTTTCAATTTTTTTTCTTTTCTTGTTTTCCTATAGGTTGGTGTTTCGTACATTGTGTTTAACGAAAGAGTTATATACTTAAAAATTTATCTTCGCTTATGGATGCTGAAACAGACAGCTTTAAAAAGAGGTCGATGCTAATCTACAGTTTAGTTGGGTTAATTCTAGGTATAGCTATAGGTATAGTGTTTGCGATTTTAAGTGTAGTCAATTTTGGTTTCAAAGGCATTCCCGCTGTTTTATTTTTTCCAATTGTGTTTGGGTTAGGTTTCGCTTTCTTAGGTTTTATCTTAAGCATACTTCCAGAAAAATTGAAAATATCTTTGTTGTCTCTAATTATAATTATTATTTTTGGTTTAGGTTTATTTATGCTTATTAGTTATTGGCGTATTGGTTTTGTCCCAAGTTTTATTAAAGCAGCAGGTATTGGAAGCATGGTTTCAAGTATTGGTAAAGACTTACTTAATCTTTGGGCTTGTATGAGGGGGGATGTAGATAATTGTATTTTCTTTACAATGTTTGAAGAACCAACTATCATTAATAAGACAGAATCTGTTCAGATTGATATGAAAGTGTACAATGATGTGATAGATGAAAATGGAGATTTTGATGTAACTGTAGAGCTTGACGTTTACAATAATGTTCTTGATTTTGTGCAAATAAAACCTTATTGTATTCTTGAGTATGATGGCTTAAAACAGGAAATACAACCAACACAACTTGAAGCTTTTAGTCAAGGTAATACATTTGTGTTTGAAAAATCAAGCTCAAAACAAACAACAGCATTTCATTGTCAAGGACATATTTCAGACCTGCCAGAAATTGCAGTAGCAAAACTTACAGTTGTGTTGCAACGTCCTGTACTAGTTTCTTCATACATGCAAATTAGAACAATGCAACATGCTAAAGAAAGAGTTCAAGAAAAAAGCTTTATGGAGCAAGCAGCACCTTATTTATTTTGGATCTCTATTCCTTCAAGCCAACCATTCGATGTAGGACAGTATACAATGCGCCTACTACTTAAACAATCTGATTATGATGCTAAGTTAAAATCTATAGAGTGGATTAGAGCTATTGTGCAGTCTAACGATATAGCGCTGTACTGCGATGACTTTAAACAAATAAAGCAAAATGAAGTCGAGCTTACAAACATTGAAGATATAAGGAAATATCTTGTTAGCAAAAAGAATGTTGAAACATACAGCTTTAACTGTAAACTTGATGTATTGGCCGCATCAGAAAAAGAACAGAAGGCGCTAGTTAAAGCAACTACACTTTATGTTGTTGAAAGTAAAAAGACATTTACACTAAAAAAATTTTAAGATGAAAATAAAACCTAAGAGAAATCAACAGAACAAGTCAAACGGGTTAATTGCCTTAGCCTTCATATTTGTTTTGTTATTCTGTTTTGGTTTTACTGGTTGCCAGCAGCCAGTGCAGCAACAAGGCTTAACGTTTGATTTTATAAGCGGGCTTGATTATCTTGTACCAGGTAAAACTATAAAAGCAAATGAAGATTATTATATTGCATTTAATGTGACTAATTATGGGCAAAAGTATGTTAATAGCATGATTTGCATTGATGACGATTTGGCTGATTACTATCAAGGTATACATAGAGATTGTACTTCATTTATGTTACTTCCTAAATCTGATGCACGACCATACAGCACTATTGTTTCATTTGGCCCATTCAGGTATGAGAATGTGGATACACCTATGCAAGCTAGACTCTATGTTGATTTTATCCATTCAGATGAGATTAGCAAAACCCTTGCCATAGATGTGGAAAAACAAACAGGAAACTTGTATGTTGTTCAACAACCATTGCAAATTGAGATTTCTTATGCATTACATCCACAAACAAATAAACTTGAAATAGCTTTTAAGCTTGTAAAACTTGATAATGTTAAACTTTATCTTAACAATTTTGAAAAACAACAAGTGGCATTTTCTGCAACGCTGGCAGGCAATTTTCTTGATTGTACTGCAGATGATATCAATTTTAATGGCCAGGCCTTGCTTGACTTTGAGAATAACGAAAAACTTATAAAATGTGAAACATTGCTATATTCAAAGCACCAAACATTACCGTTACAGTTAAACTTAAACTATAATGTGGTTGAAGCTTATACCTTTAATTTCATGATCGAGCCAAAATGAAAATAAAAACATTTGTTTTGCCTTTACTTGCAATCTTTGTTTTGTTTTTATTAGGTGCACAGTTTGAGGGATGCCAGCAGCAACAAAAACAAGAGCAGGTTGTGTATGGTCTAAGCTTCGATTTTGTATATAATGCACCTCCAGAAGAAATACAAGTTAATCAGCATTTTCCTGTTTATGTTGATGTTTATAATAAAGGTGGCTATGATCTGCAGGCAGGTACAGGCAGTTTTTATTTGCTTGGTATTGGAAATAATTTAAAGAACATTAACACAAAACTTACAAACACGCATGGGCTTAATGCTAAAACAGGCTTTGAACGACTTGTATTTAGTTCAGACGCATATTCAGATTTAACATTGAGTAATGCATTTTCTTTTCCTATTCAGTTAGTTGCTTGCTATAATTATGCTACCATTACTCAAGCA
Organism: archaeon; assembly: GCA_029258825.1. Classification (GTDB taxonomy): domain Archaea; phylum Nanobdellota; class Nanobdellia; order Pacearchaeales; family JAPDKA01; genus JAPDKA01. Next base: position 238,060 of record JAPDKA010000003.1, on the reverse strand, counting down.
TCCATTTGTGTGGCAAAACAAGAAGGTGTTTGTTCTTTTTCCGACGTTGCATTTAACAATATTGATTCACCAATCCAGGTTGCTTCTATAACAGAAGAAGTAAAAGGTAATACTCTTTATGTTTACATAGATCTTGTGAATAAGGGTAGTGGTGATGTGTTTATGCCTGAATCCGATTGTGATAAGATTGTTGAAAATGACATCAATGAAATGTTGAAAAAAGGTAAATTTAAAGTGACAATACAAGCAGAACAAGGGTTTGTTTGTTCTCTTGAAGATAATATCGGAAATAGCATTGAATCACTGCAAGGATATGCTAGGCTTGGCAGAATAACATGCAAGAAAAATGTAGCAAATGAACAAGCCCATATGTCAAACTTTATGATTGTAACCGAATATAAATATGTAGACAGCAAAAAGAAAACACTAACTTTACTTCCTTGATTTAGCTTTATTTTATTGCTTTTAATTTGTTTATCTTTTGTTGTTCAAAAAATTGTAGTTTAGCCGGCACAATAATGCAGAACGGATGGTCTATTTCAATTTCTTTTATGTTGCTTAATTTTATTGTAAATATTTGTTTTTTTTCGCTTGCAAGTTTGCTTGCTATTATTAGCTGGCTGTTCATTATATAGTTGTATTCTTCTTTATCTATTGTATTTTCTTTGTATGCTTTCTCCAATGCTTGTCTCAAAACTTGAAGAGCTTGGTTCAAGTTAAGTTCTGGAGAAACGAGCACTAATGTATGAGCATTATTTTTTATATTTTGTGCGATCGTTTTTATAAAGCTGCAAGGCTCATAACCTATACTCCATTTAGGCAGGCTTACGATTTTACCAAAATTGTAAATGCTTAATCCTACTTCTGTTATTGCATCAATGATAGAAATGTTATGCAGTACAACAACTTTAACATTTTGTTTTTCAGCTTGTTCAATTATTGTCATATGTGTTGTGGCAGTTAAGCAATTTCCGTAAACAGCCACCATAATGTTTGCCTGTTTGGCTTCATCGATTATAATGCTGCTATTTTCTTCTAGCATACTCCTTTCTGCATTTACTATTTCAACTTGCTGGTTGATTTCTTTTATTTTATCTACAAATGCTTTTACATCAAATTTGGTAGTGTATGTATCTATGTATATCTTGTTACACTTCTTAATAGCATTAATTAATTCTACTGTAAAATGTTCTGGTTTTAGACCAAGTCCTGCTAGATATAGCATAATCTGTCTTGTTTATTTGGGTTTAAAACGTTATTGCTATCCAAACATTTAAAAAACTTCTAAACAGTAAGTTTTCATGACTGAAAAAAGTAATGGGGAAAAGGAAAGCTATGAAAATTATGAAAAACTGTTGAAAAGGCAAGATATTCAGAAATTGATGGAAGAGTTAAAGAAAAAAATAGAAGCTGTAAAAAAGAATGTTGAAAAATATAAGGAAAAAATAATCAAAAAGTATTCTTTCATTAAGTGTATTGGGCTTTTACCTCCAGAAGCAAGTAAAATCATTGAAGAGGAAGAAGAAGTTGAGAAGCGAGAGGGCGAGAAACTTTTCCATGTTGTTATCGTTGTTCCTGATGAAAATGCTAAAGATGTTATGAAACTTAAGTTGGAAAGCATTCAAATTGTTAAAGATATGAAACCAAAGCTTTGGTTACATTTCTATACTGTAAGTGAATTATGGCAAATTTGTTTTGATGGTAAATACGAACTTATAGATGCTATTGCCATGTCTTTACCTGTATTTGATACAGGCTTGCTTGCAGCTTTGAGAGTTGCAACAATCCACAAAATTAGAGTGCTTAAAAAATTTGAGCGTTACGTTGTTAGTTACGTTTTAGCCGGTAGCATAGTTAGAGGAGAAGCAACAAAAACGAGTGATGTTGATGTTTACATTGTTATAGACGATACAGATGTAAAAAGAATGCCTCGTGTTGAGTTAAAAGAAAGATTGAGGGCTATCATTTATAGTTATGCGATTGAAGCGAACGAACTTGCAAATGCGAAAAACAAATTGAGTCCTCAGATTTACATCTTAACAGAATTTTGGGAAGCTGTTAAAGAGGCACACCCTGTAATATTTACTTTCATTAGGGATGGTGTTCCTTTGTATGACAGAGGAGCATTTATGCCATGGAAGCTCTTGCTTAAGATGGGTAAAATTAAACCAAGTCCAGAAGCCATAGATATGTTTATGTCCTTGGGCGAGAGAGTCATAAAAACTGTTAGACAAAAACTTAACGAGATTGTGACAAGCGATATATATTGGGGTGTTATTACACCAAGCCAAGCAGCATTAATGCTTTACGGTATTGCTCCGCCTACACCGAGAGAAACTGTTGAGTTAATGAGAAAAATCTTTGTTGAAAAAGAAGGTTTGCTGGAGAAAAAATATGTCGATATACTTGAGAAGATCGTTGATATTTATAAGAAATATGAACATGAAAAAATAAAACAAATCTCTGGTAAAGAAGTAGATTCTTTGCTTGAACAAGTTTCAGATTATATGGAAAGATTAAAGCAACTTATGGATCAAATAGAATCAAGATCAAGGCAAAACTTGTTGAATCAATTGAAAGATACAGTGTTTGAACTCCTTGAGAAAATATTTGGTAAACTGCCACAACAAAAACTAATTGAAATGTTCAAAAAAGAATTAATAAGCCAGGGTTTAATTGATAAAAGATTTGGGACGGTTTTAGACAAACTTATGCAGAAATGTTCAAAATCTTCAAAACAAAAAAAGAAAACAAAGAAAGAGAAAAGCATAAAAAAAGATAAAGATAAAAGTTTAGAAAAGCATGAATTTGAATTGCTAAGGAAAGATGTGCTTGAGTTAATTAAAGAACTACGCGAATATTTAGAGAGGAAACAAATACTAGAAAGATTAAAAACAAAGATATTAATAGAGACAGATAAAACCAAAGGAGAGATAATTCCAATAAAGGATGTTATATTTGTTATTCCTGATGTTACAAAAGATGAAGTTTTGAAATATAATCAAAAAAATAACGAGTTCGAACAGTCAAGCACGGATGAGCTTAATCAAGCATTGAGCAAGGATCAAAGACGTGTCAGCTTGCAGTTAACAGCAGATTTTCTCGATGCTTTAAAACAAAAAGTAGGTAAATTTAGACTTAAATTTTTTGAATAAAAATTATAAAATTTAAACAAAGAGCAACAATTTTATTCTTTTTCTTCGCTTTCGCTGATTTTGCCCGTTTCAGGTTTTTCTCTTCTAATGACGCGTAAATTATCTAGCTTTACTGTTATTGGTATAGGTACTGTTGCTTCAAGTAATTCGACTATGGCTTCTTCTTTTAACTTGTTTATTCTTTTCACTTTTCCTTTTGCTTTTTTAAATCCTTCTCCTATGATTTCCACTATGTCGCCTTCTTCAATATTATATGTTTGTTTTGTTGCTGTAAGCAAATCTTCAAGTTGTGCTATGTCTATTGTCTTGTTTAACATTCCTTTAACATAAGGTACATTTTTTATTGCAAGTTCAACTGTTTCTTTGTCTGGCGCTTCAACAAAAATATAACCTTTCATCCCGTGAGGGCTTACTATAGAAAAAATGCGTAATTCGTTCTGTTTTGCTTTCATAGCAATAAGATCTGCAGCTTGTTCCTCTTTATTTGTTATTGTCCTCACGACAAATATCATTTTACTTCCATGCCATTTTTTATTTATTTTGCTATACTGAATATTAAGTAAATCAAAAACCCTATAAAACCTATTATGCCAATCCCTATTGCGGATACTTTTGCAGTGGTTTTTATTTCTTCAATTGTAGGCTTTCTTGTTATTTGCCAAACTCTTTTACATTGGATGAAAAAGCTTTTTGTGTTTGCTAGCTTCATTCTGCTTCATTTGTTTATTTACTCTTCGATAAACTCTATGCCTAACTGTTCTTCTATCTCTTTCTTGGTTTCCTCTTCTTTTTTAGTCACTCCTGATATTTGTGGTGAGTTGACACCTGTTATGATTAGCAATACCCTTATTGTGTTTTGCATATCTTCACTTATTTGTGCTCCCCATAACAGCATTGCTTCAGGACTGACTTTTTCAGCAATCGCTTCAATGATCTTTCTTGCTTCATCCAGTGTCATATCAGTTCCACCTATAATGTTTACTAATGCACCTTTCGCATCACTAATATCAACATCCAATAAAGGCGTTTCTAATGCTTTTTCTACAGCTTCTATAGCTCTGTTTTGGCTATCACTTTCACCTACACCAATCATTGCAACGCCACCATCACTCATTATAGCTTTAACATCTGCAAAATCTCTATTAACAAGCCCTGGCTTTGTTATAAGTTCTGTAATACCTTTAACAGCATTGGTTAGTATTTCATCAGCCACTTTAAATGCTGTTTGTAATGGCAAATCAGGAGCAAGATCGAGCAATCTATCATTCGGTATAACGATTAATGTATTTACTAAATGCTCAAGTTTTTCTAACCCATACATGGCATTTTCAAACCTTCCTTGCCCTTCTATAGAAAACGGCAAGGTTACAACACCTATTGTTAATATACCAAGTTTCTTTGCAGCTTCTGCAATAACTGGTGCTGCACCAGTTCCAGTGCCACCACCGAGACCGCATGTAATAAATACCAAATCTGTATTTTCTAGTTTTTTCTTTATAACGTGTTCTGATTCTTTTGCTGCTTCCTCACCAATTTTAGGGTTTGAACCAGCACCAAGACCTTTTGTTAGCTCTTTTCCTATCAAAATCTTGTAGTCAGCATAACTGTAAAGCAAGTCTTGTGCGTCAGTATTTACTGCAATTAACTCAGCACCTTTTATGCCAACTTCCTTCATTCTACTTATCGTGTTGCAGCCAGCACCACCTACGCCGAATACTTTCACTCTTGCCTGTTGCTTTTTTAGTATTTCTTCTAGCTCTTTATCAATTGCATTTATATCTTCAACAATTTCGATGTTTGGCTCTTCCATTTTAACTTGCTAAAAAACAAGACTATATAAATTTTATTGTGGCTTTATTGCGCTATTTCTATTTTTACTTCTTTATCTAATATTTCTTTCATTTCTTTTTCAACTTTTTTTATAATCTCGCTAGTTTTTTCTTTGTTTACTCCTTGTTTCAGCTTGAGTTTTATTTTTATGTTATCTCCAACGCTTATTTCATAACTGCCAAGCATTCCTAAAAAGTGTTTTGCAAGTATGTCTGTTTTTTCCTTCACATCTTGTATTTTCTTTAGTATTTCTACATCATAAATAACAGTTTTTCCTGCTAAAGGATGGTTCAAATCAAGCGTGACTCTTCCACCAGCAACATTCACAACTTTTGCTAGTACTCCTTCAATGTTAAGCACAGCTCCTTTTACAAGCATACGCTTATCGGAAAATGCGCTTACAGGAAATGTTTTTATTAAGCTTGATTTTCTTTCCCCAAATGCTTCTTCTGGTTTTATTTCAACGCTAAATTTTGTCGGTTTTTTTCCTATTAGCGCTTTGTCTAAACCTTTTATTACCATACCAAGACCAACACAAATCTTGATTGGTTTTGCGTTTTTTACTATTTCTTGCTTAGTAGAATCAAACACACTACCATCTTTTAGTTTTCCTGTATAATTAAGTTCGATAAAATCATACTTTTTTATTTCTATCTCTTCTGCCATTTTTGTTATTGTATTTTATTTGCTTATGCGGGGGGTGGGATTCGAACCCACGCAGCCACTAAGGCACTGGATCTTAAGTCCAGCCCGTTTGACCACTCCGGCACCCCCGCAAAATAAAAATTATGATTAAACAATAAAGCTTATGCTTTTTAAACCTATTTTTTTAGCTTTATAAAAATATCATCGAAGGGTTTTTCTTGTATTAGTTCTATTTTATTTTGGAAATCAAGATGTAAAAGCGGTACAAATGTCGCGATTTTGTCTTCTCTTTTTTGTCCTGATAACTCTATAAAGTTGATTTTTTCAACCTGTTTTTTTCTGAATATCGTTTTTATCATCTCATATATTTGTTTTATTTTTTCTTTTAGGTTTATTCTTACTCGCGGCAATACTGCTGTTAATTGTTGCTCATAACTTTTTATTCTGATATTTTTTCTTACTCTTTTTTCTTCTGTTTGTATTGCTTTGCTTAATGCCTCAATTAATTCATTTAAAGTTATTTTTCTCGCTCTTGGTAGGGGTGTGTTTGGTATGAGTATCGGTAATTCGTCAAGATCGATTTCAATCTTCTCGTTTTGTTTTGTTTCCTGTTTTGCTTGTTCTATAATTATTAATTGTTTGTGAAGCATTTCTGTTTTTATTCTTATTAAGATGCTGGCAACAAGCAGCAACTTTGATGATATATGTAAGTTTGCTTCTTCCATGTGTTTTATTCTTTCTATAAAAGCATTTGTTAGCCTTACAATATCTATATCCCAAGGATCGAGCTGTTCAGTATTTACTAATTCATAGATTAGCGACTGCCACGTCACTTCTTGCTTTATTATATTCCATACAACCTTTTCAGATTTGCCTAACAGTTCAGTGTTTATTTCCATCTTTTCTTAATTGTTTTTATTATTTATTTTGACTCACCCTTACTTTTAATCTTTTTTGTTTTGAAATAATAATGTTTCTTTGTGAGTCTAAATAATTCCATGATATTTATGATACTAAATTAGAAAAAAAAATTTAAATTAATTTTTACAAATCTTTTATTATGGTGAAAGTTAACTATACTATACAGTTTCCAACTTCTGTTTATGCTGCTTTAGAAAAAAATAATAGATTGTATGTAGGGGGCAGCGATTGGAATAGAAGAAAAATTTTGTATACAAAGAGTATTGCTAATAAATCAAAGGGTATTTTATATATATTGAGGAAAACCAAATCCGGCTTTGTAAGAGAGAAAAAAATTTTATTTCCTCATATGATATACACAATTCTTGAACTCTCAAATAGTAGAATTTTTATTGGATGTAAAGCCGAAAAAGGAAGATTAAACATCATTGACGAAGAAGGTTCTATTATTAAGCAAAAAAATGATATCTTTGGAAAAGGAATTTACAATTCTGTTTTTAATCCAAAACAAGATGAGATTATTCTCGCTACACGATCCGGTAAACTTGAAATTGTAGATAGTAGTACTTTAGAACTAAAAACCAAACTTCAGCTCACAACCCAAAGAACGAGAGTTTGGTCTATTAGGTTTGATGAAAGAAAACAAACAATTTATGCTGGAGATTATAATGGAGTTTTATATGTTATTAGTAGATCTAAATTTAATAAGAAAGATATTATTAAGTTTGATTTAAAAAATTTGTATAGCGGCGAATGAAAGGCTAAGGAAAGGCTTTAGACCTTCTCTTTGGGGCTTGAAATTATAAATAATAAGATTATTACAGGTAACAGATGGAGGATTTAATAATTTTTGATAAATATCTTCAACCAAAAAAGAAGTTCTTTATAGGTGAAGATATAAGTTGTATAGAAAAAATATCAAGATATATGATTTTAATTGGAACCAGATATGGTAAACTCTTTTCATTTAATTTAAAAAATTATAAACTTTCTAAGATAATGGAGATAAAACCCTCTTTACAAAAAGAAAATGCTATTTAGGGTATGTATCCATCTAAAAGAGGCGTATTAGTCTGTTTTGCTGATGGATATGTTTGTGAAGTGTCTTAATTTTGGTCATGACTTATTTTACTTTTTTCGCTCGTCAGAATTCGTCAGTATGTTCCACCCTTGTCTATACTCTAGGGATCACTTAACATATCGCGGTTATGAGAAGTTTGTCCGAAAAACAAATTTGGGAAAATCAAACGAAGTGAAGATTTTCCTTATAACCACTGTTAGTTGCCCACGAAGTGGCGAGGCTTACGGAGTAAACCGAAGAGTTCAGGGCGCCGAGCTAAAATCATAATTTAACTTGTATATTTTGGCTTCAGCTTTTGTGTTTTTTGCATATTCCACTCCAAAATCTATTGTTCTTATCCAATAGTTTTTTATGTTCTTTATTTTGAAGTACTTTGCTGAGTTTAGGATTAATTTAATTAAGTCGAATTTGATTTTTCTCATAAAGTTTTTCTATAAAAATAAGAGATTGTTCCGCAGGGTTGATGAGGAATAAATTTTCTTGTTTTCATTACTGGACTGTATGAAATAAAAAAATTTTCAAAATCATTCTTTCTTTCTCCGAATGGTTTCAAATTTTCATAATCTAACCAAACCATTAACTCAATATCTGTTTCCTTTGGTATTCCCTTCTTGTTTCTGGTTATCCATAAGTCAAAAACTAAATCTGCCACACCTTTTGCTTTAAAATCCCATTCAACATCAACTTTTATAGACTTCCATTTTTTGATTTGTCCCATCTCAAAGTTTGAATAAGGTCCCCAAGGAGAGTTTCCCAATTTAATTGCAGTGAATCCACAAATTTTAGATGGACAACAAATGTCTTTGGTTAATACAGAAAAATGTAGAAATTGCTCCTTATCTATTATTTTACATTTCACCTGTTCTGCAGTCAGTTTCCAAGGTTCCTTGACTCCCCAGTTAATAACTTGCGAAGCTAAAATAGGAAAATATTTTTTCTTATCTAATTTTAGAGTAACGTGTTTTGAATATCCAAAACCGGATTCAAACTTAAATCCTTCAAGCTTAATCGGTTCTATTCCAAAAAATTTCATAATAGATAATAAATATATTTTGATTTAAATAATTTGCGAGGCGCCCTGAATTGCAACTAACACAGATTATGCGAAAACTTTGTTGCACCCCAGTTTCATAATTTTCACTTCTTAACGTTTATTTTGTTTTTAATTCTACTTTACGTCTTTTAATATTTTTCTTTCTTAAAAAATAATTGGTTAATATGAATGTACTTAATAATCAAAAAAATCGATCTTTTAAAGCTATTCTAATTTTTTGATAAAATTTATATATAAATTTTATTATTTTTAAGACATGAAGAAAAAGCGTAATTGCCAGAGTAAACTTCACATATTCCCAGAACGTTAAGTGAAATATCAAGCCTACATGGAGATTGAAAAATATAACATAATATATAATAGTGTAAGAACATGACAAATGTAGATGTAACTATTATAGGTGCAGGTCCTGGAGGATTGTTCGCTACTATAGAAATAGTTGAAAAAGTAGATGATGAAATTAAATTATTGGTTATAGATAAGGGTAAACCTGCTCCTATAAGAAAATGTACAGCTCTGATTGACAATTGTAAAAATTGTAAAATTTGCGAGCTAATTTCAGGTGGCGGGGGTGCTGGGCTTTTTTCTGACGGAAAATTGGTTTTTGATATTTATTCAGGCGGATATTTAGAAAAAATTATCTCATCTGATAAAAAAGAAGGTATAGAAAAGCGGATAAAAGAGATTATTGAAACTTTCGTCCCCGAATACCCCTATAAAAATTCTATGCTAGAATGTGCTAGTAATTGTCTGCAAAAACAAAAAAACTTAAAATTTAAATCTTATCCTGTTATCCATATAGGTTCTAATAATTTAAAAGTATTTTACCAGCGATTAATCTCATATCTTCAAAAAAGAAATGTAAAATTTCTTTTCAATACAGAAGTGGAAGAGTTCCAGTACGATCTTTCTTCTAACAGATGGGTTATTAAAGTAACCAATGGCAAAAATTCTCAAATAATAAAATCTAAATACCTTATCAGTTCTATCGGAAAAGAAGGAAATTTCTGGTTTACAGATTTAATAGAAAAATTAGGGGGAAACGTTGAAAATAACAGTACTTATATGGGAGTAAGAATGGAAATTGACGATTCTACGGCAAGTAAACTTTATGAGATTAGTTTTGATCCGAAATTTAGTTTCGAAAAAAGAAAAAGTAAAGATAATAAAATTAAAATCAAAACTCATTGTTTTTGCAGACATGGACAGGTGCTTCTTTTGAAATATTTTGATTTACCTTTAGCCGGTGGACATACTCCGTATTTAGAAATTAACAAACAGTATTCACCGGAAAAATTTCCAAATTCTAATTTTGCAATACTTTACAAAGATGAAACAGTATGCACCAAAGAAAAAGCTTTAGATATCATGAGAAGAGTAAATTTAATTACCAATGGAAAATTATTAGTCCAAAGACTTGAAGATTATCTCAAAAATGTTCCAACAACATACGAAAAATTAAGTGTTAATCGAATCAAACCGAGCAACTCCAATGTAGTGCCCGGACAAATTTTAGACGAGTTTTTGCCTGGATTTAGAGAAATTTTTATCCAATTTTTAGAGCTATTGGATTCTTGTTTTTCAGGTCTATTAGATCCTGATAATTTGTTATATTTTCCATCTATTGAGTGGTGGATGAGAAAGGTTGATGTAAACAAAAATATGGAAGTGAAAAATCTTCCTGATCTTTATGCAATAGGTGATGGCAGTGGATGGACGCAAGGAATAGTGCAATCTGCTGCAACAGGGATTATAGCAGGGAGAGATATCGTAAGTAAATTAAGTAAAATGAAAATCAAGTAGGGGACGCATTTATGGGTGTGTTAAGTGATAAAGAAATTAAAAGAATATTGTAAAGGTGTAGCAAAATGAAATACTACAAACTTTGCCGAGATTTTTACGAAAGAAACACATTAGCAGTAGCCAAAGAATTATTGGGAAAATATTTAATCCATAATTCTATAGAAGGTATAACTGTTGGTAAAATTGTAGAGGTAGAAGCATATATAGGCCCTGATGATCCAGCATCTCATGCTTATAAGGGTCGTTATACAAAGAGAACAAAAGTGCAATTCGGCCCAGGCGGATATGCATACATTTACCAAATTTATGGTAAAAATTTTTGCTTTAATGTTGTGACCCAAAAAGTTGGAATGCCGGAAGTTGTATTAATAAGAGCACTTGAACCTATTAAAGGTTTAGAACTTATGGCAAAAAGGAGAGGGTTTTTTCAATTAACGCACAAGACTATAAAAGAACTTACTAATGGTCCATCTAAATTATGTCAAGCAATGGGTATAGATAAGTCATTGTACGGTATCGATTTATGTGGAGATGTGCTATTTATTGCCGAACCAAACCTAAACCGAACATTTGAAATTATTGCTACACCACGTATAAATATAGATTATGCAGGTAATGCAAAACATTACAACTGGAGGTTTCTGATCAAGAACAATAAGTTTGTTAGTAAACCCGTATTCGAGGAGGAGAGAAAATGATAGACAGGCTTGGACACTCTACGGCACTTCGTTGCTTTCTTGTATAACATTGCATTAAACGGCTCGGCTCTTACATAGTCTCAACCTAAACTTCGCATTTGAAAAAGGTTTATTTAATGCTTCTCCATAAATTTCTTTAGTTTATTGAGAGCAATTCTTCTCATACTTATTCTATTTTTTTCTTCTTGAGATAGTTCAGCAAAAGTTTTAGAAAATCCCTCTGGTTGAAAAATAGAATCCCATCCAAAACCAGATTTTCCTTTTGGTGAAACAATTTTTCCTTTAATACATCCTTCAAAATAATAAATTTCATGAGGGGATTTTGCGTATCCTATAACAGTTTTGGCTTTTGCATTAGGATTTCCTAATTTTTTAACCAAATTAAACAAACCATTATTTCCTATAGTTTTCATGAACCACTTAATTAAAGGTCCAGGTAGACCATTAAGGCAGTCAAGATATAAAGAAGTATCTTCAACAATGAATTCAGCTTTCTTATAATTTAATGCTTCTAGCAGTTTTGCCTTAATAATCTTTTTAGCATCTATTTCTTGAATTTCAGGTAGTTCAATATCAATCTGCTTAACATTCGGAATAATAGCTTTAACTTCTTTAAATTTATTCTTATTGCCTGTAATGAAATACAATGTCATACATAAAATACATTAAAATAAGTTTATAAACCTTACAATTAATGTATCAATCTTTTCTAAATCTTTGCAGCATTTAGAGAAATATAAAATATAGTTTGTACTCTATCTCTAAATTTCAGCAAAATCTTGTAACAGAAAGATTTAAATATAGTTTATTCTTTAATTTTCAAAATTGTTGCGTGATAACTAAAATGGTACTCAGAGAAGATTTTTTAAGCAGGTTGCGAAAACTTTTTGGTTTGAATTTATATGAAGTAAAAGTCTGGACAGCACTGCTATCAAGAGGTATAAGTACTGCAGGCGAACTCAGTGATATTAGTGGTGTACCAAGAAGCAGAACATATGACATTCTAGAAAGTCTTGAGAAGAAAGGGTTTGTAGTAATGAAGCTGGGAAAACCAATAAAGTTCATTGCGCTAAAGCCAGAGGAGGTTGTAGAAAGAGCAAAGAAAAACTTCTTCGTTGAAGCAAAAGAGAAAAGTAAGCAACTAGATGAAATAAAGAAGAGTGATGTAATGAAGCAACTGACAGAATTGTACATGAAGGGTGTTAAATATGTCGAACCATCAGACATTAGTGCTGCAGTAAGGGGCAGGCATAATATTCATAATCATCTTGACATGCTACTGAATAACGCTACAAAGAGTATAACAATAGTGACTACAGAACGAGGTTTATCAAGAAAAATTGAAGCATTAAGACCAACTCTTGAAAAACTAAGCAAAAAAGGGGTGAAGATAAGGATTGCAGCACCAATAACTCCTTATAACTACAAGATAGCTAAAGAGATCTCAAAGTTTGCAGAGGTTAGACATATGAAAGACTTTAAGGCAAGGTTTACTATCATTGATAATAAACATGTATTGATGATGTTAATGGACGACGAAGAAATACACCCTAACTACGATGTAGGTGTTTGGGTGAATACAGAGTTCTTAGCAGGAGCAATGAAGAAGATGTTTGAACAAGCATGGAAAAATGCAGTGCCTCTAAGCAAAGTAAAAATCTAATTTTTAATTTTTATTTTTTAATGATTTTGTTAGGTTTCTCTATGGATTTTGTTGTCTAACAGTTCACCTTTTATGTAATATGCTGTTGCATTTTGAAGCCTTACTTTGACAAATTTTCCAAGCAATTTTTTCGTCGAAGCTATTACAATCAATCTATAATTAATGTCTCTTGCTAGATACGTTCGCATTTTTCCTATGTTATATCCGATCTTATCCACTAAACATTCAACAACATTATTTTCATTCATAAATCTTTGATTCGAGTTTCTCGCTATTTCTTCAAATACTTTGACAACTTTTTTTACTCTGTCTTTCGCTTTTTTTTCCAGGTCTTGTTTTGTTTTTCCATACTTTTTCATTACTTCCTTCCATATTAAAGCTCCATATGTTTTTGGCATTGGCCAATACCTGCTAATATTAAGAATTTCAGGTTTAGCTTTTTTGATTACTTCTACTGTTTTTTCAAAATCTTTTTCTGTCTCTGTTGGAAATCCTACTATGATGTCTGTAGCTAGAACCCCATATTTGAATCGTTTTCTGAATTTTTTTACTATGTCGAGAAATTCTCTTATTTTGTATTCTCTTTTCATGTCTTCAAGTATTTTATCGCTACCTGACTGAACTGGCAAATGTAAAAATTTGAAGATTTTTTTACTTTCCATGACATCAAGCAATTCGTCGATGAAATGCTTAAGGTGTTGAACATTCATCATTCCTATACGTAAGAAAAATTTTTTATCAATACTTACTATCCTTTTCAGCAATTTTACAAGTTGGTAACTGCCGTTATCTAAGCCATAACATGCATTATCTTGACTTGTTATCCATATCTCTTTACAACCTTTCGCTAAATCATCTTTAATATTCTTTATTATTAGTTCTTCATCAAAACTTTTTAGTTTACCTTTAACATGCTTTACTATACAATATGCGCATCTTCCTGTACATCCTTGAGATATCTGTGTGATCCCTATCACTTTGTTTTTAAGTTCTTTTGCTACATTGAGCGGAACAAACGTGCCAGGTTTGTTTATTATTTTGTTTACTTCTTGTATTTTCTTTTCCATAATTTTTTCTACTATTTCTGGGATTTTATCGATCTTGTCATATGCAATACATATGCATTTTCCATTACACATTTTTTTTATTCTATCACCATAAATCTTAGGCATACAGCCAGTAACTATTACAGCATAATAGTTTGCAGAAAGCTCACTTATGCGTCTTTCCATTCTTTTTAGTGTAGGTCCCTTAACAATACAAGTGTTTAGAATTGCAATGCTATTACTCTTTTCTTTAGGTTCTTGTTTTGTTACACAGAAACCTCTTTGTTTAAGTAATCCTTCTATAATTTCTGCATTATTTAGGTTTGCTGTGCAGCCATACGTTTCCAGATACACAATCATTTGGATATTTATTTATTTTGTTTAAGCATATTATCTAGAAATTCAAGATATTGTGTTATTCTTTCTATTATGTCAGCTAAATAAAACTGCTTTATTCTTTTTTCAAATATCTCCTTTAAACTAGAAAATTCTGCTAGCCTATATCCATTATCAAATTTTTCAATTATCATTAGATCCTTCAATCTTTTTAATTGCCTTCTAATATTTGAATCAGCGACTCCTATTAGACTTAAATTGTGTTTGTTTCGGTTTTGTATTACTTCTTCTTTAAGTTTATCAAAGCTAACTATACTTTTTTTTGCGCTATGCATAATAATTACCTGTAATATATCTACAACAATGTCTCGTGAGTCTCCTGGTTGTAATATTCCTAATGATAAGCATATCCTCTTTATAGTTGTCCTTAAATCTAGCTCTTGTGGTTTTTCATACTTTCTTAAAGTTATCTCGCTAAGTGGTATATCTTTCATCTTAAAATAGTTTGAATTTTCCGAATCTCTTTGCTAATTTACTTAAACTCTTTTCGTCATATTTACCAATCATTTGTTTTATCATTTTATAATACTTTAGCATTTCTCTTACTTCACTTGCTGTTACGCTTGCCCCTTTAGCAATTCGTTGTATTCTGCTAGCGTTTAGTATTTCAGGATTCTCTCTTTCTTCAGGCGTCATCGAATCAATTATGTATTTCCATTTTTTCATTTTTTTCTCTTGTACTTGGAAGATGTTCGATGACAATCTTATATTATTTAGTCCAGGTATCATATCTATTAATTTGTTTAATGGTCCAACACTTTGCAATGCTTTTATTTGTTCATAAAATGCATCAAGCGTGAATTTTCCTTCTTCAAGTTTCTTTTTTAATTTTTTTTCTGTTTCTTTTTCTATACTTAATTTTATTTTTTCAATTATACCTTCTATATCGCCAATACCTAATACCCTTGCAATGAATCTTGTCGGATCAAACGCTTCTATATCCTTAATTTTTTCACCAGTTCCTATAAATAGTACCTTTGTTCCTGTTTCAACACAACTTGTTATTGCACCACCACCTCTAGCAGAACCGTCCATTCTTGTTATTATTATCCCATTGATCGGTACAATTTTGTTAAAACCTTTAGCTTGTTCTTTAGCTATTTGTCCTATATCTGCCGGAATTACGAGAATAACATAATTTGGTTCTATTGCTTCATATAATTGTTTTAATTCTTGTTCTAGTTCTTTATCAAGACTATGACGACCAGCAGTATCAATAAATACAATTTCATATTCATTAACTTTCTCTTTTACTTTTTCCCAGCTTTGGATGGCTGTATCCGCTTTTGCTATAAAACAAGAAATGTCTGCTTTTTCTGCTAATTGTTTTAATTGTTCTTGTGCTGCAGGCCTATGCACATCAAGACCAACCACAGCTACTTTAAAGCCACGCTTCTTGTAATAGAATGCTAGCTTTACGCTAGTAGTTGTTTTTCCACATCCATATAAACCAACAAGCATTACTCTCTGATGTTTTTTCTTTTTAAATTCCAGCTCGGTTTTTTCTTTTCCCAATATTTCGGTTAGTTTATCATATATTAATTTTATCAATAATTCTTTTTTGCTTATTGAAGTTTTTTCACTTGCAGCTATTCTTTTTATTTCTTCAGTAAGTCTAAGCACAATTTCTACGTCAACATCTGCTTGAAGCAACCCTCTCTGAAGCTCTTTTGTTATTTCATCAATTAGTTTTTTGTCTACAAAGATTGCGCTACTTATTTTGTTAATAATGTTCTTTATACTAGATTTTAGTCTATCTAACATAGAAAGTTTATGCTTATGTTCTTTTTAAATTATTTGATTAATCTTTTAATGATATAACCAATAGAATATCCAATAATTATGCCTGCTATTATATCTGACGGCCAATGTAAACCGTAGATTATTCTGTATGAACATATCAATATAGAAGTGCATAACCAAGCAAAGAAAAACTTACCTTCTGTAAAGGGAAGAACGCTAAACAAAGCTGTGCTATGTCCTGATGGAAAAGCGAACCCTTCAGCTATTCCTATATTTCTTGATCTCTTTACGGTTAGTTTCATCGCATACCCAATTAACATTGCAATTATGATTGACAGCACCCATAACCATTTTCTCTTTTTATTTTTTTTGTCTATTATTTGACATATTAAATAAGTTGTAAAGGCAATTACTATGATAATTGTATCGATTTTTTCTAGAACTTCAATGTTTATTTTTAGGTATGGAAAACCAAACAGACTTTCCAGCAAAAACATTAAAGCACATAAAACAGATAAACAAACCATTATCTTAATTATTTTTTTATCCTGTGTTGTCAGCATTTTTATATTATCTCTGAAAAATATTTAAAAAGATTTTGTAATTTGTTTTTCAAATGAAAACTAAAGATGAAAAATACTGTAATAAAGAACTTTATTCAATTTTTATTAGATATATTTCATTATTTGTTTTAGCTTTTTTTATTTCTTTTTTAGATAGGTTGTTTTTGATGCCCACTTTATTTATAGTTCGTTTTTTACTTTTACCTTTACCTTCTGAATTATACGCAAGAAGTATCATTGTTCTATCAGTCCCAATAGAAATAATTAGGGCATGTGTTGCTCCTTCGGCTTTTTATTTTTTATTGGCATTAAATTTGACCACTTTTGGCATTAGTATAAAAAGAAGGCTGTTATGTTTATTACTTTCATGGTTTTTATTTCTGTTAGCAAATTCTATAAGAATTTATGGATTGATAATGGTACTCCTTTTGAACTTTAATTATTTTGATATCATTCATTATATTATCTGGCACTTTTTTTCGGCAGTACTAGTTTTTTTTATTTGGGTTTTTACTATTAACACTTTGCATATCAAAAATTATCCTGTAGTATCGGATTTTATTTATATCAAAAATTGTCTGAAAAAATCAAGATAACAGCATGATTGAACTTGTTGTTGCTGTTACTATTATTCCTGCTATCAATATTCCTAGTGTAATTGCGGTTGCGGATTTTTTCTTATGAAATCTTGCAATGTGTGCAATTAGACATGCTGTCCACGCTCCTGTAAATGGTAATGGCACAGCTGTAAAAATTGTTAGAGCAAATAAACCTATGTTTTCTATTAATGGTGAAATTGATTTATGCTTTTTTCTTCCGTGTTTTTTTAGAACATTGTTTACTGTTTTTATGTACTTACTCTTTCTTGCCAGGTTCTCTATCCAACTAAAAATAGAAAATGCTAAAGGAATTACAATAAAGTTTGATAAAGTAGAAAAGATGAAGGAAAAAATAGTGGTGTATCCTTTAGACATTAAGAAGGGGATAGCCCCTCTTAGTTCAGAAATTGGTGCGATAGCTAGAAAGAATCCTGCAATCAGTGTTTTTACTGTCATTGTTTTATTTTTAACCGAACAATGCTGCTAGACCTTCTGTTGCAGCTTCTTCCTTCTTCTCTTCTTTTTGTTCTTCCTTCTTCTCTTCAGCTTTTCCTTCACTAGCTGGAGCAGCAGCTATGCTTATTCCTTCTTTCAATACTTCATCAATGTTTACTTCTTTAAGGCTTGTTACTAGTGTTTTTATCTTTGCCTCATCTGCAGTTATTCCTGCTGCTTCTATGATTTTTTTGATATTTTCTTCATTTATCTCCTTTCCAGCCTTATGCAATATTAAAGCTGCATGTACATATTCCATTTTCTTGCTTTATTTTTTATTTAACATGTTTTCTAAAGCCTGTGCTTCAATTGATGCCTTATTTAATAACAGTTTAATTGACTCTTTGCAAGGGTAAGCAATATTAAATGCTAAACATAGAGCATCAGAGTTAGCTTGTTTTATTTTTTCTACTGTTTCGTCTACATCTATAGTTATACTTGGGTAAAACTTTTTCTCCTTTATGTCATAAGCGGCCTTAATTTTTAAGCCTATGGACATCACGCTTATATCTAACTTGGCTAGTACATTTGCAAGTTCTTCATTGATTTTCTCTCCTTTTTTTACGATCGTAGCTTTTTCTTTTATTGCTATTTTTCCTTTTTCTACACCTACTTTTACGCCTATTTTTCCAAATTCGCTAATCATAGGTCCTGCTGGAATGTCTGTTGGGCCTGGTTCAAGAGTTACATCTTTTTCTGCAATTTGTCCTGGTTTTGGTTTTGCAGGAACTCTATTTTTTGTAAGCATTAATGCAAGCTCAAATGCGTCTTTATTAGATAATATTATAGCGAAGCTCTCGTTAATGTAATCTAACAATTTTTCTATTCCTTCAAAATTTTCTTTCAATTTTTCTACAGTCTTTTTTAGTATAACATTTTTCATTACCATAATTTTTTCATCTTTTAGCAGCTTTCTCATTTTTTGTAACTGAGATGAAGGAAGCCCAACTATGGGGGAAATTATCAGGCTTCTATAATTAGGTATCTCTCTAACTAACTTTTCTATGAGTTCTGCTTTTTTCTTAATGCTCTCTCTTATTTTTTCACTCATTTTGCCATAACTTTAACAGGTTTAGACATGGTTAACTTTATTAACATATTTTTGATGTTTTGTTCCCCTTTTGGTAATTTTTTTATTATTGCATCATATACAGCTAGACAATTTTCTGCAATTTCATCATCTTTCATTTTTTCTTTTCCTACTTTACACTTTATGCTCAATCCGCTATTTTTTATTCTGATAGTTTTTCTTAATCTTTTTACAGTTTCTTCTATCTTAGATTTATCCAGTGTAGGTAAAATACATCCTAAAGAAGGATCTGGCATTTTTCCTTTAGGCCCAAGTAATTTACCAAAATTCTTTGCTAATAGTGGTACAAGTTTTGCAAGGGCTATAAAATAATCATTTTGTTGAACAATCTTTTTGAAAGATTTTTTGTCAGCTTTTTCTATGGCCTGCTTTGTTACAACATCATCTACAAGTTTTTCTATTTCAGGAGTTATCTCTTCAGCAACCAACACTACTTTATTTACTTTTCCTGTCCAGTAAGGCAATTCAACAAAAACTTTGACATTTTCTTTTTTTGGATCAAAATTTTTTAGATTGATGATTAAATCTACAGTCTGTTCAAAATTTCTTTTCTTTGATTTTTCCCTTAATTCTTTTAATGCCTGCAAAATCTTTTCTTTGATATCTTTCATTTTTTCTTTTGCCTCCTACTACCATAAGAAGGTAGTAGTCAGGCTTTATTTTTTAACTTCTTTAACACTTTTTCACCTTTTTAAATTTTATGGTTATTTTTGGTTATTTATTTTATTCTTCTTTGTAGTAATACCATACTACTACGAGTAGAGCGAGTACTAAAGAGAGCAATACAGATACTAAGGCGCTAGTAGCATTCATTAACAATGCGCTTGCCAGCATAATGCAAAATATGAATATCCATAAATACCTGCTACTGAAAAATATTTTAGCCCCATCTAATTCTCCTAAAGGTAAAAGATTCGCTATTATAAACCACATACATATATTCGCTAGATCAATTACCCCTGTTATCTTAAGTATAAGTGCGATTAGAAATACTCCTATAAATCCGGCCATACTTATTCTAGCTATATCGTATTCAGAAACTTCAGCAAACTTTCTTCCTATGTATGTTTTTTTACCTTTTACATCAAATACAAGTAAAGTGAGAAGTTTTATATTCCATTTACTAAAAATTGCTACAAGTATTGGCAGTACCAACCATAGAGGAAAAGGGCATTTTATATAGTCTCCTTCTCCGAACCAGTATCTTATACGTTGTTCGCTCCATAATGATACGTTTATTTCACAATCAAGCAACTTTGCTGCAAAAAATTTTGAAAAATAGTTGACTAAAAATAAAAATAAACTGAAACCAAAAAAAATTAACAAATCAATTAATTCAAATTTTGGTAATGCTAAGACGAATCCCGCCAGCATTGAAGCTATTATAATGTATGCTATATCTTGAATTAATGAATCTTTCATATTCTTATAAACTTTATTTGATTTATAAACTTTATTTATTTAACGTTAACTTTATAAATCTATAATTTGAATAAGCTGTTATGGTTCACAAACTTATTAACGCGACAGATGCGAAACCTGGTAACTATATCATAATAGATGGCGTTCCTTGTGTAGTCAAGAAAGTAGATATAAGTAAAACAGGAAAGCATGGTGCCAGTAAAGTTAGAATAGAAGCTATCGGTTTAATTGACGAGAAAAAAAGAATTATAGTTAAGCCAGGTCACGAACGGTTAGAATGTCCTTTAATCGAAAAAAGAAAAGCCCAGGTGTTAAGTTTATCTGATAATCATGCAACAATAATGGACGTAGAAACTTTCGAGACATTAGAGAATATCCCTTTAATGGAAGGTATCGAAATAAATGAAGGAGATACTGTAGAGTATTGGGTAATTGAAGGGGCTAAAATAATAAAGAGAAAAGTATAAAATGGCAAAAATACAAGCAGCTTTTAATAGACTTTTCAAGAATGTTTTTGTGTGTAAGAAATGTGGCAGTAAAATTAGAGCAAATCCTAGAAAGGTTGTTGAAGGTAAAGTGAAATGCAGAAAATGCAAAAGCAGAGCATTACGCCCTATAAGAAAAAAATAAATTTTATTTAAATTTTTGATAAACTAAAAATGAATTTTTTTTACTTTGATATAATTTTTCTTATTTGTTTTGTAGTGCTTATTTCGATCTTTTTATATAAAAACAGAAAAAAACTAGATGTTGAATCAAAGGTGATCTTGTTGTATCGAACAAAATGGGGAATTAATTTAATAAATAAATTATCAAAAAAATATAGTAAACAATTGCGAATGTTGCAACCATTTATAATTTTTATTTCTTTTTTATTAATGGGTTTAAGTTTATACATGATTATTCTTTCTTTGATTATGATGTTTAATTCATTAATCCTACCTAGAATCCCTCCATTGATGCCTCTTATTCCGTACTTACCTAGGATATTTAAAGTATCTTTTTTACCACCTTTGTATTTTACTTACTGGTTGTTGATTTTAATTGTTACTGCCACAGTCCATGAATTTGCTCATGGTGTTATTGCAGCAGTGAATAAAATAAAAATTAAGTCTACTGGTTTTGGTTTTTTAGGACCATTTATACTTGCATTTGTTGAACCTGATGAAAAGCGCATGGAAAAGAAAAGTATAAAATCGCAGATGGCAATATTAGGTGCGGGAAGTTTTGCAAATCTTTCTCTTGTAATAATTGCTGTATTATTGTTGCAGTTATTCTATTTTTCTTTTTATTCTTATCAAGGTGTTGGAGGGTATTTTTATTCTGTAACTAAAATTCCTGTAAATGAATCTTTTTTAGTTTCATTTAATGGTACTGAATATAATAAATCTTTTTTCTTAAATAATTTTGAATCTATCTTAAATTTATCTTCCCTAAATTTGTCTTCAAATACAGGTAATACCTCAAGTATTATTAAGATACTCTATAATGGTACAACTTATTTTATGACAAAAGACTTATTTGCCCAATTACACTATATTAACAAAACAAGATATATTATAGTATTTGAAGATACTCCTGCTTTTAGGTCAAACCTTAGTGGTGCTATCATTTCCGTGAATGGTATAAAAATTAGAAATCTAAATCAACTTTTGAATGTTATTTCATCATTAAAGCCAAATACAACAGCAATTATTCAAACAACCACTGGAAATTATTCTGTAACCATATCAGAAAGAAATCACAAACCGTTCCTTGGAATAGCTTTTCCGAAATTTTCTTTATTCCAAAGAATGTGGGTTTGTCTGATTTCACCTTATTTTTCACCTTATGCTTATGTTAGTCCAAAATTTAATCAATCCTTATTAGATTTTTTTAAGTATTTTTTGTTTTGGTTAATTTTAATCAATCTCACCGTTGCTATTATAAACATGTTGCCTTTTGCAATTTTCGACGGTGGCAGGATGTTTTCTTTATTTTCTTTGTGGCTTTTAAAAGATAAACATAAAGCCAACAATCTTGTTAATTTGTTTAATTCAATAATTTTATTTCTTTTGTTCTTGATGATGGTTGTGTGGCTAATGAAAATTTAATTAATTAAAAATTTAATAGAAAAGTATTTAAATATAAGATATGTTTAATTAACAATTGTAAATAAATCAAAAAGAGGTAAGATGGCAGCTAAAAAGAAAAAGAAAAAAACAACAAAAAAGAAAACATCTAAGAAAAAAACAACCAAAAAGAAAAAAACAAAAAAGAAGAAAAAAAGAAGATAATTGTGTTTTCTTTTTTTTATTTTATTTTTTTATATGTTTGTATCTTTCACTTTTCCTTGTTTTTTAATGAAAATTTTTTAAATTAGTTTTTTAATAAAAAAATCAAATGAGTGTAAAAAAAGATAGACTTATCATCGGTATTGATCCAGGAATGGTTGTAGGATATGCTATTTTAAACTTTCAGAAGCAGCTGTTAGCTATCGGTTCTGCAAGACAATTAACTTTAGATAAGCTTATATCAATAATTTTAGGATATGGCAAACCTTTAATTATCTCTTGTGATGTAAAACAAACACCTAAACTTGTTTCTAAATTAGCAAGTGCTTTCGATGCAATAATAATTAAACCGGTAGAATGTTTATCTATGAAAAAAAAGTACAAACTTGTTAAAGAATTTTTTAAACAAGAAAAAAAAGAAAGTTTGTTTTCTAATAAACACGAACTTTGTGCTTTAGCATCTGCAGTTTATGCTTACAAACATGTTTCTAATTTGATTAATAGGATCAAAAATAAATTGAATGTCAGCGGGAACATGATCGGTTATGTTGTTGAACAAGTATTGCTAAAAAAGAAAAAATTTTCTTCCTTGAATTTTTTGACTTAGAAGTACATTATTCCTTCTTTTGTTAAGACGCAAAATCTTATCCCTACAGGTATCCTTAACAATGCTGCTATTAATGCCATGTGCTCTTTTCCAGTTCCACTAGCTATGCTTAAAGCTATTTCAGGACCTGTTATTTTATTCTTTAATTTTTTTATGATTTCTTCTATTATTTCTTTTATACTTCTGCTAAAATTTATTTCTATAAATTCTACTTTTTTTTCGATGTTGAATTCTGCGAATCTCTTTTTTACATAACTATCACCAAGAATTATAACTTTATCCCATTCGCTTCTATTTATCAATCCAATAACTTGCCCCCACGTTCCTTTTCCTGTTGATAATAATGCAACAAATTCCATAGCTTAATATAGTTTAATCCTTTATAAAGCTTACCAATAGAAAATCTCCGAACCTTGATAGAAAAGATTTTGCTTTTTTCGTTAGAGTTCCAGAAGTTAACATTAGAACTGGCATTTTTTTATTTTGGCCTTCTTGATACACCAAACTTAAGTCAGCTTCATTTATCTTTTTCTTATTTTTTATAATACATAAATAACGTATCTCTCCTACACCCATTTTTTTCTTGCATATAAACTTATCTTCATCGATTTTTTCTACAGTATCGAATTCCTCTTTTAGTAATTGTATGCACTTTTCTACTAATTGTTTTTCTTCTTTCTTTTTGCTTTTCCTTTTTTCCTTTTTTTCTGGTTTTACTACAAGCTCTTGCTTTTCTATCTTTCTTTCTTGCTTTTCTTTCACTTCAATTTCTTTCTTTTCTTGTTTTAGACCTTCTTCTTTTTTTTCTATCTTCTCTATTTTCCTTTCTTTTTCTTTTATTTCCTCTTTAACTTCTTCTATTCTTTCTTCTACTTTTTTTTGTTCAATTTTTTCTTTTGATACTTCTCCCTTTAATTTTTCTTTTATTATTTGAATAGCTTCTTCATTCGATAGAGAGAAATATCGCCAGAAAATTATTTGTTCGCCTTTTACATTAACTTTCAAAGGTTTAGCAAAATCTCTAGCGTTCCTTAGCGCAACTCTGATTACTGGTGATAAATTATCGTCGCGTAATATTTTTTCTTTTTTGAGAAGTTGTACAGCCTCTTTTTCTCTTTGATTCAATTTTTCTATGAACTTTTCCAGTTTTTCTTCTTGACCTTCAATATAATACAATGGAGAGCTCCCTATTTTTAAATTAGAAAATTTCAATTGTTTACTTTCTACCATCTCTGACAATATAGCAGAAGTAATTAACAGTGGTTTTTGAATATGTTTTGCTATTTCATTTGGTAATGCTGGCCCATTCTCTTTTAAAAATTCAATTATCTTTTCTTTCGGGTTGCTCATTTTAATCTATTCATTTTATCTTAAACCAACCAACCTCTAGTATTGTAACATCCTCTTCCTCGTCTACAAAACAAAGCAGGAGTTTTTTATTCGTTGAATGTGCTACTCTGTTTATGCTTATTATGTCTCTAACATTTAGTTTTTGATTTATTGAATATACTTTTGCTAACCATTTTGAATGTTTTTCTTGTTTATTTTGGTAAACCCTGAACTCTACCCCAAATTTCGAACCCGATTTTGGTATGAGTCCCCTCTCACGCAAGAATTTATACACAATATAATTCTGAAAAAATTGTTTATCTTTTTTACATTCCTGTTTTATTAAATCTTCTGCACCTAATCTTTTACCATTTTTTTCTATTGTTAACTTCCCTTTTTCCAATAGGTATATTGCCTCATATAACGTTAGGTAAACTTTATTACCTTTCAACTCACCAAAATAATATTTGTCATATATCCTTCTGTTATTAACTACTATGGTTTTACCTTTAATCAACCCTGTTATATTATTTTTTTTGTATTTTCTCTCTTTTTTTGATTTTTTCATATTAGCTAAAATTCCAAAAGCTTTATAACCTTTTTGGAATTCTTAAACTATATGAGAGAGTTAATATTTTTAGGTACCTCAGCAATGATTCCTACAGCAAAAAGAAATCATACTTCTATATTTTTAAGATATCTCAATTATGGTTTGCTATTTGATTGCGGTGAGGGCACGCAGAGACAGTTTAGATTAGCCAAAATAAGTCCAACAAAAATTACACATATATTTATCAGTCATCTTCATGGTGACCATATTTTAGGTTTGCCAGGATTGTTACAAACACTTCAAGCTAGCGAATATACAAAACAATTGACTATTTACGGGCCTAGAAAACTTTCCCAATATCTTAAAGATATGGCAAAATATTTTGATTTTGGTGATTTAAAATTAAGTGTAAAACCTGTTCATCATGGTATAATATTAACAGAAGAAAACTTTGTTGTTAAAGCATTCAAATTAAAACATCCTGGTGGCGCTTTTGGGTTTAGATTTATTGAAAAAGATAAGAGAAAAATAAAACCAGAATTTATTAATAAACTTCCTGGGCCTCTTTTGGGAAAATTGCAAAAAGGTGTATCTGTTGTTTATAAAAACAGGAAAATCACGCCCAAAGAGGCAACATTTGTTAAGCCTGGAGTAAGCATAAGTATTGTTTTGGATACACTCTTTTTTGAGGAGCTTATAAATTACGTTAAGAACTCTACAATTCTTGTTGTCGATTCTACTCTTACTTCCAACTTTTTAGAAAAAGCAAAAGAGTTTGGACATATGACGGCAGAACAAGCTGCAATGCTAGCAAAAAAAGCAAAAGTAAAGCAACTTATTTTGACGCATATAAGCCAACGTTATAAAACCTCCCAGCCATTATTAAGAGAGGCTAAAAAGATTTTTCCAAATACAATCGTAGCCAAAGACCTACTTAAGATAACCTATTGATTGTATTTACAATTTTTTAAATAATAAATAAAATAAAAAAGTTGTTTTTGATTATTTTTTTCTCTTACTTTGTCTTTCTTTTTCTTTTATTTTGTCTTCCAATCCTGTCCTCTCTAGCAGTTCTTTATACCTGTTTCTTATAGTTACTTCAGTAATTCCTGCCACATCCGCCACTTCTCTTTGGGTTCTTTTTTCATCATTTAGCAATGCCGCTATGTACAATGCAGCTGCAGCTATTCCAGCAGGACCTCTTCCAGAAGTTAACTCAACAGATTCTGCTTTTTTCAAGATTTTTAATGCATCACTTTGAGTTTTTGGACTTAATTTTAGTATACTTCCGAATCTTGCTATGTAATCCTTTGGATCACTTGGCTTTATTTTGAACCCTAATTTTCTTACTATAAATCTGTAAGTCCTTCCTACCTCTTTCCTTTCTATGTTTGATGCTGCAGCAATTTCATCTAAAGTACGAGGTATACTATATGTTCGGCATGCTGCATATATACATGCGGCAACTACGGATTCCATGCTGCGCCCTCGTACTAAACCTTGCCTTAATGCAAGATTGTAAAGTCTTGCCGCTTCTTCTCTTACTATGTTTGGTAAGTTTAAGTATGATACTATTCTCACAAGTTCTGCTAAAGCTAGCCTTAGATTACGTTCTATACTTGTGCCAACCCTCTCTTGCCACTTTTTTAGCCTGAAGAATTTTTTTGTTTTTTTGTCGGATCCTAACTGGTAAATATCTGCAGCTCTTCCTACGTTAGTGCTAAGCCCTAAGTCAAATTTTTGCATTGAGATTGGTGCACCAGCCCTACCATGTCTTTTTGTATCTTCGAATTGTCTCCAGTCTTTACCTACATCAATCATTTTCTCTTCTATCACTAGGCCACAATTGGCACAGATTATCTCTCCATGTTGTTCATCATATATTAAGTTTTTAGAACCACATTCAGGACATCGGCGTTTTTTAGCTTTTTTGGCCATTTTAAAAATTTTTCGAAACTTTTTTAAAGTTAATCAAAAAACATTTAAAAACCTTTCTATTTTTAGTTTTTAATGCAAAAAGACACTTGTGATAAATTTAACATTTGTGGTGGGTGCAGTCTTCCTTTAAGTTATCCTGAACAAATCGAATTTAAGAAAAAATTACTTTACTCGTTGTTTGGTGCAGATATTCCCTTAGAAGCATCTGTTAAACAACCCGGTTATAGGCATAGAATGGATTTTGTTTATTATGATGGTAAGCTAGGTCTTCGTGCTGGCAGATGGGACAAAGTCTTAGACATAGATCATTGCTTATTAATGCCAGAAGAAGCAAATGAACTTTTATCTAGAGTAAGATCTTTTGTTTTTGATTTTCCTTATTATGACTTGAAAACACATCAAGGTTTCTTAAGGTATGTTGTAATAAAATCCACCCTACATAAATCTGCTATCCAGACAATGCTTTGTATGGTTGTATCTGCTACTTGTAGTAACTTTAATGCATTGATAAACAAATTGCAAGAGCATTGTAAAAAATTATTAAATGAAACACATCATTTGAAGTCTGTTCATTTTTTACTTAATAACACAAAAAGTGATGTATCTTTTGGTGATCTCCTTTTTCATATTGGTGATCGTTATATAGTTCAGGATATCCTTGGCAAACAATTTTTTGTTGGTCCTAATACATTTTTGCAATCAAACATCTTCATGATAGATAAACTTTATAGTTTTATTTTATCAAATGTCAATTCTTCCACAGTTCTAGATTTATTTTGTGGTATTGGTACTATTACACTTTCTATTAACAAAGTTCGAGATGTTGTCGGTGTTGAAATAAATAAAGAAAGCATCGAGCTTGCCAATCTTAATAAAGCACATAATAATATTCCTAATGTAGAGTTTGTTAATCAAGATGCCTTTACTTTTTTAAGAGATCTTGTGAAAGGCAAGTTGAAGTTCGAAAAATTTGAAAATATTATTGTTGATCCACCACGAGCTGGACTATCAAAGAGGTTTTTACGCTATCTTAATGATTGTGAAGCAAAAAGAATTATTTGGGTTTCTTGCAATCCGAAAAATCTAGCACAATCTATTGGTATGTTAACTAATTACAAATTGTCATGCATTAAAGCGTTTGATATGTTTCCAAATACAAAGCATGTAGAAGTAGTAGCAGTACTTGATAGAATATAACAAAGAATTATTCGATCAATACGGCATTGACTGTTCCTTCTTGGCTTGGTCTGTTTGTTATTTTCGCTTTTCCGATTTCAGTCTCTATGATTGCACCTTTCACTAGTATATTTGCTCTTGCCCAAAATCGGTTAGATGGTGTTTCTATTACTTTTAAGATTTTTACAACTTTTGTTTTTCCATCTTTCATTGTTACATTAGCTGTATTTGCCTGGAGCAATACTGTTTTCTTTTTTCCTCCACGCATTCGTAGTGTTTTTCTTTTTGTTTCTCCTAACTTTACTTTTCTTTGAAGGCCTTGTTTTTCATATTTTCTAATTTTTCTTTGTGCTCTATATTTCCCCCCAGTAACCTTTCTTCCTTTTCTTGTTACCATGTTAATGTTCAGCTTAATTTCTTTTTTAAATCTTTCGCGTTGATTGTTTTTAGCTTTAAGCTCTTTTATTTCATCGAAACATTTAAAAATATAATTGTTTGAGTTGTAACATGACAAACAATATAGAGAGACCACTTGATCTGTTGAATCAATCGAAGGGAAAAGAAATGATTGTACAGTTGAAAAACGATAAACAACTTGTTGGAGTATTGCTAGCGTTTGATATACACATTAACATAGTGTTAGACAATGCTAGAGAAATAGAAAATGGTGAAATCAAAAAACATTTAGGGTTAACATTTGTTAGAGGAGATACAATCATTTATATTTCTCCTGCTAATATAAAATAATGACCATAACATATAAAAACTCAAAATTTATAATTTCTTACAGTTTTTTGTTAGCGATAGCTATTTGCGGGGGTGCCGGAGTGGTCAAACGGGCCTGGCTCAAGACCAGGTGGCTTAGTGCCTGCGCAGGTTCGAATCCTGCCCCCCGCACTGTTTAAATTTTATAGTGGTAACGAATCGAAAAGTTTTTAAACTACATTTCTTTTAGTTAACAATAAACATAAATTAAATTAAATACTTTAAAATGGCAAGGAAAAGACTAGCAAATATTTTGTTAGGGTTTGGAATGCTAGCAACAATAGGTTGTATGGCACCTAAACAACAAGTAATACGAGAAATAATTTGCCCAGTAAACGGAAATGGTATTTCAGTTACTGCAGAGTACAGAGATAAGCATTTTAAGTATGAGCGCAAACTTTCACCAGATGGTGTAAGTTATATTGACGAAACAATAAAGGATGAAAAGGATTCATTGTACTTTCACCAACGTATAGAGTTTAAACTTGAAGAGAATAAGTATCTACCGGGAGGAAGAACAGGAGATAAAAGAGACCCTTAATTTAAGTTAAATTTTATTTTTTATTTTTTTATCTTTGTTTTATTGAAATGATGGTATATATATCTGTATCTTTTCATTATTCTTATAAAATGCCAATTGTTCAATTTTTGCAGTTCTTACTGTTCCTGTATTAAAACTCGAGTACAGTACTATATCGTTTTTATCTAAATGGTTTGGAAGACCTTTATCGTTGAAAAGTATATACATGCTATTTTTAGTTATTATTATATCTCCTACTTTAATAAACCCATCTTTAGTATTAAATGCGACATCTCCCGAAACTAAAGTATTTGCTTGGCCTTCAATGTGGGTGTATCTATTTATTCCAAATCTAAGGTATGTAGCATTAACAAAGCTTCCACATTCTGCTGCCAAGTATTCATCACTCACACTTTTATCAAGTAAATCACATTTATTAGGATGGTATTCTACATAAGGTACATTGCGATAACTTTCAGCCATCTCAATTATTTTACATCTTGTCTTTCCAATTTCCTCACATTTTTCTTTGTTTTCATCATAGTAATTTGATTTTCTACTTATCCTCATAGCCTTTCTTGGATCGATTACGAAAACTCCGGCACAAGTTTTCTTATCTTCACATTCTTTGTTAGGTATTTTTAAGTAATCGCTAAATGTTAAGATGTTGTTTTTATTATAACCCTTTCCTACTAAGATCTTGTTATTTTCTTCGTTGGTCTCACTGGCAAATTTTGGTCCTGCATATATTGTTTTCCCATCGATTTCAATTATGGCCCTATACCAGTATGTTCCCACTTTTGACGTTGGTTTTATACACCAGTAGTTTTGATAGCCTAAATCCTCTGCAGAATATTCTACTACTTCATAATTTTCACCTTGATAATTTATCCAGTAAGTATTTTTACTGCATACGTAACTATCTTTGTTCAATTTACATTTGTAGGTAGGGTTACAATTATTCCTTATACTATGTTTCCATTTTGGAGATATTATTTGCCATCTTATTTTTATATTATTATTCTCTATGTTCTTTGTACTTATTTGTTTGTCTCCAATTAAAATCTGTGTTCCTTTTAATTTTGGATTAAAGTATGATTGCCCATCTGTAAGGATAACACAGATTTTAGTTGTATCATCAGTATAATCAATTGTTTTCCCTTCTGTACTATAACCTCTATTTATGTTACCAGAAACTAATATAGCTTGCCATGGCTTTTGTTTTTTTTCTTGTGTTTTTGTTGTACTATCCAAGAAATCTTTTGCGGTTGGTAAACTTACGATTTTAATTATTTCTTCAAAATCCCATCTCCTTGCTTTACCTTGATAAACATACGGGCTTCCTAAGAAATACTTTTTATAATTTTCATCTTTGTTCGTTTCATCTATTTCTATAACCTTAACTTGTAACGGGACGTGTTCTCTTAATATTATATCACCTTTCATTAATATATATTTGTAATATTCTTGATTATTGACTCTACTTTTCAACTTTTTATCGACAATTACGACAGTATCCCAAATTTCCATACCACGATTTAATTCTTTTGTTCTATCAAAAGAAATTAAATCACCAGGTATAATTTCCTCTCTTTCTATTACTTTTGTGTTATATAGTGCTATACTTTTTGCGTCAACTTTTGCTTTATATTCTTTTAAATCGTTACTTTTTACTTGCTTTCCATTTATATCGTATAATGTTAAAACTAGTTGTTTATCCATATGTTTCTCGTTGTACTCCTGAACAAAGTTGAATAGCAAGGTTATTGCAAAATCTGCACAGTCTACCTGCAGGTTTTCGAATTCTTTATAATGGTTATTTATGTACTCACTATATTCTTTATATAAAGAAGAAGCTTCTTCTGGTTTGATTTTTCGCCCTTCGTTTACTTTTTTCTTCAGTTTTGCTATTCTTCCTTCAATTTTAGATATAATTATTTGTAGGCTTAATTTTTCTTCTGGTTCTCTCCCCACTTTTTCTTTCAATTTTTCTAAATCACTTTCTATTTTATTTAGCTTATCTTTTATATTTTCTATGTTTTTTTCTTGTTTGATTTCATGTAATGATTTAATTATGTTGATGTATAATATAAGCTTACTTATCTCATCTTGTATGTTTTCTGTTTGTTGTTTTGCAACCAAAGTCACAATGAGTTTTCTATTATTAACAATATACTCTAATTCTTTTTCTTTATTAATTTCAAATAAAAACCACACCCTCTCCATAAAAGTTATAGTTGGATCTTTTACTCCCACACAAGATACACCAGAAGGTAAATAACTTTCAAATTTACAAATTAATCCAGCATCTAGAGTGCAAATTATGTTTTCACATTGTTCTTTATCGTTGGAAAAATCTATACAACTTTTTGCTTGTGAACAATCTTTGCATGGATTGATAGTATTAAAAAAGAAAAAACAATTATTTAATTTGTGACATTCTTCTATATCACAAATATTTGATATACCTGCACCACAAGCATCACAACCTAAAAGTTTTCCATTTTGTTGTTTATCTAATTTTCTTAAACATTCTTCACATTTTTCCTTCGTATTACTCTCACAATGTACAAATTGTCCATTATCACACATACTTCTATCAGGAACACATTGATAAACATCATTAACCCTACAAGCATACCATTTTTTTCCTTGAGCCTCTTTTGTTAGCTCTTTACAACATACAAAATCGCGTCTAGATTTGATAGCATCAATGATTTCATCAAAACTATTTATGTTGTAAGTATGTAAGCAGTTGCTGTTTGTATCAAAGATTATATTTTCTAAAATATAGTCAGAAAAAAGTGTAAGAGGGTCAACGTTAGCTGTATCTTTCCTTAATGCTAGATTAGCTACTTCATCATCACTCTTGGACAGATCAACATAATACACACTTATGTGTAAGTGTGGCCCTGTAGATACACCAGTATTTCCTACTGTTCCAATTACTTTTTTAGTAAGCCCAACTCCAAGTCCCCCACTTCTACTATATTCGTCAAGATAAATTTTATCCCCTTCATCAACATACACATCTTTAAGATGTGAATACCTTATAACAATTCTTTTATCATCACTTCTTATGATCACAGTATTGCCGTAACTACAACCAATATCACATTCATTACGATTCTGACAATTTTGGTTACAATTTTTTATCACTCTAATTACTTTTCCATGAATTAGGGCATATACTTTAGCTCCTTCATTAGCTTCAATATCAATCCCATCATGGAAGTCTGGATATTCAGATGAACATCCTAAATCGGCCCCTCCAGTATGTAATGAAAGCTTCCTACATCCGTAGCATGAACTGACATTATAGAATTTACCTTCTACAGGCCAAACATCAAATCTAATATCTGTAGGTGTACCGTATAGTATTTCTTTACAATATTCTTTTCTTATAAACTTACCATCTTGATTTCTACACCTAATTATTAATGTTTGTAATCCAATTTTTCTTTCTGGTATTTCTTTTTCTTTAACTTCTTCTGCTTTTCTTTCACATTCTTTCAATTTTAATGCTAGTGCCTTCCACAATCTTGCTTTTAACAATCTTATTTCTGCAAGTGGTGACTCAAGAATAATTTTACTTTCGTTTTCCTCTATTTCTGTAACTATTTTTTTAACATTTTCTTTTAATTCTTTAAGTTGTTTTTCCTCACATTTTTCTTTATTGATTTCACTAATCAGATCGCTTACTTTTTTTTCAATTTTCTCTGTAACATTTTTTGTCGCTTCTTCAGTCAAATAACCTTGTTCATCTATCATGTAAGCTATTCTTTGTTTTTCAATATCATTGAGCAATTGTTGTTTTATTCCAAGATCGCTTATTGCTTGCTCTACGCTCTCAACATAAAGCCAGCATCCAACTTCAGGTGTGTCACAATAGCCAACTTTCACCCATTTTTCTTCTTCAGCACCAACACCAGGATTTTTTGTTGCACATACACGGATTATACCTCTTCTATATAGAACAGGTTTTATAGCATCGACAGCAGCTGTTTGTAAGTTTAGATTTGGTATGGCAGGCAAGAAGCTTGGTTTGCCTGCAACACATTCACTTGATTTTGTTATATCTGCTTTCAATTGATTTTCAAGATAAATATTTTTTATTTCTTCTAAAGCAAAATTAGTACTTACACTGCCAAACCCACATGATTCCTTTCCGTTTATATTTACACATAGCTCGCTATAACCACTTGCTGCGACTATATCTTTTGATCTTTGTAAGTACTGTCCTTTTTGTAAGTATCCTGTTTCTATTGTTAATATTTGTGGTATGTATGTATAGCCAGTCTGTGCAGGGTTTTTTAGATAAACACTGTAGTAAACTCCTTGATCTTTGCCAGCATAAATGAAATAAAATACTTTGTAATGGCTTTGAGCAGGAACTGTTACTTCTGTATATGGTGTTTCAGTGAACCAAGCAGTAAACTGGTACGGGCTTTCTGGTTCGGCTAATTGATCTATTAGGCTTGCTTGAGTAGGGAATGCTATTGATGCAAAATTCTTACAGAATCCTGTTGCAATCTCTGCAGTATTACCAAGTTTAAACACCTTTTTTGCTGTAATTCCGTAGTATTGGTTTAAGTATTCTACAGATTTGAATGCTGTGTTAAAACTTGCAATGAAGTTGCTGTATTCGCCCCCACCTCTATCCAGCAATCCAGACGTTATTGTTTGTAATCCTGATTGCACAAACGGGCCTATGTTTTGCCATAATAGTTGGCAAAGATAAAAGCTAAATATTTGGTCACATATTCCTATATATTTTCCAGAATTAATACGTTCTTGCATACAGTCGCGTGTCGCTTCTAACACTTTTGTTAATCCGTCTATTCCTGCATGTAAGCCTGTTAGGCAGATTGGCATTAGCACACCTTTGCCGCCTTCAAAGTTAGGTAAACATAATAACAAACTACCAATGATGCCTGTTTGTATTACATCACTGACAGGGTAGCGTCCACCAAAATCACATCTTGATGGTGGGCATACAACAGGATCGCAAACATTGAATAAAATTTTACAATCTGTTATCGGCATGATATCATAGCATTGTAATGTTGGTTTTTCTGCTAATGGTTTACCACGTATAAAATTTCCGCATGTTGTTTTTATTTCTCCTTTTTGTCCAAATTGGTTTGCAGCTTCTGCAATACATTTTTTTATAGTGTTGTACAAGCTTGTAAACTCGGCTTCGCTTAAATCACACATGCTTGTTCTAATTTGTGGTATGTTGGCAATAACTTGAATGCATTCATCATCATTAATATTACCAGTAAAAGCAAAATCAGCTATGCCATTCTCACCAATATTACATATCCATATGTTGTTCGGCATACCATTTTCTAAATATGTGCTTAAACCACCGCCTGCACGAGTATCAATAACAGAAGGCATGTATGCATAATAACCTTTGAATTTTCCTCTTATTATTGGCAAATAACTAGGTAAACCAGCATACTTTCCTGTTTCGTGAAATCTTATCTTAGTTTGTTCAGTATTAGCAAACTCATTAGAACATCTTAACTTACGTACAGTTGTAACTTGCATGATGGGATCATCTTTATCTGTAACTTTCTCAAGTTTTGTTGGTATTCCTCCCTCGTTTCTTTCTGCAATTTTATATCTTTCCTTGACTCTAAACCTATCTTGAGCTAATGGATCTAACACCAAATAATAACTTTCTTGTTCTGTAATTATATCTACTACCCATTTACCTTTAAATGATTCTCTTCCATATTTTACATCATTTTCTTCTTGGAATACTTTTGCTGTTATCTCCATACCTGGTGTTAATCGCACTACTGTTGATTCGCTTCTACCATTTTTTATTTCTTTACCTTGACTTAGCAGTTCACTTGCTTTTTTCCAATAATCTAGTTTTGCATTGATTGCTTGTTCCAATTTTTTTTGTAAATCGGTACTCACACTCCTTTTCGCAAATTGTGCAGCCAACAATTTTTTTACATCATCTTTAGAAATAAGATAAGCGTTGTATAATTCAGCAAGATTAATATTATTGAAAATATTTTGTGGTTTAATCTGTTCATAGAAACATTTTTCTTTTTCTTCACCCCCCTTATTTTTGCATTTATTTTCAGCCTGCTGCATTATTTCTTCAGCCTGCTGCAACGCCTCTGCTATTTTGTTAACATCACTCTCAACTTTATCAGCGTTTTCAAATAAACATTCATCAATACTTCTGCTTAAACCTTTATTTACTTTATCACTGCATATAGCTAGCCAACCGTCATTACCAGTTACACCACGTAATGCAATATTTCTTGCTAGAGCTTTTCCACCAAGATTGCTGATAAAATTTTTTATTGTTAATGCGATGCCAGTCGCATAACATGCTTTTTTCCATACTTTAACTGTATTGTAAAGTTTGTTATTTATTGCATTCAGTTTTTCTATTGTCTTGTTAAGCTTTTCAATAGTTTTACTTGCTTGTTCTGGATTAAGCTGGAATGTTCTCTTTTCTATTCCTATTGTGATTGTAAAATTGTTTTTACTTATTCTTCTTTCTTCAGGTGGGATCACAACAATTTTTGCTTGCTTTTCTACATTTGTTGAAATTAGCTTGACTTCAAAATATTGTTTTTCACCATCTTTCATTTCATACAATCTTGCTGTAGTTTCTTCGCTAACAACAATATTTTGCCCGTATTTTTCATTGCTCACATCTTTTGTTTTAACTACAATACTATTTTCCTGTATGTTTGCTATGTACCAACTATCACTTATGAAATCGTTCAAGCCATAAACGCCTTGTTGACCATTAACTTCAATTTTTGCATTCAATTTTTCTAGATTTGGTGTAAGTATATAGGCTAAAGAAAAAACGAAAGGTTTTGATTGTATCTCTACAGTATTGCTCGCTTTTTCATAACTTAAAGTTGTTAGTCTGTTTAGTTCTATTTCTGCAAGTTTAGCTATATTGCGTGTGGCATCATCACTACTGTATGTTTCAATAATTTTTTGTAGTATCATTGCTTCATCTTGGATATTTCCAAAACTCTTTGCTAATTCTTTCGCTTCTTGTAAAGCGATTAAACCTGCATAACTGTCTTCATAGGGTGTAAATGGATGTTGATAAGCAACATCTAAGTAAGCCTGTTTTGCTTTTTCATACGCTTCATAAGCATCAGTACTAATTTTTCCTGTAGCTAATGCTGTTGTACTTTCAAGTTTAACTTCGCTATTACCAATGCTCTTTACTACGTTTGTTTCTATTACCCAAATGTTACTGCTAAAACCGTATTTTTCGAGTTTTTGTTTTACTTGATTTTGTTTTATTACTTCTTGAACTAACGATAATGTTAACACACCTTGCTTTTTTACTTCTTGTTCGAATGCATCATTAATCATATTAATTACTTTTTTCAAATCTTTCTCGCTGATAGCCTCACCTGTCTTGCTTTCGAACAACAACACGAATTCGTCTGTTTTATCATTTTCAATCACTTTGGCTATGTAACCAACATAGAAGTATTTACCGTCTATCAGCAAGCTATCACCAACACTTTTTTCATATTTCGCATCATCAACCATAATTGTTGCTTTTGCTTGTTCAACACTAAGTTCAATTTTTTTGCCGCCGCATACTAAAGATACAGTACCAGTATTATGCATAAAACCTAAATTGACGCTTTCAACTCTGCAATACACATCATCAACATAAAAACTTTCACCTTCTACCACACTATACAGTTTTCCATTAATGTATATATATGCCGTTGGCTTTGCTATATCTATGCTACTAAGCTCAATGCTGTAATATGTTGGACAATAAAATCCTGCCAGCGGTATTTTTTTTCTTTCACCTTCTTTTAGTGTTATTGTGTAAGGATACATCAAGTTTTTATCATATATAGAAATCGTAGCACTACTGCCAGTAACATCAATAAGCCTGGCAAAAGCTCTACCATTAAAAATTGCATAATCATTAAAATTTTTTTGCCATTCTTCATCATCAAGCTTGGCAAGCCATAGTTCATTTCTATCAATACCATAAAGCCTAGCAACATCATACTGTATTTCAGCTTGTAATTGCACTGTAACATTTTCTGGCATTTCTTCTTCAGGCATTGGTTGTAGGTAAATTGTAACATAGCCAAGGTCAGTTATTGTTGGTGTTCCTCTCAGTTCAAATTCTTTTGTGAAATCTATTGTTGATGCAAGTCTTGCTGGATGGAAAACAGCAGAGCTAACCACTTTACTTCTATTGATTAATCTAACTCGTATAGATTTTATCATTGGCATTTCTATAAGCGGATTAATTTTGAGTCCTGCAACTTTACAAAATACAACAACAGGCCTTTCCTCTAACAAATCAGATGTTACAACAGCAGGACTGCAGGAAAAGGGTTTAGAATAAACAATAAAATCAGTACTTTCTATTTGATTGCATGAATCATTTAAGAACAAGAAAAATTGTTCTGGTTTCTCATAGTACTGCATAGGTTGAGCATTAGCTAATTGAAAGCCATAGCTAAATAGCACTATGAGCAATATGCTTAATATGCTAAATAGTGTTTTCTTAACCGGCGATAACATTAATCTTGGCATGTTCAATATTTTCAGCTATTTTTTGTATATCTTCATAGCTTTCAGGTTTTGATGTTTCAATTTCAATTTTTATTTTTCCTTTTTCTAGATCCTGTTGAGTTAGCATAATTTCTGCAGTGCCGCCACCAACAATTGCCTTAATTTGTTCTTGTTGTTCTGCTATTGTGATGTTAAAACAATACTTAAGGTTTGTGAATGGCATTGTAGTACATACAGGCAGTACAGACGGAAAGGTTACATTAACGTTGCTGAATACATATACTTTAATTTTGTAATTGCCTGGCTTCAGCTGCACAACATTTTGATCAGGATAATAAAGCGTTTTGCTATAATCGCTTGCTATAAATTGTATGATTGCGTTAGCATCGTTTAATTTTGGTTTCAATTCAACTTCAACATTGTATGTTTTGCTTAGATAAACAGACATGCTCAAATCTTGATTTGTATCAGTAATTATCTTTCTTTCTTCGTAGCCGTTTGC
Organism: archaeon; assembly: GCA_029258825.1. GTDB lineage: Archaea > Nanobdellota > Nanobdellia > Pacearchaeales > JAPDKA01 > JAPDKA01. The sequence continues at coordinate 199,640 of JAPDKA010000003.1, read as the reverse complement.
TTTTATTATGATAGCAGCGTTGATACATGCAGGAACACTTGCCTCTAGTTTTCCTTGTTGTGTTTTACCAATGTAACATAAAACATTTAGGCATTTAACATAAACATCAGCATCAATTGGATTGCCATATTCATCATAACTATAAAGAGTTAGTTGTTTTGTTTTATGATTGCACAACTCGCTTGGCTTTATTGTTTGATTTTCTGTTATGTTAGCATTCATTATGTTATTGTTATCTATAATGATAAGCATTGCAAACTGCAATAACTCTGGTTTTTCAGCGTCAAATACTTGTACTATTATAGGAACAGCAACATCATATACTATATGGTATGGTGTATAACAAATGCCTGCAAGGTTTATGCCTGGTTGTATACCAACAGGATTAAATGTAATTATTCCGTTCTCTTCAGGATATGCCTTAAAGTAGAAATCTTCAGCAATTATGTTGACATTTTCGCTTACGTCGATTGGTACATTAAAGTAATCGTTTTTGCTTTTTTGACCAAAATTTATATACTGTAGGTTGTTCAACGCTATTTTCAGATTTTGCTTTAGTTGTTCAACGCTAAACACAAGAGGAGCGCAATCAAGTTGTATACCATCTGTTGGAAGATTAAGCAGTAAGGTATCAAGAGTGTAATTATGTATATAGAATTTAATTGTTTCAGCTTCTAATATTTTCTTTGCATCTTCATAGAGCTTTAACAATCTTGTTGTTATTTCTGTAGCATGTTTTGTTACTATGGCTTGTTTGTTTTGATTTGTATATTTTACTTTACATGACAGCTCTATTAGTGCCTTTTGCTTGGTTAACTTTACTTTTGCCTTCACTTCGCTTAATTTTTCTGCACTTATGTTTTGTTCTGCCAATTTTGTTATACATTCGTCAAATCTTTCTTCAATATATTCTGCAATCTGTGTTTCAATTTCTTGTATGCTTGGAATTTTTTTTATTATTTTCCCATTATGCCCAAGATAAAACCAGAATGGAACTTGCATGCCGTTAAAATTTGCGATGTTTGTAAATCCGTACATGTTTGCTTGTTCTTGATTTGGTAATTGTACATAGCCGGACTGTAGTTCAGCTATACTTATGGCTTCTTCAGTTATTTCTGCTATGCACTGCTGGAGTGTACTTTCACTTTGTTTGAATTCTGCTGGCACTTTTATTGATTGTGTATAATTCCATACTACTATGCCTGCAGCAATAATCACAATTGCAATCAATACATAAATTGCTATTTGCCCTTGTTTATTTTTGCCTTTTCTGTTCACCTCTTTTAACAGCATAATTTACACAGAAAAATAAAATATATAAAGTTTGCCTTAAGCTAATAGAAAATAAATGAATAAAAATAAACGAAAACTATTTAAATTTAATAATGCTTGGTTTTATCAATCAAAACAAAAAGGGGTAATATGGATAAGAAAGCTATTTCACCAGTTGTTGCGACAGTATTGCTTATTGTGATAGCTGTTTCTCTATTTGGTATTGTTTATTTATGGTCGCGCGCATTTGTTCAAGAGCATGTACTCAAATTTGGAGAATCTGCAAGAGCATTATGTCAGCAAGTGCAGTTTGATGCAGATGTAAGTGTCGATAATGGAGCATTGCATATTGTTCTAAACAATGTTGGTAATGTTAACATCTATAAAATTCAAGTTAAGTTTGTCGGACAAGGTATAACTAAAACTGCTGTGTATGATGCTGGTGGTGAAGAAGGTTTTGCTTTATCTGCTGGGAATGTGGCTGAGATTGTTGTTCAACCACCCCAAGGAACAAGTTTTGATAATATAGTTAAAATTGTTATTACTCCAATTTTGCTTGGAGAAGGTCAAAAAACTGGAAATTATAAAGAATATTTGTGTGAAGGTTATGAACGTGAATTTTTTGTTAGTTAATTTAGTTAATGCTAAATTAAATTTTAATTAAATCAAAACTAAACGAGAACAAAAATAGAAAATGAGAAACAAAAAAGGTGTATCCGCACTTGTTGCAACAGTGTTGCTAGTATTGATAACTATCGCTGCAGTTGGTTTGATTTGGGGAGCAATATTGCCTTTAATCCAGCGTGGTTTGCAGCAGGGCCAAGGTTGTGGTGTCGAAGTTAGGCTAACAATTAACACACAAACAGGATATACGTGCAGTACAGAAAATTGGACTAAGGTAATGGTTGAAAGACCAACAGAGGACTTTGAATTAGTTGGTATGTTACTTCAGGTTGGCGGACAGGGGTTTACTAAGTCGTACGAGATTCGGGCAGGACAAGTTATAGGTGGCGAAAATTGTTTAGATGAGGAAACTGTTGCTAACGAAACAGAAGCATTAGAAAAGGGTAATTGTTCTGTTTACATGTGGAATGGAAAAAACTGGACAGCGAAATTAGAACTGCCTGCTAAAGGTGAAGCAAGAACCTACTTGGTTACAGATCTTCCAGTGAAAGGCGAATATGCATCAGTTGCACCAATAGTGAAGGTGGGTAATACAGAAGTCCAGTGCGACATTTCACAAAGTGAAGAAATACCCGATTGTGCTTAATTGGTTTTTCTTTTTTATTTTTTAATAAAATGAAAAAGAGAATGCTAACAAAAAACAAAAAAGAAAAAAAAGCGCAGCTTTGGGTTTCGACAGTGTTATATACGCTGATAGGATTAACTGTCATAAGTATGTTATTGCTTGCTGCAAAACCAAAAATAGAGCAATCACGAGATAATTTTATCATTCAATACATGTTAAACACTATGGAATCTTTTTATTCAGAACTTTACGCAACTTCGATCTCACCAGGCGCATCTCGGCAGTTTTTCATAACAATACATAAAGGCGTGTTAAGCTTCAATACAAGTAATGATGTCATTATGTGGGAAATGCCATGTAGTTTTGCCTATAGCGAGCCGGGACAAATACTTAAAGTTGGCCATATAACTGTGCTAACTGAGAATAAAACAGGATATACAGTTAAAGCCTGGCTAAACTTGACAAATTTAATAAACATAACTTTCAACGCGAACGACAACATAGTCCAAACTTTTGGTAAAGCGCCGAGACCATATGAGTTGTGGTTAAAAAATAATGGTACTATGGTTGTTGATATTCAGTGGGCCGGTTAAGCTGGATAAAATTTTACTTTTAGCTTTGCTAGTAGTTATAAAAAACATTTAAATAACAAGGTTTCTTACAATTTTTAACTGCTAAACAAAAAAGAGGTGGAAAATGTTTAGGAAGAAACATAAACAAAGCATTTCTGCTGAACAAAACAAAATGCAAACAATACAGCCACAAGCACCAATTAAAGCATCAACTCATCCACCGATAAACCTTAACCCTTTCATACCATCTTTACCAAAATTTAAGGACAAGACAAAAATAAATGTTCGTTACACTTTAATCGCTCCTTACGCGTCTGCCCATATTTATTGGGATAACAAGCTTAAGGAAGTTGTTTATGATGTTGAAGAACCTGTACTCAACAAAAACGAACGTAAAATTCTTGAGCTGATTAAGCAAGGTATGTATGAAATAGTTAATGTGAATGTATTAGCAGAAAAGAATCAAGAGCAAATCCTTGATTATATCGATAAGACAGCCAAACTGTTGATTACAGAATTGGGCTTAAAAGTAAGTAAGGCTACCTACAACAAACTTTTTTATTATTTTTACAGAGATTTTGTCGGGCTCAACGAAATTGAACCTTTAATGAGAGATTACTTTATTGAAGACATAGAATGTAATGGTATTAATACTCCAATCTATGTAGTTCATAGGCTATATAGAAATTTGCGTACAAATATTGTATATAAATCAATGGAAAAACTTGCAAGTTTTGTTGAAAAGCTCGCCCAACGGTGTGGTAAATACGTGAGTTATGCTTCTCCATTACTTGATGGTAGTCTTCCAGACGGTAGCAGAGTAAATGCAACATACACAACAGACGTAACTAGTCGTGGTCCTAGTTTCACAATAAGAAAATTTACAAAAATACCTTGGACACCTATACAACTTGTTGCGTTTAACACATTAAGTCCTGAAATGTTAGCATATTTTTGGCTTATTATTCAGCATAAGTTTAATATTCTAATTACTGGTGGTACAGGTAGTGGTAAAACAACATTGCTTAATGCATTAACATTTTTTATTCCACCAGAGGCGAGAATTGTCAGTATAGAAGATACACGGGAGCTAAATATTCCTAGAGAAAACTGGTTGCCTAGCGTAGCAAGAACTGGAATCGGATTAACTGGTATCGGCGAAATAGACCTTTTTACTTTGCTTAAAGAAAGCTTTAGACAAAGGCCTGATTATGTTATAGTAGGTGAAGTACGTGGAAAAGAAGCATATGTATTGTTTCAGGGAATGGCAAGTGGCCATGCTAGCATAAGTACAATACATGCAGACTCTGTTGAAGCTGTAATAAAAAGATTGGAGACTCCTCCAATAGAACTTAGTCCAACCCTACTTAATGTTCTTGATGTTGTTGCTATTATGACTCATGCAGTAGTCAAAAATCAAGAAACAAGAAGGTTAAAACAAATTGTTGAGATTGTTGAAGTTACTCCTGATGGTACAGCATACACAAATACACCTTTCATTTGGAATCCTGCTGATGATAGGTTTTACTTTCGTGTGGAAAGCAAAGTATTTGAGAAAATTATGGCAAGATATGGTATTAGTAAAGAAGAACTATTAAAAGAATTCCAAATAAGAACAAAGCTAATTTATGAAATGTATAAACGAAAAATCTTTGATTTTTATGAGGTACAAGCTGTAATAAATGAGTACTATAAGGATCCAACATCAGTGTTGAAAAAATTTGGCTTAGTTTAGAATGGCAAAAAACAATGCAAATTTGCTTGAATTGTATTGCAGCATAGAAAATTTGCTAGATCAGCTAGATAAAAATCTTGATAAAGCAAGTATTACTGCATTAAAAAAAATTTCATCTAAGTTAGTTGAGACAGTAAGATTGGCAAAACAAATTCAAGCAAACCAAGCGTTGGAAAAGCAAAAATCAAACAAATCAAGTTAAAATGCAAGAGGTTAAACAAAAAATAAAGTTGAACATAAACAAAGCAAAAGAGATTGTGGATTTATTGAAGCAAATCGAAACTTATAAGCATAAATTAACAAAGCACGAACGAGATTTTGTCAGTAAGATTGAAGTTTCGTTACTCAATCAACTTGATACGCTTGTTAACTCTATTGACATGCTACTTATTAAGCCTACAGCTGAAAAGCGTTTTGTTATAGTTGAAACAAAAACACTGCCGATTTCTCTTGATAAAAAACAGAAAGAAAAGTTTTTGCAGGAGCTCAATATAACTGAACAGAGTTTAGAAAGAGTAAAGAAGATTTTAAGAAAAAGAAAGCCTCCAGAAGAGAGACAACCCACACACGAACAAATAAGAAAGCCGAACCCTTTCGTTACAGCTGCTAGCAGGTTATTTGGCAATCTTGCTTTAAGGCTAGCAAATAAGGAAATGTTTAAATCTCTAAAATTAGAACTCAGAAAAGCCAACATCCCATTTCTTGCCTCAAGTTATATCGCATTAATGTTTTATACTAGTTTGCTTGTATTTATTTTAGGTTTAATACTTTCCTTGGTATTCACGTTTTTTTCCTTTTCAGTTTTTGAAGGTATAAAAATTACTAGCTTTAATATTGCTAGGTTTTTACGTTTTCTTGCTTTTTCAATAATAGCCTCTGCTTTAACGTTTGTATTTTTCTTTACTTACCCTTCTGCTCAGGCAAAAAGCATAAGCAGACGCATACAATCAGAACTACCTTTTGCAGCTTTGTATATGGCATCTATAGCAAGTGCCGGAATAGAGCCTGCTAAAATCTTCGAGTTGATGGCTTCTTCAAAGGAATATAAAGCAGTTTCAACAGAAATAAAAAAAATTGTTAATCAAATGAATGTTTATGGCATAGACTTAATAAGTGCTATAAAAAACTCTGTTCGTTTCATATCAAACAAGAAACTTGTAGAATTACTGAATGGTATTGTATTAACACTAACCACAGGAGGTAATTTACAGGTTTATTTTGAACAAAAAGCAGATTCTTTGTTTGTAGATTATAGGCTCGAAAGAAAGAAGTTTATGCAAGCATCAAACACATATGCAGACATCTATACAGGATTGCTTATTACTGCCCCACTCATTTTTATGCTTGTGCTAGTATTGATAAACTTATTGGGTAGTGCGATAGCAGGTCTATCACCAGCAAGTATAGCAATGATTAGCATAGGTTTAATCATAATGTTAAATATAGGCTTTTTGATATTTTTGCAGATAACGCAACCACCAGGTTAAAAGTATAAGCAAAAAATGAAACTCCGAAAAATACATTGGATGGGCATCATAATGTTTTTTGCAGTTCTTGTGCTGGACTTCTTGCTATTTTTTAGACAAGATCTGTTTTACTTTTTGTTAGGCATAGCTTTCATAATTGTTGTATTACCATTTTTGCTTGATTTTACACTTTCTATGAGTAAAGTAAAGGAAAAAGAAGAGATGTTTCTTGAATTTATTCGCAACCTTGTGGAAAGTGTTAAAACCGGTACGCCAATTCCAAGAGCGATTATTAATGTTTCAAACAAAGATTTCGGTGCGTTAACTGTTCATGTGAAAAAGCTAGCCAATCAAATTGCGTTGGGCATTCCTGTAAGAAAAGCATTGATGATTTTTGCTTATGAAACGCGAAGCGAGTTAATAGCGAGAGCAGTCGAGCTAATAAGCCAGGCAGAGCGTGCTGGTGGTAAGATTGACACAATTTTAGAGTCTGTGCTTAAATCAATCACACAAATAGAAGAGATGCATAAAGAGAGACGTGCAAATGTTTACAGTATGGTAATGCAAGGTTATATGATTTTTATCATTTTTATTATAATTATGATCATTGTTGAATTCAAATTTATTCCACTTATGCAAGGTACATTGCAATCTGTTTCAGGTGGGGTTATGAGTGTTGGTAATGTAAATATAGGTGGTGTGACTGTCTCACAAAAATTGATGGACAACCTTTTTCTGGCTTTAATGTTAATTCAAGGTTTGTTTGCAGGGCTTGTTATAGGCAAACTTTCAGAAGGTTTTATCAAAGCTGGAATTAAACATTCAGTGGTGTTAATGGCTCTTGCTTATATCATAACAACGGGTGCAAAGGTTTTCATGACATAAATGGGACATAAATGGTAAATATTTTAAACCTCTTTTAATACTTTAATTTAATACTCTAAATATAAAAAGAGGTGAAAATGGTTACAAAAAAGGCATTAGTTCACATTGAAGTTGCTATTGCTTTTGGCATATTCCTTGTTGGCATTCTCCTTATGCTTTCTTTCTTTACACCTATACAAAAGTTGATTTTGCATAGGTCTATTTTGAATACACTTGCACAGAACGTGTTTAATAACTTGACTACTCCAGTTTTCGTTTTTGGATGTGATATTCTCTCAAGTGGTTCGGATTGTGATTGTTATGTTGTTGACATCGATGATGCTTCCTCTGTATGTGGTACCCCCCTTACTAAAACAAACCTTGAAGTTATCTCAGGTAATGAAGTTGATTTTTGGGTTTCTGGTTCAAACTTATACTTGGATGCAACTGTAGGCAATGATTTTACTGTATTATTTTCTTGTGAAGAATCAATGAGTGCAGACGAAACCAGAAGTAAAGAATGCAGTGTGTGTAATGCTAGAATAAGTTGTAGTCAGCCAGCCCCTACTTTGTATGTCTCATATAATCGGTTAAAAATTTTAAATGATAGTTATTATAATGATTATCAAAATGTAAAGACGTCCCTTATTGGGAAAGCAAATGCTAATTTTGGAATAGTTGTTAGAGACGCTGCTAATAATGAACTGTTTAGAATGATGAGGGAAATTCCTAAAGGTGCTACAGTCGCATCGTACACAATTTCAGAAACAATGGTAAGGCAAGGAAAAATGCAAGTTGTATTTTTCGATTTTTATATTTGGTAAATTGAAAAATATAAAGAAAAAATAAAGAATAGGTTTAAAGAATGGAAAAAAATAAAAAAGCATGGTTGAAGGTCGTTGAGTCTGTAATTTCTTTACTTATGCTTATCGGTATAATGGCTTTACTAAGCTCAAGAATAGTACCAGAACAAGACACTGGAGCTTATTTATCTTCAATTGCTTATTCTCTCCTTTATAAATTAGTCCCTACCAATACTACACTTGTTTCAGATTTAATAGATTGTGCCAATACAGGAGAGTTTTTTATTTCTGATTGTAATGCATTACAATTTTTATTCGATCAAACTAAAGAAGAACTTGCTTTCATGCCTCAATTAGCATATAACTTTAGCTTGTCTATTTCAGAAATCGTGTATAAGCCTGAATTGCCAGAAGGTAAAGAAATATACAGTGAGAATATTGTGATAAATCCGAAGAGTAGGATTGTAGTATATATGTATATTTGGATAAATAAATAAAATTTAATGTAGAATTCATGTAAATGGTAGAAGATAAATTCAAAATAATAGAAGATACAACGTCTGATGTGGCCTTTGAAGCATATGGTAAAACTATTGATGAACTGTTTGAAAATGCAGCATATGGTTTGTTTAGCATTATCTGTGATGTTAATGCTGTGAATCCATCAAAGCAAGAAACCTTTCAGCTTGAAGCAGAAACTTTAACAGCATTAATGCTTGATTGGCTTGATGCACTTATTGCTAGTGTCGATATAGATAAAATGTTTTTTAGTAAGTTTGAAGTTCATGTAATTAAACAAAATAATGGTTATGTGCTTAAAGCAACTGCTTGGGGCGAGCCAATTAGTATAGAAAAATCTGGTACGCTTGTTAAAGGCATAGCTTATTATGATTTTAAGTTGCAAGAAACTGAAAAAGGTTTTAAAGCAAGAATTGTGTGTGATATATGATGAAATACAAGCACGTGCTTATTAAGGCTTTAAGTATTATATCGGTTCCAGATAGTAAATTGAAGCTGCTGGAAAATGTTGCTAAGGATTTCAAGCAGGAGCTCAGCAATCTAGTAAAAGATCATGCCAAAGCCATAATCGGAGGTTCTTTTGCAAAACAAACAATGATAAATAAACCACCGTTCGATGTAGATATCTTTATTGCTTTTAATAAAAACATTTCGAACATACAAAAAAAATTTAATGCTATTATGCGTAATTTTCTAAACTCCAAATTAAACAAGCTTGAACAAAAATATGGCCCAGTATCAGTACAGCTTTTGCATGGCTCTAGAGATTATTATAGGATTGCGCTAAGCAATGATGTTGTAGTGGAAATAGTTCCAATATACAACATAAGCAAGGCAAATCAAGCAGTAAATATAACAGATGTTTCTCCTTTGCATGTTAAATATGTAAGAAAGAAAATAAAACAAGAGCCAAAGTTAATCAATCATATCAAACTTGCAAAAGCATTTTTTTATGCTAACGATTGTTATGGTGCAGAATCCCACTTACAGGCATTTAGCGGATATGCTATTGAGTTGTTGATAATTCATTACAGAAATTTCATCAATTTTTGCAAAGCTGCTTGTAAATGGAGCCAATTATTGAAAAAGAAAAAATGCAACAAAATATTTATTGATATTGAAAACTACTATAAGAACCTATCTCATGCTTTAACCATGTTGAATAAATCTAAAACATATAGCAACATTATACTTATTGACCCTGTAGACAAATTTAGGAATGTTACAGCGGTTGTAAGTGATGAGGTGCTTATTAGGTTAAGTAAAGCATGTTGTAAATTCTTGAATAGACCTTCGATTAATTTTTTTATCAAAAAACAACTAAATATAGAAAAAAAAGTAAAGCAACTGGCAAGAAACTACAATGTTTTTTTGCTGGAATTTTCTTCTGTTAAGCAAAAACAAGATGTGGCTGCAGCAAAATGCAAGAAGTTTGCAAATTATTTGGTCGAATCATTAAAAGATTACAAAATAAACTTCAAGCATTTTTATGTTTATGACGCTACACGATCCAAAGCATGTCTTGTTCTTGCTTTTAAACAATTACGGCATCAACTGTTTATGAAAGGCCCGCCATTGAAGCTAGCAAAAGAATGTAGTAATTTTAAAAAAAGACACAAGCACGTATTTATTAAAAGAGCTAGGCTATACTGTATAAAGCGAATAAACATACGAGACTTAATAAGAAAATTGATTGGTAAGGCTAGAGAAATGTACATATCTGATGTGAAACTATCTGAACTTTAATTATTCGATCGGCACTTCGTAAAGCTCTTCGTAAATTTCTTTTTGCTTTATTCTTTTCAATTTTTCCCTTTCTTCGCTTATTCTCATATAATCTCTTGCAATTTCAAACAATGCAGGCTCAATCTTAAGTATATCTTTTATTGTTATTATCCCTATTACTTTTTTGTTTTCTACTACAGGCAGTCGTCTGATGTTTTTCTTTTTCATGAGTACAAGCGCATCATAGATGTCTTTATTTGGTTTTATTGTGATCACACGTTTCGTCATTATGTCTTTTACTGCTATTTTACTTAGGTCTTTTCCTTTACTAACAGCAACAATGACGTCTTTCTCCGTTAATATTCCTTGTAGTCTTTTTTCTTTATCAAGAACAACTACAGAACCAACTTTATTTTTCACCATCTTTTTACAGCACTGAACCACGTTTGTTTCAGGAGATGTACTTATATAATTTCTTGTCATAATATCCCCAACCTTAATACCGATCTTCATGATACCAAAAAGCTTTTTTTATTTTTAAACACTTATATATTGGAATATGTTTAATGTAAAATAAAAAATTTTAAAAACCTCTTGCCTATAATGTATGCTAAAAATCAAAAAGCTTTTTAAGCTATCTTATTTTAATTAAGTTATTTTCATGCTAATATTAATTAAATTAAACTAAGTTATTAAAATGACAGAAAAACAACCTGTTTACATTTTGCCAGAAAATGCCCAACGTATTCTTGGTAGGGATGCACAAAGACTTAACATTTTAGCAGCTAAGCTTGTGGCAGATACAGTAAAATCAACGCTAGGACCGAAAGGTATGGACAAAATGCTTGTTGATACCCTTGGAGATATCACAGTGACTAATGATGGTGTAACAATACTTGAAGAGATGCAAATAGAGCATCCGGCGGCAAAGATGATGGTGGAAATAGCTAAGACACAGGAAGATGAAGTTGGTGACGGAACAACAACTGCAGTTGTTTTAGCTGGTAAATTGCTTGAAAATGCAGAAAAATTGCTTGATGAAGGTCTTCATGCGAGTGTGATTGCTAAAGGTTATAGGATGGCTGAGGAGAAGGCAGAACAAATTCTTGATGAACTAAGCATAAATATAGACGAAAATAACACAGAATTGCTAAAGAAAATTGCTATGACAGCAATGACTGGTAAGGGTGCAGAAGCAGCAAAACAAAAATTGGCTGAAGTAATAGTTAATGCAGTTTCAAAAGTAATGGAAAAAGATAATGGTAAAATTAAAGTTGATTTGGATAACATCAAGTTAGAGAAAAGAAAGGGTAAAGGTATAGAAGATACAGAATTGGTTGAAGGCATAGTTATAGATAAAGAGAAAGTTCATGGAGCAATGCCTTCTGTTGTTAAAAATGCACGAATCGCATTACTTGATGCGGCATTAGAAATCAAAAGCCCAGAGACAGATACAAAGATACAGGTTACAAGTCCAGACCAATTACAGGCTTTTATCGAGCAGGAAGAAAAGATGCTTAAAGATATGGTGGAGAAGATAGCAAAAACAGGGGCTAATGTTGTTTTATGTCAGAAAGGTATTGATGATATAGCACAGTACTACCTTGCTAAGCACAATATACTCGCAGTAAGGCGAATAAAGAAAAGTGACATGGAAAAAATTGCTAAAGCAACGAATGCAAGGATAGTTAGCAATATTAATGAGTTAAGCGAAAACGATCTTGGTTATGCTGACAAAGTTGAAGAGGTTAAAGAAGGCGAAGAAGCTATGATATACATTACAGGTTGTAAAAATCCAAAGGCAGTGACTATACTTATAAGAGGTGGTACAGAACATGTGGCAGATGAGCTAGAAAGAGCTATTAAAGATGGCTTAGGAGATGTTGCAGCTGCTTTGCAACTTGGCAAAATTGTGCCTGGTGGTGGAGCAGTAGAGATAGAACTAGCAAAGAAGCTAAGGGAGTATGGCCAAACAATAAAAGGTAGGCATCAACTTGCAATAAACGCATTTGCAGATGCTTTGGAAGTAATTCCAAGAGTGTTGGCAGAGAATGCGGGATTGGATCCTATCGATATAATAACAGAGCTTAAAGCAAAGCATGAATCTGAACCGACAGCAGGTCTAGATTTAAGTGAAGAAAGCAACACACCAATCGTTGATGTTGTCCAGGCAGGAATAGTCGAGCCAACTAAAATAAAACTACAAGCAATAAAAAGTGCAAGCGAAGTAGCAACGATGATATTGCGTATTGATGATGTAATTGCAGCATCAAGCACAGGAGAAAAAACTAGTGGTCCTAACATAGGAGAAACACCAGAATACTAATTTTTGTTATTTCGGTTTTTGTTATTTTTGTTATTTTACTTTGTTTTATTTTAGTTTTATTTTATTCATTTTGATTTTTTATCAATTTGTAGAGAAAATTTTTTAAACCCTGAACAAAAATATGTTTTTGCATATGCCCTGGTGGTGTAGTGGTTAGCATAGAGCCCTGTCGAGGCTCAGACCCGGGTTCGAATCCCGGCCAGGGCGTTCTTACTTTTTATTTCTATTCTTGTTTACTTCTTTTTTTACTCTTTACGATAAAAAACATGGCTAAGAAAAATAAACAAATAATGAAACTTACTATTGCCATTTTAATTAGTAGAGGGTTTAATATGCTAAGCAGTTGTGAATAAGCACCAGCATTTTTTATTATTGCCACGCTAGCAATCAGGCCTGCTGCTTGAACGAGTGCCAACCACGCAAGAATTGATATAGCATTTGATTTTGCAATAATGAATAATAATATAGTTAATAACATCGCACACATGATGCAATAAATAACCAGCCTTTGTACAAGTTGATTAAAGGCAGCACTCAACATTAATTCAGGATCTTTTGTTATTTCGTTTATATTCACTTTATCTTTTTGATTATAGCTTGCTTCAAACGATTTCAGCAATATTAAATCAATTAGCTCTTCTTTATCTGAAAATTCATTGCAGCCTATGGTTATATTGACATCATTTACTGGTACAGTAAAGCTTTGGTTAATTGTGCATACATAACTTGCATATTCATACACTTGCTCCATAATACTTGCATTGAGTTTTGATTTTGCAGCACTAGTAAATATGTATTTTGCATTATTTTCGTTGCTGATTGTTTCCAAAACAATAAAACTAACTGCAGCAGAAACAGAAACAAACAATAACAACACTATTATTGATATTACAAACTTAATACCTATAGATGTATGCTTAGATACATGGTTTGGTTTAACTGTTTGTTTTTCCATTAATAAGATTTACCATAATAATTTAAAAATATTATTCTTTATTTTTTGATGCTTATCAATAAAACTACAAATACTATTGTTGCTAGAAAAGTAAAAATATGTAGAAGCTTTTTGGCAAAAACTGTCGGTTTAATGTTTCATAAAAAATCAGATGCAGCTTACATTTTTGTTTTCGATAAACCGAAGAATTTGGCTATTCATACTTTTTTTGTCTTTTTCCCAATCTATATAATGTTGCTAGACAAAAGAAAGAAAATTTTATGTATAAAACATTTAAAGCCGTTTAAAGTTTTTTATCCAAACAGCAACTTTGTTTATTTTATTGAAACTTGCTTTAAACCTAAAGCTAAGGTCGGACATCTGTTGGATTGGTAATTTTTATCTTTATCTTGTAAAGTTAAACTTTTTCTATCGAAAAATTTTTAAAAATATTTTTTCAATATATATAAGTAATGGCTAAAAAAGTAATGACAAATAATTATGGAATTGCGAGTTTTGTTTTATCTATTTTAAGTTGTATTTTTATATTGTTTCCTTATATTGGTTTTATTTTGGCAATTTTAGCGATTGTTTTTTATGTTCAACAAAAGAAAATTAATGTTACAGGATTGGCTATAGCAGGGCTTGTAATTGGTATAATAAGTCTTATAATTAATTCAATTTTATTATTAGTATTGATAGGAATCCTTTCTGTAATGACCTCTCTTCTTCATGCAGGGATAATTTCCTCTCAAGAAAATGTAAGTAATATAAGTTCTTCAGATTTAAATATTAATTATGTTAAAAATGCATCTTTAACTATAGATAAAATCCAAGTACAAGCAGCCTATTTAAGCAAGGTTAGACTTACTGTGTCAAATACAGGGGATCTACGAATTTATCCTAAATTTGATGTTTATGTTTATGATACAGAAGGAAATGAAATCTGTTTTGAAAGCCCTTCAATTAATGAATTTGATTATATTTCTCCTAATGATACAAAAACTGGAGAAATCTCTTTATTATCTTGTTTTTTTAATAATGATGGTACTTATATTTTAAAAGTTGATTTACTTGATTCAGATTACAAAAAATTGGATACTAAAACTAAGAAATTTATAGTAACTTATTGGAACAAGTTTTAAATTTTTAATTTTCTTTGTTAGACTTCTTTAACTATTCAAAAATTATCGTATTATGAAGATGTAAAATAAGATTATGAAAAAAATTTATAAATGCAGTAAAGCTTAGACCAATAGCGGGCCCGTAGCTCAGCCTGGTAGAGCACTGGGCTTTTAACCCAGGTGTCGCGGGTTCGAATCCCGTCGGGCCCATCTTTTAAAATGAAGGTCTACACGAGACAAGGCGATTTTGGAAAAACCTTTAACCCTATTAAGAAAAAACAGACTTTTAAATCTGAATTACTCTTTGACGTTCTTGGAACAATCGATGAGCTACAATCATGGATAGGTCTAGTAAGAATAAAATTGAAGCAAGCAGGTTTAAAGAAAAACAAACAACTAGTCGAGAATATTAAAAAGATGTTGAGAACTGTCCAGCTTGAATTATACCATTTAAGTTCTCACATTGTCACAAAAGCATCAAAGCGTTTTAAGCCAAATATCGAAGCATTGGAACAATTAATTGATAAAATAGATTCTAAAAACAAAACAATAAATAAATTTGTACTGCCTTACGGTACGGAACTTGCATGTATTACATACATTGCTAGAACAATATGCAGACGTGCTGAAAGGATCATCGTTAATTTTTATCAAAGACAAAAATCACAATGGTTATCTCAAAATGTGTTGATATATATCAATAGGCTTTCTGATTTCCTGTTTGTGTTAGCAAGGTTTTTTAATACATATGGAAATACTAATGAAGAATATGCAAAATAAACAAAATAAATTGGCAAGATGAAAGCTATCTATAAAGCATTATGTCCTAATTGTGGAGGCGACATTACTGTTGAGAGATTGACTAAAGCAAGTTTATGCAAGAACTGTTCAGCTAAATTGCTTACTTTAAGCAAATTATCAAAACTGAGCAATGCTGAACTCAAAAAGATAAAGCTAGATAATATAAAACCGTTTGTTACAGCATCCCGTTTTTTATTTGAACTCAATAACATGTTTAAAAAGATCTTTGGTAGAGGTTTATTTGCATTACAGAAGACATGGGCCAAGCGACTTTTTTTAGGTAAGAGTTTTTCTATTGTCTCACCTACAGGTGTCGGTAAAACTACATTTGGATTGATTGCTTCATTACTCTATGCAAAATACAAAAAGAAATGCTATATTATAGTTCCAACGTCAATTTTAGTTCAACATTTAACATTAAAGATCGAGGATTTTGCAAAAAAATTAAAATTAAATGCACGAATAGTTGCTTATCACACTTCATTGACAAAAAAACAAAAACAGGAAGCAATAGAAAAAATAAAGAACAATGATTATGATATAGTTATTACTACAGATAAGTTTTTGTCTAGACATTATGAGTTGTTTGATAAATTCGATTTTATATTTGTGGATGACGTTGATTCTTTTCTCAAGTCTTCACGAAACATTGATAAGGTTTTTTCTGTACTTGGGATAAAGCATACTTTCGATGTAGCATTGAAGCTTATATCAAAGCAAGAGGTAAGCGAAGACGAGCTAAAAAAATTTAATGCTGAGCTTTCCTCTTGTGGTCAGCTCATTGTTTCGAGTGCTACGATAAAAGCAAGAAGAACAAAGAGGATAAGATTGTTTAAGCTGCTTGGTTTTGAACTAGGTTTTAGGCCACGGTTCTTAAGAAATATATATGATGTTTATATCGACTGTTCTGATTATGATAAAACAAAAATGTTTGAAAAACTAAAGTTGTTGATAAAAAAACTTGGAAAAGGCGGTTTAATTTTTGTTCCTATGGTTAAACATACAGAATTTGTTAATGAGCTCATTAATTGGCTTTGCAAAAACAACATAAAGGCTGCCAAATATGAATCTGGTAAATCAAAACAAATTCTAAACGAATTTAGACAAGGCAACATCGATGTTCTAGTTGGCATAGCAAGTTATAAAAGCCCTATTGCTAGAGGCATAGATTTGCCAGAAACTATAAGATATGCTATTTTTGTTGGTGTTCCCCGACAAGAAGTAAGTCTACAGTTAGACTCATTTAACCCAGTACACTTATCTATACTCATCAATTCGTTCATCGAATTACTTGATGAAAAAGAACGGATCAACTTGATGGCAATAAAATCAAAACTCAACAAAATAGGTGTGTTAACAAAAGAACAAATTGAACGAATTCAACAAGGCGAAGTTGACGAATTTTTAAAATTTGCAAGAGATGTAATGCTTAAAGCTCAAGAGTTGCTGAAGCAATATTTAGATAAATTCATTTCTAGAATAGAACAATCAAACATAAGTCTAAAAAAGGACGAGACAGGGTTTAAGCTTATTATTGCAGACCCTGTTGCATATTTACAAGCTTCTGGTAGAACATCTAGATTGTTTGTTGGGGGTATAAGTAAAGGGTTAAGTATAGTGCTTGTTGATGATAAAAAATCTTTTGAAAATCTTAAATCGAGGCTAGCTTGGTATAGTGATGAAATAAATTTTGTTGAATTTAGCAGTATAAACTTGGATGAAATCATAAAGCAAATAGATGATGATAGAAATGCTATAAAAAATGCAGCAAAAGGTATAATTGCAAAACAGCTAGAAGATTTCTTCAAGTTTATTTTGCTCATTGTAGAAAGCCCAACAAAAGCGAGAACTATCGCAAGGTTTTTTGGAAAACCTTCAAGAAGGGTTATAAATAATGTTACTGTATATGAAGTAACAACAGGTAATGCTATTTTTAATATAGTGGCATGTGTGGGACATGTTGTCGATCTTGCAGAAAATATCGGTTTTGATGGTGTTTTAATTGATAAAAACAATTTTGTTCCAGTTTATTCACCAATAGTAAAATGTTTATCATGCAATGAACAATTTACAGAAGCGATTGCTTCACAACATTCTTGCGAAAAAGCCAATCTTGTATCAAAACGTACAATCATCGATGCATTACGCCAACTAGCATTTGAATGCAACAGCGTAATTATTGCTACAGATCCTGATGCAGAAGGAGAAAAGATAGCTTTTGATTTATTTAATCTTCTCAGATTTTTCAATGATTCTATAGCCAGAGCCGAAATGCATGAAATAACAAAAAAAGCTGTGATTAAAGCGATAAATAACTTAAGACAAATTGACTTGGATCTTGTTGATGCTCAAGTAGTTAGAAGGATCGCAGATAGATGGGTAGGCTTTGAGCTAAGTAAAATCTTATGGAGAAAATTCAACAACAAAAACTTAAGCGCAGGTCGTGTTCAGACTCCAGTGTTAGGATGGATAATAGAAAGGACAAGTGAATCAAGGAAAAAGGTTTTATGTTTTGCTGTTACGTTTGACAGTTTTAAGTTTATTTTTAAGGACATACCTAAAGCAAATTATCAACAATGTAAGATAGAGGTAAAAACAACTAGAACAAAAATTAATCCTCAACCACCATTCACGACAGATGTTTTGCTTAAATATGCTTCTTCTCTTGGATTCTCTGCAGCATACACAATGAAACTTGCACAAGAGTTGTTCGAATCAGGACTTATTACTTATCATAGAACAGACTCTATGCATGTTTCATCTTTTGGTATTTCTATTGCTAGGCAGTGGTTTGAAACGTCAAATCTGCTTGATATTTTTGTTGCGAGACAATATGGTAAAGAAGGAACGCATGAATGTATAAGACCAACAAAGCCTTATGATGCAGAACAGATAAAACGGTTTGTAATGTTAAAAATCTGGCGATTTCCTGTAAAACTTAGTAGAGACCACTTTAAACTATATGATGCTATTTTTAGAAGGTTTATGGCCAGTCAGGCTAAACCTATAGAAGTAGAAAAACAAGTAGCTAATATTTCATTGTTAAAGCCTAACAGCAATGAAGCTGTACAGACAATAGAGTCTGAATTTATTATTAATATACTGCAACATGGTTTTGATAAAATTATGCCTGTAAAAATATATGAACCGCTTAATGCAGGAATAATCAATGTAGTTGGGAAATGGTTTAAGCTTCCGAAGGCAAAACCTTTCACTCAAGGTGAGGTTATAGCATTAATGAAAGAGCGTGAGATAGGCAGGCCAAGCACATATGCCAAAATTATAGAGACTATAATAAAAAGAAAATATGTTGTGCAGCAAAAGAATTTTATGTTTAGTACAAAGTTAGGATTTATTGTATGGAACTATTTGAATAAATTCTATCATGCCTATGTTTCAGAAGCATTTACGAGAAAACTTGAACAAGATATGGATAACATAGAGAGAGGTAAAGCCAAAGCCCACACAATACTTTTAAATTTATACAATGACATTAAAAAAATTGTGGGCCGGTAGTTCAACGGTAGAACGCTGCCCTCGCACGGCAGAGGCTCCGGGTTCGAGTCCCGGCCGGTCCATTGTTTATTCTCTTTTTTGATTTTTCTTTTTTGACGTTTCTAAATACATATCGATTAATTTTTTAGCAATGTTGCACATTTGTTTTATATTTAAATTAGTTGTATCTATAATTATGTCATAGTTCTCTATCTTATCTATGTCAATACCATACAGTTTCTTGTATCTTTTTCTTTCGCTTTTCATCCTTCTCTTTATTTGTTTTATTGCTTCACTGATGCTGTTTGCTTGTTCTTCTTTCCTTTTTGTTTTAACTATCCTTTTTGCAGCAACTTTAGGATCTGCTACAAGCAAAATCTTTATCGATTCTGGAAAAAAATAAAAGCCAATTCTTGAATCAAAAACAATGTTGTCTTTGTATTTTTTCTTCATTTCTAACTGCATTTTGTCTAGTTCTTTATCAACTTCGTCACTTTTTTCAGCAAGTTTGCTTAATTCTATTAAGCTTAATCCTTTCTTTTTAGCCATCTCTCTCATTAACCCACCAACATAAACGTGCTTAAGTTTGTATGTTTTAGCGAGATATTTAGCAAGAGTTGTTTTTCCTGCTCCAGGCATGCCACTTATTGTTATTATCATTTTGTTTTGCTTTTGTTTAACATTTTATTTATTTCTTTTTTTACATCTTTGAAAATAGCTTCTATGCTTTTTCTACCGTCAAGAATAATTATGTTTTCATCAAGCTGCTTTAACTTGAGATATTTCTCTCTTACTTTTTTAAGAAATTCTAATTTTTCGAATATTGCTTTATTTTTATGCCTGTTTATTATTCTTTTTAATGCAATTCTGGCAGGAGTATCAACAATAAATGTAATATCTGGTTTGAGATACCTAAATCTTTTTAGGTAGGGTTCCCATTCATTAGCATCTAGCTGATAAACAAGAGTTGAGTAATAATATCTATCAGAAATCACAAACCCTTGTTTTAGCACAGGTAGTATTATATTCTTTATATGCCATATTCTATCTTTTGTGTAAAGTTTTAGTAAAATACCTTTTAAGTTTCGTATTTTCTGCTTTTTAGCCTTGTCGTATATTATGCTTTTTATCTTTTTTCCGTATTTACTGTCTGTTGGCTCATGAGTCAAAATTACATTTATACCTTTTTTCTTTAACCATTGGTATGTTAATTGCGCTTGTGTCGACTTCCCGCTACCGTCAATCCCTTCAAACACAATAAATATACCTTTATGCTTCATTTTAATTCTTTAATTCATTCAATTTTTGTTATAACTACAATTACCTTTCTTCTTCTCGGTCCGTCAAGCTCTACAAGACCTATTCCTTGCCAAGTTCCTAGCATGAGTTTACCATTTTCTACAGGTATTACTTGACTTACACCAAGCAAACTTGACTTTATGTGCGAGTCAGCATTATTATCGATAGCATCATGTTTCCAAACTCCTTGGGGTATATGTTGCTTTAAGAAAGTTAAAATATCATCACAGACAGCTGCATCATAATTTTCATTAATGATAACAGCAGCAGTCGCATGCGGAACAAACACAAAACATATTCCTTGTTTTATACCACTATCTTTAACAATTTTTTCCACTTGTTTTGTTATGTCTACAATCTGCTCTCTTTTTTTTGTAACAACTTCAAAACTTTTGATTGGCATTAATTAGAAAAAGATTTAAACTATAAAAATGTTTAGCTATTAATGAATACTATCAGCGTTAAGCAAGCTGCTCTCAAAGCAGCGAGATCTCTATGGAGATCTTTTCCTATGATACTTGCAACAATCCTATTAGTTAGTTTAGTAAATGCTGTAGTGCCCAAATCTTTTTATGTTAAAATATTTAGAAAAAATGCATTATTTGATTCTTTTATTGGATCTTCTATAGGTAGTATATCTGCCGGAACTCCGATAACTAGCTATATTCTTGGTGGTGAATTGCTAAAACAGGGAATAAGTTTGATCGCTGTTACAGCCTTTTTAGTTTCTTGGGTTACTGTCGGAATTGTCCAATTTCCCGCCGAGTCAGCAATTCTAGGTAAAAAGTTCGCTTTTTGGAGAAATTTACTTTCATTTATTTTATCAATATTTACAGCAGTCATTACAGTTGCTATATTAAATTTGTTATAAAATGATAAGTAAAATAAAACAACTTGGAGGTGGATGGAAATTCCTTATATCTATGTGCCTTATTTATCTTGCTATTCTCGTCATAAGCTATGATGCTTTTGTCAAGAGCATGATTTTCTTTTATAAAATTATTTTGAAAATATTACCTGTTTTTGTTTTCGTGTTTTTTCTTATGTTTATTGTAAATTTGTTTGTCTCACCCAACCACATCCTACATATAGAAAAAAACAAGTTTAGAAAGTGGTTACTGATAATTGTAGCAGGTATTTTATCAACAGGCCCTATATACATGTGGTATCCCTTGCTAGCTGAATTAAAAAAGAAAGGGCTAAGTTATGGTGCAATAGCGTGTTTTTTATATATAATAGGGCGATAAAGCTTCCACTCTTTCCGCTTATGATTATGTATTTTGGATGGAAATTTGTAGTTGTATTGACTTTTGTTATGATTCTAATGTCTCTTGTTGAGGCAGCAGTCATCGATAAAATAATTCATAGTTAAGTTGTATCAAAAACATTTTAAATAATTGAAACTTAATTTAGTTAAAATGAGAATCGCTTTTGCAGCAGATGGTGCTGATAAAAATGCAAATATAAGTAACGTAGGAGCAAGAGCGCCATTTTTCCTGATTTTCGATAACACACAACTTATAGAAGTAATAAAAAACCCATTTGCAATTGGCGGCGGTGGTGCAGGTTGGTCAGTGGCATATATGCTATCAGAGAAGCACGTAGAAATTTTTGTTGCAGGAAACATAGGCGTCAATATGCAATCTGCTTTATCAAAATACGGTATAAAGTATGTACAAAAAACTGGTAGCGTAATTGACGCATTGAATGAGTTAATCAAGTAAATACTTTCATTTTTTAATATGCAGGAAATAGTTGAAAATCTGAAGAAGAAATATAGTAAATATCTACGTATTAGTCAGTTGGCATTAGAAAAAGCAAAGAAAAATATAGTAAAAAACAAAAATAGCGCTTTGGCATTGTTAGATATGGCTGAACGTTATATTAAAGATGCCGAATTTTTTTGGGAACATGGTAAGTATGTTGAGGCTATAGCTGCTGTTGCTTATGCTCATGGATGGATAGATGCTGCAAGTAAGTTAGGGCTTATTAAAGTAAAAGATGACTCTCTTTTTGTTTTACCATGAAAAACTTTACAGAATTTTTACTTGCAAAAGTAAACACAAAACAAAGAGAATACGCAAAATCATTTAACTACGACCATTTGTTGCATTTAACACTGATGTCAAGTAGCGAATTAAAAAAATTAAAGAAAGCGAAGAAAGAAAAAGAAAATACTAAAAAGCGTGACGCATTAATACTGCTTCTTGATAAAGTTGAGCCATCAATTATTTCTTATTTTCAACATGCGAGAAAACTTTTCAATTTGATTATGGTTAAGTCAACTGGAAATTATGAAGATGATAAAAAAATTATTTCGGCAACGTTCAAGCGTATTCCTTTAATTGATGTGTTTTTTCCTTTTATAGATGGAAGAAAAGATTTTATGCATTATCGTAACTCTGGATTAAACAATGTTTTGGTTGATTTGTTAAAACAACAAAATATAGCTCTAGGCATAGATTTTTCTTTTTTGTTGTCTCAAGATCAAAATTGCATAGTTAAGCTAGGTAGAATAATACAAAATATAAAGTTTGGACAAAAGAGAAATATCAATTTTTGTGTTACATTTTTACCGGCTTCGATAGGGCAGTTGCGTGATGCTTTAGATGTAAAATCTTTGCTTGTATGTTTAGGTATGACTCCTGGAAATGCCAATAAAGCTTTACAATTTGCTTATTCTCGTTATGTGCAAAACAAGAAACGAAAACAAATCACTAGAGGTATTATTGAGCTATAGCCTTTAAATCAATAAAACCCAATAGCAGCATATCCTACTACAGCATTAATGTTATATCCTGCTACTTCTCCACTTGTTGTATACACCAACAATTTCGGTTTTTTATTTAGTAACCTTGCTATTTCCATTATTGTTGCTATTGCTGAAGTTCCGCATATAGTTGTTGTTTTACTAAAGCTTAGAAATTTTTCTGTTTGCATGTTGATGATGTACTCTATAGCTTTTTTATCGATTGTATGAATTTTTTCTTTTACATCTTTTGATGGCAGAAAATTATAAGCAATCCCATAATGTGTGAAATCACTTGATGCAATGAATCTTGCATTAATCTTGTATGTTTCAATTAACTTAACTATTTTTTGTGCAAATTGTTTTATGCTATCTATCTTGTGGCATGCTGCAATGATTGGTACTATTGTTGCCTCTATATTACTTTTTTGTGTTATGTATTGTAAAAAAGGGAGTTGTACCTCTATACTATGTTCAAACCTATGAGCATTATCGTTAAGTTCACATTCACTAAATTTTGCCAATGCCATCGCAATACTATTTATCTTCATTACTCCAAGAGGCGTTTCAAAATCTTGCAGTGTTAAAGCATAGCCATAAGCCAAACCTGTATGATTTGTACCAAAAATAAAAAAACAGTATTTTTTTCCTTTTTCCAAACTTTTGGTTAGTTCTGCATAGGCTTTCCCTACGGCATTGCCACAGTATGTGTAACCTGCATGAGGGCTAATTATCCCGTAACAGCTACTCCTTTCCTTAGAGTCATTTAAGTATTTGTTTAAATAGTACTCAATGAGCTTTGTTAGTTCTTCTTTGTTAGAAGGATAAAACTGTCCAGCAAATTGCGCTTTTCTCATTATTATATTAAGCCTATCTTTATTTATAATCTTTGCGAATTTATCAAACACTAAAACAAACCAAAACTGTTTTAAAATGCAGTTACTTTATTATGTTGCGGGTAGGCTAGGTGGCGCGCTAGCCCTGCGCCCCTCGTTAAGAGGCCGCAAATGGGCTTTATGGCGGGCCGAAGCCTTGGTAGTGATCTGCTGGCTAAGCAGTCCTTACTGCGACGATGATGCCTGTCCTGCTTGACCTTGCCACAGTGAACCGGGTCAGGCCTTGACCGGCGCAGCCCTAAGCTGTGGTTAAGGTGCTTGCAGGGTTGCAGGCTAAGAAGCAGTAAGGGAAACTGCTTAGTACAGCAGTAAGCGATCCAAGGAGCCTACCCGCTTTATTCTTTTTTATGCTTTTCTTTGTCTTATCTTACTTACATAATACAAGCTAAGCAACAATACAACGAGTATCGCAGAATATCTACTAAAACCTGGCACCTTGTGAATGAATGCTTGAGGGCATTGTTTTGTTTGTTTCCATTCAACAGGATCATGACATAATTGTTTTATTTCATTCTCGTTACCTATAGCGTTATCCTTGTACAATTCCCAACTAAACTTGGTTTCTACCCTTGCACCAGGTGGACATTGTTTAGGAAACGTTCTCGTTTCTATACATTTATAGGTTTGTCCATCCTGTTCCCATGTAAATATAAACTTACATTGTTCATCAATCCATTCACATTTAGCATCAAACCCTTCATAAAACATTTTTTCTATACATTTTTCATTTTCTAAACATTCCTTAAATGCAGCTAAACATAGATCGTTTTCACAGCTTTGTTGTGTTGTATAACCAGCACAATATTTTTCTAACCCACCATCATTAATTTCTCTACAACTTTTCCATTCACCGTTTTCTTCATAACAAGTTGGCCCCGCTGTATTACATTCGCTATACTCTTTACATTGATAAACACCATCTCCTACTATAGCACACATAGTGCCAGATTTACAACCATATCTAATTCCAGAAGGTGAGAATATGCTACAATATGCACAATTTTCTTCCCATATACCACCATTTCCCGTTGCTTTACAGTAATGTGTATTATTTATGCATGCACCACATGCTACAGCTATTCCATTCGATTCACATAAACATTGTTGCTGTGTTAAATCTACATTTATGTCAGTATATGTAAAACTTGAATCGCCTTCATCATCAATAACACCAAGATAAATTCTATATGTTATTACTTGTTCACTGCTTCCAAAAAGTGTTACATTAACTATGCTTGTTTCATTTCCAGCAATTTCTACACTATATGCTTGACCATTCGGCATTTCACTAATGTTTTCTATTTTCCATATGTAGGTTATTATTCCTTGACCAGCACAGCTTTGTGTATCTTGTGTGCAGTCGTCAGGATCATAGCTTTGTGTTCCATTTAATGTTACATTTACGCCAGTATCGGTTATTTCTTGATGAATTGGCTTAGTTATGATTGCTACTGGTGCTTGTTCGCTGTTTGATTTATAAACAACGATCTCTTTTTTTGCTTCACTACTTTTGTTTCGCTCGTCTGTTGCCCTAAACACAATTGTATAGCTACCAGGAGAAAATTCATACAAGACATTGTGTTGTATGGTTGGTGTATTTTCATAGTTCTTTTTTATTTCATTAATCAACTTTGGAGGATCCTCACTTTGATTATATATAAGCCAACTACTTTCGGTTATTAGATCATCTTCATCTTCAGCAGTAGCATTCAACCATATTTGTATTGTTTCGCTATTTCCCCCAATTTCATATTCAAAAGTTTCAGGTGAGCTAATATTAACGTATGGTGCAGTGTTTCCTTCTTGATAAACATATAGTTTGTTTTCTGACTTTTCTTCAACTATGTTTTTGTATGTGACATTAAACCAATAGTAACCATAACCATCTCCTGTATCCACTCTTGGTGCTAGCATTTTGTCTGGTTTGAAATATACTATGGCTTTTCCGTTATTTATTGGTGTTTCTATCTCTTTTTCTTTTTCAGTTATACAAAAAGTTTCGTCTGGACAAATAATAGTTCCATCAGGATACTCTTTACATTCTTTAGATACTATATCAGGACAATACAAACTGTAAATTGTTATGTTGATGTCGCATCCATTCATATAAGGCCATTTTACTACCAATGCCACAGTATCATTAACGTTTACATAGTCATAAGGAATTGTTTCAGAATTAATTGGCTCGTCAATTAACAATTTACTAAAATATATATCTGAAGGGGGTTGGCAATCATTATCTTCAAAATCGGTAAGACCGTCCATGTCATCATCTATTCCATTACAGCAATTAATCTCAACATCTGGCGGTATTTCATCATCAGATGGTAATGCGGCCTTTACAGCCATTAGACTAAATATAAAGCAACATATAAAAATAATAGGTATGTATGTAGTTATTTTTTTCATACTTATTCTTCGAACAATTTATTTATAAAATTTTCCACATTAAATTTTTCTAAATCTTCATATTTTTGACCTGTTCCAAAAAAGATTATCGGTTTGCCTGTTATATAACTTATACTTATTGCAGCCCCTCCTTTTTCATCTACATCAAACTTTGTTAATATTATTGCGTCAATACCTACTTGTTCATTAAACCTTTTTGCTTGTTCTATAACATCATTACCTGTTATAGCTTCTCCAACAAAAATGTGCAAATCTGGTTTAGCAACCCTGCATATTTTTTTCATTTCTTCCATCAAGTTTGCTTGTGTATGCATTCTGCCAGCAGTGTCTATTAGCACTACATCTTTACCTTTTGTTTCCGCATGTTTTATCGCATCAAAAGCTACTGCTGCAGGATCTGCACCATAGTTATGCTTTATCATTTTTATGTTTAGAGCTTCGGCATGTTTTTGCAGTTGTTCTATACTTGCTGCTCTAAATGTATCGCTAGCTGCAAGTACACATGTAATTCCATTATCTTGAAGCAATTTTGCAATTTTTGCTATAGTTGTAGTTTTTCCACTCCCATTAATACCGAAGAAAACTATTACAAAGGGTTTTTTATGCTTGATTTTTTCTTTTATTAATTCTACAAGATCGAACGGCTCTGCGAATAATTCTTTGATTGCCTGTTTTAAGCCTTGTTTGATTTCTTCTTCAATTTTATTTTTTTCTACTTCTTTGCCGAGAAGTTGTTGCTTTACGTTTTCTTTTATTTTATCTATAGCCTCAATTCCAACATTGCTCTGCAACAAAATTAATTCAAGTTCGTTGAGCCATTTATCTATAACTTCTTCACTTATTTTAGTATATTTTAATCTAGCAAGTAAAGGTCTTTTTTTCTCTTTAGGTTTTTCTTTTTCTTCTAGTTTTATTTCCGCTATTGTTTTTTCCTTTTCTTTTTCCCCGCTTTTTTTCTTTTCAATTATCTCTTTTGTGTCTTTTTCTTTTTCTGTTTTTTTTGTTTTTTCTTCCTGCTTTTTTTCTTCTATTTTTTCCTCTTTTGTTTTTTCTTCTTTGATCTCTTCTTCAATCTGCTTTACTTCTTCCTTTCTTTTTTGAAAAAAGCTTTTCAACTTTTGTTTTAAAAATCCCAACATGTATAATGCTTGATTTTTTAAATTTAAAAATGTTTTTTGAAATAGCAAAATTTTTATATTCATAATTATTATTCTAAAATAGTAAATCTAAACATATTAAAATGAATAGGTTACTACGTTGGTTATTGGCAATATATTGGATTTTTACTGCTAGAGCATTTGCTACTATACCAAATAAGAAATTGGAGCAAATGATAGGGCAAATGATTATTACTGACATTTATCATTCAGACATTGATGTACAATCTTGTGAAGAATATAAATTTCTTGTTTCAGGATGTAGAGTAGGTGGGATTATTCTATATAATAAAGGCGGAAAATCGAACCAAATTTCAAGCCCAGAACAAGTTAAAAGATTAATAAATAAATTGCAAAGTTACGCTTCTATACCTTTATTCATTGCTGTAGATGTCGAAGGAGGTTTAGTTGATAGGTTGAAGTTTTTAAGAGGAAAGCCTTATCTTTCTGCTAAGGAAATCGGAGAGAAAGTTGAAAAAGGCGAGTGGAGTCTAGATGATGTTTACAGGTATGCTGTAAAACAAGCAAAGTTTTTACGAAGTTTAGGTTTTAATTTAAATTTTGCTCCAGTACTTGATTTAGCTGTAGATATGGGATTTATGGAATCACAACAAAGGTGTTTCAGTTCAGACCCATCTATAGTGGCTGAGATTGCTTTACAATTCTTGAAAGCATATAAAGAACAAGGTGTACTAGCATGCGTAAAACATTTTCCAGGTATAGGTCAATTATCTGAAGCATATGATCCCCATAATTGTGTACCATTAATTAAGAACTATGATAAAGATAGAAATCTTTTTCCGTTTATTGCTGTTAGAGATTTAGTTGATGCCATAATGTGTGCTAATGTGATTGTACCTTACTTTGGAAAGTTAGCAGTCCCATTAAATGAAAATGTTGTAAATTTTATTAGACAACAGTTCGGCTGTAATGAGTTAATAATTACTGATGAATTGTATACGAGCGGACTTGGTTATTATAGCTCAAAAGGTAATAAAAAAGAAAGATTAGAAAGAGTTGTCGAGGCCGCCTATCTAGCAATTTTAGCAGGATATGATATTGTTCTTGTTAGAACATTTAATAAACCATATATAATTAAAAAAATTATTCAAAAAGTTGAAAAAGCTGTTCATGAGGGTATTATTTCTGATAGTGTAATAATAGAGTCGTATAACCGAATAATCCGAATAAAGAGGCAATATTGTATAATAAATAAGTAATGAACTATCCTTTATGAGATTCATTTTTATTAGCATAGAATTAAGCAAAAAATGGTGTTCTTTAACCATTAAGTTTCGACAGATTGAAAACAAAAAACTTAATAATACTGGTTAAACATTACTCTTTATGGCTGTTAAAGCAAAAACACATAATAAAAATAAAATATTATTTATCGTAATAGATGGCCTTACCGAATTTTCCACTGCTAATTATCTAACCCCATTACAACGCGCATACAAACCTTGCCTTAATTGGCTTGCATATTCTGGTATGTATGGAACGCTGCAAGTACTTCCATTTGCACCAGAATCGGATGAAGCTATGCTAAGTTTATTGGGTTATGATATTAGCCATTATTCTGGTAGAGGCGTACTTGAGGCATACGGTATAGGTGTTAAGCCAAAATCTAATGCATTGTACTTACGTTGTAATATAGCAAAATTACGTAATAGAGCAAAGCAAGAGTTAAGCAGGGTTAGGGTTAATATCCCACCGAAAATAATCAATCTTATATTCAAAAAATTATCAAGAATAAAACCACCAGAGTTCGCCAAACCTTATGGTATCAAATTTAAATTTTATAGAAGTGAACATTACAGGATAGTTTTAGAGATAATTCAAACCAAATCAAAACAAATTCTTTCACGCTACGTTAGCAATAGCCATCCTGGTTATAGGTTTGTTATGAAAAAAAATGTGTTAGTAAGTGAAGCATTGCCGAACGAAACCCCTTTATTTGTAGAGAAAGTAAAACCTTTACCAGGATATGAAAATGATGAGAAAGCTGTATTTACCGCAAAATTGCTTAACTATGTTGTTCAATCAAGCATAAAGTTGCTTGGTTCATATGTTTTATTGACAAGAGGTGCATCAACAAAACTTCCAAGACTTAAGAAACATTACAAAGAATGGACAATACTAACCGGCATGCCAGTAGAAAAAGCCATTGCAAAACTTGCTGGTATGAAAGTAAAGAAGCAAACGTCAAATTTAATTAATGCTATATGTAATAGTCTAAAAACTAACAATGTGTACATCCAAATTAAAGGTCCTGATAGCTTTGCCCATAGGGGTGATGATATCGGCAAAATACACGCTATTGAAGAGATAGACAATTTTATTGCTAAATTGTTGCAAAAATTAAAATCTAAAAAAATGAATATAAGGATTGTTATTACTGCAGACCATTCTACTAGTTGCTTAACAAGAAGCCATACACAAAATAGCGTGGTGTGGCTCATTTATGATTTTAACTGGCACAACTTTACTGGGATAAAGCAATGTTCATTTAATTGGAATGAAAGTACATGTAAGAAAGGATTAAAATTAAATAATGGTGAATTAATGTATATTGCTAAACATGATCACCTACCAAGACCTGTATGATGCTTTAAGAATCGAGAAATTTAATCAGCAACTTCAAAAACTTCCAGACAATTTTCTCCAAGATATAGCAGAATACATAAAAGACAAGAAGAATATCCTCAATAAAGATGCTAAAGGCTTCGAAGAAGTTATAAAAAAAACAAGACGACAACTAGATAATGCTCTCTCGCTAATTAACGAGCTCTTTACCATCAGATGTAAAAAAATACTTAATCTTGCATTGGTTGCTTCAAAAACAGGAGTGAGCAAACAAGATGTTGAAAATATGCTTCCAGACGAGAGGCAACTTTTTGAGAATGTTGTAAAGCAATTGGAATCTCTTAATGCTAAAATACAGCAGATAATTGAAGGAAAAGAAGAAAAGAAAGATTTAAAAAACAACATCCTTATACGTTTTACGCAGGACGTGCCAGAGTTTTTGGACGAATCTGGCAACGTCTTAGGCCCATTTAAGTCCGGCGATATAGCTAATTTACCAAAGCAGATTGCAGAGTTGCTGATTAATTCAAATAAAGCAGAACAATTGCAATGAAGGTTCCGAAGAAAGTTGTGAGGTACTGTAAGTATTGTAAGAAGCATACAGAGCATAAAGTTAGTAATATTACCTCCGCTAGGCCAAGAGGTGCATTAAAACGTGGTAGTATAGTTAGAGCAAGAAAACGTGGTCTAGGAAGGGGTAAAGGAAATCTTGGTAAGTGGGGATCTAAGCCCCCAGTGAGTCAGTTTAAGAGAAAAACGAAAAGTACTAAAAAGACAAATCTTGTATATACCTGTACTGTTTGTGGTAAAAGTACATTGCAAAAAAAAGGAAAGAGAACCAGCAGAATTCAAGTAGCTTAAAATGAAAAAGAAAAAATGGTTTAATGTTGAACTCGAATTTCCGTCGCAGCAAGTAGATATATTGCTAGACAACCCTGAAGAGGTCAATGAAAAAGATAAGGTTATTTTGTTAGATCTAACGAGATTCTTAAAAGGAAAGGTTGCTGAAGCGAAATATAAAGTAATAATGAAAAATTCTAAATTGTTTGGAAAGATTTTTTATTTTAGGTTAATTCAAACATATGTTAGACGTCTTGTTAGAAAAGGTACAAGTTATGCCGAAGATTCTTTTGTTACAGAAACAAAGGACAAGGTTAAAGTTAGAATTAAACCATTGCTGGTTACAAGAAAAAAAGTGCCACGCTCCTTGTTAAGATCTTTACGTAATACAGCCAGAGAATTTATTGTACAATACGCAAAAAATAAATCACGAAAAGAATTGTTTGAAGATATAATAATGTATAACTTGCAAAAAGAAATGATTAAAATATTGAAGAAGATATACCCATTAAGCGTGTGTGAAATTAGGATGGCTGTTGTAGAGAAAAAATAAAAACAGTAAAACAAAGAAAAATTTTTTAAGCATTACTTCTATACTAAAAATGTTTTGCCTCGGTAGCTCAGCGGTAGAGCAGCCGGTTTGTAACCGGCAGGTCGAGGGTTCGAATCCCTCCCGAGGCTTTTTACTTTTTATTCATATTCTATGCTTTCTTCAAACTCTTCTCTTTCTTCAACAACAGAATTGACAAGGCGGAAAAATACTTCTACACAAAAAATGAATAAAAGATAATTTTTAATATTTGGAAAAAATATAATTATATCTTTTAATTTTTCTGTTAATGGCATTGCAAATGTATTTGGATTTAATGCAAACACGCCTAGTACCGTTAGAGGCAGTATTTTTGCTATCTCTCTTGCTAAATCTTCACTTAAGTATGCGCTTATTCTTGTTGCTGCTATGAATACAGCTGAAATAAACAATACTTGTTCCATTGCTTGCCCTTTTGCTAATATAAGCAATATAAGTGACAGCACGCTAAACCAAAAAAATACGATTAAAGGCATTACTACAATATACTGAATAAAAAATAACATTCCTGCAAGAAATTTTTGTCCAGCTGTTGCATATTCGCTAAGTTCAAGCTTGAGTATGTTTTTTCTAGCCATAAATTTGTAGAATTTCCATACGAATAATGCATAAATAAATACGAGTAGGGTGTATAGCATAACATTAACAAAGATATTTGTCTGCATTACTTCTAAAATTTCTTTCATTGAGGTTTCGATGCTCAGTAGCATTCAATTAATCTAAAATTTACATAAATTAAAAATGTTTTGTTATCTCCTCGCGTGTAAAATAAAAAATTTAAATTTATGCTTTTGTACTTTTTTATGCTTGAAACTAATGCTGATGAAAAAGATCGCTTAGATATTTTGTCAGATTTTATTTTGAAGCTTGAGCCTAGCAGTAGTCCTCAACAATTCATTAAGCATGCATTATTGTTATTATGCAAAATATTCAAATTTTCTAATGCTTTGTTTGTTTCAGAAGATTTTAGCATTATTCTTAACCAGAAAAGCAAAAGCGAGATGTTTTATGCTGTTACGAAATCTAATAACACAGTCGAAGTTAAGGGAAAGCAATTCTTGATAAGACAGCTTGATATCGGCAAATTTTGCTTTTTACTTACAAAACACACGACAGTTTTACATCTTGATGTTACTTTGGCCTTTATACAAAAACTTTACAATTACTCAAAAAAACTCGCCCAATTTAGACAATATGCTACTATAGATAGTCTTACAGGTTTATATAACAAATCATACTTTATGGGTATTCTAAAAAATATCTCTAAGCAGGATAATTATCCATTATGCATTATTATGCTTGATCTTGATAATTTTAAACTTTACAACGATACACATGGACATCAGGCTGGAGATAAATTATTAAAAGCTGTTGGTGAAATAATTACGCAATTACTGCCTATTAATGCGATGGCATGCAGGTATGGTGGAGAAGAATTTTGTATACTCATAGAGAAAACAAGTTTCGATGCAGCTAAAAATTTTGCTGAACAATTAAGAAAGAAGATTTCATTGCTTACACCAATAACAGCATCGCTCGGAATCGCTTTTTTCAATACAAAAGAGCATTTTTACATAATGGTTAGCGAAGCAGATAGGGCATTGTATGAAGCAAAAAGAAATGGCAAAAACTGTGTGGTTGCGGAAAAATTCTAAAGAAAAAATTTTAAAACTACTTTAGTTATGTTATTAGTGTTGGGCCCGTGGTCTAGTGGTTAAGACGTCGCCCTTACGCGGCGAAGATCCCAGGTTCGAATCCTGGCGGGCCCACTCACTCTTTACTTTTTGAGAAATGCTGATTTTTTAAATGCGTTATGGAATGCTTTCTATGCTTGTACAATATTTAGTTATATTACTTGCTTCTAGAGGTGTAAGTATTAAACTGAAACAACCTTTTTTAGAGCCATCACAGTAAGTAGCAGCTATTTGTTGATTCCATATTGTTACCCCGGTTTGAGCTATCATTGTAATTCCTAATGCTACTAAAGCCGTTATCCCTGCTTTCGATGCTACAGTCATTGTAGTTTCTGCTAATGGTATTCGGGCTCCGGTTTCTGTTATCATAATTCCTTGAGTTGATATCGTTTTTATTGGTTTAAGAAATTGAATAAGCTTTCCTACCCCTCTAAAACCACCTACAATCCCTTTAGTTAAGCTTCCTGTAGCTGCTCCAGAAGACGCTCCAAATAAAAAGGCACCTCCAACTAATATTCCTAGATCCTTGACTACAGGTTCCCATAGTTCGGGACTTTTTACACCCATAAATACTATGGCATAATCTTTAGATGTGCTAATAGTTGGGGCTAATTTTAGATCAGCCGGTCTTATAGTTTCATTTGAGTTAGAAAAATATTGAACATATGTTATATTCTTTCCAGGTATTATATGGTTATTTAAATATTCGACTATATTTATGTTCAGATTTTCTTTTTTGACTTTATCACTAAATTTTATTACACTACATATAACACAACTACTTTCTAATTTGTGCAAGCCAAAGTTTACACTTTCTTTTTCTGGAAAGAAATCATATCTTCCCTCTCCCAACATCCACCAACAATCGTACATTGCATCTGCAATAATGCGCTTTATTTTTTCTTCATCGCTTGTGTCTATTGTTATGTATTGTGTTTTACATTTAAGAGGAACTAGCATTTCTCCAAGTTTTTGACTTCTTAAAATTACTGAGTTGTGACATGCTTCTTTATCTACAATCTGGGTAAAAGGAAAATAATGTAAAAAAATTAATATGACGGCAGCACCAACTACAAGAATGATTAAGCTTATTATTGTAGCTTGAACAAGACCAGCAGCTTTTTTGTTTATGCTTGTATTCTTTTGAATTGTTTTTTTCATGCTTTTTATGATAAAAACAATTTTATTAAGTTTACTATAGCGAACCCTACTAATGCTGCTAAAATTGTCCATAACAATATTTTTATTATTGTTTCAAATTCCATGTTAAGCAGTTGCCAAACCAATAATTTTGTTTACATATGTTATAGTTTCGTCTGGTAATTTGCATTCTTGTTTTGTACATCGCTTTGCTTTACTTAGTCCAGCGTTATATGCAGCTAACGCTAGATCTATGCTTCCCGTATCTTTTAGTAATTCCTCAAGATACTTGCAGCCTGTTGCGATATTTTTCTCTGCGTCAAACCTTTCGTCAATTTCTGTTGCATCCCCTTTTTTTGCTATTTCTTTAAGTTGTTCTACATAGTTGGTAATTTCTTCGTCACTTGCTTCAGCATAGCTGTCATATACAGTGTATAAATCATTATATACTTTTAATCCGTATGCCGCAGCAGTGAATGGCATAAGCTGCATTAGGCCAACTTCACCAGCATTACCAACAGCACGTTCGTCGCCATGACTTTCTATGAATATTTGACTAATTATTATGTTTTTGTCTATTTTACAGTTCTCTTCTATTATCTTGCCATATTTCTCGCTAATTATTTCTGCTACTTCTTTAAATTCTTGTTTTTCACTTTCGCTTAATTCAAGATTTATTGGTACAATAAATGCAGTTTCGCTTGCTATGTATCTATCTGTAAATTTTGTTATGATAACGTCTTTTATTGTTATTTGTTCTATCCATACATTTTCCTTTCCGTCTTCTTTTTTGAATATAGGAAAATCAATTGCTTTGCATATTCCTTTTTCACATGCCAAGCCGCCAAATCTTCTTTTTGGGCATATGCACAGAACATTTTTATTACTAAATAAAGCAGGTTTTTTTGCACTTTTTACAGAATCAAGCTCAGCCGGAATTGCTACAACAAACCAGGATTTCGGTGCCTGCAGCAAGATATGTGCAGATTCAAAATTTTCCAGTTTTTCTATACTGTTTATTATTGCATCTAATTGTCCTTGTGCTTGTAATTTTTCTTGAGTCTCCATCCCAATCAATCCAAAAATCTTTGTTACTATCCCAATCAACAACAATAAGCATATCAGCCCTATAATCATACCAATTACAACCTTTGCAACTTGGGTTGGCATTTGATTAGCTATCTTAGCTATCTTTAAATTTTTTATTTTGTAGCATTGCCGAAACTTGAAAAAGCTATCTTTATTTGTTCAATTATTTTTCTAAATATGATTCCTATACTTTTTCTAAAGAACACTAACGTAATTACAACAGCGATTAAAGCTATAATTATAATTATGAGAGTTGATATTGGCAATTCTACAGCTTTCTTGTTTCTCATTTTTGTTTTAAGCTTATTCTTCTAATCCTTCACAGAACGTTTTTGCTTTATCGCTCTGATCGCCATAAATATCCCATCCAAGTATCTTCCCTGCTTGTTCGCATGTGACGTTGCCCAGTCCAGCTACATTATGTGTATCTTTACAGAATCCTATTTTATCGCCAAACACCAACCTATTTTTACACATTTCTATAAATGCTGTTCTTTCTTCCGGTGCAGTTTGCTGGAACATGCTTGCTATTTTCGCCCATAATTTTGCCCATCCTCCTGCATAACTTACTGCAACTATGACCAACACAAGTATCGCTAGAATAAGTATTATTATTGTTGTAACGTTCAACTGTTGGGCTTTCTTTCCCTTCATTTTTTCACCTCTTTTTAATTTGATATGTTGTGTTTTTTTGTTTTTATAAATCTTTCTTCTTTCTTACTTTATGAATCAAAAACATAACCCCTTCATATGTCCAATTTGTATTGTTTACTTGAAATAATTCTGTTTGATAAATATACTTATAGAATACAACAGCAAGAAATGCTATTACAATTACTACTACGGTCAGAATTAATATTATTTTTATGATTTGTGTTCTTTCCATCCTAGCTTTTAGCTTTAGCTTTTAGTTTTTTTGTGTTTATCTTCTATACCTTAAATATTGAACAATATAGTCAATCAAATTTATACCTTTTTTTCTTAACAGTACTATACCTATTATAACTATAACAAGCAAAGTAAAGGCAATTATCCATTTAGCTATTTCAGTTACAGCTAAACCTCTTTTATTCAACTTTACTCTAATATGCATAGTTTAATTTCTATTTTTTAATATTATAAAGTTATCGATAGAGAAAAATCATCCAATCGCTCTCCTTACGTCAATTACTTCTACAGACTGTACGCCAGCAATCTTTTTGATGTCTTCCTCAAGCTGTTCTGTTGATCCCTTTTCTTCATCAACTAACAGTACTAGCTCAAGTGCATTTAATCCGAAAGCTATTGGTTTTTTTTCGCTTGCTTCAAGACTTGCGCTAAATGCTTCTATTTTGCTTTTTATTTCGTCTATTACGTTATTTAGATCAATCTCTGGCGATTCTGGCATCACCCGTAATTTAACAATTACTTTTGCCATTTTACGGTCCTTCAAATCCACATTCACATTTATATTTAACGCTTAACCTTCTACAGCGTTCACATCTAGCAATAGTCCTGCCACAAACAGGGCACTTAAATTTTACACCTTTATCAAACTCTTTTTTACAGCTTATGCATTTCATCTTATCCAATATACCCGATTTTGATCCTATTTAAATCTTTCTTCAACTCTTTTTTTGGAATCTTGCTTACATCTCTCTTTCTGTTTATTTCTGCAAGTAGCGGCATATGTTGTATTTTGTTAAAATTTATGTTAAGTAGCTTTGTTAAAGCTTTAAGATTATTCATAAAACTTCTTTTACCGTTTCTTCTCGTGAATAGGATTGTCACAGGAATGTTATATTTAAGCAAACTTGCACCAACACCAGAAATAATTCCTTGTTGAATATGTTTAATGTTTTCACTTTCTATAGCTTCTGCTATCTTATCTTTTCTTCGTTTTTTTCCATATCTAAAATACAAAGCAAGATCGTCTCTTGATGCTATTTCAGTTAATACAATTATTTCTTTAGCCTTCATTTTTTTAAACAAGCTATGAATGATCTCTGCAAATTCGTTTACGTTTTTAGGCATATGATTACCTATAAAGAATACCACATCTTGCTTGCCTATCTTTTTATGATATATATCTATGCTCGGAAACTCTACATAATTTCGATTTATTATTGCTATTGGCAGATCAAATTCTATTTTACCTATCAATGAAGGGTTGAGATACTCTAGCAGAGTTCCTAACATAATATTCGGTATGTTTTGTTTTGTTGGCACGCTAAGAATAAACAGTGGTGATTTTACCTTTGTTGTTTTTAACTTAATGCTTGCTTTTTCCATTTTTTGATTCTTTTTTATTTTCTTTGTTTTGGCTGTTGTACTGTTCTATAAACCTATAACTAAATTTATAGCATGGAACAATTGTTGCTTGTCCACATTTGTCACATTTATCCTTTAATGTATATTTACCACAATTTGGACATTTATGTAAAAACCTGAACATTTTTTATCTTTTATTCACTTAACCATTCAAACTTAACGTTATTTTGTTTGCAAAGCTCTGCTAATTTTTCTTTCAGTTTTATCATTTTTTTATTCAATTCTTTGTAGTCATTTCCTTTCATCTTTATCATATATTTAGGGCTACCTATAGTGAACACTTCAGCATCTTTTGCAATTTCTTTTCCTATCTTGTTTAATTTTTCTATTCCATCTTCCTCATATGTTTGTAACTTTATTATTGAGGTTATTTCAACGATCTTTTTCTTGAATCTTTCCTTGATTAATGATATAAGTTCTGCCGCTTCTTCTTGTTTGATGTTTAATTCTCTTAGTTTAGCTATCGCTTTAGCTTCATCCATGTTGTTAAGTTCTGAAAAGAATTCAAATACTCTATCGTATTTTTCTTTTACCCTCTTTGTAAATTCATCAATCCTGTCTTGGTTTTTTAACACTATTTTTAGCATGCTTAAACAATCCTTTTCTCTGCTGTACAATTGCATCATTCTCTGTTTTTCTGCTTGCGTTACTCTTCTTAAGCTCAAATCGATATGGCCTTTTGTTTTATCTACTCTCAGAACTTTACATACAATCTTTTTGTTTACAGTAACATAATCTCTAACGTTTCTAATTCTACCCGGAGCAATCTCGCTCAGTATTATGACTCCTTCTTTTCCATAATCGTCTAGCATGACAAATACCTGAGTGTGCAATATTTTCGTAACTGTTCCTATTACTATTTCTCCTTCTTCAGGAAATTCTTTTTTCATTATCCTAAAACTTGCAATACTTTTGCTTTAATTTTTGCTTTTCCACCAGTGGGCACTGCCAAAGTGGTGCCACATTTAATGCACTTTACTTCTGTACTGGCTTTACCAAATATTATTTGCTGATTCTTACATTTAGGGCAGACTACTTTCAAGAATTTTGATTCTATCTTGTAATTTTTCTCTCTCATACAACAGCTTTGTTGTTAAACATTTAAAAACTTTATTGCTTCTTATCATATATGACATATAAAAAATCAAAACAGACAAAATTGCTTAACGAACGTGCTTCTAGTAGTCACACTTATAGCGATGATGTGTATGAGAGCAAAATGCTAGATCATTTTTCAACTTTTGTTAACATACGGCAATATCAATTGTCTATTTTCAGGACAGCAAAATCAAAAAATACTTTGGTTGTACTTCCTACAGGGCTAGGGAAAACGCTAATAGCGTTGATGTTAGCTTACTATAGGCTTAGCAAGTATGGCGGTAAAGTGCTTATGTTAGCCCCAACACGGCCATTGGTGCAACAGCACTTTAACAGCTTTGAAAAATTCAATTTTGATGTTGGTATGCTTACAGGCCAAGTAAGCAAGAAAAAAAGACAAGCAATTTGGGAAAAATGTAGTGTTATTGTTGCCACTCCGCAAACCATAGCCAATGCATTAAAACACAAGCTTATATCTCTGGCTAATGTATGTCTTGTTGTATTTGATGAAGCTCACAGATGCATAAAGAATTATGATTATGTATTTATAGCGGATAGGTATATGCTTGAAGCTAAACATAAGCGAATTATAGGCTTAACCGCCTCTCCTGGAAATGATAAAAGTACTTTACAACAAATATGCAGCAATTTACGCATTCAATCAGTTGAGATCAGAACAAGACAAAGTAGTGATGTTAAACCTTATATAAAACAACTTGATGTTGAGTTATACAAAGTTAAACTTTCTAACGAGCTTCTTGAAGTTGTCGAGTTGCTTAAACAAATGTATAAAAAGCGAATTGAAGAACTTAAAGCAAGAAGTTTGCTATTTGAAAAACCAACAAAAACTAACTTGTTAAAGCTGCAAGCAAAATTGCAGAAAATTATTAATTCTGGCAATACCCATTTTAATGTATTACGTGGGTTAAGTGCTTGTGCTCAAGCTATTAAACTTGAACATGCTTTAGAGCTAGCTGAGACTCAAACAGTACATTCCCTTTATAATTATCTTAAGCAAATGCTGGAGCAAGCATCAAAAAAAACAAGCAAGGCAGTCATTCAGTTAATCAATCAAAGAGAATTTGCGCAGGTTTATGCTAAAGTTGTTTCACTTTATAATTCTGGTGTGGAACATCCAAAATTATCTTTGCTCATGCAAACTTTACATAAAGAGATAATGCGCAATCCTGAATTTAAATGTATAGTTTTTTCCCAGTATAGGGATACAGCCACATTGATTGCCGAATTATTGGCCGAGCAAGGTTTCAAAGCAAGTATTTTTATCGGACAGGCAAAAAAGCGTGGAGTAGGTTTAACACAAAAAAAACAGCTTGAAATTCTTGAGAAATTTAGAGATGGCGAGATAAATATTCTGGTTGCTACAAGTGTGGGTGAAGAAGGACTTGATATTCCAGAAGTTGATGCCGTATTCTTTTACGAACCTATACCTTCTGCAATAAGGAAGATACAACGTGCCGGTAGAACAGCAAGACTTAAAGAAGGAAAGCTTATCATATTAATAACAAAAAATACCCGCGATGAAGCTTATCATTGGGCAGCAATACATAAGGAAAAAAAGATGTACAAATCTTTGCATATAATTAGTAAACAGTTTACACTTTCTAGCCAAGCCAAATTGGTAGATTTTGTAAGCAAAAGCGATCAAGAAAAAGACAAACAAACCAAACGCTGATGAATAATGCTCTATTATACATCCTATCAAGAAATATATAATTGATAACAAAAAAGGTTATATAAAGGTCTGTTATATTTTTTATTAAAAAGAGGTGAGTTAAACTAAGCAAGAACAACATGTTAAAATTTCCAAATTGCGTTGTGCATAAAGTAATCAAGCGAGATAGCAGCATTGTTCCCTTTGATGCTATAAAGATTTACAATGCTGTATTAAAAGCAATAAATGCATTACACATACGTAATAAAAAGCTCGCATATGAAACAACACGCTTAGTTATTCAGCATTTGAACAAATTAGGAAAAGAAAGCATACATGTGGAGCAGATTCAGGACATTGTTGAGCAGTGTTTGTTTCAGCTTGATGTAAAGGTAGCTAAGGCATACTCTTTGTATAGAAACTCACGTCATCTTGCCAGAGAAATAAGGAATTTTCTAAAACTTAAAGATGATCTTAAATTTAGCCCTACTGCACTAAAAGTACTTGAGGAGCGTTACTTGCTTAAAGATAACTACGGCAATATTGTAGAAACTCCAAGACAGATGTTTAAGCGAGTAGCAAAAGCCATAGCAAAGGTAGAGAAAAAGTACGGTAAAACACAAGAGCAAGTTAAACAGCTTGAAGCAGAATTTTTTAATATGCTTATCAATCTTGAATTTCTACCAAATAGCCCGACTTTAATGAATGCAGGCACAAAATTAAATCAGCTTGCTGCATGTTTTGTGTTGCCAATCGAAGATAGCTTAGATAGTATTTTCGAGACTCTCGCTAATATGGCTCATATACAGCAGACTGGCGGGGGTACAGGTTTTTCTTTTTCAAAGCTTAGGCCTAAAGGTGATGTAGTTGCAAGTACAAAAGGAGTTGCATCAGGTCCTGTTAGCTTTATGCGTATTTATGATTTGACTACAGAAGTGATTAAGCAAGGTGGGAAACGTAGAGGGGCTAATATGGGTATACTACATGTTTGGCATCCAGACATAAGAGAGTTTATTAATGCTAAATCTAAAGATAGATCGTTACGTAATTTCAACATAAGTGTAGCAGTTACTGATAAGTTTATGAAAGCGGTTGAACAAAATAAGGAATTTTACTTAATAAATCCAAGAACAAAAAAGAGAGTAGCTAGCATTAATGCAAAAACCTTATTTGATCAAATATGTTTTAATGCGTGGCAAACAGGTGATCCAGGCTTAATTTTTATCGATGAAATTAATAGAAAACATCCTCTAAAGAAGCTTGGTAAAATTGAAGCAACAAATCCTTGTGGCGAAGTACCTTTACTTCCTTACGAAGCTTGTAATCTTGGTAGTATTAATCTGACTAAAATGGTAAAGATAGATAACGGCAACGTTAAGTTTGACTGGCACAAGTTTGAAAAAACCATTCGCCTTGCAGTTCGTTTTCTCGATAATGTCATCGACGCTTGCACTTATCCTCTTGCACAAATTAAATCTATTGTGAAATCAAATCGCAAGATTGGTTTGGGTGTTATGGGTTTGGCAGATTTGTTATTCATGTTGAAAATCCCTTACAATAGCGATAAAGCTATTAAGTTGGCAGAGAAAATTGCGAAATTTATGTATAAAGTTGCTAGAGACGAAAGCGAAAAGTTAGGAAAAGAGAAAGGTAACTTTCCAAATTTTTCTAATTCAGAATTGACAAAAAGATACAAATACATGCGTAACGCTACTGTTTTAAGTATAGCTCCAACTGGTAGCATAAGCATTATTGCTGGCTGTAGCAGTAGCATTGAGCCAGTTTTCGCTCTTGCTTTTGAAAGACAAATTCTTGAGGGCAAATCATTTGTTGAGATAAACAAGCCTTTTCTTAGAGAACTGCTTGCGAGAAATTTGTATGACGAAAAAGTAATCAAGCAGGTTTTGAAAGACGGTAACTTAAAAAATACGAATTTGCCTGATGACATCAAACAAGTTTTTGTTACAGCACTAGAAATAGGTTATGAATGGCATATAAAGATGCAAGCAGCATTTCAAAAATATGTTGATAATAGTGTGAGTAAAACAATAAACCTGCCTGAAAACGCAACAGTAGATGACGTGAGGAAAGCATTTTTATTAGCGTATAAGTTAAAATGTAAGGGGATAACGATTTATCGTTATGGCAGCAAACCACAACAAGTTCTTTATCTTGGTAAAGGAAAACAAGTTACAAAAGCTAGCCTACATTTTTCACATGAATGTGTAGCTAATGTGTGCTATTTGTAAAAAATAAATAAAAGAAAAATCAGTATAGCAATTCCTTAGCAAATTCTTCAGCTACTTTTTGTAATCCTTCTTTTGCTAACCCTCTTACCCACTCTGGCATCTTTTCGTTCCATTTTCCTTCTGCAATCTTTTCAAGCTTATATATAGCGTACTCGTCTTTTTTTACCGCTTTTTTCACTAACCTATCAATAAGGTTAAAGTAAGCGTCTTTGGTCCTTTTTTTTACATCTATTCTTTCTCTTATTTGACTAGGTAACTTAGAGAAACAATTGTAGTTTCCACACTTGGTACATGCTTCAATAAATACCATCCATGGATCTTCTGGCATTATCCCTTTTAGTTCTTCATTGTTGCTTATTTCTTCTACAAGTTGTTCAAATTCTCTAATTTGTCCTATTTCTGCATAAATCTCTGTTAACCAATTAAAAACTTTCTTTTTCATTTCCTTAGAAGTATCATATACTGTAATTAACTTCGTTAAATTCCACGTTCCACTTTTTTTTATTTTTTCTTCAGCTAACTTTTTCGTTTTATCGTCTAATACTTCTTTTTCTATTACACTTGCCAGGTTAATAGGGTCTTCCTCTTCTTCCACATATTTTCTGTAAGCCTTCGGAAGTTTTCGTTTAGCGTATAGTCTTATTGGATAGCTGACACCATTTTCTATTAATTCTTCAATGTTGTATGGCTCTCCTTCTTCACAACATTTATCAATGTATCTTATCATAGCAAGTTCCAAAAAGTTTTCTATTTTTTCTCTTACTTCTGTTGGTATGTTATCGCTTTCTTTCATTGATTTTAGTTTTTCTAAATCTCCTTCGTTTGCGTATTCTACTGCCAACACTTCTAATGCTGTCTTCTGTGTACATTTGTGTGGGTGGTATTTAGATATTATTTCAAACAATTGTGGTTTGTTCATTTTACTAAAAATTTTTTAGTTTTTATTTTAAATTATTTAAAATAAAGCGTAATCATTATGTAATAGTTATTTAAAAATTTTTCGATTACTTCTTTGTAGAGATAACAGAATAAATCGGAGAATCAAATTTAAAACCTATAAAAAGGGTTATAAACTTGAAAGCCTTACTAATTACATGACAATTTACATATATACAGGAGAAGGTGCTGGAAAAACTGCTAATGCGTTGGGTTTGGCTTTGCGTTGTATCGGACATAAGCAAAAAGTAGTGATTATCCAATTTTTGAAATGGTGGAAAAATACTGGTGAGTTCAAATTTGCTAGATTTGATTGCATAAAAAAATACTATAGCATATACCAATTTGGAAGAAAGGGTTGGGTAGGTTTAGGTAATTTAACAGAAAAGGATAAACAACTAGCAAGAAAAGCTTTAGACTTTGCAAGACAAATTGTAAAGAAGCAAAAACCTCGCTTGTTGGTGCTCGATGAAATTAATCTTGCATTGCATTGCAAGTTGTTAAGCATAAATGAAGTAATACAATTTCTGCAAGAAATACCAAAAAACATAGCAGTCGTGCTTACTGGTAGATATGCACCAAGAAAGCTTTATGAAATTGCAGACTATGTTGATGAGATAATTGTGCGCAAAATGCCAAATCAATTAGTAGCAGAGAAAGGTATACAATATTGAGATTAAAAAATATTTGAAAGATAAAAAATAAAACCAGGCTTAAAGAAAACTAAGAAAACCTTTAGCAATTAACATTAATGTAGCTAGCGAGACAAAACTGAATGGTACTGTGAAATGAATGCTTATAAGCAGCACCAATCCTGCAAATAAATCGATCAACCCAACAACACAAAAAGAAGGAAAAAATGCTTTTACTAAAAGCGTTGCTCCAGCAAACGCCACCAAGCTTGTTAGTGGTGTAATGCCAAACAGCATTAATACCAATAATACCCCTGCAAGCAAATCAATACTACCGAGGAATTTTAGTAGAGCCTTCATGCGCATAAAGCTTAAATATAATATTTAAATGTTTCTTTGTATGATTATCGTTGATAAAAGAGAAAAGAACAGCTTTGTTATTGCTGAATTACTAAGCAAAAATGCTGAAATAAAGCTTGAACTGCTTGATGTTGCAGATTATG
The DNA here is from genome assembly GCA_029258825.1 of archaeon. Taxonomy (GTDB): domain Archaea; phylum Nanobdellota; class Nanobdellia; order Pacearchaeales; family JAPDKA01; genus JAPDKA01. The sequence goes on along the minus strand of JAPDKA010000003.1, from coordinate 154,907 downwards.
TTATAGGTGATATAGGCATAGAGAGAAAAACTATTAATGATTTTATTAATTCTATGTTGAATAAAAGATTGTTAAGACAGCTAGAAGAGCTAAAACAATATAATCGGCAGTTGCTTATTGTTGAAGGCGATTACGAACAGCTTTATGGAAGAGGCAAGCTAAACGATAATGCTATTAGAGGCATGCTTCTTTCTATAATCTTTGATTTTAACATACCTGTAATTTTTACTAGGGATAGTGAAGATACGGCTAATTTTCTAATTTTGCTTGACAAAAAACTAAACAAAAAACCACGTGAAATAAGTTTAAAAGCAAAAAAGAGGGCTTATAGCCTCGCAGAACAAATGCAATTTATTGTTGAAGGTTTTCCAAGTATAGGTCCTAGCTTAGCAAGACAATTATTGAAGAAATTTAAAACTATAAAAGCATTAGCTAATGCTTCATTGCCAGAGCTTGAAAGTGTTCCGAAACTGGGAAAGAAGAGAGCAAAATTATTGCATGATTTAATCAATATGCCATATCCTGAATAACAACTTCAAAGTTTTATTCTAACTCTATTTCAAATATATCTGTATAGATAGGCCCATGTCTTGTTAGCGTGCTTTGTTTTAACTTTATTTTATTTACTTCAAAACTTATTGCATTTGTTGCGTTTGTTTTTGCTAAATCTGCAACGATTTTTATAAGTTTGGTTTTATCTTTAACCACTTTAACTCTTGCTAGTGTAACATGAGCCTTAAAGCGGTTTTCTTTTTTAAAGCCGTGTCTTGCTGTACAGTTCTCAATAATTCTATGCAATTGCTCAAACTGTTGTTCTGGCTCTAATCCGAACCACAAGACTCGGATAAATTTCATATCTGGAAATACTCCAAATCCTGCTATATGGGCTTGAAATTTTTTTATGCTTAGCTCAGTAAATTTTTGTTTACATTCAAGCAATGCTTGTTTTAGCGCTTCAACTTGTTGTGTCTCGCCAATAAACTTTAATGTTAAATGTAGATTTTGTGGCTCAACAAATTTGAATATGCAAGCCCTGCTAAGTTGTGTTTTTATTTTTTCTTGTATTTCCGCAATTTTCAGTTTAACGTTTTCTGGCATATCTATTGCAATGAAGCATCTCATGCTAATTCTATTATTATTTTAGATAAAAGTTTGGCCCCTATATTATCTTTATCTTTAGTTGGATTGTACTCAGTTATGTCAATAAACCTAAGCTGGGGTAATAACTTTAATTTCTGTATTATTTGTAAAAGCTGCCCGGCCATTAATCCTGCTGGTTCAGGGAAATTAACATAAGGAAATACTAGTGCATCAAGTATATCAATATCTATGCTTAAATACACTACATCATATTTCCTGGCAGTTTCCATAATAAAGTAGATCATGTCATTAATATTGCTGTCAATCTTTAGCACTTTTATTTTTTCTTGCCTAATAAATTCGACTTCTGTTTTATCGATACTTCTTGTGCCAAACAATATTATGTTGCTTGGTTCAATAATGTTGTTCTTTATTAGCCAGTTTATCCAATCTTCATTTGTTGGTTCAGTTAGTGATGCTGCACAGTCTGCATGCGCATCAAGAACTATTAGAAGTAAGCTTTTTTGTTGTTCTTTGCATTTTTTAGCTATACGCTTTAGCGTTAATGCAGTAATAACGTGATCGCCACCTAACAACACACAACGTTTTTCATTACTCGCAGTTACTTCATTTAAGACTTCATCAATGGCTTTACTTTTTAAACCATCATCAATGCTGTTAACGTTAATTATTTTGTGTTCTATTTCAACACTTTCGTTGTTGCTATTTATATTGTTTATTTTTATTTCTTCAAGTACTTTTTTATAGCCTTCATTACATTCTTTATTTTGCTTTAAGTTAAAGCTGAATGGGATAACAACTAATGTTAGTCTTTTTTTAGTTTGATCATTTAAGTTGTTCATTTTTATCTTGAATTTTGTTTTGATTATTCTGGAACTATAGCAGCAAAACTGTATGCTTTTATTTTTGCTAAAGCCTTGACTTGCCATAGTTTAACATCATTTATATGTTGTTCAAACTTGTAGAAATTTTCTGCATTGCTAAAGTATTCCTCAAATAAAAGTTCTTCTGCAGTTTTTTCGCTGTCTTCAATTTTTAGCATGTATTTTCCTATAACCTGCTCTTTTGCTTGTTCAAAATCTTTATAATGCAGTTGTTGTAATTTTTTTATCTCTTTAAGAGCAAGTTCTTTAACATTAGTTATATCTTCTTTTTTTGTGCCAGCGTATATGGTTAAATATCCGTAATGTTTATCTATATCTAAGTCAGACTTTATTGCGTATGCTAAACCACGTTTTTCTCTTATTTCTTGAAACAATCTTGAGGACATACCTTCACCGAGTATCGTATTAAATAAGATACTAGCATACCTTAATTTAGATGTTGCAGCCGGCATATGTATACCTATTGCTAAATGTGCTTGCTTTATATGCTTTCTTTTCTCAATATAATCTTTATTAATTTTCCTTATTTTAAGCTTTATGCGTATGTTTCTTTCTTTTAGTTTTAGATTTTGCTTTATTGCTTGTTTTATGTCATCACTATTTACGTTGCCGACAATTGTAACAATAACGTTGTTTTTAACATAATACTTGTTATGCCATCTGAATAAATCTGCGCGAGTAAACTTTTTTACATTTTCAGCTTTGCCTATAATAGGCAAGCCAAATGGTTTTTCATACAACGTGCTTTTTATTTTTCTAAATAAGTGGCTTACAGGGTTATCATGAATCATTTTTATTTCTTCAAGAATTACGCTTTTTTCTTTTACTAATTCTTGCTGAGGAAATATGGGGTTACTTATTATGTCGCATAAAATTTCTATACCTGTACAAACATGCTTTGCTGGTATTTTACAATGAAATCCTGTAATCTCTTCTGATGTAAATGCATTTAAGTAGCCACCAATTTTTTCTATGCTTTTAGCAATTTCTTCTTGCTTTCTTGTTTTTGTACCTTTAAACACCATATGTTCTATTACATGAGATATCCCTTTTGTTCTCTCGCTTTCGCTTATACCACCAACTTTAACCCCTATCATTACACATGCAACAGGCAGTTTTCTTTTTTCAATTATCACATTAATACCATTAATGTTTAATCTTTCAAACTCAATATTTTCTATGTTCATTTTTTGGAGTTAATTTTATTTGCTTTATTTTTCTTGTTTTTAGCTTTTGATTTTAACTCATGCAATAACTTTATTATGTCTTTTTTTGCTTTTTCTAATACACGATTTCCTGCTTTGAAAGCTTCTTCATACCTGTAAAATTGCAATGTTCCAATTTTTATTTCAGGACATAAAACTATATCAGCTTTCTTCATAGCTTGTTTAACTTTCCAGTATCCACTAATTTGAATTGCATTAGAGATAACCTCTATTATTGTTGGAAAATGATCTTTACCACTAATAATCCTTTCTATTTCTAATTCATATGGGTTAAGCATTGCACTTGCTGCTATAACTCTGCATTTATGTTTTTTTGCAATATCTACTGGTAGAGGATTTACAATGTTGCCATCAACTAATGCCATGCTTGCCTTTTTCACAGGTACAAATAAACCTGGAATCGAGCAACTTGCTCTTACAGCGCGCCACAAAACACCTTTTGTTATTAACACTTCAACACCTGTCTTTATGTCTGTTGCAACTGCAATATATTTATAGGGGAGTTTTTCTATTAGTACATCATCTAAAAATCGTTTTAATACTTCTTCAACCTTTTTACCATCAGTCAAACCATATCGGGATGGTTTTGATATGAACAATCTTCTTATTTCTTTTGGTTTGCTTTTTATCAGTTCTTGCTTGAATTCATTTAGTTTTCCTACAGCATACAATGCAAGCAATAGACTGCCCATACTTGTTCCTATTAGCAATTTTGGTTTTATGTTTAACAGCTTGAACTGCTCATCAAGAAATTCAAGTAACGGCATATAGCTTAACCCCTTTGCCCCACCACCACCTAAAACTATTGCAAGATCGACTTGCACTGGTTTTGGCATACACACACATATGATAAAACTTTTTAAAAATGTTTTCTATCAACATTTATGCCAATAAATGCAACTGCTGAATTCAAGGCATTAGCAGCGAAAGTAGCAAAAACAAAAGATAAAGAGGAAAAACTAAGATTACTGCAGCAATTGCTTAGCTTGGCACCAACCCATAAAGGAGCAGAAAATCTGCGTGCTGAACTTAAAGCAAGAATTGCAAGATTAAAGCAAGAACTTGAAAGAAAACAAAAAAAGAAAATTCGTAAGGTTGAAAGTATAGAAAAGCAAGGTATACGTGTAATTATTTTTGGTCCTACCAATTCAGGAAAAAGCATGCTTCTTAACTTATTAACAAATGCAAAACCAAAGATAGCAAGTTATGCATTCACAACCACAAAGCCAGAAGTGGGTATGTTTGTTTATGATAATATAGAATTCCAGCTTGTTGAACTGCCAGCTCTTGTGTTTGATTATGAACATGATAGACAATGGTTGAGTTATGCTTATAGTGCAGAAATCTTGCTTATTATGACAACTAATGAACAAGAACTTACTAAAACATTACATTATGTATTGTCTTTTTGTATTGAGAGAAGCATAAATATTGGCATAATTGGGTTAATAAATAGCAAAGCTGAAAAAGCAATTACTACAACAGTAAATGTAAATGGGTATGATATTAATGTAATTGAATGTGATATTTCTAAGCATTCACAAGCTGTGAAACATTTCATAAGAGATAATATAAATGTGTTTAGAATTTATCTTAAGCCGCCAACAAAAAAGCAGCCAGAAGAAAAACCTTTAGTGTTTACTTTCCAACCAACATTGCTTGATGTTCTTGAAGAAATTCATAAAAAACCAGAACAGGTTAAACAAGCAAAAGTACTTGGTTCAAGTGTGAAATTTCCTTGGCAAATAGTAAAGCTGGAACATAAACTTAATGATAACGATGTAGTGGAATTTCATTTTAAATAATGCATAACGCAACATTTAAATTATATCTTGCGTTTAATTTAGCATGCCATACAGTTATGAAAATTTTTATCCAGGTTTAGCTATTCAGCCAAGTATTCAGCAAAGTCCATATTCTGACATATTTACTGGCTACCGCGTTCCTGCTGGAAAAATAGGAACTACTCTTAATCCAACTACAGCCAATCAGCTTGCTGAATTAACGAGAAGATTGAATACAGGGCTAAAAGTGATTGAAGCAGGAGCCTTAAGGCCTGATGTTTTTGAGGCTATACCAAAACAGCACTTTGAAGAAATGGGTAGGCTAGCTAAGCTTGCTGGTGCTGAAGTTACTCTTCATTCACCAATAGTCCCACCATACGGGACAGGTGAGGCTTTAACAGAAGAATTCAGAAAGATTGCTGAAGAACATCTATGGGATGTTGTGCAAAAAGCTAAATTGGCTAAATCTCCAACTGTTACAATTCATATTACAGCCACACCAGAATTAGGTCCTGTTACAAGAAAAGTTAATGGAAAAGAAGTTGTAGAAGCTATTCCTGTTGTAGATACAGCAACAGGTAAGATAGCTGGTTATGTTCGAGCAGAGGAAATTACTACACCAGAGGCTATTGTTAAAGGAAAAAGAAAAATTTCTCCAGAAGAAAGATTGGCTATGCTAAATGAATCGCAGTTAAGAAATACTGTGTTAGCGTTCGACCGAAATGTTAATGAAATTGGAGGAGAGTTATTTGATATTTCTCTCAGGAAAAGGGAAATAGAATCTGCTTTATCTAGTCCTGGTTTATCTGAAAATCAAAAAAAAGAGTTAATGCATCTTAAATCTGTACTTGATACAAGAGCTAAACATTTATCTGAGCAATTGAATCATATGGTTAAAGCTTTTGAAGAGACTTTCTCTACGATATATGATGTTTCTTCTCCCGATGTGAAAGCAAAACTTGCTAGACTCGCAAAAAATTTTGAAAACCTTAAACCAAAAATTATACAGGGAGATGTCGGAGCATTTACACATGTTTTAAGTCAGCTTAACGAGATTGCCTCTATGCCGGATGTTGGTAGAAAAATAAAGTTCTTGTCTCCAGCAGAAGATAGAGCTGCTGAACTTAGTGCAAAAACAATAGCAAATCTTGCAGCTAAGGCTTATAAAAAATTTGGAGAAAATGCTCCTGCTTTATGCTTGGAAAATGTATTTCCGGAATGGGGATTAAGCAGAGCAAAGAAATTACGTGAAGTTATACAAAAAGCGAGACAGCAATTTATCGAGCAAAACAAAGCTAAACTTGGCGAACAAAAAGCAAGAGAAATAGCCGAAAAACTTATTGGTGTGACATGGGATATAGGTCATATTAACATGCTGAAAAAATATGGTTATAGCGATGAAGATATTGCAGCTGAAACAAAGGAAATTGCGAAGTTTGTTAAGCATGTTCATGTAACCGATAATTTTGGTTTTTATGATTCGCATTTGCCTGCTGGTATGGGTAATGTACCTATTAAAAAAGCATTAAAAGAAATTGAAAAACAAACACAAGAAAAGTTGAGGTTTATCCATGAAGCTGGTGGTTTTATCAATTTTTTTAGAGGTTCTGATGTCCCTTATGCTTTAGAAGCTTTAGGCAGTCCTCTATACACTTACATGCAAGCACCATTTTGGAATCAATTTGTACATACAACTCCAGGCTATTTTGCAAGTTTTGAATATGTTTTTCCTGAAACTCATACATATGGATTTGGTTTTTCGGCCTTGCCTGCAGAACTGGGTGGTCAAGCAAGAGGTGGCCAGGGTTTTAGTCAAGCACCAATGGAATAAATGCAACAAAAAACCAAAATTTTAAAAACAAAAAGAACTAAGCTATACTATGAAAAGAGGTGGTAATCTTGCAGAAAAATATCCGACGTTAAAATTAAAGGACGAGAAAGAAATTGCGTTGGATTTTGCTGTCAAAGTTTATGAAAAATTCAACAAACTTATCAAATCTATTGTGCTATTCGGCTCTACAGTAAAAAAAACTGCAGTTAAAGGAAGCGATATAGACATTATTATTATTGTTGACGATTGTAGTATAAAGTGGGATGAAGAACTTGTTGCATGGTATAGGGAAGAGCTAGGCAAATTGATAATGCTTAATCCTTATGTAAAACCTTTACATGTTAACACAGTACGACTTAGTACATGGTGGGATGAAATGTTAAGGGGCGAACCAGTTGTGTTGAATGTAATTCGTTATGGCGAACCGCTGATAGACTTTGGTGGTTTTTTTATTCCTCTTAAATTCTTGCTTGCTCAAGGAAAAATAAAACCTACACCTGAAGCAATCTATGTAGCATTACAACGTACACCGATGCATATGGCTAGAAGCAAGGCAAATTTGATTAATAGCATCGAAGGTTTATATTGGGCGATGGTCGATTCTGCTCATGCTGCCTTAATTGCAGCTAAGCAAATACCACCAAGTCCTGAACATGTTCCAGCAATGCTAAAACAATTGTTTGTTGACAAAGGCATGCTTGATTTGAAGTATGTTTTATGGTATCGAGATATGTATGTGCTAATGCATAAAATTTTGCATGGTGAAATAAGCGATGTTAAAGGAAAGGACATAGATTTATGGCGCGATAGAGCTGATTTGTTTATACAGCAAATGGCAAAAATTATTGACAAGTTGATAAGTAAATAATTAGCTTAAACCCTCTTTTAATAACTCTTCTATTTCTTTCGGCAGGTTCTGTTCAAGTTCGTCAATATTTTTTATTTCTTCAATTGTAATGTCGTCTTCTATTATTATTTTATTTTCTGATTGTTCTGTTTTCATTTGCTTGATTTTTGTGTTTACCGGTTTTGTTGTTGGTTTTGTTGTTTCATTTGTTGAGCTATTAACATTTTCATTTTGGTTTTTGTTTCCATCGCTGTTAAGCTCACTGTTTACAATTTTATTTGCGATTTTTCTTTCTGTTTCAGCCACAATTTGCCTTACTTTTGCAACAGCGTCGATATTTGCAGATATACTGTCTATACCATGCTTTACTAACCATTCCACCATTTCTGGTCTGCTTCCTGCCTGACCGCATATACTTGTTTTTACACCATACTTTTTGCATGTTTCAATTACCATCTTCATCTCACCAAGTACAGCAGGATGCATCTCATCATATAGTTTTGCGATTCTTTCGTTATTTCTGTCTATACCTAATGTTAACTGTGTTAAGTCATTAGTGCCAAATGAGATAAAGCTTATACCTTCTTTGCATAGATCTTCAATTATCCAACATGCAGCAGGCGTTTCTACCATTACACCGAATTCAACATCTTTACATGGCTCTAAACCAACCTCACGCATTATTTGCTTGGCTTTTATAACTTCATCAACATTAATAACAAATGGCAACATTACACCAACATTTCTGAACCCTTGTTCGTGCAATTTTTTTATTGCAAGAAATTCAGCTTTTAACAATTCTGGTTGGTCTAATGCACGTCTAATACCATGCCACCCAATCATTGGATCACTTTCAATAGGCTCAAGATCACCGCCTTTTAAATTTCTATATTCATCAGTTCTTAAATCGCTTGTTCTAACCCACACAGGTTTATCTTTAAATGCTTCAGCAATTTGTTTTATTCCATTAACAAGTAATGTAGTATAGTTATCAAGCTTTTTTTTACGCAAATATTCTGCAGGATGCACGCCAGCATTAACAATCATAAACTCGATGCGCACTAAACCAACCCCATCAGCACTTGTTGCAGCAGCCCTTTGAGCAGCTTGTGGAAGATCGCATATAACTTTTACTTTTGTTCGTGTTTTTATTTCACTACTTGCTTTGCTTTGTTCTTGCTTTTTTTCTTCTACCTCTTGTGTTGCACCTTCATACACAATACCTTCGCTGCCATTAACAGTAACTATCATGCCATCTTTTAGTACTTGCGTGGCATTTCTAGTGCCGACAACACATGGTATGCCAAGTTCTCTGCTTACAATTGCCGCATGACAAGTTATGCCCCCTTCATCTGTAACAATGGCTGCAGATTTCATCATTACTGGGACCATATCAGGATTAGTCATTTTCGTTACTAATACATCTCCTGCTTGTATCTTGCTTAATTCATCGAGGTTGTGTATTATCTTTACCTTTCCTACAGCAATACCTGGACTTGCACCCAAACCACTAACCAGTATTTTTGCTTCAATCTTTTCAGCTTTAACATGTTTTTCTGTAGTTGTTACAGCTCTTGTCTGAACTATGTAAATATTACCTTGTTCTATTGCCCACTCTATATCTTGTGGCCAACCATAGTGCTGTTCAAGCATGATGCCGAATTGGGCCAATTTCTTGATTTCTGTTTTGCTAAGTACTTGTTCGTTTGCTAATTCAGCAGGCAATTCTTTTTTTATATTATGTCCAGCAGAATCTCGCGTGAATTCTATTTTTTTATACCCTATTTTCTTTTTTACTATCTCAAGTGTATTTTTATCAACAAGATAATAATCAGGTTCAATACTACCAGAAACAATACCCTCACCCAGACCAAATACAGCTTCGATAACAATTTTTGTTTTATCATTGGTTAATGGCTCTAGGGTAAACATTACACCACTCTTTTCACTGTTGACCATCTTTTGCACTATTACAGCGATTAAAGTTTGTTCATGACTAAAACCTTTCTTATGCCTATAATACGTTGCTCTCGCAGTAAACAGGCTTGCCCAACACTTTTTTATAGCTTCAAGCAATGCATCATTCCCTTTCACGTTTAGATATGTTTCTTGCTGTCCAGCAAAACTTGCTGTAAGTAAATCTTCTGCTGTAGCACTGCTACGAACAGCAGTGAAGCATGGTTCTTGAGCAGTCTTAAACAGTTCGTTGATCTGTTTTTCTATTTTATCTACTTTTGGTATATTACTACTTAGAATTTCATATGCTTCAACAATTTCTTGTTGCATTTCTTCTGGTATTTGGCCAGCAACAATAAGTTCTCTTATTTTTGCTGTTGTTTCTTCTAACATTTGCGTATTTTCGTAATCGATATTGCTCAAAAGTTGTTTTATCTTATCGTTAAGTTTGTTATATTCGAGAAAAGTTTTATAAGCATAAGCTGTAACTATAAATGCTGGTGGTACTGGTAAGCCTATATTATACATCTCTGCCAAATTTGCGCCCTTACCTCCTGCTATAGCTATATCATCCTTACTTATTTCGCTAAGCCAAACAATGTATTTTTCTGCTTTGTTTTTTTGTATCGTTTGATCTTTGCTCATTTCAGCTTTAAATAAATTAAAAACATAGATATAAAAACTTTCTTGTTGTCTTTTCTTTAGTTTTGTTATGAAAAATATTAAAAACATATGTAACTATCTAAATAAAGAAAAAAAGAGGTAGAAAAATGAAAGCTACACTGTTAGTTAATGTTGGTTCTGAAACCTTAAAATATTGTGTGGTGTCGAGCTTAGATAATTTTCATAACAAAAAATTAGAAAGGCGAGCAATTTATAATTTTTTCTTTAATCATGTGATAGAAAGAAAACTAATTTATCATAATAAAAGCCTCGCTATTATCAAAAAAGCTATAACAAAAATAGCAAAAACTTATGATATTTCAGTAGTTGGGCATAGAATTGTGCACGGTTATGGTAAGAAATCTTGTACTGTATCTTCACAGCTTATTAGACATTTAGACAACATCGTTAAACTTGGTTTAGCACCTTTACACAATCCTATGCAAACAAAAGTGTTAAAAGTTATCAAACATTTACTTCCACATGCGAAACATTATGCTTTATTTGATTCAGATATTTATGCAGATATACCTCAATATAATAAACTTTATGCTATACCCATAACCTTATCTAAAAAATACAAAATTTTTCGTTACGGATTTCATGGGCTTAATCATTATTATGTTGCGAACATTGCTGCAATGATGTTGAATAAGCCATTAAATAAGCTTAACATAATTACAGCACACATTGGCGGAGGGTGTAGCATTACAGCATTCAAGCAAGGCAAAGCCATTGATACTACTATGGGCTTTACACCTCTTGAAGGATGTATGATGGTTACTAGGGCAGGCAGTATTGATCCAAGTATAGTGTTATTTTTACTTCGACTAGGCTTTTCTCATGCTAAAATAGAAGAAATACTAAATATGCAGTCTGGTATTTATGGTATTACAGGCACTAGAGATTTTATTAGGGTGCTCGAATTGGTTAAAAATAAACACAAAAATAATAAAAACAAAAAAGTAGAAACAGCCAGATTAGGTTTTGAAATGTTAGTAAGCAGTGTAGCTAAACATATATTGGCAATTGCATCAAACTTAGAAAAAATTGATGCTCTTGTGTTTACTGCAGGAATTGGTGAAAATAGCAATGTGTTTAGACGAGCTGTATGCGATAAACTGAAGGTAATAGGTATAAATATAGATACTAAATCAAATGTTCAAGCAGATATGAAAATAGAAAGCCAGACTGCAGTGCGCATAAGTAAGACAAAACCTTATGTATTCGTTATTAAACAAAATGAAGAAGCAGAAATGGTAGCAAGGCTTTTGGAACTGCAAAACCTCTATAATCAAAAATGCTATAATTAAAGCCAGCTAGAAAATGGAGATAACAAAACAAAAACAAAATAAAGCATTGCAATCTACTAGGGGAAAAAAGTGGAACCTAAATGATGTGGTAAAGCTTGTTGCCTACGGTACTCAGTTGAGAGAAGCAATAGATAGAATTGCTAAAGCTAAAACAGGTGGTTTGATTGTTATATCAGAAAAAGGCGTGAAGATTAGCGAAGGTGGTTTTAAAATTAATACAAAGCTTACATCTCAAAAACTTGCAGAATTATCTAAGATGGATGGTGCAATCATTGTTGATAGCGATGCAAAAAAAATTCTATGTGCTAATGTTATGCTTATCCCTGATCCAAAACTACCATCAGCAGAAACAGGAACGAGACATAAAGCAGCTGAAAGAACAGCAAGACAGCTTGACGCCGTTGTAATTGCGATTTCTGAAAAATCGAGTACAGCAACATTATATTTTGGTCCAAATAAATATACATTAACGAGTATTTCTGAATTATTGAGCCGCGCAAGCAATACCTTGGTAGCGTTAGAAAGACAAAGAAAAATTTTTGATGAAGTCATAGCGAGATTTGATAGGCTTGAACCTTTTGGATTGATAACACTAAACGATATAGCAACCTTAATTACGCATTATGAACTAGTTAATAGAATATCGAAAACTTTGCAATTGTATATAAATGAACTTGGAAAAGAAGCTACGTCACTTCAATTTCAGTTTCTTGAAATAATAAAAGATATAGACGAGATTATAAATAATGTTGTTAAGGACTATGAAAAATATGTAAACCTATCCAAACTTATAAAGCAGTTGAAAATGTTAAAACGTACACCAGACATTAACACTACAGCTAAGATGATGAAAAAACATCTAAAAGCAAACGTAAGTTTCGATGAACCATTAATGGCTAAGGGTTATAGATTACTGAAAAAGATTCCAGGGTTGACTCAAGAAGATATAAGCAATGTTATTCAGAAATTCGGAAGTATTAAATTTGTTGTTGATTCAAACATAGAACAACTTGTAGGTATTAAAGGTATTGGTGAAAAGAAAGCTAAAGCTATAAAGGAATGGTTAATTAAAATAACAGAAGTAACAATAAGATGATTCCTACAAATTTGCTTGAAAGAGTAAGGCAACTGCTTATACAATATAATCAACCTTTGTTTTTCTTTGATAATGATGTAGATGGTTTAGCATCTTTTTTGCTTTTGCGCAGGTTTTGCGGAAAAGGAAAAGGCGTGGCAATAAAGAGTTTTCCAGACCTGAATGCTTCTTATGCAAGAAAAATAAATGAATTGAATCCGGACATCGTATTTATTTTAGATAAACCTCTTGTTGCTAATGCATTTGTTCAGCGGGTAAAAGATGCAAACTTACCTCTTGTTTGGATTGACCATCATCCACAACAGCAAACATTCAATGATGTTGTTTATGTAAACCCTCTCAACTTTAAGCCAGCTAGTGCCGAACCTGTATCTTATTGGTGTTACAAAATTGTTGATAATTCTGTTGATGATTGGATAGCATTGCTTGGCTGTTTATCTGATTGGTATATCCCAGATTTTGCTACTTCAGTACTGAAAAAATATAAAGATCTATTTCAACCATTTGATACTATAAACGCAATAAATACACCAGCTTCTTTACTTTATGAAACAAAGTTTGGCTTTATTGTTAAGCTGCTGAATTTTGCATTAAAAGATAGAACATCGAACATAGTAAAGATGGTAAAAACTCTTATTAACATAAATTCACCTTACGAATTACTTGATAATAATCCAAAGACAAAAGTGATTTACAGGAGATTTAACCAAATTAATAAAACATATACAAAACTGTTGGAAAAAGCTAAAAGTTTTGCGAGAAGGCACGTCTTGTTTTTTCAATATGGGGGAAGTTTAAGTTTATCTGCAGAGCTTGCTAATGAGCTACTTTATAATTTTCCAAATAAAGTTATAGTTGTGGCATATCTGAAAGGAGAAAAAGCTAATATATCAGTTAGAGGTAAAATCAATGTTAGGTCTGTTGTGTTAAAAGCACTTGAAGGTTTAGAAGCTACAGGTGGTGGTCATGCAAATGCTTGTGGTGCTACAGTAAAAGTTGAAGACTTACCTGTATTTAAAGATAGAATGATTAGATTGTGCAAACAGGCCTTATCCAAACATATGGCAAAAAAATAAACAAAAAATAAAAATGAGAATACATCATGCTATACAAAGCAAAGTTAAGCAGGTGTTTTTACAATTTTGGTTTTTCTTTACATGTATCTTTATTTCTCTATTGTTTTTTAGCTATGTTCATGCATGCTCATTTGATAATGCTACTTATACTAAAGCTAAATTCAATGTAGTTGAAGCATCGCATATCTATGGAAATGTAGATAAAATTAACATAAAGATATCTTATTTTCCTTTAACAGATTATAGGCAACAAGCAGATCTTACACTTGTTTTAAAATGCAATAACCAACAAACATGCGAGTTGTTGAATATGCTAGGTTTACCACCTGTAATGACCTTTTCTGATATTAGTCAAGGAAAGTATGCTAATGTCCAATTATACAATAATTCCCTTACTATTGACATAACAGATGGTAATAACATCTATATAGATTTAACATACAAGATTGTAGCAAATATAACAACATATTTTTTTATATTCAAAGAAAAGCCACTAAGCTTAACAGAATATTTTGCTCTGGTTAATTCTAGCAAACTTAAGCATTATACAGAAAAAACAGATATTATTGATTATAATGATCTTATGTACTTTAAAGCCAGACAATTTGTTGAAGAAAGTAATAATATCTATGAAGCAATTTTTAAGATAGCATCATACGTTGATAAGATAATTGATTATGATGTATCATATGGGGATGTCATGCTGAGAGCTTCGGAAGTATTTCAGCAAGGGCGCGGAACATGCGACGAATTTTCCATACTGTTTATTGCTTTATGCAGGTCTGTAGGTATTCCAGCGAGATATGTTACGGGCGTGGCATACTCAAACCTACTTCATGATTTTGTTGAACATGCCTGGGTTGAAGTGTTTATGGGTATTTACAATGGAAGAGAAGTTTGGTTACCTGTAGATATCACATTTAACCAAATTGGTTGGATTGATACTAGTCATATAGCAATGTCAAAAGTAAATCCACAATTATCAACTGCTGAATACAGCTATGTTGGTTCTATTAATGTTGATAATCTTCATACTGATGTGAATACAATCTATTGTGGCAATGTTGTTAGTCCATTAACAGGTATCGATGTTAAGCCTTTATATGAGCATGTTAAGATGGGAAGTTATTTGCCCGTAAGAATTATTGTTCATAATTTACAACCTTATTATGTGGTGATGCCTATCTATTTAGTTGTTTCTCCATCAGAAGTAGAAGAAAATAAAAAACTTTTATTTCTCAAGCCTTTTTCATCATCCCAATCATATTTTGTAGTTCCGATTCCAGAGCTTGCTAAGTGTAGTGTTGGGTGTAAAAGCAACTTAAAATTTGCTACAGGGTTGAATGCATACGCAACAAGCGAGATCACTTTTTCTTCAATCGGTCCTTATATTAGTGAAGAAGAAGCAAATAGCTATTTAAATGTACAACCAGTTGAAATCGCGTGCGTGTTTACTTCTAACATAAGTGATGTTGAAAATCAACAAGCTGTTTCTAGTATCAATTCTGATAAGTTTTTTTATACCTATGAGACAGTCTATGTTAACTGTATTGCAAGCGCTACAGAGACAGAGCTATATAAAGTATGTTTCAGTAACGATTGCATTTATTTAACATTGTCTCCTACGCCTAAAAAGTTCGATTTTACTTATAAACTTGAGCCACTTTCATATACCAGTGAGCATACAGCTTGCATTACTGTAACTAAACCACAATCTTCTGATGTTGTTGCTAGGTTTTGCAATACATTTACAGTTCTTCCAGCACCAAAAATAGAATTGATAAATACAACAAAAAATGTTTATTATAGTTTGCGTTATCCTATTGTGTTAACTTTTTATGCTAACCAGCCTTTGGATGCTGATATAAGCATATATAAAGATAATAAACTGCTTGGAAAATCGCGTATGTTGTTTAAGGAAGGTGAAAATATTGTTTCGGTTGATGCGATTGTACACAACTTACATTTTGGTAATAATATTGTTAAGATTGTTGTAACTGCAACAGATATGAAAGGAAACAAGCATGAGTTTGACTACAGCACCAATATATTTGTAAACAGCGTTACGTTATGGAGAAAACTTTTAATAAAATTGAAGGCATTGTTTTTAGTAGGTGTGTAGTTGCATTTGCGCATTTGCAAAAAATTAAAAAACCCTAGCTAGCTATTATTGTTAAGCTTAAAACAAAAGAGGTGAAATGGTCAAAAAAGCTTTGGTAGTGATTGTATTTGCATTGGTATATCTTTCCTATTTACTTCCTTTGTCGTCTGCTTTAGTCGAGTGCGGCGATCCTTGCTTGTTTATTCCTGATACAGGACCAAACCAATTAATCAATGGTTATTTAAATGCAAGTTTTACTAATGTTGATTCCTCAAGTCAAATCACGTTAAGCATCGAAGAAAATAGCAATTCAATGACTTTATTCGATTTTTTAATGAACACTACTACCCCATCATGCGATCCTTCCTGCAAGTTGTTTTATGAATGCTCCTCAGATGAAGTAAACAAGACTACATTAACGCAAAATTCTACAGTGGGCTTTAAGGTTTATGGTCCTGTAACAGACCTAAGTTTTTCCTTTCAGTATAGTGGTGGCTCTGGCACATGTGGCATGTTTCCAGTAATGCTAGATTTTTTTGATGATGGCAACATCGATTTGTTTATTGGTACATCTTCACTTCAACCATGTGGCACTATTTTTTCGTCAGGGTTAAACGATGATGATTTTACCGAAGAAGTTATTATTGATAGTCAAAAGTGTGTAACGATTGAAGTACAGCCAACAGTAGGAGCTAATTTGGGAGCAATTGTTAAGCTTAAAGATGTAAACTATGCTACAAATGAGAATGATTTAGTCATGACTATTTCTGATGGCACTAAAACAGATTCATGTTATTTATCTGGAATCACAACAAATTTTGCTTCTATTTTTTGTAATATCGAAAATTTTGTTATTAATAAACCAAAAAATCTCACAGTTTGTATTCGTCCTTCAACAAGCGCTACTGGTAAGTATTCTATAAAGGGGGCGTGGG
The DNA here is from genome assembly GCA_029258825.1 of archaeon. Lineage (GTDB taxonomy): Archaea > Nanobdellota > Nanobdellia > Pacearchaeales > JAPDKA01 > JAPDKA01. The sequence goes on along the minus strand of JAPDKA010000003.1, from coordinate 138,094 downwards.
TTAATGGTGGACTTATTTACAGTTTGTTTGTTCAACCCTTGAAATTTTTGTCTAGTGGCTACGGAACGGTCAACTCGACTACCTTTTATGAACAAACATCAAGCCAACTTATTACAGCAATAAATAACTACCTATCGAATAACTGTGATAATTATTCTTCAGGCTGTGTTGTTCCTATTAAAGTATTGCTTGATAATGGTGTTAACCTCGCTATTAAAAATATCGATTTACAGTACCAAGTTGAAGGAAATACGCTTGTAAAACACGAGATCTGTTATGTTGATACGCAATACCCAATCATAAACGCATCAGGTTTGTTTGACTTGTCTGTTTTTAATCTTAAAGCACCCTCAGAACTAGGCAGTTATACTGCTGTGCTTAATGTGCTGGATGTTTATGAAACATATGATTTTGATGTAAAAAATGTTCCTATTATTTCTGTGTTTTATCCATTACGAGTTACGCAAGGAGAGGCAACAACATTTAGAGTTTATGCTTATTCTCCAGAAGGAAAGCAAATAGTGAATTGCTATGTTGACTTTGGTGATGGTACAATGTTAGAGAACCCTAATTGTACCTTTGTCCATACTTATGCTTATAGTGGCAATTATACAGTACAAGTTGCAGCAGAAGATGAAAGTGGCTTGATTGGCATAGCAACATTTGTAGTTGAAGTTGGCCTGTTTGAAGAAAACATTCAAACTATGTTGGATAGAAAAATAAATGCACTCAATAATTTTGTTAGCACATTGCCGACTTCTATAGCTGCGGTAAGACAATTGCTTAACATTGACAGCATTAATCACACATTACAACAGTTAAAGTTAGCGCTATCAGCAAACAATATTTCGCTTAGTGATGCTTATCAAACTCTTACATCAACTTCTGTTCCAGCTTCCCTAGCACTAGTATCTTCTACAGATCAAATACGTGCTATTCCAGATTATCAAAAAATTGATGTTGCATTGCTCGAATCAATAACTGGTACTGATTGCGATGATGATGAAGCATGTCAAAAAGCAGCAGCAAAGTGGATGCTTGACAAAGCAGATGTTTATTTTACTGCAGACACATACACAGTCATATATGATAATCAAAACGAGCAAAAAGTAACATTATTTGAAATTTCCTACAGTGTTGATGACACATCTTCTTTAGTTGTTGAGTTACCATTGCAGTTAACACAACAAACTGTTGCTTCTACATCAAGCTTTAATTTGACTGGTAATAGAATATTGTTTGACATATATGGTACTGGAAGCATAGATTTTGTATTGCTTAATTCTATTGATCCATTTAATGTTAATATTTATGTATTGCCACACACAGAATTAGATACCTCAGGTTTTGTATCACTTCCTTCAGAATCTTATGAAGAAGAAAAATCTAAACTTCCTATTGTTTTTGGGTTGATCTTAGTATTTGTAGTAATTTTTGGCCTTATTGCTATATGGTTGCCTTATCTAAAAAAACGCGAATCAATATTGTTTCCTAACAAACTTGATTTATATAATATTACCACTTTCATAAAGAATTCGATTAACTCTGGTTATTCGACAGCTGAAATAAAAATGAAACTAAAAAAAGCTGGTTGGAAACCTGAACAAATCAATTATGCATTAGCTAAAGTTATGAAGGATAAATCTATGCGAGAAAAATTAAAGCAAAATGATGTTATTGCCAGAACAACACCTAAAGCAAAATAGTGTAAAAAGATTTAAAAATAATTATAAGTTAGGTTAAACATGATACGTATATTGCGTAACTTTGTGAAACGAATGTTTAACAATATTTTTTCTGTTAAAAGACATATAAAACTTGGTTTGTATGGTCCTCCAAATGCCGGAAAAACTACTTTAGCTAATAGAATCTGTAAGGATTGGCTTGGCGAAGAGCTTGGTAAAGTAAGCAGTATACCTCATGAAACAAGGGAAATACAGGTGAAAGAGAAAGTTGAAATACACCACAAAGGGAAAACCATAACATTCAAGCTTGTTGATACTCCTGGAATTGCCACAAAAATAGATTATGAAAACTTTCTGAAGCATGGCTTAAGTAAGAGAGAAGCAAAAAAACGGGCTAAAGAAGCAACTAAGGGTGTAATAGAAGCTATAAAATGGCTTGATGATATGGATGTAATTGTTGTAGTTCTTGATGCAACGAAAAATCCATATACACAAGTTAATCTTACGATCATTGGAAATATTGCTGCAAGAAAAATACCGTTGCTAATTGTTGCAAATAAAATTGATTTACGTAGAGCAGACGTAAAACGTGTTGAGGCAGCATTTCCAGAGTATGATGTTGTTGGTATATCAGCAAAGAACGGAACAAACATGGAAGAATTTTATGAAAGCTTGTTTACTATTGTAAAAAAAGCAAGACGAAGACGTAAAAGAAAAACAACAAAATAAAAATGGTTAAAAGAACCAAAAAAACAAAAACAATAAGCAAAAAAAGAGATAAACTTGTCATTCAGTTTATTCCTTATTCGCAGATACAGCCATTATCATCGTACAAACGGGTAAAGATGCTTCTTGATATTGTCGCAAGCGGAAAGATCGTATTTATGCAAGGTCGCTTAAGGCCAGAAGAGGAAGCAGACTTGATTGAAGAAACTATGAAGACTGTTGGAAAGTCAAAGCATTTTAAAGGAATAGAGCTTGCTGTTTTTTCACCATCACAGGCAAACTTAAAAGGTTTGACCTTGCTACGTAAAAAAATTGCTGATGCTCTTGCTGGCAATAGAGACGTAATTACAGTTATCGGTCCTGCACACATCGTCAGAGAAATCAAAAAAGATCCAACAAAGCTTGAGCTTATGCTTGAGTAAATTTTTTGTTCGCTAAAATTATATGAACTAGACTTTAATGTTTTGAATATTTATTTCTTCTTCTTCGTAGTATTTAAGATTCCCTGGATTTTCTGTTATTTCAAATGTTATTTTAAGAACAGAATGGTTTAATTTGACTTCTTTTATTTCTCTACGTATATTTCCGTAAGGAGGTCTATTTGAACTATAATAATCATACCCAAGATTTACCTTAATTTTACTTTTACCTAGTAATCTTTCTAAAAAAGAGGGTTTATTTTTTCTTATTTCTACCACAAATTTGTTACCAAATCCTGCTAGAAGGGCAATTCCAGCAGTAATGTCTGAACACTCTTTGTATACTGTTATTCCCAGTTCATCATTTTTATAATAAACTTCTTTATCCATAATCCTATAGATATTTTTATTATTTATAAATTTTTCGGTTGTTACTATTTACAAGATATAACAAGCATCACTTGAAATCGCAAAGAGAGACTCCAAACCTTTTTAAATTACCAGCACATTTTATTTGTATGCCTCATCAATGCGTGAGATGCGGTGCGATTTATGCTGACGGTAGCGATGTTTTACTTAAAGGTTGCCATGTATGCGGCAGTAGATTCTTTTTTTATTTTAAGCAAGAATCACTAAAACAAATACAGCAGTTAAAGTTGACAGAACAAGATCGAAAGCAGATAGAACAAGACATAAAAGAAATTATTGGTGATACAGCGGAAAAGCCTGTCATTCTGGATTTTGAATCGATTAGAGTTCTACAGCCTGGTAAATTTGAGATAGATCTTGTTGGTCTGTTTAAAGGAAAGCCACTCATTTACAAGTTGGAAGAAGGCAAGTACATTATTGATCTCGCATCCACATTCCAAATGTTCAAACAAAAACAAAAAGATTAATACTAAAAAGATAACAAAATAAATCAAAAAATCAAAATAAAAAAAGAGGTGGAAATGCAGGATGAAGTTTATAAGCTATTAAAAGAAATGAAAGCAAAGGAAGTGGCAGAGTACAATTTAACATACGATAGTCCTGCCGAAACTCTTGAGCCTATATATTATTGGTTGCTTGATTTCATGCAAGATCTAGGCTTTGATGTTGAAAAAATCATTGACAACTTTACAGCAAGTCCTGGCAGTGGCTATTTTGCCGAACTCGGCAAGAGAGCAACTATCATGCAGCAGCAAGCAATGGATATACTAGCTAAAATCAATGCTGTAATTAAATCAATAATAAATCTACTATATGATTTGCGGCAGTTTGAAGTACGCTTACAGTTGTATGATAAATTGAAAAGCGATAAAAAAGAAGAACGAGAGGCAGCATTAGCAGCGTTGAAAGAAATATGGATAACAAATGTTGACATAAAAAAAGGTAGGGGTGCTATAAACATATTAACTACACAGCTTGAGTTCGTTACATTGCGTGATGCATTTTTTCAGGCTAAAAGCGTTAAAGATATTGAAAAGATGGATCTAAATGAAAGAGTTAAAGCAATTTTGAAATCTCGCTATATAGAGTTTGAAACTTGGCTAAAAGAATCTGAACGAGAATTGCGTAAGAGGTTTGAAATAGAAAAAACATATTTAAAAAGCCAAGTAGCAAGTTTGAGGCTTTATACAAAATGGATGATGCCTTATCTGAGAGCAGCAGAACAACTTTATATGAAACAATCAAGCTCTGCAGCTCTTGTTTCCGCATTCAACACAATGCTTCTAGAGCTACTTTTACTTGGAACAAAAAAGGTAACGAAAGAAGAATTACCAGCCTCTATGCAGAATCAGCAAGCCAGAGATTTTTACATATGCATGTTTATTGACTTTAGTTTTCGTTCTATTCCCAGACAAATTTCTGCTCAGGGCCACTATGGTTTTGGTGGCCGTATAGATATATTGTTTCGTGCATATGTGTTAAGACAAGATGAATACGAATCGTTTAAGAAGAAACTTGACAAAGAGTTTTTTGATAAAGCATTGAAAGTGCTACAGCAATTAAGTGAAGAAAGCTTGAAACAGCTTCATGAAGATTTAGAGCATTTTTTGGGAGAAGGTTGGAGTGGTGAAGAAAAGCAAAAGCAACAAGAAAAAAAACAAAAAACATTTTCATTTAAGTTGCCATCTTTCAGTTTTTTCAAACCAAAACAAACGTCAAATGATACTTATACTGAAAAGGTGCTGCGTGCTCTTGCTGAAAAAACAGCAGCAGAATTATGTTTTAAGATTTATGATGTGTACAAGAAAGCGCATGGTATGCCAAGCTATCCTGCGTTTGAGGAATAACAAAACTTATTTAAATAAAGATTCATTAAAATTTAAATTATAGTTTCTCAAATAAGTGTTTCTTCTTTTCTTTTTTATTATAACGATTACAAAAATAATAATACCAACCACCAAAATAACAATTAAATCATATATAAGATTTAGTTCTCTTGATTCAACATAAGCAGAATCTTTTTCTATTAAATCGTAGACATCTATTATTATTTTATTTTCTTTGATAACTCCTACGTCACTTCGAACTATTTTTCCAGGCATTTCTAGAATAAATTTTATTTTTGTTCCCGTTAATTTTACCCATTCTAATCCTTCTTCATCAGAAATTCTACCTGTATTATACATAATTTCATAAATATTCTTTAAATCGTATTTATAAATTATATAGGGAATGGAATAAGATACCTCAAATATACTTTTATTTAAATATGTTTCCCCTTCCATAATAATTTTATTTCTTTCACTCCAACATTTAGTATTGTTCCAAGTTGTTTTATTATAAAACTCTTTACAGTATATCTCTCTATAATATTCTGTTAAATTTGTTTCATTTCCTTTACTTTCATTTACTTCTTTTATACTTTCTGTTAGAGCTTTTGTAACTTCAGCCATCTTAGAAAAATTATAAATAATTTGTATTTTAGAGTATCCATCTTTTTCTATTCTTTGTTTGATTTCGATATTCACACACCCGTTTACGAACATAACTGCAATAATAATAAATACGATCAATAGACTCTTTAACGATTTTTTCATTGAAATTAATCCAGTTTCCGCCTTTATAAATATTTCTCTGTATTTAAACCGCTAAAAATTATTGTTTGTCTTGAATAACAAAACTTATAAATGTTGTATAGCATGTTAAGTTATGCAATATAATATTGCAGAAATTTCCAATTTGGCTGTAGGTAGCACTGTTAAACTTCATGGTTTTGTGCATGAACTGAGAGATTTAGCAAAATTGAAATTTATTCTATTGCGTGATGCTACTGGTATAGTCCAATGCATAATAAAAGACAGCAATTTGTTTGATGCTTTTAAACAATTAACGCTTGAGTCGGTAATAGTTGTGAATGGCACGATTAAGGAAGCAAATGTAAAAAGTAAAGATGTCACTATAAATGATAAAGAAATAGAGGTTAGCGAGATTAGCATAATAAGTATAGCACAACAACTGCCCATCCCTGTTGTAGAAAAAACAGTCACGACTAGTTTTAGTAAAAAACTTGATTATAGATGTTTAGATTTGAGAAAACAAGAGAATGCATCTATTTTTAATGTGCAATCAATGATTGTTAATGCTGCTCAGCAATGGTTGACGCAAAATGGTTTTTTACAGGTTTTTACACCTTGTTTAATTGGTCAAGCAAGCGAGTCTGGCGCAGAAGTATTTCCTGTTATTTACTTTGATAGAGAAGCATTCTTAAGGCAAGATCCGCAATTGCATAGACAATTAACTATTCTTGGTGGTTTTGAGAAAATTTTTGAGATTGGTCCATGTTGGCGTGCTGAACTAAGTCATACAACAAAGCATTTAACAGAGCATAGGGTTATTGCTGTAGAGAAAGCATTCACGAACAGTAATGAACTTATGGATATACAAGAGAAACTCATAAAGCACATTTATAATATTTTAAAGCAAAGCCAGTATATAACTAAAGTAGAAGCTTTTAAGAATCACTTTGATGCTTTAGCTGTTAAACAAAAATTTCCACGTATAAGTTTTGAAGAAGCAAAAGAAATTACGCATGGAAATAAGCAAGACGATTTAAATAGCGAGGAAGAAAAAATTCTTGCGAAGTACATAAAACAGACTTACGACAGCGATTTTTACTTTGTATACGGTTTTCCTTTTAGCATAAAACCATTCTATGTTTATCATGAGCCAGGCAGCAAAAAAGCTGAAAGCATTGATATGTATTGTAGTGATGTAGAGCTAAGCAGTGGAGGGCAACGTGAGCATAGGTATGATGTGCTTATTCAAAACATAAAAGAAAAACAAATGGATGCGAGTAAACTCGAATGGTTTACAAAATTTTTTAAATACGGCGCAATGCCTCATGGCGGGTTTGCTATTGGTGTTGAACGTTTAACCAAAGTTATGCTTGGGCTACAGAACATAAAGCAAGCAGTACTTTTTCCTCGCGATCCAGAGCGTTTGCTTCCTTAAATTTTATTTAATGTTTGCTGTTTTTCTGTTTTTTAATTTTTTAATTCTAAATATTAATTTTGTTAATTCCTAAATAAGAAAAAACAAGAAAAAACGAGACTGAGTGAAGTGGGGCTGCCCGGATTCGAACCGGGGTCTCGTGCTCCCTAGGCACGGATGCTAGACCAGGCTACACCACAGCCCCTCTTTTAGATAACAAAAGAGCGGGGGGTGGGACTCGAACCCACGTCCGTCGGTCTGCAGCCGACTGCATAGCCACTCTGCCACCCCCGCACTAACTATGGGCCCGACGGGATTCGAACCCGCGACACCCTGGTTAAGAGCCAGGTGCTCTGCCAGGCTGAGCTACGGGCCCTCTCTAAAAGAAAAAAAATAATGCAGTTTAAAAATGTTATTCTGAATGATCAATCAAACATATTGCTCTAACAATTTTCCACCATATCTCAGTACAGCAGCCATACAGAACGCTTTCTTTATGTCGTCTTCACTTGGAGAAACATAATTTATATCTAACATTCGGCATAATACTCTATCGTTAAGTATGTCCATCATCTTTTTTTCTAACTCTCTTTTTTCATCGTCCTTAATTCTTGATTCTATATCCTTTTTAATTTTACCTGGTTGTTCTTTTATGCTTTTTATCAACTTTGTTGGTATCATTTTTACCACTTTATAATACTCTCCAATATTTTTAAACTTTACGGTTTTTATTGCATCATGAAAAAATGGGTTAGCAAACAAAAACTGCTTAAAATTTATTCTGTGTTGAAACAATATTACAAGCCTAATTTGTTTAGTGAACCTTTTCATGTGCTTGTGTTTGCCGTGTTAAGCGCGAGAACTAAAGAAGAAATAACTGAAAAGGCAGCAGCAAAATTGTTACGCATTGCTGATACTCCAGAGAAACTAGCACGTTTAAGCATAACAAAAATAGCTTCTCTAATTAAGCCTGTAGGCTTTTATAAACAGAAAGCGAAAAAGCTTAAACAACTTGCTAGAATGTTGCAGTATCAGTTCAATTCAATTGTGCCTTCAAACAAGAAGCAACTTATGAAGTTGCCGGGTGTTGGTAATAAAATTGCAGACGTTGTTTTGGCAGACGCTTTTGGTATGCCTATCATCGCTGTTGACGTCCATGTTGCAGTTATTGCAAGACGTTTAGGCTTAGTTGACAGCACAAACTATGATGAAATACAACAAACATTACAAGATTTGTTTTTAAACGTTATAAAACCAGATCAACTTAAATATATTAACAGAGGTTTTGTGTTTTTCGGAAAGCAAATATGCACAACAGCAAAGCCACGTTGCAATATTTGCCCTCTTACAGATGTTTGTGATTATTTTAATAAGAAGAAATAAAATTTAATTTTAATATTTAATAACTATTTTTTCTTGACTTTTCTCTTTTTTGATTTTCTCTTTTTCTTTTTCCCTCTTTTCTTAATTGGCTTCTTACTGCCAATCTTGCTCGCTTTAATCATGTAGTAAAGTATGACTAATGCTATAGCAAGACCTATAGCTGTTGTGCTAATTGCTGGCAATTGCTCGCCAGGTGTTTGTGGGCAGTTATATTCGACTATCCCTCTAGGTTGACCTGGACACTCATTTGAACTATCTTCTACACAATTTTCCCCATTCAAATCACATTTATAGTACTTTATTTCTACAATTCTTTTTCTGTTAACATTACTACATTCTTGTACTACAGTTGTTGTTTTCTTACAAATATACCCACCATTAGGCCCAATAACTGTATAGTTATAATAACATTTATTCTGCGTTTCGTCCCAAGCACAGTTTCCGCCTATAAACTGTTCTCCATTATTTAAATTTGAAGTTATCGCCTGTGCCTCCTCATCATTAAATATACAAGGATCAAGCCAACATGTTGTGTCATTTGTATATACACTACAGGATGGAGTTGTCACATCTTCACATGCTTTACAATCGTCCCAATAACATCCTTCCAATTCATGACAACTTTCTATATCTGTTTTTTGCGCACACTCTTCAGTAGTGTGGCCTTCTACACACTTGCCTGATTCTGCACAGTAATAACCATCGTTACATCCACACGCTGTACAATTATCAACCACCTCCCCTTTATCATTGCAGTATTTTCCATTATCGAAACACATTCCGCATGGAATTAGCCCGCTGCTTGTTGAGCATACACATTCATCAATACCTTCTACATCGAATTCTATATAAGATATTGCCCAGTTATTATTACTTTCACCATTAAAAGCAAAAACTAGTAGGCCATATTTTCCATTTATAGGAAGTGTGAGTGTTATGTTAGGGCAATCTAATGATTGTGCTGGACTACATATTGTAGAGTATGTATATCTTCCATCATATGAGGATAAAAGATACCAAAATGAATATTCAGAAATATCATTATCAGGATCCTCAAATCGTATTTTCAATTCTATTTTATTTTTATTTATAGTTTCTCCTTGTTTTGGACTTAATATTTCTAATATCGGTGGCCAATTTGTAATGTCTTTAGTAATTACCCATATATTAGAAGATGCTATTGATTCATTTTTTGCTTTATCTTTTAAATACACAAAAGGCATATAAAATGCTGGAACAGTATTAGCTTGATATTTATGTGTTAGATTCACATTTTTATTATTGCTCCAATCTACATTATATGTCTTTCCATCACTCATGTTCCAGTACCATTCAACAATATCATCGTAACCGTCAGGATCATAACTTGTTTGATTAAACCAGATTGCTGTATTATTTTTGTAATAGCATGGGCCTATATTGTCGCCACATGGATTATCAGGACCACATTCTTTTGCTACTCCATTCTCATAGCATATACATTCATGCACGTTTGGATCACATTCCGGCGTTGGCGATGTTATTATAGCTACTGGTGGGCGGTTTGGTAGTTCTCTATAAACATAAAGCCTGTAGCTGTTTTTTTCTTCTATAACGTTGTTATCTATTATCAATCTTGCTTTAAACCAGTACCATGAGTCTTCCTCTCGAGTGGCCAGCTCTTCAGGCGTAAACGATAGTCTTGCTATACCATCTGTTACATCTACAACCGCTGTGTCGATTAATTTATCTTCACAAATTTGTTCTCCATCATCTGGTGGTATCCCTCCAGTTGCCATTCCACTCCACACAGCAAAAGTAACACCACTAGACCAGCACGTGCGTTTATAGATTGTTATGTTTACTTTTGCTTTCCTTCCATTTATCAATGATGTGTTAACCTCTACTCTAGCGTTCACAGTAGTATCAACCTTTACCTCATAGCTTCCATTGCATTTTTTGAAATTTCCCTTTTCCCAACAAGTAGCCAGTATATATCTTCCTTCTTCCCTGCCGGGCGTACAATTATTTGTGCACTTAAAATTTATACTCTTATCACACGTCACATTCTCTATTGTTATCTCGCTATTCCCAGTAAAATTATTAACATCAACCGTATTGTTGCAGAAAACATCGTTGATAAATGTGATATTTCTGCTTCTCCAGAAAACTGTGCCATTGCCTTGACAGTTTGTTACCTTTGTATACCTGATAATAATATTTTCTGAGTCGCCTATTCCTATACCTCTTGCGTATTCACCGAAGCAGTTATTAATAGAGCATACGCTAATAATACCATTTTTGCTTTTAGCTATTGTGATCGCAGAGTCATGGTTTTCAATTGGGACGCACTCCCACTCCCATAATGGTTCCTCTCCATTTTTAAAAACATTAGTTTGAGTTAATTTATTTCTTATTACGAATCTGTCAACATTCTTCAGAGAAATGCCATGTCTATTGTCTTTTAATGTGTTTTGTAGTATTTGAATATCAAATAAGTTTCCACTATCCCTCCAGTAACTATCAATACCTTCTGCATCATTATCGTAAATCTCGTTATTTTTTATTGTTACATTTCGTATTTTTTCTCCAACAATTGTTTTAAGCCTTATTCCTTGTCCAGCTTCATTTAAACCATATTCATCTTTTTTAATATTCTCTGGAAAATTGTTTGTATTATTTACGTTTCTGTGTATTATGTTGTCTATTATCGTTATACCACTACTATTTCCATTAACGTTAATACCTATGTTATTATCATGTATGTTGTTGCCTATTATTTTGACATTCTCAACATTTTTCAAGTATATACCTGAAAATGAATTGTTGTAAATATGGCTGTTTTTTACCGTTATATCACTTAACTTGTTGTTGCTTGGGGTATAGAACGAAATACCAGCTCCGCCGTTTGTTGATTGCCAGCCGTTGTAGTAAATGGTGCTACCACGTATTGTTATGTTACTTACATTATATCGTCTAGCGTAGATTCCAATACCATCCCAACTGTTATTAACAATCTTGCTATTGATTATTGTTATATCTTTACTTTCGTAGAATGCTGCTCCTATACCTCCTGTATCGCACTGTCGTTTAGAGTTATTTATTTCTACATTCTCTAATATAATGTTTGCAGAATAATATGCTAAAATTCCGTATACCCAATTTTGTAGTTTACAGTTCTTAATTATTATCGGACCGTCCTCTCCATTTTCGTTAGAAATAACTATCGCAGCAGGAAAATTAGTATGACTTCCGTCTAATATCTGGTTTTGACAATCTAGAGTTACGTTTCCTCGAAGTACTAAGCACTGTGGAATATCTTCCAACTCTTTTAAATTAATTTTGCGATTTTTTACTACTTGACATGCTGTTTGGCATGTAGAATCTTTGCATACTTTTCCTTGAGAAATACAACATCCGAATATTTTATAATCGCATTTTTCTATGCTACATTCACCAGATTTACTACAATATGTGCATGCGTGGGTAGGTTTACTACAAAATTGTGTTGGCCATCCAGGACAGTCCCAGCTTTCTTGACAACAAATTTTCCCATTTGGACCTTCACGTCCAGCACAGTCAGGATCCTCACAATCAATAAAACCATCTCCATCATCATCAATTTCGTTTGAACAGTCTGTTTCTGTTTGAGGAGCACACGCAGGGTTGTTTGTACAATCAGGATCATCGCAGTCGATTAGGTCATCACAATCATTGTCTATTTCGTCAGTGCAGATTTCAGTTGCGTCTTTATGAATAGTATCATCACTGTCATTACATTCACATTGATATCCACACTCTACATCGTGTTCATCATTATCCTCGTCAGTACCTATATGTTCCTCCCATGTACATATGTTATTATTACATTCACCCTTATAATACTTACAATTTTTACACTTATTACCACAATCATCATCTGAACCACAACATCTCACTCCATTTGGACCTGTTTTTCCCCAGCAGTCTGGATCGGCGCAATCTTTCTTACCATCATCATCATTGTCTATTCCATCACCACAATGCTGACTTTCATCACAATCTTTATCATTATCATCAATCTTTCCATCGAAATCATCATCTAAGCCATTTGAGCAGTCTTCTATAAGTTTCCCACTAAAAGGGTTTATAACGGCCCGTGCTAAACCAATGCCGAATGTCGATAATCCTTCACTTAATCTTGGTGAATTGAAAACACCAAATTCGTGTAACTTTGTAGTGTCTAGCTTCATCAATTTTATTTTTGCAACATCATCATTTGGTTTATAGGAAGTAATTGCTATAATTACCGTATCTTTTGATTTTGATGTGGCCCCTATGCCAGAAGCTACATTCCAATTAAGATCTTTTCCCTCTTTTTTTGTACACTTCTCAGAACTTTCATCACATTCGAATATATCAAGAAGATTTTCAGTTTCCTTAAAGTAAGTAGTATATATCATAAAATAAGTTTTATTAATTACTCCGACTCCACTTCCTCTTTCATTTGCTATACTTCCGCTTGGCCAACCACTCCACCAACTTATACTTGAACTTCCATAGTATTTACAGTTACATAACTCTACATCGACTGCTCTAGCTTTACAGTCTTTTTCAGGATCGAATACTACTATTCTAAATTTACTAATGTCGCCTCTACATCCTACAAATGTGATTCCTATTCCTCCAACATGATCACCAAGTAAATATTTTATTCCATCATAATCTCTTGTTAAATCAATTTCTTTTTCTCTATCATATTGAAGTTCATAGTATGTTACCACACCGCCACGTTCTACTAGTTTTATATTTTCAAATATTAATAATTTTATCCATTGAGGTTTGTTATTGTTCCAACCTGTACCATATGCTATTATCAAATCAGGTTTTTTATCACAATCGTAATCACCCAAAGTAGCTCCCACACCATATCCAAAATTGTGATCCCATACTCCTGTTTCAAACTCTATTGGTACATTCTCAACAAAAATATTATTGCTTTCCCCTTCTTTCTTTAATCTCTTTGTTGGTTGTTGTTGATCGGAAAAGTCTATTACCCATCCTTTCAAGTTTGTAGTATGTGGGTGTGTACTCCCATCACTATTTAATTTCAACGTAAATAATATTAATAGCTCTTTTTTTTGTGTTGCCGCTTTAACGTTGTGATCGATATTCATAAATAATAATAACATGAAAAAAAATAACATAATTAAATATTTTACACCCCTCTTCATACTCACCCAACTCATTTACTCTTTAAAAATTTTTTGTGTTTTGTTTTGTGTTTCATTGCTTTCTCTAAATCCTTCAAATCAAAGCAATAAACAGGCTTGCCTTGCCATTCCTTAATGCGTTTGCTAAAGCTTTTTGCAAAAATAGCAAAACTTTCTTTTCTTTTATCTTTTTGCCAATCAACATAGCCAAGCTTTTCGTTTAGTTCTTTAGCTATCTTTTCAGCATTAACCCTGCTTTGCCATTTGCATTCACAAGCAAGAATTTGCTTGTTTTTTTCGTTGATAGCTACAATATCAATTTCTCTGTCTTTGTGCCACCATCTGCCGATTTTTGTATAATCCTTGAAAAAGTAATGGAAGTTATCTTTAATGAAAATCTCGAATCTTTTTCCAAGATATGTGTTTATCTTTTTTTTATTTAATTCATAAGCTCCTCTTTCTATAAGCTCTCTATTCTTATGTACAAAATTAAACCAGAAATCAAAAAAACAATCTTTGATTAAATAGATTCCTAGCTTTTCTTTGAATAGATGTTTCTCTCTTGTAACGAATCCGTAAGCATTAAGTAATTCAAGATAAGGGTATATTTCCCTTGTTTTTATCCCAACAAAATTTGCTATCTCGCTTGGTTTTGTATTACCATATGCAATCGCATTAAGTATAGAAAAATAGATCCTTATCTCTTTAAATTCTTGGGATAGTAGGAAATAAGGCTCTCTGTAGAAATATCCTTCATGAGTAAAAAATTCTTGTTTTATAAATTCTTCATAAGTTTTGAATTTTGAAGCTACTAAAAGATATTCTGGAATTCCTCCAATTGTAAGGAATGTTTTTAATTTGTCTTCAAAATTAAAATTAACGAATTTGATTGCATGTTCGAAATTTAGTTCTCTAAGTAATATGTCTCTTGTTCTCCTTCCGTAAAGGGGGGAAGAATTTGATAAAACCTTTTCTTTCATTAAACCAAATAATGAGCCACTTACAATAAAGAAAATTTTAGAGTTCCTCAAGAATTTATCAATGAATTTTTGTAATATGCTTGGTAATGATTTATCATTTTTTAACAAATAAGAAAATTCGTCTATCCATATATAAAAACGCTTATTTCTATCTAGCACTTTTTGTAAATACTCAAACAAAGAAGACCAACTTACTATCTCTTGGTTTTTCAAAAAATCATCATCCAAAAAACTTGCTATAGCATCTTTGAATTCTCTTATCTGAATTTTCTTGCTTGTATCTTCGGCAGTATAACTTATTCCTTTTTTGTCTTTTACAAATTCCTCTATAAGCTTTGTCTTTCCGATCCTTCTTCTACCATAAATAACTATAAATCCATTATTCAAATTATTCCAATCTCTATTTAAAATGTTCAACTCTCTATTTCTATTAACAAACCTAATCATGATTAGTACTAATCTATTTTAGTATTTAAACTTTTCGTTGCTTTTTCTATATTTATTTATAATTACCGAAATATCTTTAAATAGGTAAATGTTAAGGTTGGCATGAATAAAGTTAAATCAAGCAAAGATAAAGCAAGATCATTAACACGAGCAAAGTTTTGCAAATTGCTTAAATACTATTTGTGGGAGAGCAATTGGAGTTATTTGTTCATGCTTGTATTTGCTTTTTTGCTTGTGAAGTTTGTCATTTTTCCTTGCGCAAGTGCGATCCTGCATACAGAAATGCCTTTTGTTGTCATAGAATCAACAAGCATGGAACATTGCTGTGGTTTTGATGATTATTGGATTAGTTATGGTTTATGGTATGTGAAGCATAATATTAGCAAGGCTCAATTTATGGGTTGGCCATTTGTACAAGGTTTGTATAAAGGCGATGTTGTTATAGTTAAAGGTATAAACAAAGATGCTTATAATATTGGAGATGTAATCATTTTCTGGCCTATGGGAAATAAGAATGCAGTACCTGTCATTCATAGAATTGTAAATAAAACATGCATTAATGGATATTGCTATTATCAAACTAAAGGCGACAACAACCAAGGTCAATTGCCTTTTGAGTTTAACATAACACAAGACGCAATTGTCGGCAAAGCTATCGCTAGAATACCAAAACTTGGTTGGATTAAGTTGTGGTTAATGGGAAAATAAAAAAGAAAAAGGGAATAAAATAAATAATTATCTTAAAACAAATTAAAAGTAATCTGTACACTTGACTACTGCTATTGGATAGCCGAACCATGTTTTACACCAACAATATTTACAGTGCTTTCCTATGTACTCACAGTTACTTCCACACAATACTCCTGAAGTAAATTTGTCAAAACTACCGTTAGCTTCATTCATTGCCGCAATTATCTCTTGTTTTATTGCTTCTTTTAGAGCTTGTTCATATTCATTGCTTACTGCTGTCAATTTTTTTGTTGCATTTGTTAAGTTTGCATTATATTGTATAAGCTTTTGCAATCTTGTTTCATTTATTTTGTCTTTAAAATCACTGATATCAATCATACTCGTTTCTTCCCAAGGCATAACATGGTCTGGCGGTGGTAATTGTTTTTGCATTTGTTGTTTCTTAAACAAATCAAACCATGCCATTGTTGTTACTGCAGTAGTTTTGCTTTGGTAGTATGCTGCTATGCTTAAACCTATTGCAACACCAGCAAGTAATGTTATCAAAAATATTGCTATATATGTATGTTTTTCCATTTTTTGTTTATTTTTATTTTACTTAAGTTTACTTAAGCTTGTTTTGTCTTGTTTTGTTTTTTACTTTATTTGAATTTTATAAACTTATAAACTTAATGTTAAACTTGCTTTTTGACTTGCATTTTCATTAATTTGTTTCGATACCTTTAAAATACCTTCTTTTATCTTGTAATATACTAAAATGCCTAAACAGTTTGTCCAAGCAAAAGCAACTCATCTGGAGCATTTAGCTGGGCTAAACTACGAGTTGATTATAGCAGAAAAGCCAAAGGCTGCATTAAAGATAGCTGATGCTTTAGCTGACAGCAAACCAGAAAAAATTGTTGTTAATGGTGTGCCCATCTTTGTGCTAGAAAGGAACAGCAAAAAAATTGTTGTTGCAAGCGCTGTCGGTCATTTATTTTCGCTTAGCGCAAAATACAACACTATTTCACTTCCCATATTTGATGTTGAATGGAGGAAAAGCCAAACAGATTATGTCAGTAATTACATTAATGTGTTAAAACAATTGATTAGCAAAGCGAAAGAAATAACCATCGCATGCGATTATGATATAGAAGGCGAGCTGATTGGCTATAATGTGTTACGGTTTCTTGCAAATACAACTAAAGCAAACAGAATGAAGTTTAGCACTTTAACGAAGCAAGAGTTAGTTAAAGCATATGAAAACAAAATGCAACATATAGATTTCGGTCAAGCCATTGCTGGTGAAACAAGACACATACTAGATTGGTTTTATGGTATAAATCTAAGCCGCGCCTTGATGAGAGCAATAAAGCTAAGAGGGTTGTTTAAAATATTGAGTATAGGCCGTGTTCAAGGCCCCGCATTAAAGTTAGTTGCGCTTAAAGAAAAACAAATTGCAAATTTTAAGCCAGAAACCTATTGGAAGGTTTTTGTGGTTGTGCAAGATAGTAAAGGAAATACTGTTAAACTTGAACTAAATAAAGAAATTAAAGAAAAAGATAAACTCCAGCAGTTTAAACAGTTAGAAGGAAAACAAGTAAAGCTCGATATAACAACAAAAAAAATTGTTGTTGAGCCACCACACCCATTTGACTTGACTACATTGCAAACTGAAGCATATAAATTTTTTAACATTACACCAGCAAGATTATTGGCAATTGCGCAAAAGCTATATCTTGATGGTTTAATAAGCTACCCGCGCACAAGCAGTCAAAAATTGCCAGCAAGCATAATGTATAAGCAAATTCTACAAAAGTTAGCTAATGCATTTAACTTTGTAAAATACGCTGTAAGGCAAAAACCGATAGAGGGCAAGGCAGCAGATCCTGCACATCCAGCTATATACCCAACAGGCGTAACGCAAGGTATCGATAAGCTTAACAAGCAAGAACGCAATGTATATGAGCTGATTGTTAGGCGTTTTGTTGCATGCTTTGCAGAAAATGCGGAAATACAGCAGAAAACAATAAAACTTAACATTAACAATTTTGTTTTTAGTAAAACAGCAAAACAAATATTGCAACAAGGATGGTTGAAAGTATACAATGCAAAAATCGATGAGGAAAAGTTAAGCATTAATGAACTTGCTGTAATAAAATCTGTATGCTTTGAACAAAAACAAACACAGCCGCCAAAGCGATACACACCAGCAAGCTTAGTTAAAGAACTTGCAAAACGCAATCTAGGTACAAAAGGGACGCGCGCATTAATAATAGAAACATTATACAAGCGTAACTATATAGAAGGTAATTCAATAAAGCTAACCCCGTTAGGCAGTGCTGTTGAAAATGCTCTTGATAAGTTCAGCACTTTAATAACTGATGAAGGCTTAACAAGACAATTTGAAAAACATCTTGAAGCAATTACAACAAGTAAACAACCACTAGAGGAACAGAAAAAAATCTTAGAGAAAGCAAAGCAAGTATTAAGCCATATATTCAAGCAGTACGAAAAAGTAAAGCAAGATATAGCAGTAATTCTTGCCGATGGTGAAATAACAAGAAGAAAAACAGAAAATGCTATATGCAATTGTCCTACATGCAACAAGGGAATGTTGTGTATAAAGAAAACTAAAAATGGAAAACGATTTATTGCATGTAGCAACTATCCAGAATGTAAAGTAGCGTATACAATACCACAAAAAGGAAAAATCAATGTTACAAAAAAACAGTGCGAATGTGGATTTCCACTATTAAAGTTGACTCTAAAGCGTAAAAGTATTGAATTTTGTTTTAATCCAAACTGTAAACATCATTTTTTGAAAAAGTTAAAAAGTAGGCAAACTTAAAAAATAAAAATTTATGTTTGTTATGGCATCGCTGATACGAATTGCATTAAGGAAGTTAAAAGATGAAACAGATGAAATTTACTTAAACAGGGCTATCCAAACATTTGCTTTAGCACTATTTTCTATTTTTGTTCCAATATTCTTGCTTAAGAACAATTTCTCGCTTAATCTTGCAATAGCATATATTTTTTACATGTATTTAGTGTTTGGCATTGCTTCATTTTATGTTGGCATATTACAAGAAAAAATTGGTATAAAGAAATGCATTATGCTTAGCACACCTTTCCTTATATTACATCTGTTGTTTTTTATATTTCCTTTTCACTTTTATGCATTTACCCAGTTACAGAAACACTTATTTGTGTTTTTTACAGGCTTAACTGCAGGTATATACAATGCGTTATATTGGGTTAGCATAAACATCCTATTTGCGAGGCATGCTGGTCATAACTTAGGTGTAAAGATCGGCATTCTTGCAGCATTGCCAAGTTTTACAGCAGCTATCGCTCCTTTTTTTGGTGGCATAATTGCTACGTTAAATGCTAGGATGCTTTTCCTCTTGTCATGCATCCTAATAGTTTTTTCTATAGTGCCGTTTTTCTTTAGCAGACAGGATGTGATTAAAGGTAGCGCGTTTTACATTAATAAATACATAATTAAAAAAAATTTGAATCTTGGATTGCTTTACATTGTACAAGGCGCATTTTACTCATCTGGATGGATTTGGTTAATATTCATTTATACGATACTTCACACCTATTTTAGCATAGGAAGCGCAATGAGCGTCGTTTATCTTGCATCTGCTCTTGTTAGTTTGTTTATCGGTTGGTTGATAGATAAACATGGCAACAGAAATGTTTTTGTTTTTGGTTGTATTTCTAATGCTGCATTGCTTATCTTATTGTTTTTGCTTTATGAATACTTCCACTTTAACGCATTTTTTGTATTTTTGTTTTCGATACTGCTCGGACTCGTTGCTTATCCTTTTGACATTCCTATTTTTGCTTTAAGCTGTAGAATAGCAAAACATAACGCAAGCATAATGGTGTTTAGAGAGTTATTTTTAACTGTTGGAAGGTTGTTTGTGCTTATTCTTGCTTTTGTGATTCCTCTTCATTATGTGCTATTCGTTTCTGCCTTTTTGTTTTTTCTTGCTTTACTTTTAACAAAAAATATTTAAAATTGATTGTTTTGGCTTAACTAACATGCAGAAATGCAAGAATTACAAGCAAAACTTGCAGAGGTGTAATTGTACATGGCCTTCTTGTCCACGTAAAGGTATATGCTGTGAATGTCTTGCCTATCATCTAAGCAGAAATGAATTGCCAGCATGTTTTTTCAACACTAAATTTGAGGCAAGTTACGATAGAAGTTTTGAAAATTTTGTTAAACAGCTAAAGCAGGAAAATGAAAAGCAAAACTCCGAGCAAAAATAAAACAAAAAAGCTAGCTAGTAAAAACAAAATAATCAAGCATGATATTAACATGATAAAGCATATGAAAATTTATGAGCTAGTTAAGCATGAAAGTATAGCGCAGTATTTATTTAGCAAAGGTATGTTATGTATCGCATGTCCTCTTGCAATGAACGAAACTTTAGAACAGGCAGCTGTTGCTCATGGAATTGATGCAGATGAATTAGCACATGATATTTACAATTTGCTTAATAAATCCAAAACTACAAATGCCAAAACAACAAAAAAATAAAAGCAATGGCATTGAATTGCTTGACGCAAGACTTAAGAGGCCACAATGCAAATTAGGCCTTTCTGGTATATGTTGTAGGGCATGCTTAATGGGGCCTTGCATGGTTGTAGACAATTCAAGAAGTGCATGCGGTGCTACGCAGGAATTGGTTATAGCAAAAAACATAGTAAGATTTGTCGCTGGAGGAGCAGCGGCACATTGCGGACATGCATATCACTTTTTAAAATTCTTGCATAAGCAATTTCCAACAAATTACATAAAGAAAAAAGCCCCTGCATACTTGTATAAATTATGGGATAAATTGCAGATATTGCCAAAAATAAAGTTTGAACATTTCAAGCATATTAGTGAAGCATTGCATGAAACAACTATGGGTGTTAATGCTGACTATAAAATTTTGCTTAACAGGGCTGTTGAGCTTGGTATAGTTGACGGTTACTATGGTATGTATCTCGCTACAGAATTAGAAGATTTATGCTACGGAAAGCCTAAAATTCAGCAAGCCAAGCTAAATCTTGGTGTAATAAAACCAGATAAGATTAACATAGCTGTTCATGGTCATGAACCTATGCTTGCAGAAGCTCTCGCAAAAATATGCATGAAGAATGACATTAATCTCGTTGGTGTTTGCTGTAGTGGAGCAAGTATATTGGCTAGGCATGGCATACCAATGGCAGGACATGTATTGATGCAAGAAGCAGTCATTGCTACAGGTTTAATTGATGCATTCGTTGTTGATGTTCAATGTATTATGCCTTCTCTTGCTGATCTGGCAGAATGCTATCATACACGTATAATAACCACAAATAAACTTTGCAGAATGCCTAATGCAATTCACTTGCCAGTGCATAATAAAGCTGATGCAATAAAAATAGCTAAGCAAATTGTTGAGATAGCAAGAAAAAATCATGCAAATAGAATTTTGAATACAAGCGTTAACATAAACAAATCAAAGCCAGTAAATGCTGTAGTCGGATTTAGCGAGTATAACATTGGCGTTAAGCAATTGACAGAACGCATACTATGTAAAGATATTGATGGCATTATTGCAGTTATAGGTTGTGTTAACCCTCGCATTGATGAAGCAACACGTAAACAATGGATTAATGCATATAAAACATTGAGTAAACGATATATTATATTAACTACTGGTTGTATGGCTTTCGAGTTTGGTAAAGCAGGATTGCTTGATGGTAAACGTTTCTTTCATCTTGGTAGTTGTGTTAACAATGCAAGAATAGCAGAAATATTCAAGCGTATTGCTGCTAAAGCGCGTCGCAAAATTACAGATATGCCATTTCTTGTTTCTGCACCAATGCCGATAACTGAAAAAAGTATTGCCATCGGTCATTTCTTTGCTGCACTTGGTGTTGACGTCCATTTTGGTTTTCCTTTTATGTTTGAGTCTAACAAGCATATACAGCACTATTATGAGCAATTGCTTAAACGCGCATTTGACAGCAAAATTTTCTTAATGCAGAATCCGAAAGAATTAGTAAAGCGAATAATGTTTGAAGGACTTAGCGCAACTATTTAGCTATGTTTAATGTTTTTTCTGAATAATGCTTTGAATGAACTCTTTAGAATTGGTTTGGTGATCATTAATCAAAACGCCCCGGGGAGGACTCGAACCTCCGACCCCACGGTTAACAGCCGTGTGCTCTAACCAACTGAGCTACCGGGGCACAATTGCACAAACAGAAACAAATTTAAAAAACTTTCCAATAGTCAGCTTTACTCAAGTTCAGCAAGTTGTTCAGCTGTAAGTTCTTTCATGTGCTTTAGTCTTGTTCTTCCGTGTTCGAGCATTCTGTAAATGCTGGCAAGAGGTTTACCTCTAAACAAAGCATTGAGTGCATTTATTGCAAGTTGTACATTTTCTGCTTTTCCTATAAGACCAACTTCATAACCCTTAATACGCATAAAGCACTCTGCAGTTTCCTCAATTTTTCTTATGGTTTTTCCTTGTCTACCTATCAGCCTAGCCAAAGTATCATGCAATCTCGAACGACGGACAACATTCTTTATGTAAATTTTTCTAAAGATATATTCTGGATCAAGCAATAACCTAGCTGTTTCTGGTTCAAAACCAAGCAACAAAGCATCAAATACTTGTCTTAGCAAATATTCTTGAAGGGGCGCTTCTTTTGTTATAACAATAATCTTGTTTGGTTCTACTTTTAGTTTTACTTTTAACAGTCTTTCAATTTTTCTTTTTTTCCTTCCTTTCCTGCCTACAATGTTTGCAATTTCTTCGGTTGTAGCAGGAATCTCAAGTTGCATTTTTGTCAAGTTGTTTTTGTGTTTTGTTTTTTAGTTTTATTGCTATTGCTATTTATCATTAAAAACCTTGCTACTAAACTCTTGTTTTGTTATTTTTCCAACAATGTAATTATACAGTGCTTGCTTGTTTATGTTTAATCCATGCTTGGTGAAAAACCTGGCTAAGTTGTTTATGTCCCTCTGTAAAAATTCTCTGTAATGCAGTGTCGCAAAACTTACAGGCAGTGCGTGAGATAAATCTATAATGATAGGTTTTTCTTTATAGTTCATGATGTTAAATTCTGATAAATCACCATGAACAAGTTTTGCTTTTTGAAATAGTATTGCTGTTTGTTCTGCTAGCAGTAAAAAGAATTGTTTCATGTTGTTAGGCAATACATCTTTGAGTAAAGGCGCCGGAGTCGGCATTTTTCCATACTTGCTACCTATAAACTCCATCACTAGTACGTTTTCTTTTACTGCGATTGGTTTAGGACATACGACGCCTGCCTTATACGCTTTGTTCAAGTTGGTGAATTCTCGTTTAGCCCAAGCACTAACCGTTGCTTTTCTACTTTTTCTAACAATGAATCTTGGGTCTATTGTTAGATATTTATTCATCCTTCTAAAATCACACGTCATTACTCTGTATATCTTTACAGCGACCCTCTCGATTCGCTTTTTTTTCTTTTTTAGAGCAGAAAACACATTACTTTCTTTTCCTATCTTTATCGGTGCTTCTAGACCTTCTATGATATGTTTAGCCATTAAATCGAATATAACTTTGCTGGTAGAAGCATCAAACACATCTTTATACACCTTAAATTTTTCTCTCTTGGGTTTTCTCATGTTAATTAAAATTCAACCTTAATATAACCGTTTTGTTTTAACCATTCAACAGCAGCATGACTATATTTGTAAATTATATCCCCTTTTTTATCTGATTGGAACTCCCACGGTTCAACTAGCACAACGTCGTTTGGTCTTATCCATAATCTTTTGTTGTATTTACCAGGGACACGACATACTCTAGAGTTGCCATCAAAACATCTTACAAGCATTTTATTGGCTCCAAGTCTTGTTTCTACTATGCCTATAACTTGTCTTCCCTGCGGCAATCTAACTCTAATTACCTCGCCAGTTTTACTTTTCACATTTTGGTATTTTTCTTCGTATTCCATAACCATACTAAATATAAGTAGGATTTAAAAATGTGTCGAAATTTCTCGAGCAAAAGCATCATATAGAAAATGATAAAGCGTGCGGCACACCACCGATCTTAATCACGTTTTGTTCGTCAATAATTTTTAACTTTATTGCAAGCTGCACTGCCCTTTCCCCTACTATGTTAAAACTGCAAGGCCTTTCCTTTAGTTGCTTCATTTTTTCTTCTGCTTGTGCTTCAGTTAATGTTTCCCCATCATAAAATATGCTGTTAACTTCAAGCTGTAATTTTTCTGTTTCAAACTTTTTTCCAATAAGTTCGGCATCAGCTATAGCAACAACAACATTATGCATAGATTTATGCAATTTAATTTTTATCATTTTGTTTAACTTTTTTTGTAGCTTTTATTTTGTTTATTCGGCCACAGCATGCTTTGCACCACATGCAAGACATTGAATAAATGTAAAGCGATCTTGCTTAATTAGTTTTGTGTCAGGTTTTTTACACTCTGGACATAGCACATATTTTTTGACATATGCTTCTATTTTTTCATTTATCTTATCAACTCTAACACGTCTATTAAGTACAAGCCTTTGCCCGTCTATGGTGGCAGAAACAGCTAGTTCACGCATTAAAAACTTTGCAACGTGTTCAGGCTTTCTGTTCAAGAGTGAGCATATCTGACTAAAGTTTATTATAATTGTTTTTATGCCTTCATTATACACTTTTGCTTTTGGCACTTCAAAACGCTCACCTACTTCGACTGGTTTTACTTCTTTAAAAGCCTGTTCAAGCATCTCGTCATAGCTTGGTAATTGCATACGCTTCTACAGCATTTATGCTTTAAAAACTTAACCAAACTGCTTTCTTTGCTTGTCCATATACTTATCCATATACTCTAATCTATCAATTTTAATACAACAATCTTGTTTGCATAAAACATTTAAAAATCAATAATTTTGGAATTATCATGAAATTTTTACATATTGCAGACTGCCATCTTGGCGGTTGGCGTGACGAAAGATTAATGCAACTTAATTTGCAAGCATTTGATAAAGCCATAGACATAGCTCTAAGTAAGCATGTTGATTTTGTCATTATAGCAGGCGACCTATTTGACGTTGCTGTTCCCAACATGAAGGTTGTAAAGCATGTTGCAGAAAAATTAAAACAATTGAATGAAGCAAAGATTCCTTGTTATGTTATTGCTGGTAGTCATGATTCAAGTTTAAGTGGTGTTAGTATCATAGATGTTCTGTCTTCAGCAGGTTTATGCTACAATGTAGCATTTGACACTCTTGATGATGATAAGCTTGAATCAATGTTTAATGATAAGCCTTATGTGATTGTAGGGCTACAAGGAAAAAAACGAAATTTGGAGCTTGAAAACATAGATGAATTTAACAACAAAGTTAATGCCATTAAAGAGTTATGGCCTGACAAAAAGCTTATCCTTGTTCTGCACACAAATGTTGCTGAATGCGTTGATGAAAGTCTAACAAACTTTGTAAACAAAGTTAAGCTCTCTTCATTGCCTGAAGCAGATTATTATGCTTTAGGCCATATTCATATAGCTAAAGTATTTAACAATTGTTGTTATCCTGGCTGTTTATTTCCGAACTCTTTTGATGAATTAGAAAAAATAAAACATGGTTCTTGTTGTATTGTAGAGTTAAACAGCAATACTAAAATTGAGTTGTTGCCTATTGTTGTAAAAGATGTGGAATGCATTAATATTGATGCAAACAATTTAACACCATACGAAATCACTCAACAAATTGTGAAGCAATTTGAAAGTAGAGATGTGCAAGATAAAATTGTTTTGCTTAAGGCAAGTGGTGTGTTAAAGTCTGGCAAACCTTCTGAAATAGATCTTAAGGCTGTGCAAAAAATCGCAAACGAGAAGCGTGTTTTTTGTTTATTACGTAATTTCTCGAAACTTACGACTAAGGAATTTGAAACAGCAACAGAAATACAGGCTAGCAATGTAGAAGAGATAGAAAATAAACTATTGGCTAAGCTTAAACAGTTTGATGTTTTTACACTTTTTAATTTGCTTAACATTGAGAAACAAGAAGGCGAAATTACTGCTGTGTTTAATCAACGTTTATTGCAGTCTTGTTTGAATGGTTTAAAAATTGATAATAAATTGCTTAAGCAACTCGTAGAATGAGAATAAAAAAAGTAAAACTGCGCAATATTAGGAGCTATACAAACGCTTCAATCGAATTTCCGACCGGTTCGGTATTGCTTGCTGGAGACATAGGAACTGGCAAAAGTAGTATTCTTTATGCAATAGAATTTGCTTTATTCGGTTTACAGAAAGGTGAAATAGATGGCGCGAGTCTATTGAGACATGGACAATCGAGCGGCAGTGTCGAATTACATCTTGATATTAACGGTAAAGACGTAATTATAATGCGAACATTAAAACGAACTAAATCAAGCGTTGCGCAAGATTCTGGTAGTATTGTTATTGATGGCAGTAAAGCTAGCTTAAGTGCCACTGAACTTAAAGCTAGAGTATTTGAATTGTTGAATTATCCTAAGCAATATCTCAATAAGAAATCTCTCATTTACAGGTTTACTGTTTATACACCTCAAGAAGAGATGAAGAGAATTATCCAAGATAAAGCAGAAACACGTATAGAAGTGCTTAGAAAGCTGTTCGACATAGAAAAATATAATCGCATAAAAGAAAATGCTAAGATATTGCACGATTTTCTTAAGAACGTTATTAAGGAAAAACAAGGTTTTACTGCTGATATCGATGAAAAATTACAAAGGTTAAAGCAGATCGACCAGCAAATGACACAATATAAACAACAAGCCGAACAACTTAGTAGCGAAATAGAGCGCGTTAAACAACAAAAACAAGCATTACAGGCTAATATAGAGCAATTAGAAAAACAATACAAGCAACTTAACGAGCTTGTTAATAGCTATGCAGCATTATCGGAAATAATAAGGGAAAAGCAAAAATTAAAGCAAGATTATCAGCAAGAGCTTAGGTTGTATGAGGAAAGAAAAAATAGAGCTATAGAAGAGATATGCTCAATTACTTCTAGCATTGATAAAGATGTATTTCATCTAAATCTATGCAGCAATGATGAAAACTGTATTAAGCTAACTGATGCTGCTGTTTCTATTACTCCAAGGATTATGCAGTTATTAACGCTGCTCGAACAACTTAATGCTAGTGCTGAACATGAATTAAATATAGCACATCAATTAAGAGAATATCAATTACGAGACCATCTAAAATTAGCAAAAGAAGTGAGAGACAAACTTGAAGAAAATATAAATACCATAACAGCAAAATTATACTCGTTAAATACTAAAAAGCGAGATCTAGAAAAAGAACTTAATGATATTTTAAACCTTAATAAATGTCCAAAGTGTAAACAAATAGTGCCGCAACAACATAAAGAATCTATTCAAAATGAGCAAAAACAAAAAATTGAAGCTATTAATAAGCTTATACTTTCTATGCAACAAAAACTTGATTGCTTGAAAAATGACAAGAACAGCATAAAAACTTATATCGAAGCTATCGACAACTTAATCCATGTAGTAGATAAAGCCTCATTACATGCTAGGGCTGTTATCGATGCCATAAAACAACAACAAGAAAAGAGAGAAGCTATAAATAAATTGGATAAGGAGATTAATGAACTGTCGTTAAAGCTTAAGGACGATTCAAAAATTAGACAACAGCTTGCTAATGTTGAATCAGAGCTAAATAAACTAAAACAACTAAAACTAGAAATTGACGCAAGAGAACTTAATCTTGTTAAGCAGAAAGCAAATGTTGATGGCATTGTCAAATCTCTTTCTGATGAGCTTCTAGCAGTAAAACTTGAAGTAAAACAAAAACAAGAAGAGTTAGAAAAAATGAGACAACTTAAACTGTTTGATGATTTCTTAACGACAGAGTTTATTAAAGCAGTTGACGAAATTGAGAAGCAGGTTATGGTAACAATAAATAGAGAGTTTAATGCATTTTTTCAACGATGGTTTAACATGCTTATCGATGATGATACAATCTCTGTTAAAGTTGATATAGATTTTACCCCGATAATAGAGCAGAACGGCTACGAAACAAGCTATGAGTATCTTTCTGGAGGCGAGCGTACAGCTTTGGCACTAGCATATAGGCTAGCCTTAAATCAAACAATCAATTGTTTATTGGGTAATATAAATACAAAAGGGTTAATTATTCTTGACGAGCCTACCGATGGATTTTCTGACAAGCAGCTTGATAAAATCAGAGATGTGCTTCAAGAAATTAATGCTGAGCAATTGATTATTGTTAGTCATGAACCTAAAATAGAAGGTTTTGTGGATAACATTATAAGGTTAAGAAAAGAAAATTCAGAGACAATTGTTGAATAACACCCTAATTAAATCTAACCTTTAGTAACACTTACCTTATTCCTCTTTTTATATACCATAACACTCTAACAGAATTTTTAGATTTTTTTAAGGCATTTTCTGAATTTTGAGAGTGTTTTAATGCTTGTCCTGAATTCTTAGAATATTTTAATGCATCTTCACAATTTTTAGAATACCATAGAGCATATTCTGAGTTTTTGGAATGTTGTAAGGCCTCCCCATAGTTTTTAGAATGCTGTAAAGTTTTTCCTGAATTCTCAGAATATTGCAATGCTTTTTCTCGATTCTCAGAATCCTGTAATGCTTCTTCTAGATTTTTAGAATATTGAAGTGCACGTTCACTATTCCTAGAGTGGTGTAGTGTCTTTCCGAAGTTTTTTGAATACCTTAATACCACCCCAACATTTTCAGAATAATGTAAAGATTCGTCCGAGTTCTCTGAGAACTGTAATGCATGATTGAAATTCCTAGAATACCATAATGCTTGCCCAGAATTCTTAGAATTTTGTAATGCTGACCCCACATTTATAGAATACCTTAGGGCAGATTCCGAATTTCTAGAACCTTGTAACGCTTCTCGTTGGTTCCCAGAATACCATAATGCTTGCCCAGAATTTTCTGAATTCTGTAACGCCTTTCCCCAATTATCGGAACTCTGTAACGCCCTTCCCCAATTCTCAGAATTCTGTAACGCTTCGTCCCAATTGTCTGAACCGTAGAGGGCTTCTCCACAATTTCTAGAATATTTTAAGGCTTCTCCCAAATTCCTAGAATACTGTAATGCTTGCCCAGAATTCATAGAACTCTGTAACGCCTCTCCTGAATTCTCAGAATTCCGTAATGCCTGCTCAAAATTTTTAGAGTTCTTTAATGCCTCTTCCAAATTTTTAGAATTTTCCAGTGCTTTACCATAATTCTTAGAATACCATAATGCATACCCGGAATTTCTAGATTCTTTTAGTGCTCTACCACAATTCTCAGAACGATCCAACGCCCCTTCATAGTTTATAGAGTACCATAAAGCTTGTTCCGAATTTTTAGAATGGTTTAATGCCCCTCCAAAATTCTTAGAATACCGTAAAGCTTGTCCACAATTTACTGACAATTCTAAAGCCCTTCCCGAATTTTCTGAATACCATAATGCTTTTCCAGAATTTTTAGATCTTTTTAATGCTTCTCCACTCAATTTTGCAAACCACAACTGCTTTCTTTCAAACTTTAATCCTTCTTTACTCTCTTCTATTATTGCTCCTAACCCTCCATACTCGATGTTTCGGATTGGCTTAATATTTCCTGTTAAAGAATAGTATGCCGATGTAGCAATTCCTGCTATTAATTCGTTTCTGTGGTTAAAATACTTTCTTAATTTTTCAGGATTTTTCTCATAAGCCTTCGTTACAATCCTTACTATCTGTCTTACACGATTTCCGTTTTTTAAATCAACACATTTCTTTATCAATCGTTCGAGTTTCTTTTCTTTATTTTCTTTTTTTGACCGTGTTTTCTTCTTTCCCATTTTGTTTGTTTTAATCTTTTAATACTTTTTGAGATCTTTATAAATCTTTCGTTTAATCACTTTAGAAGTACTACACAAAATTTACAATTAGTCCTAATCTTAGTAATTATTTTTCAAATAACTTTTTTATTATGTCAAGAGTATAAAGTATTATTGCTAAGGTTTGTTCTTTACTTGGTTTGAATGGTTGCCTTTTTTTATGTACTGAAAAAATTCTGACTTGGTTTATTAAATGGATTTGTTGCATTATTGCAGGATCAAGCTTTACTTTCAGCTCAGCAAGTCTTGCAACAAGATTGCCTAATCCTATGCCTGGCGCTTTTTCCAATAAATCGTTACCAGTAATCTCATAATACTTTCTATGTAATGCTGTTTCTAACATACGGCCTGCCATAATGACACAACTTCTGTAGCATTGATTAGCAAAACATTTTTTTATCTCTTCGAGATCTGCGAGAAGCTCGTGCTTTATCGCTTCAGGAAGTTGTACATTTAACGCGAATCTATAGTGTTGTTGTTTAGGCATGCTTTCTTTTAATGCAAAACAAACATCAACCAATTGTTCAGCAGTTATTATCGCTTTTTCTAATTCTTGCTTGTTTAACTCTTGCTTCAGTCTTGCTGTATACTCACTTAATTCATCTGCTTTTCTTTTTGATACTCTTTTTACTTCTTCAATCGCATTCGTTATTATTTTTATTTTTGCATTGATAACTCTCTCATAATACTCTTGCTGGTGTTTTTCAAAATCGTTCTGCAAAATTCTTTTGTTTTTTATTTTTTCATTCAAAGCTTTTAACTTAGCTAACACATTGAGAAGTTCCTTAGCGTGTTGGTACAGCATGTAACTAGCAGGCATTAATATATTAAAAACTTAATTGTAGTGCGTTAAATATTTTGTAAAAAACGAATTCGCTGGTTATTCGTTTTTTAGTGTATTTTTAAATAAATTAAGTAATGCTCTAGCTACGAATTCGCTTTTTATATGTATTGCAATGTCTTCGTTTTGCTTTGAAAACGGTGTTGTTATTATTAAGGCTTCTTTACCATCTACAACACAAAATCTCGCATCGAGGTTTATTTTTCTTACCTTTACACCGAGTTGTTCAGAAATATTTGTTTTTTCTTCTGGCTCACCACTTGCAGCGAGTACGATTGATACTTTTTGTTTTTTTAGTTTAGGCAGCACCTGCTTTAAGTGCCTTGCCTTTCTTTTTAATGCATTTATGTTTGTTACAAGCACCACTTCCTTTTTAGCATTGCCCATAATTTGTTTAAGTTGAGTATAAATATTAAGCCTTCCTTTAATAGAAACAGCAATCTCTTCAGGTTGTACTGGTTTTATTCCTTGTTTATGTAACAATTCAAGTTGTTTATATTCTGCTGTTTCTTTAACCTTGTTTAATATTTTTGCCTTTTCTTCAGCTTTTTTTAGTACTTTTGTTTTTAACCTTTCTATAACCAATTCTGGCTTGATTGCCATGTACTTCATAGGCTTTCCTAGATGAGCAACAACAAATCCTTCTTTTTCCAAACTTTCAAGAACATCATATATTCTGCTTCTAGGCACGCCGCTTATTTCGGCTATTTCACCTATTGTTGCTTGTCCTTTAGCAAGTAATGAAAGCCACACTTTAGTTTCATAAACATTCAAGCCAAACTGGGCACGAACCTTATTAATTAGGTTTTCATCAAACACTGTGCTTGTTTTTTTCATTTTTTGTTTTTACAATTTAATTCAATTTTTATCACTAAAGAATAATGTTTTTGCCCTTTTTAAACCTTTCGGTTTTTATCACTTTAGAGTTTAGTCAACTTCCAAAATATATTTGTGCACTATCTTTCGCGCTTTTTCTCTTGCCTTTTGATGTTTTTTTAAGAAAGCATTGACCTTATCGATTAAATAGTGCTTTAATTCAGATGTTAGCATTGCTCCTGTTTTATAAGCATGGTAAATCTCACTAATTTTTTTATTGTCCGGTTCGAACATCATGTAAAGCCATTGGAAACTAACATCAATGTCAGGATTGCCACCTTTTTTTCTATGCTCTTCAACTGTTGGTTGCCCTCCAGAAAACGCATGCTTCATTATTTTTCTTTCCACTTCTTCAGGACTGTCTGTTGTATAAATTGCTGTAACAGCATTTGATGCCGACATTTTACTCTGTCCAGTTAGTGCAGGTAAAAACTTGCAATGCATTATTGCTGGCTTATAATAGCCTAACTTAGGCAGTACATCTCTTGCAACTCTAAAATGTGGGTCTTGGTCTAAGCCAAGAGGAATCAAGCAAGGAATGTTTTTGCCTTTTAATACACTAGGCAAAAATGCTGGAACAGCTTGCATTGCAGTGTAAAATATTGCTCCAATATTTGTCTCGTGCGTAAAACCAAATACAGCTTTAGCTGTAGAAAATGTTATTCTTTTGGATACTCTTACTGCATGCTTATACATAATGCCGGCATGCTTTGTATCAATTAAAAAGTGTGTTTTTCCTTTTTTGAAACCAAGCGCGACTACATCTAGCATATTTTCATATGTCCACTTTTCTGTATCTTTAAGTGTTAATTCTTTTTTAAATAGAAATTTCTCTTCATCTGGAAACTGGAACCATAGTTCAACATCAAACTTGTCTTGCAACCACTTTGTTAATAGCCAAGGCATTAAATGCCCTAAATGCACTGGCCCGCTTGGGGCACGTCCTGTATACAGGAAAAATTTTTCTTTCTGCTCATATTTTGCAATAACCCAATCAAGATCACGATGAGCGAAAAAAACCCTACGTGTTAACATAAAGTGCAAATCTTTTGTATGTTTTTTTATCCTCTCTAGCAATTCTTCATCAATTAACTTTACACCGAATTGTTTGGCAAGCTTGCTGTATGTTTTATCGCTAAAACTTTCAAGCTCGACCTTCCATGGCGTAACTTGCATGTTATGTTTTATGCATAATCATTTTAAAAGTTTGTGTTATTATGATGTTATGGAAGAAATGGTCAAGACAGTCAAAGCTAAAAAGCGATGCGTAATAGGCATAGATCTTGCCGGAAGTCAAAAACGTAGAACAGGGTTTTGTGTTTTGTGGTTACACAACAACAAAGTTGAAACGTCAAATTTATTTTTGTTTCGTGATATTGTTAATGCATGCAAAAGAATTGCAAGAAAAGCAAAAGTGCTTGTTATAGCAATAGATGCACCTTTAAGTTTACCTTATGGCAGAACTAGTTTAAGCAAGAAAGAAAAAAGTAAGGGGCATTTTAGAAAGTGTGATTTAATGTTGAGAAAACTTGGTATTAGGTTTTTTCCTATAACACTAGGTCCAATGAGAAAATTAACGCTGCGCGGAATAAAATTAAAGCAATCACTAACGAGAATGGGCTTTAATGTTATCGAGACTTATCCTGGTGCAGTGCAAGACCTGCTGAACATTCCTAGAAAACAGCACGGCATAAAAAAATTGAGAGAAGCATTAACAAAACTTGGCATAAATAATATTAAAGTTACGGCAACACACGACGAGCTTGATGCTATAACATGTGCATGGTTGGCTAAACTTTATGTAGAAGGAAAAGCAAAATGCATAGGTGACAAACGAGAAGGTTTAATGGTTATTCCGAAAGCAATAGGTGTTAAAAATAAAAGTTAACACAGAATCTTTAATGTTTGGAAAAGTTTTTAATACTTGTTGTTTATAAATAAAGAAATCTAGTCAAGACAACAAACCAAATACAACCAATTAAAAGTTAAAAAAGAGGGATGAAAAAAATATCAAAAAACAAACTAAAACTTGTTTTTTTTATATTTTGTTTATCTATGTTTATCTTTTATTTGCCTCTATCAAGGGCTTTATATGTGGGTGCAGCCCCAAGTTATTCTTATTTTAGCTTTAGAAACATTGTTAATAACGAGTGGTTTAATGCTACACTTTTGTTTGTGATCTTTTTTCTTTTCATATTATTTGCATTAAACAAATTTATAAAACCTTATGCTAGTGCAGTAATCGCAAGTCTGGCAATAGCATTAATCGCTTCTTTTAGTATAATCTATGCTTATGGAAACATTCTCACTAATAAGTATGTAGTTATTGGTATGATTATCTTAGTTATCGCTTGGATTTTTAGTCTTATATTCAGATTTGGTGGAAAGCTTTTTCTTGTAGTGTTGTTTGTGCTGGCATTACTTGGTTTATTTGCAGCTTTTTTTGTTTGTCCACCTTATGTTTCGATCTGTGATGTTGTCAAATCTATTTCTCTATCCTTGCTTTTTATATTTATTTTGCTTTTAGTTTTTTGGTTATTATTTTTACTTATTCGGAAAATGTTTACTTTGCCAAACCCTATACGAGAGCCAAAATTACCTGTAAAACAGCCTGTTGGACCTCAACCTTCTAAACCTTTTCCACCAGCAGACACAAAAAGAGCTTTAGCTTTAGCAAGGCGCATTGGTCTTGCGAATTTACAAAGAGAACTGAAACAACTTGCTGAATTGTATAGAGAAACTTACAAAAAATTGCAGGAGGGCTACAAAAAAGCAGCTAAACTACATGCAGAAGCAACAAGGGCAGGATGGACAAAAACAGAAAAGGGGAGACAACTTTATAAAGCATGGTATAGACAATACACTCAAAACGGTGTTTTACAAGAAGAGTTAAAAAAGATAAAATCAAAAATTGCTGATGTGCGGACAAGAATAAAACATTTACAATCAAAATTATAGGTAAATTATAATAAATAAATTTTATAATAAAATGAAACACACACCAAAGATTGTTGCTTTGTTGTTGTGCATGTTTCTTCTAACCCATATTATAGGCTTATTTGTTGTTGCAAATTACCAAAAATATTTTGCTACTCCTGTGACTTTTTTTCCAGTGTTTGAAAATAAAACATTAAAGCAGATAACCCAACCAAGTCAGATTTCACAAAAGCAAAACCTAACTCTGATCAGTCAACTTGTTCCAGAAAAAGTTGAAATAAAACAAACGATTGATGCTTTGGTTTTGCTTACTAACCTTATTATGGCTATTGTTATTGCTACAATCATTTTTTTATTTTTTACAAGAATAAAAAGCCTAAAAGCAATTAAACTTTGGTTTGCTTTTGTAATATTTATCGCGTTAACAATAAGTTTTAGTTTATTGCTTTACCCGCTACTTTCACGCTTTAGCTTTGCTTTTACTAATCTTGCAGAATTATTAGGCGTTTTACTTGCTTTATTTTTCACATACCTTAAAGTATTTAAACGTGATATTATAGCGCATAATCTTAGTGAGTTGTTTGTTTATGCCGGCATTGCAGTGATTTTTTTACCATTACTAAACCTGCAAATAATCATTGCTTTATTGTTGCTCATTTCGCTTTATGATGTGATAGCTGTATTTAAAACAGGCCATATGGTTGAGATGGCAAAATTTCAAATACAGAAACTAGGCATTATTGCAGGATTATTGATTCCTTATTTGAGTAAAAAGCAATTACAATTACTAAAATCAAAATACTTAGCGCGCATAAAAAAGAAAGCAAAGCAAAAAAAACTTAAGGTTGCTGTTGCAATTCTTGGCGGAGGTGATCTCGCATTCAGCTTAATGTTTGCCTCTGTGGTTTTAGTTTATTTTGGTTGGTTATATGCGTTGATTGTTACTTTATGCTCAACTCTTGCTTTATTGCTGCTCATGTTGTTTAGTGATGATAAACCATATCCTGCTATGCCTCCGATCACTGTTGGTTGTTTATCTGGCTTAATGCTTGCGTTATTGCTAATTTAATTGCTTTGTGTTGGGCTTGTTGTTTTTGTGCTTGCTTTATGACAAAAGATTTAAAAAGCATGCTAGAACAAATTTAACATGGCCGAGGACAAGATAGCAAAAATTAAAGAACTTATGCTTAAACCAGAAAGAATACGCAACATCGGTATAGCGGCCCATATCGATCATGGAAAAACAACTATGACTGATTCTTTGCTGGCTGGTGCTGGAATGATAAGTGAAGAACTTGCAGGCAAACTTCTTGTTATGGATTTTCACGAAGATGAGAAGCAAAGAGGAATTACTATTGATTCTGCTAATGTTAATATGGTCCACAATGTTGATGGTAAAGATTATTTAATTAATCTTATAGATACGCCAGGACACGTTGATTTTGGTGGTGAAGTAACAAGAGCGATGCGTGCGTGCGATGGTGCTGTAGTGCTTGTTGATGCTGCTGAAGGCATGATGCCTCAAACAGAAACTGTGCTAAAACAAGCGCTTAGGGAATATGTTAAGCCTGTTTTATTTATTAACAAGGTTGATAGACTCATAAAAGAGTTGAAGTTAACACCACAAGAAATGCAGCAAAGACTGGCAAAGATTATTTCTGATATAAACAAATTTATAGAAACTGTAGCGCCTGAACAATTCAAACAGGCATGGAAAGTGGATGTTAAAAATGGTAGTGTTGCGTTTGGTTCTGCAAAAGACAGGTGGGCCTTAAGCTTTCCTGTAATGCAAAAGAAAAACATAACATTTGCCGATGTAATTAAAGCATACGAGCAAAATAAAGTTGACGAGCTTGCAAAAACAGTTCCGCTTTATGTTGCAGTTCTTGATATGGTTGTTAAGCATTTGCCAAATCCTGTTGAAGCGCAAAAATACCGTATTCCTCGATTGTGGCACGGTGATTTGGATAGTGAAGAAGGAAAAGCACTGCTTAATTGTGATCCTAACGGTCCTGTTGTATTTGTGCCGACAAAAATTGTTTATGATAAACATGCTGGTGAAGTTGCTGGTGGTAGATTATTTAGCGGTACTGTAAAAAAAGGTCAAGAGCTTTACTTAAACCAAGCTAAAAGATGGGTGAAAGTACAGCAGGTGAATGTTTACAAAGGTCCGCAAAGACTTGTTATTGATGAAGTTCCTGCTGGCAATATAATTGGTATTGTTGGCCTTACAGATGTTTTTGCTGGTGAAACTGTAAGTAGTAAACCTATTGAGCCATTTGAAGCGATAAAACACATTTTTGAGCCAGTCGTTACTTGCAGCATTGAAGCAAAGAGACCAGTTGATTTACCAAAGCTTATAGAAGTATTGCGTGTTGTTGCAAAAGAAGACCCAACAGTAAAAGTAGAAATTAATGAGGAAACTGGCCAGCACTTGCTAAGCGGTATGGGTGAATTGCACCTTGAAGTTATAACTAACAGAATAAAAACTGAAAAAGGTGTTGATGTTATAGCAAGTAAGCCGATTGTTGTTTATCGTGAAACTGTACTAAAACCGTCGAGAGTGTTCGAGGGTAGAAGCCCTAACAAGCATAATATTTTCTGGTTAAAGGTTGAACCTCTTGAAGATGCAGTGTATAAAGCAATTAAATCTGGTGAAATACCAGAAGGAAAAATCAAGAAGAAAAATGAAGAATTGTGGAAAAAACTGGCAGAACTTGGTGTAAGCAATGAAGAAGCAAGACAGTACAGAGAGATTTACAAAGATTGTGTTTTCCTTGATAAAACAAGGGGTATTGTGCACATAGGTGAAGTTATCGAACTAGTTATGCAAGCATTCGAGCAAATCGTCGATGCTGGTGCTCTTGCCAGAGAACCTTGTATGAAACTCAAGGTTAGCTTGATGGACTGTAAACTGCATGAGGATGCTATTCATAGAGGTCCATCCCAAGTTATTCCTGCTGTGAGAGAAGCTCTAATAAATGCTATCATGGATGCTCAGCCTGTTTTATTTGAACCAGTACAAGTCATTCAAATAGAAGGGCCAATGCGTTTCATGGGAGAAATGACCAAGATAATACAAAGCAAAAGAGGACAATTACTCAATGTGGATCAAGAAGGCGAGCATGTGAGTATTAAAGCAAAAATACCTGTAGCAGAGATGTTTGGTCTAAGCAATGACTTGCGTTCAGCAACAGAAGGCCGTGCAACATTTTTCGTTGTTGATCAGCTGTTTGAACAAGTGCCAAAAGAACTGCAAGACAAATTAATCAAGCAAATTAGAGAAAGAAAAGGTTTGAAAGAAGGACAAATATAATTGTTTTGTTTTTTCGTATTCTTTGTAATTGTTTTTCTTTGCGTGTTATTTTGTTTATACAATAGCTACAATTTAATTCTTAAATAACTCGTAAACAACAAACACAAACAATCAAAAGCCGAATCGAAACGCCCGGGGTGGGACTCGAACCCACATGGGCAAAGCCCACACGCTCTCCAGGCGTGCGCGTCTACCAAAATTCCGCCACCCGGGCATTGCAGTTTATGTATTTGAAAGTTGTTTGTATTTATTTAAATGTTTAGTTTTTATTATTTTGTTATGGCTAACATATTTTGGTAAAAAAACTTCAAAGCAAATAGATTTCTTATCATTGACATTACTCAATTGGAACCGAAAAATTAATATATATACTGTTCCCAACTATTCATTTTATGATTGATTACATAATTGTGGTTTTGGTATCTGCTTTCTTAGGAGCAACCATGAAAATTGCAGATTTATTAGACGAACATAATTATAGGTGGTTCAAATATTCTGATTTATTGTTTGGTTTGTTATGGGGAATTTCAGGAGCATATTTGATTACTATAAACCAAATTCTTGCAACTATTTGGATATCTGTATTGTTTTGTTTTATAGTTAGGTACAGGTTGGATTATCTTAACCATGGAATTGCCGCCGGAATTTGGTTTATTGCTATGCTTTATATAAATTATAGTTTATGGGATAACTTGATTCCTTTTATATATTTTGCTTCATTATTTACCATAACTGGATTAATCCACGATTATTTTCAGTATAAAAATCAAAATATTAGAGGAATAATGAAATTCTTTTTTATTGATTTTAAACTATATTGGTACATAATTGCTTTAGGTTACTCTTTATATTCATGGAACATTTATCCAGTTTTAACTATTTGGACATTTGAGTATGTATATGATTATTTTTCATCCGAGAAAGCAGAACCTTTACTGAATAAGCTAGGAATGAGAAAAAAATAGGCTACCAACCTACAT
This sequence comes from archaeon, assembly GCA_029258825.1. Taxonomy (GTDB): domain Archaea; phylum Nanobdellota; class Nanobdellia; order Pacearchaeales; family JAPDKA01; genus JAPDKA01. Next base: position 99,310 of record JAPDKA010000003.1, on the reverse strand, counting down.
ATTATATACTGTGTCTATAGTGTATCACAGTTTATTATTTTGTTATGCTGTTATTGTCTATCGAAACCTTTATAAATGCAAGATTGCTTAGTGCTTTAGTTTCTAAAATGGAGCTAAAAGATCAAGTGATGAAAACTGGAACCACTGTTGTTGGTGTTGTCTGTAAAGATGGAATTGTGATAGGAGCAGATAGGCGTGCTACTCTTGGGGGCACGTTTATTGCCCACAAGAAGATGCAGAAGGTAGTTTTTTTAATGCCGAATGTTGTTGTTGCGACAGCAGGCAATGTTTCAGATATTCAACTGTTTTTGAAAATTACAAAAGCTGAGTTAAAGTTAAAACAATTGCGCTCGAAAATAGAACCAACAGTAAAACAAGCTGCTAATCTGTTGGCATCATTAGCCTATCAAAGCATAAGAAATTTTTCACCTTTAATGAGTATCGCAGCATTTCTTGTTGGCGGTAAAGACAGCAAAGGTTTTTGGCTTTATGAAGTATCTCCAGATGGATCTGTAGCATTGCACGATGATTATGTTGCCGTAGGTAGTGGTATGGTTATGGCTTACGGCGTGCTTGAAAGCAAATACAAGCAAGATATCAATGTTGAGCAGGGCGTAAAACTTGTTGTTGATGCTTTAAATGCTGCAATGCAGAGAGATACACCTACAGGAAGCGGTTTCGATGTTGTGGTTATTACTAAAGATGGTGCAAAAAAAGTGCTTGAAGGTAAAGCTGAAATCGTGCTCAAGGAAATCAAAAAATAAAGTATATCTCTTTTATTTTACCTGGCAAACCCGGGCAAATTTGAAATTTGGTAATGTTAATTGAATAGCTTGGATGGGTTTAATTGAAATTTAATTAAATTTAGTTTGAAGTTAAATTTGAAATTTGTTTTTGTTAAAATGGCAGACATCATAAAAACAATCTTAAGTAAATTGCCAGATGCAAAACTAATCGATTCTGCATATTTTGAAGGTGCAAACATTATTCTTTATACTCATGATAAGAAATTTCTTGTTGAAGGTGAGCCAATAATAAAGCAAATAGTTAATGAAATAAAAAAACGGATAGAACTTAGAGCTGTGCCAGAAATTCTTGTGAATAAAGAGGAAACTGAAAAAATTATAAAAATGTTACTACCTAAAGAAGCAGGTCTTGATAACATTGAATTTGATGAGCAACGCAGTATTGTTGTGTTGAATGTGAAAAACCCTTCTATGGCTATTGGTGAAAATGCGAGCATACTTAAAGAAATAAAAAAACAAACATGCTGGACGCCACAAGTCAAACGAAGCCCTGCTGTAAGGAGCCGCATTACTGAAGCTATCATTCATGTTTTATACGCCAGCAGCGAATACAGAAAAAAATTCCTTAATAAAGTTGGAAAAGCAATTTATAAAGGTTGGACAGCTGAAAAAAAACAAGAATGGATACGTGTTAGTTTTCTTGGCGGTGCCAGACAAGTTGGCAGAAGTTGCTTATTGTTGCAAACGCCAGAAAGTAAAATTATTATTGATTGTGGCATTGATGTTGCTGCAACTAACAGTGAAAAGTTTCCATATTTGAATGTTCCTGAATTTGACATAAAAGATATTGATGCTGTAATAATTAGTCACGCACATCTCGATCATTCCGGTTTAGTGCCATACTTGTTTAAGCTTGGTTATAGGGGGCCTGTATACATGACGGCTCCAACAAGAGATATAGCAGCATTACTTGCATTAGATTATATTGGTGTTAGCTACAAACAAGCAGCACAACCAATTTTTTCTGTTAGCGATATAAAGGAAATGGTAAAGCACACTATAACATTGAACTATGGTGAAGTTACTGATATAGCGCCAGATGTTAGATTAACCTTTTTTAATGCAGGTCACGCGCTTGGTAGCAGTTTAGTACACCTTAATATTGGTAATGGCTTGCATAATGTACTTTATACAGGTGATTTTAAATACAGCAAAACAAGATTGTTTGATCCTCCTCGCACAAAATATGCGAGAGTAGAAACATTAATCATGGAATCAACTTATGGCGGTAGAAACGATGTTATGCCTCCAAGAAAACAGAGTGAGAAAGCACTCATTGAAAATATAGCCAGGACTATCAAAAGAAAAGGTAAAGTGCTTATTCCTGTTTTAGGAGTCGGCCGCAGTCAAGAAGTAATGCTTATCATTGATGATGCAATAAAGCAGGGCTTATTGCAGAACGTACCGGTGTACATAGATGGTATGGTCTGGGATGTAACAACTATCCATACAGCTTATCCAGAGTTCCTTGGTGTTAATGTGAGAAAGCAAATTATAGCTGGTGAAAATCCTTTCTTAAGTGAAACGTTTAAGCGTGTTGGTTCTCCAACCGAGCGAGAGGAAGTTATTAATAGTGGTCCATGCATTATTCTTGCGACAAGCGGTATGCTTGTTGGAGGCGCAAGTGTAGAGTACTTTAGAGAACTTGCCGACAATAAGAAAAACATGATCATATTTGTTAGCTATCAGGGTGTAAATAGTCTTGGTCGACAAGTGCAAGAAGGTTTGAAAGAAGCAAGGTTTGTGGTTGAAGGTAAAGAAGAAAAAGTTCCTATAAAGTTAGAAGTTGTTAGCATTGAAGGTTTAAGCGGACACAGCGATAGAAATCAGCTTATTAATTTTGTTAACAATCTCAAACCTACACCACGACGAATAATTATTAACCATGGTGAACAAAGTAAAAGTCTTGATTTAGCATCGACACTTCATAAATTTTTCAAGATAGAAACTACTGTGCCGCGCAACCTAGAAGTAGTGCGGTTAAGGTAGCTATTAAAATAGCTGTTTCTACTCAAATTAGAAAAATTTTCATAAATTTTTATTGTAAATTTTATCGAGATTATTTTTGACATTATTTAAAATACTTAAAAATAATCTTTCAAATCTTTTATCATAAACAACAACTGGCATAAGATTCACTATTGATTCAACAAATGATTTGTCATAAGGTAATTTTCCAAATATTGGAATTCCATGGTTATTTGCAAAATTTTCTATTTTTTTTGTGAATTTTTTGTTAAGATCATATTTATTAATAATAACCCCGTAAGGTATTTTGAAATGTTCAACAACCTTTAGTGCTCTCTTTAAGTCACGTAAAGCAGAAGGAGTTGGTTCTGTAACTGCGATAACAAAATCAGAATCTCTGATTGAGGCAATAACAGGACAACCAATTCCTGCAGACGAATCAATAATGATGAAATCTGCTTTAACATTTTCAGCGATTTTTCTTGTTCTTTCTTTAATAATTTCAACAATGTTCCCACTTCCTGATTCCCCAACTTTTAGCTGGCCAAAAACAATATAAAAACCGTATTTTGTTTTTGTTTGGCCAATAACAGCATTTTTCACTCTCTTCAATTCTATTCCTTCCGGACATAATAATTTACACGCACCACAACCTTCGCACAAAAATCTGTTTATTATTGGTATATTCATTTTTTCATTCCAAGAAATGGCAAAAAAAGTGCATACATCAGATAATTTTTTTACATTAGGGCATTTTTTAACCTTTTTATTTACAAATGCTTTATAGTTTGTTGATACTTTCTTCAAATTTTTAAAATTTTTAATGCCAAACAACAAACCAAGATTTGGTGTATCAACATCACAATCGGCTGTAACAATTTTATATTTTCTTGCTAACAACACAGCTAAAGAAGCAGTAATGGAACTTTTTCCAACACCTCCTTTACCAGATAAAATTGTTATTGTTTTCATTTTACCATGTTTATAATCTGATCTATAGCTTCATGCTCAATTGGTTTTCCAACTGAATAATTTTTTTCAATTTCCTTACTGTAAGGGATTTCTGCAATAATTTTTGTTTTGTATTTTCTTGCAATGTTCTCAATCATTTTTTTATTAGCAATGTCAGATCTGTTTAAAATAACATAAGATTTAATTTTCAATTTTTTTGTTAATTTTAAAATTAATTCTAAATCATGCTGGCCAAGAGGTGTTGGCTCTGTTACAGCAAAAGCGATATCACAATTAAGTAAGGCAGAAATAACAGGACAATGTGTTCCTGCCGCAGTATCAACAATTACATAATCATACTTTTTCTCATATTCCTGTGAAAATTTTTTTACCGCATTTACAACCAAACTTGATTCTTCAATCACAGGTTTCATTTTTCCGCCTATTAAAGTGAGGTTTCCTTTTTTGCCGATAAAAATTTCACCTATTTTTTGTTTTTCTTCTGTTATAGCATGGAAAGGGCATACAATCTTACAAGCTTTGCAACCAATGCATTGCTCAGGAATTACAAAGGGAAAATTTCCTTTAACAAAAACGATTGCATGTTCTTTACAGATTTTAGAACACAAACCACATTTTTTACATTTTTTATAATCAAATTTTGGAATCATGCTTTCAACATCTTTTACTTTTTTTGTTTTAATTCCAAGAATCAAATCATCGTTTGGGCAATCAACATCTAAATCAAGAAGTAAGACTTTTTTTGTTTTTGCTAATTTGTAAGCCAAAGCTGTTGCTATTGTTGATTTTCCTGTTCCTCCTTTTCCGCCAGTAATTGCTATTCTCATTTTAAATTCCAACTAAAAATAAAGCTATTCCAACAATGAGTCCAAAAACAACATTAAAAATTTTAACTTTAATTGCATCCTTAACAGAATAGGAAAGTAAAGGAAGTAGGCCATGACCGTCTTGCACCAATGAAGAAGTCAACAAAACTGAAAAAGGAATTAGGCCTTTAGCAAACAAAGTAAGAAATATCAGATGAGGTCCTGATTCAGGAATTATCCCAACCAATGCAGCAATTAAAATCATTAACAAAACATTTTTTGGCAGAAAACTAGCGAGATCAAACTTCTCCATTAACAATTCAACTATTAACAAAGTAAAAAAAATCCATAAGAAAAGTTTTAATGCATGCTTTTTGATAATATGGTTGTATACATGTTCTTTAAAAAAATGTCCAAGTTTTTCTTTTTTATGAATTTTTATGATACAAGGTTTCGACCTTTTTAATTTTGTTTTCTTTACTATAGCATCAGCAAGAAAACCACCAAGAATTCCTAGAATGACACATGATGCAAAAATTAAAAAAGCGGTCTTTGGAACCATGGCAAGCATGACGAAAGCTTCATCACCTGCTGTTGAGAGCATAACTGCTGTTAAAGCACCAAAGCCTACCAAGCCGTGAGAATATAAAGAAACAATAAAAAACGCATCTATGCAACCAGGAATTGCGCCAAGCAAAGAAGAACCTATTATTTGATTTTTCTTGTTTTTTGTGATGTACTTTTCAATTTTTTTCTTGAACTTTATTTGTAAATACTCAATAAAGATCATTAAAATTGTTACTATTCCTACTATTTTCAGTGTTTCAAAAAGTGTTTTAAAAAGCACTTCCTTTAGCATTTAATTGCTGTCGATTTTTATTTTTTGTTTTATTTTATTACAATAATCTTTCCAACCCCAGATTTTATAAAATCTTCTTGATATTCTTTTTTGAAAGCATTTATTGCTTCATCTCCTGTGCAATGGCTCGGTGCTACTTTTTTCACATCAAGTTTTTTAAATTCTTTTACTATTTCAATTGGAGGATGATGAAATCCTCCCATAACAATATAAATATTTTTATTTGTTAATTCCTTTACTTTCTTTACTATGTTAACAATACCAGGATGGGCGCAACCAGTTATAATAATTAATCCTTTATCAGAATTAATTACTAAAGATTGTTCTTTAATCCATGTTCCAAGCTCTCCTGTCGAATAAATTCCTTCTGTTATTTTCATAAAATTAGTAACATTTACTACTTTTGCTCCTGTTGCTTTTATTTCCTTTTTAAATGAAGATGGAAAAGAAACAGGAACGTAAACCTTAACATTGGAATTTCTCCTCAAAAACCCTAAAAGACCGCCAGTATGGTCTCCATGAATGTGTGATAAAACAATAATCCCTATTTCCTCTGGTTTGATTCCTGCTATTTCTAAATTTGTTAATAGTATTTTTGAATCGCTTCCGGTATCAAAAAGAATTGTATTATTCTTTAATTTTACAACACACGCAAAACCGAAACCTGTTTTGAATTTTGGATTAAATTCAACATTATCATAAACATCAATAATTGTTATGTTAGAAATTGTTATATTAGAAAGAAAATTTTTTTCTAAATCTTTTGTTATATTTTCTTTATTCTCCTTCATTGTATTTATATTGAATATAAATTTATAAATTAATGCTAATAATATTAAAATAATTACAAAAATAACGATAAAAACAATCATAAAAGTAATTTTCATTTTCCATGTTTGCAAATATTTTCAAAATTAGCTTTTTTGATTTTTTTATTTTTCCATTCTTCAAAAATTTCTTTAACTGTTTTTGCTTTTGAAATATAGACCTCTATGCCAAGTTGTTTGCATAAATCAAAAGCTTTTAAACCGAGAGCTTTGCATAACAAAACGTTTGCTCCATGCTTTTTCAAAAGTTGTGGAGGCAATAAGCCTAGCTGACTTTTATTATCAATTATTTCAATGAGTTCTCCTTTCTCGTTAAGAAAAGTAAAAGTATTGCATCTACCAAAATGTTCTGTTACTTTATCGTTTAATCCTTTTTTATTTTCTGTGGGAATTGCTATTTTCACTTTTATTATTTTCAATATTTTAATTAGCTCTTATCATTGGAGAGCCGCACTTAGGGCATTTCTGCTGGTGGCAGGGAATTCCTCGCTGATGTAAAATTTTATATCCACATTTTGTGCATACACAATAACCTTCAGGGCCAGCTGCAAAACCACCCATTCTTCTTCTCCTTCCTTGCCCTCTACTATGAATTCTGCGGCCCACTCCCATTCTTGTAAAACCCTGCGGGATTTCTAAACTTTCTGATTGTTGTTTATTCGCTTCTAAAATAATAGCATGTTTAGGGCATGAATTCGCAGCTTGTATTAAACAATCCACATTTTCATCTTTTATAGAAGCCTTTCCGTTTCTTATTTCTATACCTTCTGGACATATGTTAACACAGATTCCACAACCAATACACTTATTTTTATCTATCTTTACTTCCATTTTTTATTTTAAATTTTTATTATCTTTTATTGAATTCTTTCAAGTTTTCCTTCAATAAATTTTTGTAATACCTCTTTTACTAACCCGCTTCCTCTATAAACTTCAATATCAAATTGTTTCAAAACAGAAGAAGCCTTTGGTCCAATATTTCCTGTTATTACAACTTTTACACCTTCTTCTGCAATTATTTGAGCAGCAGAGATTCCTGCTCCGCCCATTTGATTAGCACTTGTGTTTTTAATTGTTTTAGTTTTTACAATTCTTTTGTTTTCAATTTCAGCAATAATAAAATACGGGCATCTCCCGAATACATTACTAATTTGGCTTTCAAGATTTTTTCCTATCGAACTTACAGCTATTTTCATCTTATGCATTAATCTGATAAATTTAATTTAATATTAGATTTAATATTAGCTCGATGAAATACAATTGAATGAAGCATATGTTTATCTTTGAATAGCATATTTAATTCTTCTTTTTAATGAGTATAGTATGTATGTAACATATATTTTTAAAAACTTAAATCTTTCGGTTTAAAGCTTCTGAAATCTTCTAGGGTCGGCTCGACGATAATGTTTTTAAATTTTTCTTTTATCTGTAAAAGTGTTTCAGCAAGCCTGGTTTACTTTTACAAAAAAATAGAATAAAAAACCTTTGTGAATGTCTATAATTTGTTAACTCCTTTATTTTTCAATAACCTTTTTATATTTCTTTGCTTTAATTACAGCATGACACGGTTTAATGCTTTAAATTTTGCACTTATCTTGCCTTTTCTTTTTCCTTGCCATTATGAAAACCAATGCAGAGCAAGTCGAGCTCAATGTCAGATTGAGCAACAAGTAACTGAACAAACTGCTCAAATTACCCAGCGTAAACTAGAACAAGTTGCTCAAGGCTGTAAACATCAAAGAAAACAGCTTGATGATCTTGCTAAGTTAAAGCTTTATTTGACATCGCGTTATGGAGGGTTAGCAGAAAAATTGTTTGCAAGCGATGACTTTCAAATTTATGATGTGGCAAAATTAAGAGAAACATTGAAGCATTACAACAAAATCGATAAAATTAGCGAAGATTATTACTTAAAACCAGAGCTCGGTTTTTATACGCCAAAAATGTTTAACAAAGCATTAAATTTTATCAACACTTATGAGAAAGATTTAATTAATGCTGTGAATTTATTTTCATTAGATATGCAACATAAACCTATCGAGATTATAACAGCAATTCTCGCTTTAGAATCATGCTTTGGCAATTACTGCGGAAAGCAAAAATTGTTTAATACATTAGTCACGCTATATCTTGCTGGAAAGCAGCAATTTGCAATAAAACAACTGGATGCATTGTTTAACTTGTTTGAACAAGGCATAATTAACAATCCTTTTTGCAACTGCAGTTTTGCTGGTGCAATAACCCCTGCTCAGTTTCTGCCGAGCACGATTTTAATGCTTTATAATTCAGGTTTACTTGATCTTTGCGATGTTAATAGCGATGGTCTTGATATTTTTAGCTTGCATGACGCTATTGGAATGGTTGCTTGCTATCTTTCGCTTTATAACTTTAATCACTCTGTTGATTCAGCACTGTATGCTTACAACAAGCAAAAAGCATATGTGAAAGCAATAAAGTGTTTTGCAGATACTATTTGTTTAATGCGGCAAGACTGGAGGTTTATGTTTTATCCTTGGCTTAATATTGACGTGCAAAAAACAGAAAAATAATAAAAAACAAATCAAATAAATTAACCAAGCATTTCCAGTTTTCGTCTTATTTCTTCTAGTTCAGCCTTTAATTTCATTCTTTTTTTGCTTATTGCTATCGGCTTTGTTTCTGCTTTTGTTTTTTCTTTTTTCTGTTTTACCTTTGTTTTTTTCTTCGCTTTAGCTTTAGTTTTTGCCTTTACTTTTTTCGCTCTTGTTTTTCCTGTTTTTCTTGGTTTTGGCATTATTTCGTTAAGTTCAGCAACCATCATTTTTGCTTCTTTAGTTGCCTGCTTAACTTCACTGTATTGTTTTTTCTCTTCTTTAGTATTTTGTTTTAGTTCATCAATTACTTCCAAACTATTAATGCTAGACATCATTGCTTCTAGAATTTGCCTTCTTATATTCATTGCTTCATCTATATCAATTTTAACATGAATCGCCTCTTCGAATTTCATTTTTTATGCAAATTAAAATTTAAATAAAAAATTAAGTTATTCTAGTTTTGAAAACAAAATCTTCTCTACATTGCTTAGCTTTTTTTTCATTTCTTCAACTTCTTTTTCCCATTTGCTTATGTCATCCATCTCCTTCTGCTTTACTTCTTTTACCTTTTGTATTGCTTTGTTTATTTCATCAAGCTTTTTGTTTATACCTTCGATAGTCTCTAATGCTTCTTTGTATCTATCTATCTTCACAAATATAGGCCCTTTTACTGTTGGTTTTTCTTCACTTGTAGGCATGACTTCTGTTGTAGTTTCTACTGATTGTTTTTCTGGTGTGACTTCTGGTTCTGGCAAACTTAGTCCACTTAGATCTTTCACTTCTGGTTTTACTGGAGCTGGTTGCTCTGGCATCTCTGGCATTGAAGGCACTTCAGGTAGCTTCAACGTTCTCAATTTTTCTATATCGATTTGTTGTATTTGTGGTGTTGTAGGTGTTGCAGGAGGTATTGGCGGTTCAGGAAGTGATACCTCTTTTTTCTTCTTTTTAAAAAGTGCCATTTGAACCTCTTTTATTTAGTTGATTATTTCAATTTCAAAAGCTGTATTTAATTTAAATATCTTTTGTAAACACTAAAAAGTTAAGACAGTTTTTGTTATTAAACCTTCTTGTTCTTTTTCTTGTCTTTTGCTTTGGTAATATTTAAAAATGCTTACTATTATCTTGTAACATGGTTAAATTGAAAAAAACAAAAAAGAAAAGCAAAAAGCAAAGCAAAAAACAAAATAAACAGAAAAATCAAACTAAAAAGGGGGCTAAAAAAACAATTTCTAATATGAAAAAATCTAAAGCAGAAATGGAAAAAGAAAAACAACTTCTTTATTATACTGTTTCTTATTTGTTAGATAAATACAGTAAGCAAATTGTCGATTTGCTGTACAACAAACAAAATATTAGTGAGTTCGATATTGCAAAAAAACTTAACATTACAGTAAATCAGGTTAGAAATATGTTATATAAGCTTCATGATAGGGGTTTAGTAAGTTACACACGTAAAAAAGACAAGCGAAAAGGTTGGTACATTTATTATTGGACACTTGAAATGAAAAACTGCTTTGAATTTTTAATTGCTGAAGAAAATAAACAATTGTTTAGATTACAACACGAATTAAAAAGTAAACAAACAAAGACTTATTATGCTTGTCCTAATAAATGTGTAACGATGACAGAAGAAACAGCGCTTTTGCATGATTTCTTTTGTCCTGATTGTGGTGAGTTGTTGCAGCCAGTCTCTAATGAAACAGAAATAAAAAAATTGCAACATGAAATAGCTAAACACGAGCAAATTATTGAGAAAGCCAAATCATTGCTTGAGCAATATGAAGTTAAGCCAAAAGTTAAAGCAAAAGAGAAAAAAGAAAAACAAAAGATAAAAGGAGAAAAAGTAAAAGTTAAGAAAAAATTGAAAGTAGAGAAGCAAGCAAAGAAAGCGAAAAAGACAAAAGCAAAGAAAGTAAAGACAAGAAAAGCGAAAGTAAAGAAAGTAAAGACAGTAAAGGCAAAGACAAAGAAAAAGAAAAGCAAGCAAAACAAAGCAGGCAAAAAATTATCAAAAACAAAAAAACAAAAGAAAAAACAAAAATCAAAGCAAAAACAAAGGAAAAGTAAAGAAAAAGCCAAAAAGAAAGGGAAAACAAAAAAATTTTTCAGATTTCTAAAGTTGTAATTTCAAATGCGATCATACAAGCACAAATTAAGTGCAACACTGTGGTTAATTATTGTAAATAGTGTCTTATTCGCTGCAATGTTTCCGTTACTTCTAACAGGAAATTTTGTTGAGTTTATTGCGATAAAACCGATAAACATTATAAATGGAAAATATTTGTGGACGATCGTTACTAGTATGTTTATGCATGCAGGTTTTTTTCATTTGTTTATTAACATGATGAGTTTGTTTTTTCTCGGTTCTTTTTTAGAACAAATTATTGGCAAAAAGAGATTTTTGTGGCTGTACTTTATTAGTGGCATTTCTGCTTCTCTTTTGTTTGTATTGCTTGCATTTGTATTTCAACGTGACATGAATGCTCTTGCTGTTGGTGCAAGCGGTGCAATTTTTGGTTTGGCTGGTTGTATTGCTGTACTCACACCAAAACTTAAGGTTTACATAATGCCTTTTCCTTTTCCATTGCCAATGTGGATCGCTTCAATAATTGCTTTAAGTGTGTTGTGGCTTGCTTCAGCTGCAGCAGGTTTGCCTATTGGTAATACAGCACATCTCGGCGGTTTGATTGCAGGATTGTTGTTTGGTTTTTATTTGCGGATAAAATACAGAAGAAAAGTAATCATGCTTAACCGTTTACTAGGTTTGAAATAAAAAATAAAGAAAAAACAAAATTTTCAAGTTCACCTATTCCCTCAATAAAGTCTATACTAGTGTAGGTTTATGATGGCGAATTTCTCCTTTATAGATGGAATGGAGATTGTAATGCAATTCCTTGATGTACCTCCTAAAAGTCCAATTCGCTAAGTATTCTATTACCTCTTCAGTTAGATTTTCTCCAAAAATGTAAATGTCTCTCGAAACATCGTTAATAACGATTATTCCCCCTGTACATCCTTCTACTATCTTTGGGTTCATAGCTTCCACATTTCCTCTTTCTATTTCTTCTATACCTCTATTTATTAAGTCGTCTATGGATTCTCCTCTAGATCTTTCTTCCGCCCTAATAAATCTATAGCTCTCTTCCTCTCTCCCCCTTGTTCTTGTTGTTAAAATAGCAAAATTATATACCCTCAAATTTTCTCTTCCCATTTTTATTTTTATTTTTAATTTAGTTATTTTATAGTGGTTAAATTATGAAATTTAAGATTTATAAAACTTTCTTTAAATTTTTTCGTAAAAAACGAAAAATTTTTAAATTAACGTTCTTATTTTAATAAATATGAAAATAAAACTCGATTTGAAAGATAAAAAAATATTAAAAATACTTGATAAAAATGCTAGAGCAAGTGTAGCAGAAATAGAAAGAAAAACAGGAATCCAAAGAGATAGTGTTGTTTATAGAATAAAAAGGATGAAAAAATTTGGAATAATAAAATTTTTTCATACTGTTTTGGACCCTGTAGCTTTGGGTTTCCCTGTTTACGCATTCGTAAATTTTGTTTTGCAAAATATGAGTGAAACTTGTGAAAAATCTTTTATAAATTTCTTAAAATCACATTCAAATGTAGTTTATGTAGCTAAAACAACTGGAAAATGGGATTTTACTATCAATATTGTTGCAAAAGACCTAAAACATTTTGATGAGATTTTAACGGAAATAAGAAGAAAATTTTCCAAAATTATAAAAGATTATGAAGTTTCTTCCATTATCGAAGAAATTAAATATGATCATATGGTCGATTTAGTTTAAACGTTTTAATTTTTATTAACAAACTCGAACAATGTTTTTTGTTGTTTTATTTGTTTTAGTAACCAACTTTTTTTAATGAACACATTTATGTTAAACAAAACAAACAAAAATTAAGCTTGGTAAAATTCTTCTTGATTTAGTTCTTTGATTAGATCTAACACTTTTTCTCTTCTCTCGAATAAAATTCTTGCTATTTGTTCTCTTTGTCCAGTTTTTCTATAATTGTAGATTGTAACGATGTATTTTACTTTTGATCTATCGTCTATATTATACCAATGTCCAGGTTGAACTATCTCTCCATTTAATTCTATACTATAAAATATATGCCAGCCCAGTCTTCTTAATCTTTTTACTTCTCCATCTATATCCGAAAAAGTTAAAGGATTACCTTTACATATCCACAGACCTATATCTTTTTTACATTCTATAACTACTCCTTCTAGACCTTTCAAAACATCGTAGTGCGTCAGTTTTCCCTCTTTCATTTTAAAAACAATTGAAAATTTAATTTAGTTTGTGAGTGCAGTAAAAGTTGCGCGCAAAAGCATAAAAATTATTGTTGTTTTTAAATCTTACTTTTAGGATTTTTAATTTGTTAGTATAACATTTTGCTGTGGCGTTAGTAGGGGGAACTATCGAACGATTTAAATGTGACTAGATCTAAAATTATATTTTTCTTAGCCATTCCAATTTTGTTAAAGTAGTTGGCTTAAGAACAGGATATTTTGTGATTAGACAACATGTCAAATATCCTATATCTCTAATAATCTCTCTTTCCTCGTTTTTGAGCGGACTATCTAATAAACCTTCAATTTCCATTTGAAACAATTCTGAGGCTTCATGGGTGCACCTATCTATTAGAATACAGTAAGTTTTTTTATCTTTTTCATTTTCCACTAAGAAGTATTTTCTTTTTCGATAAATCGTCTTAAATTGTAGTTTAGATAAATCGATATTTGAATCGAATGGTCTTCTGATTTCCTTTCTTTTTATAATACATTTTAATCCGTAAGGATCGTCTACTACTTTGAAGCCTTCTTTTTGAATGATTGTTTTTGATTTTCCTTTTATACCCACTCTAAAGAATTCGTCTTTCGAAGTCACTAAGTATTTATGTAATTTTCCACCTTCCAAAGTATAAGGAAAATTATCTAAAAGTGTAAACCCTTTTATTAACCCATAATAAAAGTCTCTCTTTATTTTATGAAATATATATTGCTCATCCCTGGACAATAATAATTTTGCTTCAATTTCTACATCGCCAGTAGCAACTTTTCTTCCAGATTTCTTTCTTAAGTAGTTGGATAATAAATTGTAAGCCATATCTTTTTTAGATATTGTTTCTTCAGCTTCTAAATCTTTTAATAGCGAATCGATTTTATGAAATTTTGTAGAATTAATTTTTTCTGAACGTATTTTGATTTCGATTCGAGCATAATTTTCATTTCCGATCTGCTTTCCGTTAAATGTGTCCTCAAATAAATAATAAGTTAAATCGGTATCAATTGTTATTCTGATATTTTCATCAAGTAAAAAGTGTCTTCTTCTGTAGCTATCAAGTAGGTAAGGTCTCAATGGAGAAGTGATTTGATTTGTTTTTATATTAGTCATTTCAGAAAGTGTATTTAAAATTTCTTCTAAAGTTAGGACTTTCCTTTTCTTTCTTCGAAAACGACAATTTTTGTTTATGTAGTCTTCTTTAATTTCAAAGATCCATTTCTCGTCAAGATTAAGAGATCCATGAAATGGTTGGTTACTATATTTTCTTCCTTTAATTGAGACTTCAAATGGAACTTCATGTTCTGAATTGTTGAAATATATCGTCCAATTATATGGTGTTGAAAAAACTTCTTCTTTAGCAATTTTGTTTATTTCTTTTATAAAATCTTCAATAGCAGAGAGACTAACAATATATCTTATTTCTTTTCGTTGTAACATAATAGTGAATAATAGGTAGTCTTTATAAATTATTCTGTTCTGCTTTCTAATCTGTCATACGAGGGCTATAATAATTTTATCTTTTTAGCTAAGGGTTTTTACTTTTTACGAAAAATAAAGTGAAGCAATGGGTAAAGGAGCGTAGTTAGGGGCGTTTTTGGAGGTAAGTGTTTTTTGTGATATATTTAGTAGTGTTATACCTATTAAATGGTAAATAACCGAAAGATTTAAATACTAGTTATTACTTTTTATATAAAATGAAAAATGAAAATATAATACTCACTGGGAAAGAACTTAATAAAAGATTTAGAGAACCTAGCTATATACAGGAAGAAAAAATAAACAATACTCCTTTAAATTTGAAGGAAGAGGTAAAAGCACTTGGAATGGTTTTACATGATTCTTTTTATCGAGTAGCAAAAAATTGTAAGAACCTTGGGAGAGTTATAAGAATTGTCTTATCTTTGCCTAACGAGTATATGCATTATAGGAGACATTTAAAAAAGATTAAATCTGGCGAATTTCCTTACTATTTCATGCCTAATTTGAATAGGTCTAAATTTCCTGAGGGGGGATATGGTTATGATGGTGGTTTATTATTACGAATAATGTTACAAGAAGAAATAGAATATGCTGAAGAAATTGGTAAAGGCAATTTCTTCACTTTTGTTCAAAGTCGGGGAAGAGAAAGTCTAAAATATCATCCTAAAAAAATAATACGAGAATGGAGAGAGGAGATAGCGGGGCTATCAGGATTGTTAGAAAGAATTTTTTATGCAGTGCCATCTGCAGTTATTTATTTGCCTGGTGTAGCGGCATATAGCTTGATATATCCTTTCAGATGTATTATGGAGTATAAAAAAGAAAAAAAGAATTCAAGAAGAACATTAGAATGTTTCGGGATGTACGAGAATCCTAAAAAAAGAAGTAAGAAAAAGTCTTTTTAATTTTTAGCAAGTTGCCTGATTTTGTTTTAATTTAATTTAGTGATTTTTATTAACAAACTCGAACAATGTTTTTTGTTGTTTTATTTGTTTTAGTAACCAACTTTTTTTAATGAACACATTTATGTTAAGTTTTAACCTTGATGCAACTGTCTTTAATGCTTCTTCCAATGTTTCAAATACCTCTGGCTTTCTCGTGAAAGCATCCCTGCTCGCTTCTCGCAAAATGCCAACGCCGCATGGTGCAAAATACTCTGGACGAACTTCACGCAGCACAAGGCATGCAGCTTGCCTTCTTATGCGTGTTAAGTATTCTGCAACAGCAAGCCTATTAGCATAATATGCACCTGTTACATTTTCTGCATACGTTTTTCTGCCAAAAACATCCTCATAGTCTTGCATGATAAATAACTCCTTGCCAGGATTCCAAACGCTACCAGGCATCTTTGCTTCTAACACTTCAAACCTAAAAACTGATGGCAGCAAAATAAATTCATAATGATTGCCAAGATAATCGGAATGAAACACCATGAACTTATCTATAGTATCGTAATATTTTATTTTGTTAAGTAAAAACTTACTTATTATGTCGTCTGTTGCTGTTATACTCCACCTTGTCGGCACAAGACGTCTTTGGAGTTTTACGCCGAGCAAACCTGCCGATAACACTTGATATATACTGCTGATTTCGATTTTAGCATTGTATAACTGTATTACTGCTTCACTTGCTTTGACATCATCATTAATAAGCTTTTCAACTTTTGGTTTTATTTTGGGGTTTTCATCAATCCTTAACTTTTGCAATTCTGCAGGGTTTGTTGTGAGAGGCGTAACAGCATCGAAGCTAAGCTTTACTTTTGGTTTATGCTTTAGCTTGATTTCTACAGCAACTGGTTTATAGCTGGCTGAAATCTCTTGTATGCTCTCAATAATACGCCTATTCCAGTAGCTATTTTTTACATTCACTTTTGCTCTGCAGTACACAAGTTTTGTTCTATATTCAATTATATCAGTTATGCCAGCATTATTTTTGAACCATAACTCCGGCCTGCTGTATATGCTTGTTTCTCCAATTTCATTAGGGCTTAATATGCCAGAATAAACATAAGGATAGCCTATTCTTCCAACAAATATTTCTGGAGGGCTATTGCCATATACCTCATCGCTCAATGTTTTATGAATTGCTTTGAGTCTAGCGAGAATTGGACATGGCATACCACATAATCCTTTGCCTTTACATTTACTGCATAAAATTGGCTCACATTTTACTTCATATGCATTTCTCATTGATTACTAACAATCAGAACTATTTTTATTTTTTATGCTTAGCTAATTGGAAGCAAAAAACCCGTAATGAAAGTTAAAAAATCGAATAAAAAAGCAAAAAACAAAATACAAAATTACTCTCTCATGTCACTGATAGCCATTGCAAGAAACAATAAGCCAAGCAAAAACACAAACACTACTAGACCCCCAATTATAAACTGCTTTACCGCTTCTCCTAAATGCAAGCAGATAGGAACAACTATAGATACAGCAAGTAACACTAAACCTATTATCAACTCTATCCACTTGTTCATTTTATTATGCATATACGTTTTATTTTTTAAACTTTTACTTTGCTGTTTGGTTTATTTGCTTTGATCTATTTTTTGTATACCAATCTTAATGTTAGTATCCCACCGATTATTACTCCTATATAAAACATAATCAATCGTGATAAAACTACGAACATTCCTAAAGCATATTTAGGAAGCACAATACTGAACAGTCCTGCTGAAACAAATTCTGCCATGCCGCTTGCTCCAGGCGTTGGAAAGAAAAATGTTAACACAACAATTAATAACTGAATTACAATCACTTCAATAATGTTGACATGAAAACCTAATGCATATATGATTGTTGGTGCTATCAAGTAATATGCAATTAGCGAAACAATCGTATATGCGCATGCTTTATATAATGCAACCCTATTTTGTTTTATCAACTGTAAAAAACCGTGTTTGATTTCTTCTAGTTCGCGAATGAGCGTTATTATAACTTTTTTAAATCTAAAACGTTTTTTACGTAACCTTCTTAATATGAACCTCTTTATTGGTTCTGGCTTTGATAAAATTAGCACTAAGCTAACACCAGCTATGAAATAGATAAATAACGCATACACCATTAAATTTTTTGCTAAATTTCTCGCATAACTAAAATAGTACTTTAATATTAACGGAGTAAAAATCAGGATAAATACGGCATACAATAATCCGCGTGCAATAAGTATAAAGCTTCCCTTGCCTAAACCAACTTTGTGTTTCTTTAATATGTACAGCTCTATCGGAATGCCACCCATCTGAAACGGTGTTACAGCAGCGAGAAAATTCCCAGTAAGTATGATTTCAGCACATGTTTTTACGCTTATGTTCTGGTTTGTCACGCCTAACGTTAGTGCTTTTAACTTTAATGCATCAAACAAAACATAAATAAAAAGCAAAATAAAAGCAAAAGCAAGAATAAGTATGTTCACTTGTTTAATAACGTCTATAGTCTGTTTATTTGCTGTTACAATCATAATTATTAATATAGAAACAATTGTTAGCGTAATGAACACCTTTAGTCCACCCATTATTTTTTGTTTTTCTAATATACTGGCTTGTTTCATCAACATAAAAATAGCGAAACCTTTTTAAAGCTAACTTAGCTTGGCTTAATCAACGATGACTGAATTAAATGAAGGAGGAAAAAATGGTTTCTGCTTATGAAGTAGTTGAGATCGCAAGAAAAACGGGAAAGATAAAAAAAGGTACTAATGAAACAACAAAAGCAGTAGAGCGTAATGAGGCCAAGCTTGTAGTGATTGCCCAGGATGTGCAACCAAAAGAAATAGTACAGCATTTACCATTGTTATGCAAAGAAAAAGGTATTCCATATGTTGAAGTTGATAGCAAGCAAAAGCTTGGTAATGCTGCTGGTTTGAATGTTGCAGCAGCATCAGTAGCGATTGTTAATCCTGGTGAAGCAGAAAAGCTTATTGCAGAATTGCTAGAAAAAAAGTAATGCTAAAAAGTTGCTAAAATGGCAAGGAAGAGGCAAGATAAAAAGCAAACTAAAGAAGCAAAAGAAGTTTATCCTGCTGTTGTAGAGGAAATTATAGGCAGGACAGGTTTTAGAGGAGAGCTTACCCAAGTTAGAGTACGCATTATGAGTGGGCCGAATAAGGGCAATGTTATAAGAAGAAATGTTAAAGGCCCTGTTCGACTTAAAGATATTTTGATGTTGCGCGAAACTGAAATTGAGGCAAGAAAAATAACAAGTAAAGTAACAAAAGGCACATATACATAAAATGCCTAAATGCCATTTTTGTAATGCTGAAATAAAACCCGGCAAAGGTTTGCTTTATGTTACTAATGATGCTAAACAGTATTGGTTCTGCAGCAGCAAGTGCAGAAAAAGTTTTTTTATGAAACGCAACCCAAGAAAGTTGAAATGGGTAAGAAAAAAGCAAAAATCAGCGAAGTAGTAATTTTATTAATTCTTTGATTCATCCTTGAGGAAAATTTAAATACCATTAATCCGTTAATACTAACAACTAAAATTAAATAAAAAGAGGTGAAAATGATTGTTGATATTGATGCTGAAATAAGAAAATTTCAAGAACGAATGAATAAAGCATTTGATGAATTGTTCAAGCCTATCGCAAAAGTGCTCGGCGATTTTCGCGAACCTTTAGCTGACATACATGAAAGCAACGGCAATTTAGTAATCACTATGGAACTGCCTGGTGTTAGTAAAGAAGATATAAGCATAGAAATGACAAAAGATAGCCTCACAGTAAAAGCAGAAAAGAAAACCAAAACTGAAACAAAAGCGAAAAATGCATATAAACTTGAACGACGTTATAAGGGTTTTTATAGATCGTTTTCATTGCCAGTTCCAGTAGTGCCTGAAAAAGCAAAAGCAACCTATAAAGATGGTGTATTAACTATAACAGTGCCGACACAGCATAAACGACAAGCAAAAAAAATAAAAGTGCAGTAACTTGCGCAATTTTTTTGTTTTGTTTATTTTTAAATTTAAAATTTTATTAAAATGCTGTTGCTTTATGTACTGGCTGCAACAATCCTTAATAGTTTGGTCGCTTTAATTGGAGCTTTTTCATTGTTGTTAAGGCGCAATGTCTTTGACAAGTTTATATTTTCAATGATCGCATTTGCATCAGGCGCGTTACTTGCTGGTGCTTTTTTTCATTTGCTTGCAGAATCTATGGAGCAACTTAATAGCAATGCTTTTTATTTGTTGATGCTTGGTTTTATCTTTTTCTTTTTCTTAGAAAAAATTTTAAGATGGAGGCACTGCCATAATGTTAAATGTAAAATTCACGCTTTTACGTATCTGTCGCTGTTAGGAGACGCTGTTCATAATTTTATTGATGGTGTTGTCATTGGTGCAAGCTTTTTAGTTTCGTTACATTTCGGTTTTATTACCACACTTCTTATTATACTTCACGAGATACCCCAAGAGCTGGGCGATTTTGCCGTGCTTGTTTATGGGGGTTGGAAAAAACATAAAGCGTTGTTAGCCAATTTTCTTGTTCAGTTAACTTGTATTGTTGGTGCTTTAATTGTGTTTTTTGTACATACTACTACTTTTATTTATGTGCTTCTTGCATTCTCAGCTGGCGGTTTCTTATATATTGCAAGCAGTGATTTAATACCTGAATTGCATAAGCAAGAAGGCATAAGAACATGGTTAAGCTTTTTGTGGTTTTTATTTGGTATTGCTCTGCTTTTATGCTTTAAGCTGTTCTTGCATTAGTTTATTTTTTTCTTTGCTAGCTTGAATGCTTCTAAGATTGAGTTATGAATATATATTCATAACCGAAAGGTTTTTAAATTATGAATATATATTCATAATAGAGTTTTGAATATATATTCAAAACTATTGATGGTAAA
Source organism: archaeon (assembly GCA_029258825.1). Taxonomy (GTDB): domain Archaea; phylum Nanobdellota; class Nanobdellia; order Pacearchaeales; family JAPDKA01; genus JAPDKA01. The sequence continues at coordinate 78,865 of JAPDKA010000003.1, read as the reverse complement.
TGCGTACAAATTCAGAATTAAAATCAAATCAAAACTAAACTAAATAAATAAGAACCAAATGTAAAATGCCTTGGGGAGATGGAACTGGCCCTTGGTGGGCCAATGGCAATTGGGTTTGTTTAAGACGACTGGGATTTGGCAGAGGCTTTGGATGGTTTGGATTTGGACGCTTTGGAATGGGCAGGTTCGGCAGAGGCCTTGGTTACTGGAGATTAGCAGCATTACAACAATTACAGCAAGCACAAGCAAGAGCATTAGCAGCACCAGCATTAACTAAAGAAGAGCAGAGAGAATTGTTAGAGCAAGAAAAAGCTGAAATAAATGCAGAAATAGAAGCATTAAAACAAGAGCTAAAACAAATTGAAGAGCAACTAAAGAAAATCAAGTAAGTGCAAAGCAAGACGCAAGACAGAAAAAATAAAATCAAGAAAGTAACAATTGCAAAAAACAAAACAAACAAAGCGTAACTAAGTGTAGCAGTGTGTTCAGTATACTTTTTATTTTTTTATTTTATTCTTTCTTTTCTTCCTGTTCAGTTTTTTCTATTTTAACTCCAAGCTGTTCAAGCCTTTTTGCATGTGCTGTTATTAATTGCTGTACAATTGTAAGCAATCTTGCTAGTTCTTGCCTTTCTTTTACCAATACTGTTAACGCTCCTTTATGAAATGCTATTTCTTCTTCTTTAGAAATGTTATCTTGCCTATTTTCTGTTTTTTCGTTTTCCATTTCGTTTTTTTTGTTTTTTATTTTGTTTTATTTTAGTTTTTTATCTTTTTTATTTATCTTTGGTTTATTATTTCCATGTGTTTTTATGTTTAAAAAACTATGCAAAGTTGCACATCTACATTAAATTTTTAAATGTAAGTTTTTTTAAATTTGAAAATGGCTAGGCCGCGACGATGCAGGTTTGTTATGTTTCAACCAACTGTCGCTTATTTTAAGCCTGCTGGCGTTGCTCTTGCACAACTTAGTGAAGTAGCTTTAGGTATGGATGAACTAGAAGCATTAAGACTTGTTGATTATCTTGGTTTAACCCAGGAAGAAGCTGCAAGTAGGATGGCTGTGTCCCAACCAACAATGCATAGATTATTGATAGAAGCAAGAAAGAAAATTGTTGACGCTTTGGTTAATGGTAAAGCGATACGCATAAGTCAGCCTGAATGGATAAAGATAATGCAAAAAGCAATTGGCAAACCATTGGGCAGACGCGCAAGACGAAGGTTTGGTAGGATGTAACTTGCTAAACAATGTTTGCATTCTTAAAGATACTTCTACTCCTAAGTCATTCTGGCTCTCGCTTCGCTCAAGAGAGATACAGTTATTGGGTGAAGAATCATTCAGCTCCAATCTATAATCCGGTACCCTACAAAATTTCTCGAACATGTAAATTTAATTACTGTCCTTGTCTAAAAAATTCAATAACTTTTTTAAATTTGAAGGGGGAAGAGCTTTCTTTTCTTTCTTTTCTCTTTCTTTCCACTTTATATATTCAATTAAAAAATAAAGTAAAGCTCCTGGTCTAAAAATACGTTTTGCTTTTTCATAAATTTCTTCCTCTCCAAGTTCCATTAATTTTTTATAAATTAACAGTCTTGTGATACCCAATTCTTGTAGATCTAAAGGGTGTATCCCTTCCCACCCGTATTTCTCTGTAGGATCTTTCCTTACGTCTATTACAATAACATGGCGATCTAATTCTTTGTATCTCTCGTATCGGGCAAGTCCTAAACAAGGCCCAATAATGCAATATAAGTTTGAAGCTTCACCTTTCAAGGCTATATCTATGACATCTTTCGGACTTTTTATTCGATTTTTGTTTCCATACTTAAGTTCCCATAAAATTTCTCCACATACAATGCACGCGCTCCAAGGTATTAGTTCAAATAATTTCTCTACAATCTCTTTTATTCCATGTTTCTCAAGTAGTTCTTCTTCCTCTTTAGAAAGAGGTCCTATACCTGGTTGAGATTCATGGTACGCATATAACATCTTATTAAAAGTATCCCACTCATCTGCTTCATATAAATCTATAGCCTTTTTTACAGCAATTTCCATAATCGAAGGAGGAATTTTTGCTAGCAGATCTATTTCTTTTTCGTACATCAACCACGGTGAAGACCTCCCTGTATATTTTTGGATAAAATCTTTTATACCTCCTTCTAGTGGATGTATCTCTAATCTCTCAAAAGAAAAACGAATAGTTTCCCCTTTTTTTATTTCATAAACCAACCACTCTTTTTCAATATCAATCTTCCCTTCTTTCTCTAAATCTTCTAAATATTCAGATATCTCATCATTATAATCTTCCAGAATAGCATTTACATATATAGGTGGACCTGTGTCTTTACCATCTCGGTAGTTATGTGGGAGAAATTCTATATAATTATGCTTATAAGATATTCTTGTCATACCATTCTCTGTCACATAACGAACCTCTCCTTTAGGCCAATCAATAATTACTTTTCTTACTTTCCTCATAAATAGTAAATAAGCTTTATTTATTAAAATCTTTCGCTCTCGTCGCCCTTTTTCAACCATTAGGTTTCAAATATGTTTTACAGAGATACTAAGTCAGATTCAATTTTCCTCATCGTCATTTCATTAGACTTTATTAAATGCATATATTCAATCGCTCACCCATCCAAGATTTTTTATTGCTACGTTTGCAACTGTGGATGAAAATGGAAACCCTCACTGTATTGCTGTGGCATTTGTAAAAGTTGTTTCTAAAAATCAAAATTATATGGTTGAAACAACGAAAAATATTCGACAAAATCCAAATGTTGCATTAACTGTTTGGAATAAAGATTGAAAAAAGAACTGTGTGGGTTATGAATTAAGAGGAACAGCTGAGTATATTACCGAAGGAAAGTGGTATGAAATAGTAAAACGAATTCCTGAAAACGAATCTGAGCCTTGTAAGGGAGCAATTTTAGTAACAATAAATAAAATTAAAAAACTAGCTTGATATTAGGTTTACAATCTTAACCACCAATAAATCTTCTTGCTGCTGGATTAAGCTCGTACAAATGGTGTTGGGCTATATCTTGATAAAGACGATATGCTATCATCACAGCTAGCAACAACGCTGTTCCTCTAACTAAAGCACCCATCAAATCTGCAATACTTGCAAGCAAACCTACAGCAAGCCCGCCCATTACTGCAAGCGGCATTATATAACGGGAAAGCACACTTTCAAGTACTCTAACATCCTGCCTAAATCCAGGCATATGCAAACCAGATGCAATTAGATTTTCAGCTTGACTTCTTGCATCCATACCGCTTGTCTGAACCCAGAACACACTGAAAATTACTGCGAATGTGCACATGAATAAAGTAAATGTTATAGCTTGCAAAATCATTATTGGGGTTACACTTCCTCTAACAATTGCTTCCATCAAATGTGGTGCATTTATCCAAAATGCAAGCCCTCTAATTGGTACACCATTAGCGAAAGTTCCTAGCCATGTCGGATGGCCCAAAAACCTTTCCATTAATGTTGCAAAAAGTTGTATGTTTGCGGCAAGAGCAGCAGTAAGTATAACAGGTATGTTGCTAGTATAAAGAAACGCAAGAGGCCATCTTAAGCTTAAGCCACGTATTCTGGCATATGTTAGCGGAACTTCAACACGGATCGATTGTACATAAACAACAAGCAAAAATACAATTATTGTTGCAATAATGCTTAACAATGCTGCTGTCATCTCAACCTGGTTACCTTGTGTTAAGCTATAAAAGAACAGCAACACTTTACCTACTGGAGCAATACCGGTTGGCCCAATAAAACTAAAGCTTCTTATGAATAGCTGTGATGCAACACCGGCAAGAATGAACAAGCTGATACCACTTCCAAACCCATATTTGCTTACTATTTCATCCATTAGAATAACAAACAAACCTGCAATAAACAACTGTGCTATAACAAGCCAAGCAAGACCAGGCATTGCCTGTAGACCTCCCATCAATACATATATGGCTGCTTCAAGTAGTGTAAAAAAAATCGCAAGCAATTTCTGCAATCCTTGAAAATATGCTTTCCCTTCATGCGTGTGCAAATCAATGTTTAGTATTTTAGCTCCAACCAACAATTGCAAAACAATGCTTGCTGTAACGATAGGACCTATACCAAGAGACATCAAACTGCCAAACTTAGCACCAAGGATAATTGCAAGATATTCAAAACGTGTTAATGCATTCTCGCTGAGTCCAACCAAAGCTATGTTTGACATAACAAAAAAAGCAATAAGAACAATCAACGTCCACTTTATCTTTTCTCTAAAACTTACTCTGTAATGTGGTTTCTTCACTTCCGGCAAGGCAAGAATCAACTGCTTAATGTTCATTTTGTTTTGTTAGTTTATTCATTTGTTTCAACACTAACTCCAGCTTGCTCTAAAGCTTCTTTAAGTTTTTTTGTTATGCTTTTACACTTTATTGTTTTTATTTTGCTTGCTATCTGTTTTATGCTTAATTCATCAAACCCAAGCAGTCTTGCATTTAGTTTTATAGCATTATTTTCAGCATAATTCTCAAGGTTATCAGCAATATGCTTAATGTTAAGCGTAACTTGTTTAAGTCTTTTCAATTTTTTATGGCTTGTGAAGCCTTTCTTGCCTAATTTTTGCTTATGCTTTAGCAATGCAGTCAATTTTTGGCCAGCTCTTTTTCCAGTTCCAGCTTTACCTTTACCACCTTTACTTCCTTTACCTCTTGCCTTTTTTCTACTTCCATGTCCACATGTGCGCTTTCCACGCAATCTGCTGCGTTTATCACGTTTCTTTATCTTTACCATTTTTTAGCTCTTACAACATTTTTTTAATTAGCTCGTTGATGTATTCACCAACATTGCCAAGCACACCTTTAGGCCATTCAAGCTTTATGGACTTTTTAAAACCACCTTTAGGAGGATGCAATCTAAAAAATGGTTTTATGCTGTATTTTACAAGTTCTTTTGGTTTAAGCTCATTTTTAATCAACATATCAGCAAGTTTCTCAATGTTAAGCTTATATTTTGCTATTGCGTCATCGCTCAGCTTTTTGTCGCCTACTAGCTTTCCTCGTTTTTTTAACAATTCAATAAGCGTTTCTTTGTTTATAGGTCCATATGCGATATATGATTTTGCTTTCTTTAACATTCCCAAATTTTGTGATGTAGGCTGTAACAATACACAAGCATGTTTCTGTCTAAGTCTAAGCATGAATAATGTTTGCTGTATGATTTTAGGAACTCCTACAAGGCCTCGAATGCGTATTGCAGCGTATAACATTTTATAAGTGTAGATCGTTTAGTTTTTTTAGTGCTTTTATGCAAGCCTTAATCAAGTTGAATTTCGTTCTTGTTTTACCGAAAGTTCTACTGTATATGTCTTTTATGCCAGCAAGCCTCATGATTTTTTTACATTCATCTTCAATTACTAATCCGGTACCTCTTGGAGCAGGCATTAGTATAATCCTTACACTACCTTCTTTTCCTTCAGTTTTAGCTGGAATGGAGTGTGGATCATTGCATATACAATCAAAGCTGCCACAACCTCTATTAACTTTGAATATGTTAAGTTTGGCTTTTCTTATTGCTTTTTCTCTTGCTGGTAATGTTTCTTTAGCTTTCCCATAGCCTATACCAACATGACCGTTTCTATCGCCTACAACTGCAAGGGCTGCAAATTTTGGTACGTTTCCTTCAGCAGTTTTTTTCTGTGTTTGACGCCATGCACGTCTTTTGCCACCTCCAAACTTACCTTTTGCCTGGCCGATTAGTATTAGGTCATACTCTAGATTAGGCAATAAAGCATCGACAATTTCTGGCTCTAAAATTTTGTAGCCTTTCTCGAATACTTCATCAATATTTGTTATTTTTCCTTGCTTAACGAGCTTGCCTAGTTCTGTCTTTGGTTTCCATTGTGCAAGTTTCTCCTCGCTTTGTTGCTTTACTTGTTTTGCTTCTTGCTTTGCTTGTTCTTCAGCTTTTTCTTCAACTTTCATTTCTGTACCTTCTCTTTTCATTGCTTTTTTTACTGCTTCAGGTTCTTGCTTTTTCCTTGACGTTCCTTTTGTCATTTTGTTTTTTGATTTTTTCTTTAATTTTTTTATTATTTTATTTATTTTTTATTTGATTTTGTTTTTATAATTTTTTCAACATCATCAACCTGCTTTAGTTTTTCATAAATCTCTTCAAATGTTCTTTGTACAGCATCATTAATGTGTTTTCCTTTGATGCGTTCAGCATCAGGAAATACAGCATTAGCTTTTATTTGCATGCCAGCATCAATACAACCTTTAACCACAGCAAACAGCCTATTGCCTTTTGTTGCTCTATGCAGCCCGATATCAACTATTGCTTCATTTATGCCTTTACTTAGTCCTAGCTTGCCAATAATTATTCCAGTTAAGTAGCATGCAGGAATATTTTTAAAACTATTTTGCCAGCCGAACTTTGCCAGTACTTTAGATGTTACACCAACAACAACTTTATCTTGAGCTTCTTCACTAATTACTAGTTGAGCTATCACATACTTGTTTGTTTTTCTTACAACTAGCCGAGGCTTTTCTGATTTAAGTAAAGCTAAGCGCTTTTTGTAGTTTGTCTTTCCTTCTCTGCGTCTTCTTTTTTTAACCACTAACAATTTTCCCATTTTATTCAGCTTGTTTTAACTTTAATTTTATATACTCATCAACACTTTTTTTGCTTGGAAACATTCCAGCTTTTGCAAGTCTCCTTAATTTTTGATACTGGTTTGTTGTTATCACGCCTTTATTTTTTAATGCGCGAAGGTAACTTCGTAAGCGTCTTATAAGCATGACATATTCTCGTTTTCTTTGCTTTACAATTTTTTTTCTTTTACCAGGCCCACGTTTGCGTCCTTTCTTGCGTCTTGCATCATGCTTTTTGCCTGCCCTTCTTTTTACACCATGTACAGGTTTTGCCTTGATTGCTTTTTCTTTTATTAATTCTTCTATGTCTTTTCTTGTTATTGCTTGCTTTATCTCGTCAAGCCTATTCGGATCTAGCCAAATCCTGTTTACGCCTACACCAAGTAGTTGCGCTGCGATTCTTTTTTGTGTTTTAAAGGCAGGCATTTTGTGAACTTATCATAGTATTTTATTTTTGTAATGCTTTTCTATGTGCTTCGACTTTTTTTGGTTTTTCAAATTTTTCTTTTGCATGCATTTCAGCTTCTGCTTCAATGCGCTCAGTTAACTTTTTTGCTTCTTGCTTTTCTTTTTCTTCTGCTTTTTCCATCTCTTTCTTTTTCACCTCTTCTTCCTTCACTTTTGCTTTTTCTTTTCTTTTTTCCTTCTCAGCTCTTGCTTTTTCATAAGCCTTACGCTTTTCTTTTCTTTGTTTCATTTCAGCTTCAACACACTCAATAAAACTTGCATCAACATTTGCAAGCTGAACATTAAGTGAGAGAGCTTTCTTAACAATTTCTAGCTTTTTCTTTTTTCCAACTGTTGAAGCAACAAATGCTATCTGATCTGGTTTTATTTTTTCTATGTCTTGTGGTGAGGTAACAATTACAGGTTTTAAACCATTAATAGTGCCTTTAACTTTTTTTGGTGAACCATAGCCTATTTCGACGCGTGGCAGATGTCCTTTTATGCGTTTTCTAACCTTGCTGTGTCTGCCTTTTGGCCTTCTCCATTTTTGTTTTTTCTTTCTGCCCCTTCCAAGCCTTGATTTTTTATGAGAATCTTGTCTAACATAGTCAGGCTTTCTCTTCTTTATGCGTTTTCTTTCTTCAAGCAGTTTCTGCATTTCGTTTTTTGCTTCTTTCGTATTTGTCATTTTTTCTTTTTGCTTTGTTTGTTTTATTATGCAATTACACAGGTTTTCCAGCTTTTTCAATAATCCAAATGCCGTCTTGGAATATACGCCTGTCAAGTTTTGTTATTCTTGTTGCCTGTTCTATGTTTGCTGCAGTTTGACCAGCTTTTTCTTTATCTATACTTTTGACTTCAATAATATCGCCTTTAACTTGAACATCAACGCCTGGCAAAATTTTTGCTGTTCTTTCTTTATTTTCTCCAAGAAAGTTCTTAATAATAACTAAACCTTTTTCCTTATCAACGCTTACACTCATCGGAAAGTGCGAAGAACATATTTGCAATTTGTAAACCCAAGGTTGCATTAATCCTTTAATCATATTTTTTATGTGTGCCTTTATTGTCTTTATCATTTTCTTTTCTCTTTTTGTGGCTTTGTTAGCATAAATGACTATGCTATTGCCTTCCAATTTCAAATGCACTTTATCAACTACTTTGAAGCTTTTTTCAAGCTGTCCAGCATTGCCACTAACTTTAACGTGCTTGGCATTGTCGTCTACTTCTGCATTAATGCCCTGGGGCAATTCTACCTTTTCTTTTATGTCTTTTTTCATTTTAACTTTTTTTAACTTTACAAGTTTAACATTAATAGCTTATATTTAATAGCAATAAGCAATTAACACACCACCAAGTCCTTTTTCCATTGCCTCTCTATGAGTCATTAAACCTTTATTTGTTGAAACAATGATTATACCAAGTTGTCTAGCCGGCAAGTAACGTCTAATATATTTATCATACTGGTCCTTTTTTACTACAAATCGCGGCTTTATTGCTTTACAATAGTTTAATTTTCCTAGCTTTACGATTGCTTTTCTGAACTTGTCCTGCTCAACTTTAACATCTTCAAGATAGCCGTGTTGTTTCATTATTTCAAACACTCTAAGCATTAGATTGGATACAGGGCAGATTACTGTCTCTGTTTTTCCAACCTTTTTGCAATTCATAAAATCGTTCAATGCATTGCTTAACCAATCTCTAACGACCATTTTATTTTTTTATTTTGCTTATTTAATTATATCGATTTAATTATATTTTTTAAATCCTAATTTTTCAGCTATTTCTCTGAAACACTGCCTGCATAAATGCAGTCCGTATTTATGAATATGCGCGCCGAATCTTCCGCATCTTTCACATTTGAATGCTGCTACGCCGAATTTTCTTTCTTTCGGTTTGTTGTACTTGAAAAATCTCTTTAGCAGTTGCGGTTTTGCTTTAAGTTGCGTTAACAATTTCCTCCAGTCGCTTGCCGTCATTTTACTTGAATTTTACTCCAAATTTATTTTTTAAAAATTCAATTGTTTCTTCTTTGCTTACAGTTTGTTTTTTTCCTATTTTGCTTTTTTTAATTTTTCTTAGCTTTACTCTTTTGCCAGGTTTTGTTAAGCATATCGTAACATCAAAGCCCACTATGCCTACATCACGCATATACTCAACACCTGGAATCTCAATATATTCTTTAATACCAAAGCTGACAAAGCCAGGCCCAACCTGTTTTTTACTTAATGTGTTGTCTATTGCTTTCAATAATCTTTTCGCAAGCTCTTCGCCTTGCTTGCCTCTAACAGTAACTTTACAACCTATAACGAGCCCCCGCCTAATCTTGAATGCTGCAATTCTGCGTTTTGCTTTTGTTACAGCTGGCTTTCTGTTTGTAATTACGTTTAGCAATTTCTTGTACTTTTCCAGCTTTGCCTGATCGGCTGTTGTTGCATGAAGCACAACTTTCTCAAACCTGACTTCGCGCATATTCATTTTATTGTATTAAGTTTTTTTCTATTACGAAAACATGCTCGATAGGCGTTTCAATCACTCCCCTTTCAGTTTGTATTGCTACAAATCTCTTGTTACCTTTTCTTGTTATTTCTTTTACTTTGCCGAATTCCCATGTGTGTTTTCCTTTGATAACAACAAGATCGGCGTTTTGCTTTAATGGCAAATGCTTAACTATTTTTTTGTTTTTTAGATCATAAACAATAGAATCATGAGGCTTAATGTTTTTAGCTTCATCAGGCTTTAACAATATATTTTTTCCATCATAGCAGTTTATCTGCACTAGTCCTTTCTTTACAGTTCTTTTGCCTATAACTTTTAATGGCTTTAAGTCAACCTTGTCTTTTGATATCTCGATAATTTGTAGCTTTCCTTTTTTATTAAGCACTACAGTATATGCTTTGTCTATTTCAGGTATGTACATCCTGTCAAACAATCCGAAAGGAAATTTCTCATCTTTTATTTGCCTTCCATCAATGATTACTGTTTTATGCTTAACAATTTTTTTTGCTTCTCTGCTTGTAGTTGCAAGCTTTAGTATGTCTCTCAATACTATTACTAGAGGCAAACCATATTCTAAACTATGAGAACCAGGACTGGGTTTGGTTATGAATTTAGTTCCTTTTCTTGCTAGGGGCCATGTTTTCGGCATGCTCAACCTTTTTAAGTGTCTTGACATTTTGCTAATTATTTCTGTTTAGCTTTACTTTTTTCTTTTTCTTTTGCTTTCTGTTTTCTTTCTATTGCTTTGAGACGTTTTTTATCATCAAGATTCAGCGCTATAATTTGTAAGTTTGATGGTTCTAAAGGCATCGGTACTTTTCTCCCGTCTTGCTTAAGCATTGTAATGTTTTCAACATAAACTTTGAGTTTTTTTAAATCTATCCTGCTTATTTTTCCTGTCTTACCTTTAAAACTACCACGCATAATTTTTACTGTATCGCCTTTGCGTAATGGCAATGCTCTAATGCCATATTTCTTTCTTAGTTCTTTGCTTAGGTTCGCTGCTAAAAATTTGTGCCTTACATGTAGCGGAGCATTCCGTCTATATTTGCGTTGCTTTCTTGGTTGTTTGCTTGATTTCCAGCTTTTACTCCATTTAGCAGCCATTTTAAACAACAACGCTTGCTATTTTAGCAACAAAAGGCCATCTTTCAGCGGCCTCTCTTGCTATAGGTCCTTTTATTTGTGTTCCTTTTGGATTACCTTTTTCATCTTTAAGCAAAACTACTGCATTGTCTTCAAAACATATACGCTCGCCTGTTTTTCTTCTGTAAGGGCGTCTCTGCCTGACTATGACTGCCCAATGTGTTTGCTTTTTCAATTCTATGTTACCTTTTCTTACACTTACTCTTACAAGGTCTGCAACGCCACAGCTGATTTGTCTGCCTTTTACACTTTTTGCTTTCTTAACTGCTACGATTTTGACTAGTTTTGCGCCGCTATTGTCTGCTACATTCACAAGGCTGCCTATGTGTAGCCCTTTGTTAATTCGTGCTGCTACAGCTTTCATTTTGCTTTAGATTTTATTTTTCTTGTTACAACAAAATGTATCATCTTGCTTATTGGTCTTGTTTCATGCACTTCAACAACATCACCAACTGCTATTTCATCTTGCATGCAATCTGGCAAATGAGCATGAATACGTGTTATCTTTTTTGCAAATCTTTCATATTTCCGAATGAAAACCATACGTTCAAACTCTATGGTTACTTTTTTTTGTTTGATGTGCTTTCTTGTTACTATGCCTTTAAACTTTCTACCTCTTAAAGCTATACTACCATGAATAGGGCAGTTTTTATCATTGCAAATTTTCTGCTTTTGGTTTTCCTTTTGTTTTGTTTCTTTTTCTTTTTGTTTTTCTTTTGCTCTTTCTTTTGCCATTTTAATGTTTTTTATTTTTTTATTCTTTTTTCGATTCTTCCTCTTAAAAGTTTTCCGTCCACTATATAAGTTTTGCCCAATTCCTTGCTTTTCACTTTCAACGTTACTTGCGATTTCAGCAGTTTTTTTATGCCTTTGTTAACTTTAAGTATTAACATTTCTTTGCTCTCATCAATAACAGTGCCTTTAATGCCAACAAGCAATTTATTGCTTGCTTCAATTACCTCAACGCTGTCACCGATCAACGTTACTTTTGTGAGTATGTCTTCTGGCTTTATTTTTATGTTCATTTTTGCTTTGGTTTGTTTATGCGTTTATGCTTCATCTATGCTATTCTACTATCTCTATGTTCTCTGCGTTAAAGCCCAGCTCAACAAGCTTTTCCTTTATTTTCGCTGCGTGATCTCCCTGCAATTCTATTTCATTGTCTTTAACAGTGCCGCCACACGCGAGTTTCTTTTTTAGTTCTTTTGCTATCTCTTTAAGGTTTATTTTATTGTTAAAGTTCACTACTGTCACTATTTTGCCAAATTTTCGCTTTTCTTTCCTCACTACTATTTTTTCCTGTTCTTTTGCCAGTGTTTCACAAATGCATGCTTCTTTAGGCAATCCGCACTTTGGACAAATTTCCATGGTTTAGGCTTTTGATTTGGTTTGAGCATTAGTTTTATTTTTGTTTTCTTGCTTTTTTGATTCTTGCATTTTTCTTTCATGCAATATTGTCTTAATTCTTGCAATAGTTCTTTTTATTTCTCTAATCTTTAATTTAGCTTGGGCTTGACTTTTTTGTGCGCGCTGTCTTAATAGTTCTAGTTTTAGCTCGTTCAACTTTTTTCTTAGTTCAGCATCGCTTTGTTGCCTAATCTCTCTTGCTTTTAGGATAGCCATCTTTATTTTTTATTTTATTTTGTTTGATTTTTTTGTTCGTTTATTTGTTGCTGTGTTTGTTCTTGTGCCGGTTCTTGTGCTTGCTCTTGTTTTTCCGGTATTTCTATTTTATCTGGAAGCTTTACTGTTGGAGGCATTATAGCTACTTTAATGCCGATCGTGCCAGGCTTTGTTTGAGCAACTGTTTTTGCTTTATCTACAAGTAATTTAGCATAATTTCCTGTCTTTTTGATATAACCAAACCTGAATCGCCAAGTTCTTGCTCTTTCACTTGGCAACTTTCCGCTTAGCACTATTTCGCCACCAAGCGCGCCAGCCTCTTTGATACGTCTTAAATTTCTATAAGCAACAATTTTGAAACTTAATGGGCCAAACCTTTCTAGTTCTCGTTTTATTTTGTCTGCAACACATGCGGCATCAAGATAAGCATTAGGAACTGGCAGTACTTCAATGTGTGGATTTTCAAGTTGGAATTCTTTTTTGAGTTTCTCTGTTAAATTCATCAAAGTTTCACCACGCCTTCCTATGACAAGTTCAGGCCTGCTTGTTTTGATAATTACTTTTTCACCTACTGGGACTCGTTCAATTTTAACATCGCTGATAAAATCAAAGCGCTGCTTGATGTATTCCTTAATTTTAAACTCTTGCTTTTTTTCTGCGACAAATTTTTTCTCTATCATTTTGTTGGGTTTTGCTTGTTTAATTCACGGACTTCTATTAGCAAATGAGTTCTTTTGAAACGCCTTCCAAGATGTCTGCTTGGCCTGTATGGCCTTGATGCTTTGTCAGCTTTTGCAATACTTATGTAAAGCTTACTTTCATCTAAACCAAGTTGAACAGCATTAGCAATGACTGTTTTTAATACTTTAATAAAGTATTCAGCAGCTTTAACAGGATAACGGCCAGACATAATGCGGCCTTTTCTATGTGGTATTTCGCCTTGCATTGGCACAGCAAGCTTTAATTTTCTTACTTTTTCAAGCATTTCTATTGCTTCAGCCGGATGTTTACCTTTGATAAATCTGCATATTGCAATACTGTGTTTTGTTGAAATAGGCAGGTCTATGCCTTTCGCAATAGCATAATCGCGTTTTTTCTGTTTTTGCTTTTGCTCTTTCTTTGTTTGCTTTTCCTTTTCTTTTTCTGTTTCCTGCGTAGTTTTGTCTGTTTTAGTTTCAGCTTTATCTTGTGACTTTGCCTCTTGCTCTTGCTTTGAATTTGCTTCTTGCTTTGTTTGCTTTTCCTCTTGCTTTTCCTTTTTTGTTTCTTCTTTTGTTTTTTCTTCTGTCATTTTAGCGTTTTTATTTAACTGATAAAAATGCTGAGCTTCGTGTTGCACCGACACCTGGTGCAGAGTGCTTGACAGGTTTTCTTGTTAGTGCAAATTCGCCAAGTCTGTGGCCCAGCATTTCTGGTTTTATTTCAACAGGAATGAACTCCTTACCATTATGAACATGAATTGTCCAGCCAATCATGCGTGGCACAATAATAGCGTCTCTCCAATGCGTCTTTATAGGTTTTCCTTTAGCAAGCTTTTTCTCACATCTTGCCAAAAATTTTTCCATCTGTTCAAGTTGCCTTAACAAACTTCTTCTCTCGCGACTTTTCACTAGTTTTGCAAATTCGCTGAGCGGCATTTGTTTTAGCTCTTCTATTGTTTTTCCCCTAAACATAAACTCTTGCTTTTCCATTTCAGCCATTTTGCCTTGTTTGTGCTTTATTTGTGTTTTTGTTTTTTAATTAACAATTTATTTTTACTTTATTTTTTCTTACCAGTTCTCCTTGGCCTAATTAGACCAACTTTCTTACCAGGTGGTGCATTGCGTTTTGCTATCTTTGATTTTATGTTCTTGCCACGTCCACTGCCGAATGGGTGGTCTACAGCATTCATCTTTACTGCACTTGTGCGTGGATAAAGCTTACCTCTGGCATGCATTGCATGCCACTTTTTACCTGCTTTAACCCACGGTTTTTCCTTTCTTCCAAAACCTGCAACAATGCCAACAGTTGCTCTTGCTCTAGCATCAAAAACTTTTTCTTTTTTCGACGGCATTAGGACAATCACTTTATCATCTAGTTTTTTCACAATCTTAGCGCTAGTTCCGCTTGCTCTAACGAGTTTACCGCCGTCACCAGGCCTTAGCTCGATGTTGCATATTTCAACACCAACAGGAATATTGGCAAGCGGTAATATACAACCAGGCCTTACTTCAGCATTACTACCTATTTCAATAACATCATCTTTAGCAATCCCAAGAACAGCAGGATTATAATATGTTTTACCATTAATGCTTAACTTAACTAGTGGTGCTGTATGGCCAGGTGAGTTAATAATGTCTAGGACTGTTGCTTGGCCTTCAACATCAAGCGGGGGATAAGCTATTTTAAACCTGTATGCACGTTTTCTGACTGCATAAGTCGGGCTTCCTCTTCCACGTCTTTGTTGTATGATCCGCTTACCCATTTTGGCTTTTTATTGCTTTAATTTTGTTTAATTATTAAATTATGCCTAGCTGTGTTGCTAGGTCTATTGCAGGATTTTCTTTTGCTAGCTTTACTATTGCTATCTTCTTGTTTTTCCTTATCATGGTATTAACTTTGACGACTTTAACATTAAACATTTTTTCTACTGCTTGCTTAATCGCACTTTTGTTTGCTTTGCGTTCAACTTCGAATGCTATTTTGTTTTCACTTTCTACAAGTTTCAACAGCTTTTCAGTCATTAATGGTTTGATAAGCACCATTTTGCGTTATTATTTTGATTTACTTTGCTTTTTACTTTGCTTTTTTGTTTTGCTTGTTTTGCTCTTGCTTTCGCTTTCTTTGCTTTGTTCTGCCTGATTTGTTTTTTCTTCTGTTTCTTTTATCTTTAATTTTTCAATCTTTTTCGTTTTTCTTTTTGCTAAGCTTTCTTGTTTTTGTTTTAATCTTTCTGCAAGTTCATTGATGGCTTTTTCAGTGAACATGACAATCCTGCCTGCATGACCGCCAGGAGCAAGATGTTTAATGCTTAATAATTTTGCTTTGACAATTTCTATTGGTAAGTTTCTAATCTTTTTTGCTTTTTCTTCCTCACTGCTTGCAATAACAAGCAACATTCCTGCAGTTGTTTTGTATCGTCTTCCACGCATCTTACCTTTTCCTGCTCTAACTTTCTTTTTCTTCAACACAACATCTATTGCTTTATCGAATATTTTTTCTAAAAACTGCTTGAATGTTTTTGCTTTGTCAACATCAAGAGCTGTTATAACAACAGGCAAGCCAATATTTGCTAAATGCTTTGCAATTTCTTCATTATCTTTAATTTTGCTGTATCTTTGCTTTACAATGTTGATATCGCTGCATGCATATAAGGCATTTAACAATGCTTTCAATTTTTCTTTCTCATTTATCTTTAATGTGCGACGTTCTGGTTTTGGTGGATGAGCACGCCTACCACCTCTAGTTCCAGAAATGAATGCGCCAACCCAATGGAATTGTTCACCCCTCCTCAATAATATTTTACGCGGCACTCTGCTAATGCCTCTTCCGTATAAACTTTTCCATCTATGACGTCTGTGCTTTTGCTTGCTGCTTGCGCTAACCTCTTTGCCTGCTAAAGGATAAGCTCCATATGGATGTCTTGCATTGAGCTTTAAGACTTCCCATGCCTTAAAAATGATGTCTGGTCTGAATGCTTGTTTAGACCATGGCAACTCAATTTGCTTTACCTTTTCTGCATTCAAGTTGTATACATTTGCTTTAATCATTTTAACTTATTATTTCTAGCACATCCAACTTTAATTTTTCAGTTCTCTTTGTTGGCCTTAAGGCATATGTAAGCATTAAAGGTCTTTTTGGTGGTCCTTGCACAGAGCCTTTTAGCATTATCCATGCAGTCCTTATTAAACCGTAATGCGTCCACCCACCTTTTGGATTAATGTCTTTTTCATTTATGTTTGCTATGTCAAGCATTTTATTGTTGTACTGTACACGCTTAAAAAATCCAAGTTGACCAGCCATTGGTGCTCTAAACGAAACTTTCTTTGGTGTCCATGGACCAAGGCTACCAGGACGTCTTACACCTTTTTCGCTCTTGTGTTGCTTTCTTCCTATGCCGAACCTCTTAATTGGACCTTGTGTACCTTTGCCTTTTGTTACACCGCGCACATCTATAAGCATGTCAGGCTTTAGCACTTGCTTTACATCTATTTCCTTGCCAATTAGTTCTTTTATGTATGCTAATTTTTCTCTTATGTTTTTGCCACCAACAGCAATTTCAGCTATGTCTGGTTTTTTCTTTATCTTTGTTTTTTTCACAAGTGAATAAACAAGAAGCCTGACATTATCATAGCCAAGCTCATCGAGTTTTTGCTCTATTTCGTTTAGCTTTGCAAGAACATCGTCTTTAGTTAGTTGTTTTTGAGGTAGCTTTAGTTTTTTCTTTAGTTCTTTATCAAGATTGCACGATAAAACATCACATGCAGCTTTGCCGTCTTTATAAAACCTTACTGCTAGAATTTTCATAGGCGGGCATTCAACAACACTAACAGGAACAACAATTTTTTTGCCTTTTGTCATTGAATGCTCTGTGAGGTCTTTTGCAAGTACAGAACACATACCTACTTTATAGCCTAAAAATCCTAACAAACAAGTATCATTATATTTTGCCTCAAGCTGTTTCCAGTTTACTCTAGGCACTAGCTTTGACGCTCTTTTGCGCGGCCAAAATTGCAAGCTTCCTTTGCGTGGTTTGTGTGCCTTTGCCATCTCCTCCTAAATAAATGTTTAGTATCATTTTTCTACTCCCCGAATCCCCACAAGCTTAGCTTAACTTAGCTTAACACCTCTTTATAGCTTTTTAAAGGTTTCGCAATAAACAGTTTTTAACTTTCTTTGATATATTTCATCTTATCTTCAATGAATTTGATAATCTCATATTTGTATTTGGGGTTGAGAGAAATTGCTTTGAATCTTGATTTTTTATGTATGATTATCCATTCTTGTTTTACTAATTCTTTTATTGCTTTATCTAGCATGGGAAATCTTTTGAAGTGTTCTAATCTGTCATAGCAGTGGCCCCAATTTCCTTTCCTTACAAGTTTCCACATAATCTGTGCTTTTATGGTTTCTATGTCTGATTGCATTTTTCAATTTTTGAAATTAAAGTTTCAATGATAGAAAGATTTATAAATATTTTTGTTGTTTGATACATGTATTAATACGTAGGTATTATTTGATATGATAAATAAATATTGCTTTGCAAAAAATAAATGGTGGGTGGTCGGATGGATGGTCGGAGAATGAGGGAGAGAAAATCTATATTTCTGCAATACATGGGTAGCACGCCTCAAATGAGGGTAATAGATTTTTTAATGGAGAATCATTTTTTTGATTTTCCTATCACAGAAATAGCAAGAAAGAGCAGAGTTAGTTATAACACTCTAAAGAAATTTTTTCCTAAATTTTTACGATATGGTATTGTGATAAAAACGAGAAAGATCGGTAAATCTATATACTATAAATTGAATTTGTCTCATCCTTTTGTTAAAAGTTTAATGAAGCTGGACTGGGAACTATCTAAAGCTGAAGCTTTGAGAGGCCAACATTTGGTTGTAAAGGTCAGGAAAAAATGATTATTAGAATTCCAAAAACAGAGCTTGTGTACAGCTATCCGTACAACAAACTTTTTGATCCTAGTTTCACCTATAAAAGATTGATAGCATTAAACAAAAAATTAAATATATTTAATTTACAATGAAATTCGAAAGGGTCGCCGAATTAATAATTAATCAACTTAGACTAAAGTTGGAAAATAGTCAAAGTTTGTCTATTTTTGCGAGAGAAAGGGCCAAATTTGAGGGTTGGTTAAAAGTGGAATTATGTGATATATTATCCAAATTTTTTAAAGATGTAACCCCCGAACGAGATAGAATTGACATCACTTTTGAAAATTGGGCAATTGAACTTAAAACAGTTAATACTAATATTCGATATGAAAATGTAAAAAATAAAACACGTCCTATAACAAAGAATATACAAGGAATAATAAATGATATTGAAAAATTAAAATCGACAAACTATAAAAACAAAGCTGTTTTGTTTATAGCTTTTCCGGCAGAGCATAATCATAAACATTGGCAAATCCACTTCGAGAAAATTGTTGTAAAATTACGTAAAATCCGATATTTACAATTCTATTTTAAAGAAAAAATTCCAGGAGTTATTTATTTTGGATTAATTTAATACAAATCTCTACTAAATATATCAAATTTTCTTGAAAAAATTTTAACTAATTTTAATTAGAAATTCGTCAATATTACTGCTAAATTGCTCACAGCGTGAGCAATTATACTCGGTAGTAAGTTTGTTCTATATGCAAGAAAAAGTATGCTGAATAAAAAACCATTTGCTGCAAGCATGACAATTTCGAAAGGTTTGGTTCTTAAATGAAAAATTACAAAGATAGAAAGTTGTAGCAGAAAACCAACAGCTATAAAGCTGATTCTTGCATATTTGTTTTTTATCCATCTTGAACAATACAAAAAACATCCAAGTAAAATACCCCTACATAGCAATTCTTCAGCTATTGGTGCAATAACAACAGCAGAAATCAATAA
Organism: archaeon; assembly: GCA_029258825.1. GTDB lineage: Archaea > Nanobdellota > Nanobdellia > Pacearchaeales > JAPDKA01 > JAPDKA01. The sequence goes on along the minus strand of JAPDKA010000003.1, from coordinate 59,900 downwards.
ATAAGCTAACGGAACATCATAAGCAATAATCTTTTGCTTGCTTGTTAGTGCAAACACACTGAATAAGGCAATGCTCAACAACGCAGGAATGAGTATTGTTTTTATGCTATTGTCTAGTTTTATTTTAAAATTGAGTACAGCATTTATCTTGCTGTACTTATGTGTGTTTTTCTTGTGCTTCCCAAGCAAAACAACTATTGCGATCACAGCAACCCAAACAATGTCTGATGCTATTAAATCAAGCAACGTGGTTGGCATGTTCAAAGAAAAATTAGAAAATATATAAAAATTCGTGCTGAATCATGCACAAAACAGAAAACTTTATAAAACAAAAAGCGACTACTTCATAATGAGAAATCTAATTAGAAACCTATTAGTGGCACTAGCATTTTGGTTGCCAAACTGTGTTTCACTCAGCTTAGTCAATTCTACATCTAATAATGTGACACCTGTTCAGACAAAAAAGCAAGAGCAAGTTGTTGAGCATAAACCTGAAGATGAATATTTGGTTGTGCCTGCTCGTAATGATACCCTTAGAATAAGAAAAAGCGAATTTCCTAATGTTGAACTGTATAAAGCAGACCATGCTATAGCAACATGCATTTACCTTCCGCAAATACATAAAAGTCCTCTTTATTCGTATGAAGTAATAAGGTGGCCCTCTACCGATTCAACAGAATATCTAAGCACGAAGGCTGCTATTAAGTGTCAAAAAAACCTCGATTCGATCATATCAAAACTGCATGCAAATCTTGGCCTTTCCTACATTTTTGTGGAAGGATTCGAAACAGAAGAGGGAATCGCCGAACGTAAACAAGTTGCAAAAAAGAATATCGCTAAGCTAGATAGCTTGGTTGAGGAAGCTGATCGTATGCTTACAGTATTAGAAAAAAATAGAGAAGTTGTTCCACCCAAGTATTGGAAATATATTAACTTTATGAAGGAAAAAATCAAAGAAAACGCATCGATTATTGAGGATATCTTTTATCTTTATTTTGGTGGTGATGTGCTTGCAGCAGTTAAGAACCCACAGATTAAATTGCTCCCAGCGGAGGAGGGAAAAGTAAATGATGAGGCATTCAATTCTCTTAGAGAGTATATTGAATGGAAAAATAGAAAAGATTTTTTCTTTGAAGTTCTGAAGTCTAAAGATCTCATGATTCTTTGTACTGCAGACTCTTTAGCATTAGCAGGAGATTCTGCACGAGCAGAATCCATTCTTACTTATCATTTATCCGATTATCTGGGCGAATCTTGTAAAGGAGCAAGTATTCGGTCTAAAATAATAAATGCTTATTATCAACTTGTCCGCTTCTTTGGTAAGTTATCTCTTATGCCACTTGTTATAGCTGAAATGCTTGCCCACCTTTATAAGTTCGATACCGTATGGTCTGATAACTTTTCTGATAATTTCGAATACATGTTTTTGAGGATGTTTATTTCAGATATTGAAGATTGGAGATTGTTTAAAGAAATGGAAGATCCTTTCTACTGCCCTCCGCCTGACAAGAGAGAAAAGGGCAAATTGTATCCTTGTGATGTTGATAACTACGTTTGCGGACTGTATAAAATACTTAAAATATTGAATCCAGTAACTGTTTCCCGTGATATTGAAGAGCGTCTTAAGGAGATAGAAAGTTCTAAAGAAAAAATAGAGGAAAGTGCAGATTGGTTGATTAAAAGTTCAGAAGAGTTCTTCAAAAGCAATCCCAATGCGAGCCTTGTAGATCTAATGAAATATCTTGGTCTTGAACTGAAACTGAACTTATTTGAGTCTCCTCTTGAATATTATCATTTTGCCATTGATAAGAGGGATTCTGTTTTGGTAGAGAAAATAAAAGAATTCCTTAACTCCCACAGCACTTCTGTTTTTGGTGTAGTGTACGGAGCAGCTCATACAGGTGATTTAATAAGCAAGCTGTTGAGAGACAGCATTAACGTGGTTGTGATAGACGCTAAGCAAGATTAAGGTTTTTTAGATTTGTTTTTTGGGCGTGGGTTTCAGGCAGGATTAGCAGTTAAAGTTTTTGTAATACTAAAATTTTAAAATATTGTGTTACTAAACTATACTATGAGAATCCAACTTAAATTAAGAGCAGCATCAGATTTTTCTTATGATATGAAATATTATTCAAAAAGTTGCTTGAGTTTAGCTTTGATGCAGGTTTCAGAGAGAAAAACATCTATAGGTTTGTAAATATTAGTTAATTATAGTTAACGAAAAATTTAAATATTAGTTAATTATAATTAACTAATATGAAAGTAATAGAGATGCTTAATCCTTGGTGGAAGGAGGGGGAAGTAAGGAAAGAACTTGTTCCAGAATTTAAGAGAAATCTTTTTAGCGAAATTTTGAAATATTTGAAAGTAAGACAAATAATAGCCGTAGTAGGGCTTAGGAGAACAGGAAAGACAACTTTGATGTATCAAGTAATTGATTATCTTATTAAGAGAGGAATTAATCCTTTAAATATTCTTTATTTTTCTTTTGATGAATCCTCTATAAGTTTAGAAGAACTTTTTGACTTTTATGAAAAGGAAATCTTGCTTAAGAGCCTTCAAAAAGAGAAAATTTTTGTTTTTCTCGATGAAATACAAAAATTGAAAGATTGGCAGAATAAATTAAAGATTTATTATGATGCTTTTCCTAATATGAAGTTTTTCGTTTCTGGATCTGCTTCTCTTAATGTTATGTTAAAAGCTAAGGAAAGCCTGGCTGGAAGAATCTTTTATTTTTATTTGACTCCTTTATTGTTTGAAGAATTTTTAGAGTTAAAAGGTAAAGATATTAAGAAAATCAGAGAAAATGTCAGGTTGTGGAAAAGAGAGGTAGAAATAGAGTTAAATAACTATTTGCTTAGACCTTTTCCAGAGATTATTAATGCAAATGAAACTTTGGCAAAAAGATATTTGAAAGAGGGTATAATAGATATGATTGTATTAAAGGATATTACACAGCTTTTTAATGTTAGGGAACCAGAAATAGTTGGAAAGATTGTCGAAATAATTGCTAATATGCCAGGAATAATGATTAATTTAAATGAGGTGGCAAACGAGTTGGCCATTACTAGACAGGCCTTAAGTAATTATCTTTTTTATTTGGAGAACGGATTTTTAATAAAGAGTCTGAGGAACTTTAAGGGTTCTAGGAGGGCTTCGTCAAGAAAATTGAAGAGGTATTATCCTTCGCACCCTTGTTTTTCTCTTGTTTACGGTTTTGAGGAAAAAGGAAAGATTGCAGAAAATTTGGTTTTGTTTGAGAGTCAAGCAAAATACTATTGGAGAGAAGGTAATAAGGAAGTAGACTTCGTGGTTAACGGAAAAGATGTTGTTGGTATAGAGGTTAAGTACAGAAAGAAAATAGGAAAAAACGAAATAAGAAATATCTCCTATTTTGAGAAAAAATTTAAACCAAAGAAAATTTTAATAATAACTGAGGATATTGAAAAAAAGGAAAATAAAATTGAATACGTTCCATTGTGGAAATACATACTAAAGTAAAACGTAAAATTCATTAAATTCATTAAGCTCTATAATATGGTTGGTAAGGTTGGTTTTGAGTCGGCAGGATTTTTGACTGTGCGGGGATAGAAAAGGTTAAAAAAGTTTGCTGGGTTTAATTTGTATGCCTAAAAGGTTGGGTGAAGAGCACATTCAGTTTATAAATGGGGAAACAAGATTCTTTGAAGCCTTAAAAGATGTTTTTATAGGTGAAGAGATAGAAGGAGAATCTGGGTACATAAATCTAATGAGGATTAAATCAAAATACTTTGATAAGATTTTCAAAATTCTGAAGGAAGAAATTGAAGAGAAAACAAAAGAATTCCCAGCATTCAAAAAAGAATTGTTTGATAAACTTTATAGTTTCTTTAAAAGATACTTTAGTGAGAGCGGATCTATTTACTTTAGACATACTCCTTTCAGTGAGAGGATTTTTGAAAGAGTTTATACTGAAAATAAAGATGTTGTGATGTTTTGGAAGACTCACATGCTTTATTATGTCAAAACCGACATTCAACCAAAAAATATGGAAGTGTCTATTAACGGCTTTAAGTTTTTCTTTGACGTATCAAAATTACAGCATAAAAAGGCTTGGGAAAAAAGAGAATTAATTTACGAACTTAAGGGAATAGAAAACAGGAAAATAGTTTTTTATGTTTATTATTCTGAAAGAAGAAGGAAGAAGAAAGTAAAAGATATTTTGAAAGCATTAAAAGAGAAGGGTATTGTATTAGATGAAGAAACTTTAGAAAGAGCTTTTAGAGTTTTTGAAAAGCAAAACGAAATAGATTATTTTATAAATAAAAATGCTAATAAATTCTTGAAGGAGCAATTTGATTTGTGGCTTTATCAATATGTCTATTCAGATAAAACTCAGTTTACGCCAGAAAGGATAAAACAACTAAAAGTCTTGAAAGAAGTTGCTTACAAAATAATTGATTTTATTTCTCAATTTGAAGATGAATTAGTTAAAATTTGGCAGAAACCAAAGTTTGTTTTGAATAGCAATTATGTGATTACATTAGATAGAATTGCTAAGAAAGAAAAAGGAATAGAAATTATTGAAAAAATTTTAAAACATCCTAATTTTAAAGAGCAGATTAAAGAATGGAAAGAATTGGGAATCGTTGATGATGGGTTTAATCCTAAAGAAATTTTTATAACAACTCTTAAAGGAAAATCTCTAAATCCAAAATATCAGTATTTACCAATCGATACAAAGTATTTCAAAGATTTAGAGCTTGAAATTTTGAGTTTGTTTGATAATTTGGATGAAGAACTAGATGGTTGGTTAATTAAAAGTGAAAACTGGCAAGCTTTGAATACAATTTTACCAAGATTTAGAGAAAAGGTACAGTTAATCTATATAGATCCACCGTTCAACACAGGAAGCAATGAATTTACAATGTACATTAACAGATTCTTAGATTCTGCTTGGATTACAATGATGGAAAATAGGTTAAGATTGGCTAAGGAAATTTTGAAAGATACAGGAAGTATTTATGTGAGAATCGATTATCATGGAAATCATTATGTTAGATTTTTGATGGATGATATTTTTGGTAAGGAAAATTTCAGGAATGAAATAGATATCAAAAGAAATCAAGGACTTCCTAAGACAGGTGATAAAAATCTTGTTGAAGAAACCGAAAATCTTTTAGTATATTCGAAAACTGATAAATTTAGATTTAATTCTATCTGGGGTGACATAAAACCAAAATGGGTCGATTTAGGCACTCGTCCGTCTTCTAAAGCGGAAAATGATCCTATTATATTAGAAGGTAAAAAATTTTATCCACCTAGATTTAGAAGATGGGTACAATCGCAAGAGAATATTGAAAAATTATACAAGCTAGGAAAGGTGAAGATCGAAAATAACAAAATTAAGATATTGCTGGATAAAAAGACAATTGGCACAAATTGGATGGACATACCTGGTTATTCTGTCGTTCCTGCATGGGGTTTTTCTACAGAAAATCATGAGAGACTTCTTAAACGAATTATAGAGGTAAGTACTAAAGAGAGAGATATAGTATTAGATTTCTTTTTAGGTATTGGTACTACTACAGCAGTAGCTCATAAATTGAACAGAAAATGGATAGGTATAGAAATGGGAGATCATTTCTATCCTTTCTTAGATGAAAGAAGAAAAATTTTAGGTGGGATTTTAGTAAGAATGAAAGAAGTCTTAGCAGGAAAAGGGAATCACGAACCTTATGGAATCTCCAAAGAAGTAGGATGGAAAGGTGGTGGATTTTTTAAGTATTATGAATTAGAACAATACGAGGACACCTTAAGAAGAGTGAAATATGCTGATACCGATCCCTTCTTTGATCCAACACAAGACCCTTACAATCAATACATTTTTATGAAAGATTTGAAATTATTGGAAGGTTTGGAAATTGATTATAAAAACAAGAAAGTAAAAGTTAATTTAGAAAAACTTTATCAAAATATTGACATAGCCGAAACTCTTTCAAATTTGCTTGGAAAATGGATAAAGAAAGTTGGAAAAGATTATGTTGAGTTTGAAGATGAAGAAAAGATTAACATTAAGGATTTGGATTACAAGATAATTAAACCGTTAATATGGTGGTAACTTAACTAAATAAAACTAAATTTCACATTTTTGAAAAATGCATTTTTCAAGGAAAAAAAACAATAACCAAAAAGTTTTTAAAGTTTAATTTAGTTAAAATATTACTATGGAAGAAAAAGAATTTCGTGAACAATTACTAAAGAAGCTTAACATGATTATAGCGTTACTTATAGATTTGAGAGAAGGTTATACAGAAAAAGAAATTACACTTAGAGAAAAAATTGCAACCTTGTATAATGCAGGATTAAACTATAAGGAAATTGCACAATTACTAAACAAAAAACCATCCTATATAGCAGTTGAGATTTCAACAATTAAAAAACGAAGAGAAAAATTAAAGAAAGCTTTAAATGGTGAATAAAATGGTAGGGGAGATAGAAAAAATATTCAAAGAAATAAGCGCAAAATTAAGTGTACTTATATTTTTAAATCTTAAAGGTAAACAACTCACAATCAAAGAGGGGGTAAAACTATTATCTAAATTTGGTCTAAGTAATAAAGACATTGCTAAAATACTCGACATCTCCGAAAAATATGTGGCTAAAGAAAAATCCTTATTAAAAAGAGGTAAGAAAAATGAATGAAAAAATATTAAAAAAGTTAGAAGAGATCGACAAAAAATTGACTATTTTGTTAATTCTGCAACTGGCACAAGTTGGTCTTACCTCAAAAGATATTGGAAAAATTTTAAATATTGACGATAGTACTGTACGTCACATTCTTCCTTTAAGTAAAATAAAAGGTGTTAAAGATGAAAAAACAAAGAAAAAGTAAAAAACGTTTGAGCGAAGAAAACGAGAACATAAAAGTTATAAAAAGATTAAATGCGATTATTAGATTTTTTATAGAGTTGCACAAAATTTTAGGTAAAAAAGAATTTACAGTTGAAACTTCAGTTAAAATACTACATTCTCTCAATTTCACACCAACAGAAATAGCCGATATTCTAGGATATAAAGACCGAGGAAGCGTTTCATCTTACCTTTATTCAAAACGTAAGAAATCAAGCGATAAAAATGAAAAGACTTAATCCTAAAATTTTAGAAATTTTAAAAAAAAGAACCGGATGTAAAGAAAGAAGTATCAGAACTAAACTATCAGAAATACGAAGGGACTACCCCCAACTTACAATAAATGCCGCAGCACATATATTTGCTAAAAAAAAAGGAATTTCTGTTGCAAAATATTTATCAGAAGAAGATAGAAAGTCGATGGAAAATATAAAAATAGAAAAGGTTACTATTAAAATACCTAAACAATATAAAAAAAGAAAAATCATAGAAATTGCAAAATTTGAAACTAACAACAAATTTCTAAAAGCTCATATCAATGAGATCAATAAAACATACACCCATAAATGTTATACTGCCTGTTTTGTATTAATGAGAAAAGTGTTAGAAAACTTGATAGTAGAAATTCTACGGAAAAAATATCCGGAAAAGAAGAAAGAACATAAAGAAAAGTATTTTGACTTTAATAGAAAAAGAAATCACGATTTCAATGTTTTATTGAAAAATCTTAGTATCTATAGCAAGGATTTTGAAAGTGAAAGAAAAATTGTAGAAAGAATATGTCAATTAGCCGATAGATTTAAAGAGAGAGCTAATGAAATGGCACATTCACTTTATCATATCGCTACTAAAAAAGAAATAGAGGAGACTAATTTTCAAGACATTTTAGATTTAATTAAAGAGCTTCATAAGAAACACTTTGGTGAAAAACTATGATCCTTAGACCCATCCTCCAATCAATAGTTGAAGAAATAAATTTTGATGATTTACCTACCCCTTGGAGTTTATTAGATACAGTAAGTTTTTCAAAAAAGAAAAAACTTTGGGATTTTCAACAAGAAGGACTGAAAAATGCTATTAAAGTACTTTATCTTTTCTTCAAAGAAGATCAAGCAGATAAATCAAAATTTTATCAAAGATATGTGCTTAATGGTTTAGATGAAGATTTAGAAAGAAATTTAGATATAAAATTAGCAAAGGTTAAGAGAAAAATAGCCAATATTCTTCAGGAATATTATCCAATAGAAGATGGAAATATAAAATTCAAGAATTTTATAAACAGAGCCGCCTTTTGGATGGCTACCGGAAGCGGGAAAACTTTGTTGATAGTAAAATTAATAGAAGTTCTAAAAAAATTGATGGATGCTGGAGAAATTCCGAAGAAAGATATTCTAATTTTGACTCATAGAGATGATTTAATAAATCAATTAAAGAAGCATATAGAAGAATTTAATGAATTGGCAATGGAAAGGGGATTTAAAGTAAATCTTGCAGAGTTGACAGAGTATGATAAAATAAAAAAAGAGAGTTTAATTTCATATTTCAATCAAATTTGTGTATTTTTCTACAAATCAACAAATGTTGTGGACGAGAAAGGAATCGTAAGAATAGATTTTAGAAATTATGAAAATAATGGTAACTGGTACATAATTTTGGATGAAGCACACAAAGGTAAAATGCAAGAATCAAAAGCTAAATTTATTTACTCCATAATGAGTAGAAACGGATTTTTATTTAATTTTTCAGCAACATTTACTGATGAGCACGATAGAATAACTACTGCTTATAACTTTAACTTAGAAAAGTTTATTTCCCAAGGTTACGGAAAGCACATTTATATTTTAAAACAAGAGATAAGGGCTTTTAGGGAAAAGGAAGATTATAATAGAGCTGAAAAGCAAAAAATTGTTTTGAAATCTTTGATTCTTTTGACTTATGTTAAGAAAATTGCAAAAAAGATAAGAAAAGTTGTAAAAAATGTTTATCACGAGCCATTGATGTTAACTCTAGTTAACACAGTCAATCTTATAGAAGCAAAGCAAGAGAAACCAGATCTAAAATTATTTTTTGAAGAAATAGAAAAAATTGGAAAAGGTGATGTCAACACCAAGATTTTTGAGGAGGCTAAAGAGGAAATCTTACAAGAACTTTCTGAAAAACCTTTGCTATTGTATGAGAGTATTCCACTAATCATTCAAAGAGATATTCTAAAAAAGATAACTCTCCAAGACATATTAAAATTTGTTTATAATTCTTCTTCATTTGGTCAAGTAGAATATACCCTTATTCCAGGCACGAATAAAGAAATAGTACTTAAATTGAAAAGTAGTCATAAAGCATTTGCATTAATTAGAATAGGAAACGCACTAAAATGGGTTAAAGACAACTTGAAAGATTACAAATATACTCCGACCGAACAATTTGAAGATAAGAGTGTATTTGAGGAGCTAGATAGAAGAGAAGATATAAGCATTTTAATGGGATCTAGAGCTTTCTATGAGGGATGGGATTCAAACAGACCAAATATAATTCTCTTCATAAATATAGGTACTGGTACAGAAGCAAAGAAATTCGTCATTCAATCTGTTGGAAGAGGAGTAAGAATAGAACCTATTAAAGATAGAAGAAAGAGGTTAAAAAATCTTTACAATAGAGGAGAAGATGACGAAATGTTCATGGAAATTGGTGGAGATTTTTTAGTTCAGCCTTTAGAGACGTTATTCATTTTCGGTACAAACAGAAGTGCCCTGGAAGAAGTTATAAAAACATTAAAAATAGAGAAAGAGATAGAAGAAACTCTTGAATTGGAAGTGGTTGAAGAAGCTAAAGAGAAAATACTTTTAATTCCTGTTTATAAATTCTCTGGTAAAAAATTGTATCAAATAAAAGAACCACAGAAGTTCATTATATCTCAACAAGATTATGAATTACTTCAAAAATACTTTAATGAAATAGACGATAGAGTTCTACTTATGCAAAACAATTTGTCTGTAGAATTGTTGCAACATATAAAAAAAAGTTTTCAAAATGCAAACACATATTATAGAATCGTTGACAATCCGACTTTACCCTTATTTGTAATAGCACAAAAATTAATAAGTCACTTTAATTTGGATATCGAAGAATTTGATAGATTTAAGAAACTCGAGGAGGAAATAGTGCATTTTAAGAAAATTAAAGTATTTCTAAAAACGAAAGAAGAAATGAATGAGCTAAAAGAAAAAATAAGAAATGTTTCTCAATTTAGGTTTTCTGAGAAGAGAAAAGAGGAGTTAAAAATTATGCTTGAAAAAGGTGAGATAAAAATAGACGAATTCGCTACCGAAATAGAAAAACTTGCCAGACTTTCAAAGGAAGAAAGATTTAAAGATTTGAGAATAAAACATATAATAAACCATTATTATGTTCCCTTAATCCTTTCAGAAAAAGAAAAGATTGATTACATTAAACATGTGATAAAAACAAAAAGTGAAGTAGAATTTATTGAGAAATTAGAGCAATTCCTTAAGAAAAATATAAAAAGTATATCTGTAGATTGGTGGTTATTCAGTAAAATAGATGAATATTTTGACGAGGTTTTTATACCTTATTATGATCCTGAATCGAATAAAATTCGAAAGTTTAAACCAGATTTTATATTTTGGTTTGCTAAGGGAGACAACTACTTTATTGTGTTTGTAGATCCAAAAGGCATAGGTAGATCAGAATATCAACATAAAGTTGACTGGTTTAGAAAATTCTTTGAAGAAAAAGAAAAACCTAAGGCTTTTACTCATAACAATTTCAAAATAAGAGTATTTCTTTTCTTGTTTACAAAAGATAAAAATAAGCCTTCGGAGGGTTATAAAAAATATTGGTTCGATACTATTAAATCGATTTTTGAAGTAATTCATAAAAAATAATTTTTGACCTAATTTCTTTCTATGGAGAAAGAAAAATAACCTCATAATGGTGGTTGAAATAAAGGAATACGCATTAATAAAGAAATCAACATAGCATTAGATAAAATCTAAAAAAAGCACTCAAAAACCAATTAGAAAACTTTTCGTATTCGTCTGAAACGGTTAATAGATCCACAATAAGGGCATACGAGATATTTTGGAAGTCTATCAACTCTTCGTCTAAACCCTCTTCTACAATTACCACATGTTACATAAAGATTTATTCCAAAAAGATCAGATATGATGGGAAAATAAACACCTTCATACATACCATCAACCACCCTTATCTCTTCTTTCTCCAGTTCTCCCAGTTGATATTCTAAATTTCTCCTTCTTCTTCTTTTCAGTCCCCTCATCATTCGATCCCGGTTCATGTTAATTGATAAAATTTAATTCTTTTTAAGTATTTCGGCTATTACTTCAAAATAAAGACACAAGATAAATGTATAAAAATGACAGATTCTTAATTATCTTATGAGCCCTAAAAAGCTTGCTGCAGTTGTAATAACTATTGCAATAACCCTCATCTTTTTGTGGCTCCTATCTAAAATATATGATGTGATAATGTCCTCTCTTGCCTAGCTATGAACAAGCCCCACAAAGAGACTGTCCTAGTACGCACTCCCTCGTTTTTTCTCTTTATCAACGAGCTTCATCAGTTCTTGTTTGGTTTTAACGTAAATTATGTGTTTTTCAAAATCTTTTGGATTTACTTTGTAAACTTTGAATTCCTTGATTGGTTTATCATAGGTGTATTGACCTAACGGCAATCTTTTTGCTTTAACGTTAACTTCATACACATAGCCAGATTTTGGTTTATGTTTTCCTACTATGATAAGCTTTCTGGGAGGTAATGCAAAGGTTGTTTTTCCCTTTAGCGTTTTGCCTATAGCATAAAGGGCAGCCTGTAGGAACGATTTTGTCAAGAAAATTGCTTTTTGGTTTTCGAATTTTTCTATCCCTTTAGCTTTTTTCGGTATTAATACTTTCAACTTTTTTGGAGATCCATGATATAATTTCATTGAAAATTTATTTCAATTCTGTTTTAAAAATCTATACTTGTTCTGTTATGACACGCACATTATTTGGCATTCACCATTGACTATGTTTGGGAGACAGCCAGAGGAAAAGCAGAGCACTTCTATGCCTGTGTTTGTTGTCATTATTTTGCCTTTATCCTTGCATAGTTGCCATATTTCTGTATGGGAATGGTCAAAGCAGTTTGTTACGCACAAGTACTGCGGAATGTCTTTTTCAGCGCATGCTTTGTCTATCAGCTTCCACCTTCCATCAGGAAGCTGCTTCCATTCCAGATTTGTTTCCTGCTCGTTTGCTTGTTGTTTGTTTTGGTAATGGTAAAATATGCTAATGATTGCTATAATAAGAACAACAAGAATGATCAAACTTAAAGCTAATTTGTTTTTCATTTATTTTCAAAACAGAATGAATTTATAAAAATTTTCTTCACTAGTTGAAGCAAAGACAAAAATAATAAAAATGTGTATTTATTGCTACAGAATCACGTTAATTTTATAAAGCTTAAGCTAATTTTTGATATTATGCGATTTACCCTACAAAAGAATGAAAAGATTTTATATCAGGGTCGTCCAAGTGGCAAACTTCTCGTTTTATGGTTTTTCGATTCCATAATTCCAGCTTTATTTATTACTTTATTTATAGGTATAGCGTTCTTCGTGGTTCACCAAAATTTGACTATTATTGTTCCAGTTAGTTTTGTTATATTGCTACTAATCATATTTCTATACAATATAGCCTTAATAAAAACTTACGAATATTATATAACTACTCAAAGAGTTATCTTTAAAGGAGGTGTTATTTCACGAAAGATTAAGAGTATTCCTTTATATAAGATAACTGATGTGGCTGTCTCTCAAGGTTTGGGAGAGAGAATGGTTGGTTTAGCTTCTCTTAATATTCAAACAGCAGGAAGCACATTACCAAGGCCTGAAATACAATTTGTCGGTTTAGCAGACGCCGATACTCCTTATTCTATCCTGTTAAATCAATTAGCAACCTTACAATCAAGTAAAAATTTATTGAGTGGTTAATTTACACGCTCTCTTTCAATTCATCATAGAGTTTAGGCCATTCGTTTGCGTTCAAGATTTTCTCAATATTATTTATCTTTACAGATTCAGGGTCCTTACCGATAATCATGGCGACATCCTTTAGTAATTCTAAATATTCTTGAGATGCTTCCACCTTTTCAATTTCAGGAAGATATCTTATTCTATCTTCTTCCAAAGGTTTTTCTCTATAATGTATTATTCTGTATTTTGGTTGATCCCTTGTAGGAATACGCTGAACATAAAAAGGGATTACAATCCCTTCATTAACAAGTTCTAGGTATTCTTTGTTTTTATTTACCTTCTTTTTTTCTACTAATCCTATATGTCTTTCTTCAAATTTTTTAATAAGCGATTCTTTATAGTTTTGAATATTTTCCCTAGTCATATCAACGTCTTTTCCATAAATGCTAATTATTTTTCTTTCAGCATATTCATTCAATGCTGCATGAAATTGCTTATATATCCTTACCAAGGAATTACCACTTACAACTTCATCAATAAAAACTATTTTTCCACCATCAAATAATTTATCAACTATTAGACTAAATAAAGATTTTTTTATGATCTCCCTCACTTTTTTTACGCAACTTGATGCTATGATGTACTCAACTATTTCATTTGGGAACTCGTCATCAATTATATTGAGTATGTCTATAAATGGTGCAGCTCCTCTTAAAGGTACTACTATAAGATTTGGCTTTTCTTTTTTTATATATTGGTCTACTATTCTTAATTCTTCCACAATTTTCTCCAGGCTCTTTTTGTATGTGTTTCCCATTATGATATTACTAATTCTTTTTCATTTATAAACCTTTCGTTACTTTTAAGTGAATATATTAAGAAATGACTATTATTTTTTGATTAAATTTATAAAACCATCGTGCTTTGCTTGTCTATGCAAGAGAAATTGCAACTGTTGAAGCAGCTGCAGCAAAAATGGCAAGACTACTGGAAGATTGATTTCTTGATTGAGCATGGCTTCAAAAGGCAAAAATGTAAGAAATGCGGCAGATATTTTTGGAGTGTTGTTGAGCAAGATTACTGCAATGATGCTGGCTGTGTTGGCTATACTTTTCTCGATAAGAGCTATGCTAATGCCAAACTAGATTATGTTGAAACTTGGCAAGCAATCAAGAACTTTTTTGTTAAAAATGGGCATGTTGCTTTGCTTAGTTATCCTGTTGTGTGCAGGTGGTTTCCAGGTTTGAGCTTTACTCTTGCTAGTATTGTTGCATTCCAGCGCAAAACTAACGATGCTACTGTGTTTGAGTTTCCTGCCAATCCTTTAATCATACCTCAGTTTTGCTTGCGTTTTAATGACATAGATAAAGTAGGCTTAACAGGCAGGCATGCAACAAGCTTTGTAATGATAGGACAGCACAGCTTGTATGATGGTAAACAAGGTTATTGGAAGGAAAATGCTGTTGAACTTGATTACAGAATGCTTACAGAGGTGTTCAAAATAAAGCCAGAGCATATAACATTTAAGGAGGACGCCTGGCTTGGTGCTGGTGCTTTTGGTTACAGCTTAGAATATTTTGTTGGTGGCTTAGAGCTGGGCAATTGCGTCTTTACAGAATTTCTGGGCACTCCAGAACAGTTTACAGTTATGAAACAAAAAGTAATTGATATGGGTGCTGGGCTTGGCAGATTTACTTGGCTAATGCAACGAACATTAACACAGTATGATGTTGTTTATGCAAACACGCTAAAGCTGTTGAAAAAACTTGTCAACTATGATGAGCATTCACAAATTTATACATCATTCCTCAAAAAGCTGTCAAGCATTGAACTAGATACTGTTAATTTTAGCGACGCATTAAAAAAAATAGGAATAAGCACTAGTGAATATAAACAGCATATTCTGCCGTTACAAGCTATTTACAGCATTGCAGATCACTTGCGCAGTCTTATTTTAGCTATAGACGATTATGCATTGCCCAACAACACTGGCGGTGGTTATAATTTACGTGTTTTATTCAGGCGTATCTTCAACTTCATGCATGCTCTAAACATTGAAATTGATCTGCATAAGCTTGTCGAGCTAGAACTAAAGTTAATAGCAAAATTCAAACAAATTAATGAAGGCACGCTTGACCGTTTTATAGAGCTATTTGAAATAGAACAGAAAAAATTTAACGAAACACGCAACAAGCTTGCCAATTTAATAGTTAAAGTTATCGAAAAGAAAAAAGCAGAAAATAGTGCTGTTATAACTGGCAATGAACTTCTTGAACTTTATCAAAGTAAAGGCATCCAGCCAGAATTGCTGCGAGAATATGCTTTGAAAAACAACATACAGTTAAACACAACAGAATTTTACGAACTTCTTGAAACAATAAAAAAGAAAAAAATTCAGGCAAAACAAGAATGGCAAGAATGGTTAGAGCATATCAATAAGCATATCAAACTTGAACCAACACAAATATTGTTTTATGAAAAACCGATGATTAAGCAATTCAAAGCAAGCATAGTGGCAATAAACCATAAACTGAATGCTGTTGTGCTTGACAAAACAGCATTTTATGCAGAATCTGGCGGGCAGATTGCAGATACAGGCATCATTTCTAATGGGAAAACTACAGCAAAAGTTATTGATGTGAAGAAATATAATAATGTTATTGTGCATTTTGTTAATTCTACTGAAGGTTTAACACAGCATGATGAAGTTAACTGCAGTATTGATGCTGATAGACGTTTGAGCATTATGAAACATCATACATCTGTTCACATTATTAATTATGCATGCAGGCAAGTTCTTGGCAATCATGTATGGCAAACAGGTAGTGCTGTGAGCGATGAAAAGGCAAGCCTTGACATAACACATTACAAGCAGATAAGCGATGATCAAAGACAGCAAATTGAAGCTATCGCAAATAAGGTAATTAACGATGCTATTGATGTAACTACAGAAATACTGCCCAGGCCTACTGCTGAAAAACAATATGGATTTAGAATTTACCAAGGTGGTGCTATACCTGTTGAGGAGTTGCGTATTGTAAAAATAGACAATCTTGACATAGAAGCATGCGGCGGCACACATTTAAGCAATACAAGCGAAGCAGGCATGATAAAGATTGTTAGCATTGATAAGATTGCTGACAATACATATAGACTTGTGTTTGTTGCTGGTGAAAAAGCAAAACAAGTGAGCAATGCTATAGCAAGCTTGCTTGAACAAGCAAGCGCCTTGCTTGGAGTAACCAAACAACAATTACCGAATGCAATCGATTTGCTGTTTAAAAAATGGAAAAAATTGAGAAAGTTAAGAAAAGCAAAAAAGCAGCCAAGCGAGCAAGATACAGAATTGCTCAAAAAACAATTTAATAGCGTTGAAGCAATTGATGCTACTGACGATATATTGTTAAAACAAGCATGCAGCGTAATCAGAACACAGCCAGAGCATTTAATCAAGACAATCAACCGATTTTTGAATGAACTTGAAGAAATGCAACAAATAGATTAGTATTTAAATTAGTAATTTTAGTAATTTGAACAAAAGGTTTATAAAGCTTAAATTTCATAAATTATATAAGTTTATATAATATATAAATTTATATAACTAAAAACAAATAAAAAATTAAAATGCCTACACAAATCCTACATTACCCAAGATTGGATACTGTACTTATGGTAGAAGAATTTATTAGAAAGCACTCTGGAGAATTTACAAAAAATAAAATTTGGGAAAAACTTCCAAGGAAAGTTATGTACCAGACTTTTTGTGTAATATTCGATTATTTGCTCAAGTCAGGCAAGATAGCTATTGATAAGGAAGGAAAAGTTGCATGGATTTTTGATGAAGAAGCTGTAGCTAGATATCTAAAGAAAAAACATCTATTTTGGAAGAAATGAAGTCAAAAGTTGTATTTGCCGATGAGCGGGTTAAAAAAGCCTTTGAAAAATTAAAAAACTCAAAAACTGAAGACAAAAAATTAAGAGAGTGGTTAGAAAGAGCTTTTGGAGATTTAGAAGAAAATCCTTTTTGTGGTATTCAAATTCCGAAGAGATTAATTCCCAAAGAATATCACAAAAGATTTGGAAAACTTGATAATCTATGGAAATACAACCTTCCCAATGCTTGGAGATTAATTTATACTATAAAAGGCAGTAATGTAATTATTCTTCTAATAATTTTGGAATGGCTTGATCATAAGAATTATGAAAGGAAGTTCAAATATTAAAATTATCGATACATTTAAAAACTATCTCAATTATGTAGGAGTATGGACATCCAAGCAGGTTTGATGGGTTATGATAGAGCAGCTACAATGTTTAGCCCAGAAGGGCGGCTATTGCAAGTTGAGTATGCTGAAAAAACAGTGCGACTCGGCGCGACTTCTATTGGTTTTGTATGCAAAGACGGTGTTGTAATTGTTGCAGATAAACGTATTAAAGATAGCTTAATTCAAGGTGGAAGTATGTATAAAGTGCACGAAATAGATGATCATATCATAGCAAGTGCGGCAGGCATACTAAGCGATGCACGCATACTTATCGAGCGTGCACAATTGTTAGCGCAGCAACACAGAGTTACTTATGATGATGCTATCGATGTTGAAGCAGTTGTTAGAGATGTAGCAAATCTTAAACAAGCATTCACACAATACGGTGGTGCCAGACCATTCGGCGTTGAGGTAATGTTTGCAGGAGTAAACCCTAACAAGCAAAAAAAACTTTATGTTACAGACGTTACTGGCAACTACGTAGCGTATAAAGCAACAGCAATCGGTGAGAAAGATGAAAAAGCTAAAGAAATGTTAAGAAAAAGCTACAAGGAAGGCATGAGCATTGATGACGCAATCAAGTTAGGCATTAGCATAATGAAAAAACTTCTAGGCAATGAGTTTAACATCGATCGTCTTGATGTTGTTATGGTTAAAGATGGAGAAAAAGCAACACGTTTAAGCAAGGATCAAATTAAAAAATATGTAAAATAATTAAACGCCGGCTTTTGCTATGGAGACTATAGCCAGAATAAAGAAGGCTGGCAAGCATTTTGAAATTCTAGTCGATCTTGACAAAGCCATAGAGCTAAAACAAAAACTCAACAAGCTTGATGATGAACAATTAAAACTAGAACTCAGCAATGTGTTGGCAATAGCAACAATATTTACTGATCATAAAAAAGGATTAAAGCCAAGCACTCAAGACCTTGTGGAAGCGTTTGGTACAGACGATGTTTATAAAATAGCAAAGCAAATCTTGCTTTATGGTGAATTACAATTGCCAACCGAATACAGAGCAAAATTGAGAGAAGAAAAATTAAAGCAAATCATTAGTTTTCTTGCAAGAAATGCAATAGATACTGTAACGAGAACGGTACCATCACCAGAAAGAATTGAAAAAGCCATAAAAGAAGCGGGAATAAAAATCGATGAATTTAAGAGTGTTGACGAGCAAATCAACAGAGTAATTTCTGAATTGCAAAAAGTACTCCCACTAAAGCTTGAGGTTATGCAACTTGAAGTAATTGTGCCTGCAGCATACACAGGAAAAGCATACAGCTTTCTTGCTAGATACAACAAACAACAAGAAGAATGGCTTGACGATGGCTCATTGCGTTGCATTGTAACAATACCTACAGCATTACAGGCAGAGTTCTACAACAAACTAAATAAATTAACGAATGGAACAGCATTAACAAAAGACCTTGGTGTTAGAGAATAATCTTCTACAAGCAAAATGAAAAAAAGCAAAACAAAAAACGACAAGCAAAGCAACAATTTTGTTAGAGTTTATAATTTTGTTAGAAAAATAACTAGCCATAGCCCTATTGCAACCCTATATCTTGATATTCTACCACAGTTAATCATTGCAACAAAAGAATTGAAAAAGATTGACGATAAGCTAAAAAATGCAACGTTGAATTTAAAAACACAAAAATAATGTTCTGTTTATGGTAAACCTGTTTTTGTTTTTGGCATTAATGTTTTTGCTGACGTTTTTGCTAGGTAGAGCCATTGAAAAAATTCGCGTGCCATGGATTTTTGCAGCATTGCTTATAGGAGCTTTTTTAGCCATTCATAACCCTTTCTCTGAAATTACTTCATCACAAGCGTTTATCTTGCTTGCACAGTTAGGCATGTATTTCTTACTTTTTATAATCGGTTTTGAAATAGACTTAAAAGAATTAAAAACACACAGCAAGTTTATTGTTAAAGCGACATTATTCATCATTTTATTTGAAGCATTGTTCGGCGGTTTGCTTATTCGTTTTGTTTTTCACTATTCTTGGTTTATCTCGTTTCTTGTTTCACTTTCCTTTGCTACAGTTGGAGAGGCAATTCTTGTTCCTATCTTGGATGAGTTTGGCATAATAAACACAAAGCTTGGCCAGTCTATTATTGGTATCGGTACTCTTGATGATATTTTTGAAATTTTTACATTGATTCTTGTTTCGCTTTTGGTTGGTTCTAGTTTCAAAACACAATTCAGCATTCACGCTATATTGTTTTCCTTATTCATGTTGTTTTTGCTTACTGTTGTGTTTACAAAATTCAAAAAGTACGGCAAAAAGTTTGCTTTCTTTAGCATAGAAACATTGTTGCTATTTGCTTTGTTTGTTTTGTTTTTGTTTTTAGGAATCGGTAATCTTGCTGAAGCTTCTCCTCTCGCTGCTTTACTTGCCGGCATAAGCTTAAAGACGTTCATGCCGAAACAACGTGTAGAGTTAATTAAGAATGAAGTTAAAGCCATCTGTTACGGTTTTTTTGCACCAATATTTTTCTTATGGGTTGGCGCAAGTTTGGATATGCATTACTTACTTACTTTTCCTTTGCTTATCATTCTTGTTGTTGTTGTATCGAAAGGTGCCAAGCTCTTAGCGAGCTTTATTGTGGCAAGACGTGAATTAACTCCAAGACAATCATTACTTCTTGGAATTAGTTTGTCTGTTAGATTTAGTACAAGTATTATTATCATAAAAATTTTGTATGATTATGGTTTAGTTGCATCAGATTTGTATAGCATAATTGTAGCTTCAAGCATAGTGTTTAAGTTTGTCGTGCCTGTACTTTTCTCAAACTTGCTTGTGCGTTGGGGTGTTGCGAAAGCTAAATTTGTAAAAAAGAGTAAATAAAAATAATTAAAAATAAAGCTTCTAAGCTTCTCTTAATTTGTTGTATTTCTAAAAATTGAATCGAAACATTTTTAAATATTCGTTACAAAAATAACAACATGGTTAAAAAAATTTCAATTTGGTCAATTTTAGAACCATTGTTATATTCAGAACCTGTTCATTTAGCAGAGATCTCAAGAAAACTTAAGTCGCCCCATACAACTGTAAGAAAGCAGTTAGCTGTATTTGAAAAAATCGGTTTAATTTCAAAAGAAAAAAAAGGTAGACAAACATTTTACAAATTAAAACATAATCCTCTACTTATAGATTATTTGACAATAATTGAAAAAGAAAAGTTGATTAAAAGATGTCGAGAAGAATTATTGCTAAAGGAAATTGTTAGTTACTTGCATAAATTTGATAACCCGATCTTAATTTTTGGTTCTGCTACACACTCTTTGAAAAAAGCAAGAGATGTAGATATGCTAGTTGTAGGTAAACTAAAAAAATCAGAATTAGTGGTTTTAGAGAAGAAGCTTAATTTGAAGTTTCATATAATCCATGTGGAAAATTTAAAACAAGTAAATGAAACTTTAAAAAAAGAAATTATTAATAAACATCTTATTGTTCAAGGAAGTGAGGAGTTAATAAAATGGTTGATAAGTTAAAGTGGTGTTTTAATAAAAAAGAGGTGAAATTTATCGAACCAAACGAAAATCTTGCAAGAGAATACCTACGAAGTGCAGAAGAAACTTTACTTGTATTAAGGGCTATAGAGAAAAAATCTAATATGTGGTTAGCCACTACAAAATATTATTGCGAATACTTTGCGTTATATGCATTACTAATGCGTATAGGTATAAAATCGGAAATACATATTTGCACAATAGAAATTTTAAAGTTTCTTGAGAGACAGGGAATCATAAAGAAGGGGATTGCTAAAATGCTTGAAAGAGATAAAGAGTTGAGAATTGATAATCAATATTATTTGAAAAATAAAAAAGTTACAATTAACTTTGATCAACTAAGAGATTTAATTTTGGAAATAAAAGAGCTGATTAACACTATAACAAATGAGCAAATCGAAAAAATAAGAACTATGCTTAAAAATGAAATTCATAATTACAAAACAAAAGATTTAAAAAGGCAGAAAATGATGAGTAGCTGAAAAGCAAAAATCAAAAATATATTTTTTAACAAATAAAATAAAACCAAATTAAAGCAAGTAACATTATTACAAATGCAACAACGGAAGATTGTTGTTCCTGGTGAAGTCGTTGCTTCTGGCTATAATATATTGCCAGGAGACGGCACAAGAAGGGTTGGAAAAGATATAGTTGCATTAAAGCATGGATTGCTCAACATAGAAAACAATACAGCAAAAATCATTCCTCTTGCTGGCGCATATATACCGAGAGTTGGTAATACTGTCATAGGCCAGGTTGTAGACATAACGTTCAACGGTTGGTTAATTGACGTGCTAGCTCCTCATCTTGGTTTCCTTCCTATCACAGAATGTGGAAGGTTTGTTAATAAAGACGATTTGGCAGAGTATCTTAATGTGCATGATATAATTGTGGCTAAAGTTAACTCTGTTAAGTTGAGAAGCATCGAGCTTAGTATGAAAGGTAAAGGCATGCAAAAACTAACAACAGGGTTAATCATTAGAGTATCACCGGTCAGAGTAGCAAGAATCATTGGCCGTGGCGGAAGCATGGTTAATGCTATTAAACAAGCAACAAACACAAAAATTATTGTTGGCCAGAACGGCCTAATATGGATAAGTGGTAAAACAGCAGATGATGAAATTGTTGCTAAAGAAGCTATAGAACTTGTTGCAGCAAAGCCTTTGCTTGATGGTTTAACAGAGAAGGTCAAAGAGTTTATCGAACAAAGAAAAAAAGAAATAGAAAAATCAAAACAAAAAACAAAGAAGTAAAATGTACACCAAACGTTTTGATGGTAGGAAGTTTGATGAAACTAGACCGATCAGAGCAGAAATCAATGTTGTGCCTAAAGCAAACGGTTCGGCATTGTTTGCATTCGGTGATACAGTAGCTATTGCTGCTGTTTATGGGCCTAGACAGCTTTATCCACAGCATTTGCAAAATCCTGAAAAAGCTTTGTTGAGGGTTTACTATGATATGATGAGTTTCTCTGTTAAAGAGCGCAAAAGGCCCGGCCCCACAAGACGAAGCATAGAGATTTCGAGCGTGTCAACACGTGCTTTAGAGCCTGCGTTGATGCTTGAAAACTTTCCTAATGCTGTTGTTGATGTTTTTGTTTATGTGATGCAGGCAAATGCTTCAACAAGGGTTGCTGGTATAAATGCTGCATCGCTTGCATTAGCTAGTGCAGGCATACCTATGAAAGAGCTTGTCACTGCAGTTTCTGTAGGTAAAATCGGCGGTAAGCTTGTGGTTGATGTTTCCAAAGATGAGGAGGATTATGAAGAGAATGGTGTAAAGATGGCAACAGACATTGCATTAGCATACTTACCTATATCGAAAAAAATCAGCTTGCTTCAGCTTGATGGTGATATAACAAAGCAGGAATTGCTTGAGGCAATAAAACTAGGCCAAAAAGCATGCGAAAAAATACACAAGCTGCAAGTTGATGTGTTGAAAAAAATAAAATATGAATAAATAAAATGGAGATATCGAAAATAACAAAAAAGCGTATAGCAGAATTGTTGGATGAAAATATAAGGTTGGATAACAGAAAAGCAGACGAATATAGAGACATAAAAATAACATTCGGTGTTTCAAAAAATGCTGAAGGCAGTGTAATGGTAGAATTTGGCAATACGAAGGTTATTGCTGGTGTTAAGCTTAATGCTCTCGAACCATTTCCTGATACGCCGGAGGAAGGCATATTAATCACGTCAGCAGAACTTATTCCTTTAGCTTCAGACGAGTTTGAGCCAGGCGCACCCGATGCAAAAGCAATAGAGTTAAGCAGGATTATTGATAGAGGTATTCGTGAGAGCGGTTTTATTGATTTTAAAAAACTA
The DNA here is from genome assembly GCA_029258825.1 of archaeon. Taxonomy (GTDB): domain Archaea; phylum Nanobdellota; class Nanobdellia; order Pacearchaeales; family JAPDKA01; genus JAPDKA01. The sequence continues at coordinate 36,905 of JAPDKA010000003.1, read as the reverse complement.
TGCATAAAACCTGGTGAAAAAGTTTGGGCAATCTATCTTGATATTTATCCTATCAATGATGATGGCAACCTGCTTGATGCTGCAGCTCTTGCTAGTGTTTTAGCCTTGAAAACTGCAGTACTACCAAAATACGAAAACGATAAAGTATTGTTTGGTGAATTTACAGACAAGCCATTGCCGCTTGTCGACGATAAAATGCCAATACTTGTAACTGTTTACAAAATAAATGGTAATCTGCTTATCGACCCTACAAGTGTTGAAGAAAAAACTGTTGAGGCTGGCATAAGTGTGGCTGTATCATTTCCAAAAAACAAGCCGGTCATAAATGCATTGCAAAAACATGGCATAGAACCGTTTTCAATTGATGAACTTGGCAGTGCTTTTGATAGAGCTATAGAAGCGGCATCATACTTGCTCGATATTGTGAAGAAAGAGTTAAAAAAAGCAAAAACAAAAAAAGCAACAAGCAAAGAAAAATAAAGCAAGATTTTTAAACTTAAACTTCGCTAGGCTAACATGAAGCGCGAATACCTTAAAGATTCGTTGCAAGTCCGTATTAAGGAAGAAATACCTTCTATTTATAGGCACTACACTAGATTTGAAATTGCTAGAATAATCGGTGCGAGGGCATTGCAAATAAGCATGAATGCGCCTATACTATTAAAACTTAGCGATGATGAACTCCGTGCTGTGCGTTATGATCCTATAAAAATTGCTGAGCTTGAGTTCATGGCGGGTGTGTTGCCTATCACGATACGTAGGCCTGCTCCTCTAAAAATAGAGCAACTTGAAGAAGAAGCTGTTGAGCTTGAAGAAGTTGTTGAACCAAAAGAAGAGCTTGAAGAGGAAAAGAAAGAGGCAGAAAAAGAAGTTGTTGAAGAAACTGTCAGAGAAATGCTTGAAGGTGTCGAAGAGGAAGAAACCGAAGAAGAAAAACCTGCTGAAGAAGGCGAACTTGAGGAGTAACGTTCTTAATTTCTAATTGAAGTACAAACAATATAGTAAGTATGTTTGCATAAAATAATTTTTATAATTTTTAAATATTTTTTGAAGATAATCTTTTTGTAAATAAAGGAAGGAAGCGGGTTAACAGCTGTTTTGATCCCTATTTCATCATTCATTATTATCACAAAAGAAAAATCTTTTCTTATTATTTTGATAAACATTTCAGGTAAAAAGTTACGTATTCGGTTAAGATTGAATATAATAATCCCGCCAGGTTTACACCATTCAGAAATTTTCTTAATTAGCTTTTCTTTGTTTTTTCCAATGATCAGATCAAGAAAACAGTTAAATGCGAGAACTATATCAAAACTATTCTTTTTTAATTTTATTTTTGTGATATCCTTGCAAATGAAGCTAACATTCTTTATATTGAATTTTTTTCTTATCTCTTTAGCTTGTTTTATTAATGGCAGGGAATAATCTATGCCTACAAACTTCCAATTAACGTTGAACTCATTTTTTATTCCAAAGATTTCTCGTCCATTTCCGCTACCTATAACTAACACATTCACGTTTCTTTTTTTCAAAAATTTGTGACAGTATTGCTTTATTATGTCTTTTTCCTCTGTTGTCAACCCTTCAATAGCTTTTTCTTTATATTTTTCTATTAATTTTGGATTGTGATATCTTTCCCAATTTATCCTGCTTAATCTTTTATTTGCAAAATTCATGCGACTTATAATTTATGAAGTTATTTAAATCTACTGCGCATTTTTTGTTTTTCGAAGCTTTTTTATACCATATTATGTCTTTAATGTTATGCATTTAAGAAGCATAAAGGCAAGGGCAATCACAGATTCGCGTAATGATACGACTATTGAAGTTATTGTTAAATGCGATAATTTTGTTGTTTCTGCTTCAGTGCCAAAAGGTAAAAGTAAAAGTGCTTATGAAGTGTGCGACATTGCTGTTGGTGGTATAAAACAAAGTATAAATTTTGTTAATGAGATAGGCAAAAAACTAATAGCAAGCAACTTTAAAATTGAGCAATTTGATGATCTTGCAAAACTTGAACAACTTGCAAAACAATATGATGCAACTCAACAGCTTAAGCATATAGGTGGTAATGCTTTGCTTGCTCTTGAGTTGGCATTGCTTAGGGCTTTTGCAAAACTCCAGCAAGTTGAGCTATGGCAATTCCTAGCAGAAAAAAAGCCTAAACGAATGCCTTTACCTTTAGGCAACGCAATCGGGGGCGGCAAGCATAGCATTCAGCATATCAAACCAGATTTTCAAGAATTTCTGCTATTGCCAAAAGCAAAATCTTTTGCTGAAGCACAGTTCATCAATATGCAAGCATACAAACAAATAGGTGTTATGTTAAAAAAATCAAAAGTAAAGTTTACTTATACAGATGAAAATGCTTATTGTCCGCAACTAGACAATGTTGCAGTGTTAAGATTGCTTGACTCTGTAAAGGAGTTTATAAATAAAAATTATTCAATAGAACTATCGCTTGGTCTTGATATTGCTGCATCAAGTTTGTGGAATGGCTATTACTATTGCTATGACAACTTTCCAGGCAAAGCAAAGCTTAATGAAAAGCAACAACTCAGTTTTGTTAACACAATAACAAAACAGTTCAATCTTTTTTATATTGAAGATGCATTTGCCGAAGACAGCTTTGATTATTTTGCATTGTTATTGCAACAAACCAAAAACAAAGCTGTAGTTTGTGGTGACGATCTTATTGCTACAAACATAGATAGGTTAAAAAAAGCAATAAAGATGAAAGCAGTAAATGCGATAATAATCAAGCCTAATCAGGTTGGTAGTTTGATAAAAACAAAACAAATAGTTGATCTTGCGATTAAGCATAAGATTAAACTTGTTTTTTCTCATCGTTCTGGCGAGACTCTTGATGACTGGCTTGCTGATTTAGCTGTTGCATGGCATGCAGATTATGTTAAAGTAGGCATTACAGGAAGAGAACGCATGGCAAAGATATTAAGGCTTATGAAAATCGAACACCAATTAAGATAACAATGCATAGAGATATGAAACTTGCCGATTTAACGTTATTTCTTTTTCGCTTTTATTTTTGCCTTTTTTGCTCTCGTTTTGCTTGCTTTTTTCTTAGCCTGCTTTTTTCTGCTTATTTGTTGCGTTATTTCATTAATTTTTTTTGTTAGTTCTTCATTCTTCTTGCTTAACATGGCTAGTGCTATCCATAGTTGGGCAATTGCAGGCCTTTCTGCTTTTTCAAATGCATGCTTATGCAAATAACTAGCAAGCACCAACCTCTCAAAATGTTTTTTTGTTTCTTCATCCAGCATTTCATACCATTTTCTTTCCATGATACTATAAAGAATCTAACATTAATAAATTTTTTTACAGTTATCCCACCCCCCAATAGCATATACGGCACAAACGACTGCACAAGCAATTTCGCTTTCGCTTTGTGTTGCTGCTTCAACAATTTTCATTTGCACATTGTTCAAGCCTATATCTGATAGACTTTTTCTTATCAGCATTTCAACTTCCTGCTTATTTTTACCAACATGCTCCACAAAAATACCACCGTTATCTGTTATGCTCCATCCAAGACCTGCTGCTACTTTGTTACCGGCTTTTTCAGCTATCACAGCATAAAGTTTATCGCCCACTTTTGCATTTTTCTTTAATTGATTAATAAGCTGTTTGTTTTCGTCTACTATAACTGTAGCATTGGCCGGAATGACAGAACTTAATTTTATAATGTTGAACATTTCTATGCCTGCATCTTTCAATGCATTGTGAAATGCTGCCAACTCTGTGCTGGCTTTTCCAACACCATACGTGACAATTATTTTCATTTTGCTTTTTTGATTATTTTTTTACTTTTAAATATTTCCGTGTTTTGTCTCGCTACATTTTTAAACCCTTACTGTGTTTAAGCATTATGTGGAAGGAAAAATTGAGAAAAATTAGCGATTATGAATGGTTATTGCCAAAAACAGCCCGTGCTGGAATGCATGTTAATGCAAAAATAATCGCAAATAAAGCAATTATTGATGCTGCCGAAGATCAAGCTGTGCAGCAACTTAGTAATGTTGCCATGCTTCCTGGTGTGGTTGAGCCTGTTCTTGCTATGCCTGACATGCATTGGGGTTATGGTTTGCCTATGGGCGCTGTCGGTGCTTTTAATGAGGATGGTGTTATTAGTGCTGGTATGTGTGGCTTTGATATTAATTGTGGTGTGTCGTTAATAAGGACAAACCTTAGCGTTGATGATGTCAAACCAAAACTTAGTAAATTGTTGGATGTATTGTTTGATGCTATTCCTTGTGGTGTTGGTGCAACTGGAAGGCTTAAGTTAAGCATTCATGAGCTTGATCAAGTTCTTGCTAATGGCGTTGATTGGGCAATACAGCACGGATTCGCAAATGAAAAAGATAAAAAAGCGACTGAAGAACATGGCGTGATGCATGGTGCTGATGCAAGTAAAGTTAGCGATCTTGCAAAACGTCGTGGTTTAGAACAGCTTGGCACTTTAGGCAGTGGTAATCACTTTCTTGAAATACAGAGAGTTGACAAAATTTATGATAAGGCAAGAGCGAAGAAATATGGCATTACACATGAAGGGCAAATAACAATTATGCTTCATACAGGTTCAAGAGGACTAGGCCATCAAGTTGCAACAGATTATTTGAAGATTCACGCAAGTGCTGTTAAAAAATACAACATTAAATTGCCGGATCCTCAACTTGTTTGTGCTCCTGTCAACAGTAAAGAAGGTCAGGATTATTTTAAAGCAATGCAAGCTGCAGTTAATTTTGCATTCACTAACAGGCAAATCATTTTGCATTGGACAAGACAAAGCTTTGAAAAAGTATTTGGTAGTTCATGGGAGGATTTAGATATGCATCTCATTTATAGTATATGTCATAATATTGTTAAATATGAAAAGCACTTTTTGCCTGGCACAAGTAAGCAGCAGTGGCTCTATGTGCATCGTAAAGGTGCAACAAGAAGTTTTCCTGATATGCCTGTGCTCATTGCTGGTAGTATGGGTACTGCTAGCTATTTACTTGAAGGAACAGAAAAAGCTATGCGTGAAACATTTGGTAGTAGCTGTCATGGTTCGGGCAGGACTATGTCAAGGCATAAAGCATTAAAGTTATTTAGAGGCAAAGAAGTTAAAGAGCGTTTAGAGAAGAGAGGCATATTAACAAGAAGTCCTGGCTTTAAGGGTTTGGCAGAAGAAACACCTGAAGCATACAAAGATGTTGATGCAGTAGTTGATTCTGTTGTTGGTTATGGTATAAACATCAAAATTGCTCGTTTTACCCCTCTCGGCGTTTTGAAAGGTTAAAGTATCAACTAGTGATGAACTAGTTATGAATATATATTCATAACAGAATTATGAATATTTATTCAAAAAATTTCAAAACAATTATGCTCCCGGAACTTTCTCTTTGTATCGTTTTCCTTTCCACTTGTCAAAATATAAAATGTTTCTTAATTCTGGTTTTGGTTTTTGTTTGAGTAACCTTTTTTTTAACTTATTTTTTGTTGGCATGCCTAAAACAACCATCGCTTCCACCTTGATGTCGTCTGGAATTCCTAATATTTCTTTAACCTTTTCTTCATAAAATGCACCAACCCAACAACTACCAATGCCTAACTCGGTTGCTTTAAGAAGCATGTTTTGTATTGCCGCACCTGCTTGTTGTGGCAAATAACGTTCAGCATCTTTGCCGTAAGCAATCCTCGTTTGCTTTCCATCTGTACAAACTACAATAATTGCGTAAGCATTAGCAACCCATGATTGCATGCTGGCTTGTGCAAGCTTAATTATTTTTTCCCTATCTGTAACAAGAATAAGTTTGATGCTATATATGTTTCCTGCCATTGGCGTGAGTCTTGCAGCATTGCATATCTCTATAAGTTTGTCCAATGATATCTTTTCAGGTTTGCCATTAACAATGCTAAAATGTCTGCAAGAGTATCGTGACTTTAACAGTTCATCAAATTGCATAGTTTTGATAAGAAGCATATATATAAAAAATTATCGACATCGAACTTAATTAATTCATTTCACAAACCTATTTTGATTTATTGCTGAATTATGTAGCTTTTTCCAAAAATTTTTTTCTTCTTCAGATTTTTCTAATAACTTGAAATAACTTTTTATTTTTTTTATTTACATTATTTTTTTATTTTTTAAGAAACTGTACCATCTCATCGCAGCTTTTCCATAGAACTTACAGCACCAATCTTGTATTTTTGAGTACTCCAAAATTTTTTCTGTTTTGTTATCTATATAAAAAATTCAAGATAAGTTACCAACCCTTCTTCAACTAACCAGTAGCCAGGAAGCGTATAAGTCTGTAGAGTCTGTAGAGTTAAATTATTATCAGCCAATTTTGTAAATTGGAAAGGCAACAAATTTGAGTGGTATGTACCAACCGTTAATTTCAGGTGGCTTTACTTCTTTCACTTTTTTTAAGATATTTTCAGCAAAATAATAAGGCATTGATGCACTCTTCATTTTTCTGTTTCCTTTCAAAGAATAAAGGAGTATGCAATTTTCATTGTTTTCATCGACACATTGAACGATGTAAATCTGTGCAGGTTTACCATTTATGTAGCATTTTACAGTTTTTTGCTTGCTTTCTTGTAATATTTGCACTTCTAAATCCTTTTTTCGCAAGAAAGGTAAAATGCCAAAGTTTTCAATTTCAGTTTTCATAACTTCTACTAACTTTGCCATGCTTAAACCTAAGAAAAAACTATTTAAAAAGCTTTTGGTGTTTGTTACTATTTATTAGTTTTGAAAAAATTATCAAAAAACTCTCAAAAATTATTTTACATTTACTTTGCACCCTGTTCTTTGTAGTATTTTATTATTGTATCAATCGTATCGGCCTCTTCCGGTGCTTTATCTGGTCTTAATCTAATTATACGTGGAAAACGTAAGGCATATCCACTTTCATAAGTTGGACTTTTTTGTATCTCTTGGTACATTACTTCAACAACAACCTGTGGTTTTATTTTTACTTCTCTCCCTTTCTCTTCAATAATCAGTGGTTTTAACATTTCTGTAAGCTGTTCAAACGTCAGCCCTGTGGCTTCTTTTTCTTTCACACCCGTGCCTACTTTACCAACTGTCAACCAACGCCCAGTAATGCTATCATAGCACGCAACAACAAAACTACTTAGCCAACCGCTTCGTTTACCTGTACCCCACTCTGCACCAACAATAACTAAATCAAGAGTCGCTTTTTCCGGCTTAAGCTTTAGCATATAACCGACTCTAGCGCCAGGCTTGTATGGTGCTTCAAGGTTTTTGAACATCACACCTTCTTGGCCATTATCAAGCGCTTCATTGTAGAATGCTTCTGCTTCCTCAACACTTGAAGTAACACACTTCTTAGCAAGAACAAGTTTATATGGTACAGGCTTAATAATTTTTTCTATCAGTTTACGCCTTTCACCAAACTTAAGTTTGATTGTGCTTTTACCATTTAAATAAAGAATATCAAAAATATGCACTTCTACAGGCAATTCTTTTGCCATCTCTGCAATATGGTATTTACGCTTTATTCTTTGACTTATCTCTTGGAATGGTCTATATTTCTTTGTTTTTGGATCATAGCCGACAGCTTCACCGTCAATAATAAAACTTTCAGCATTTACTTGCTGTTTAACATATTGCACAATTTCTGGAAATTGTTTTGTCACATCTTCTAGACGCCTTGTGAAAATCTTGATTTTTCCATCTTTACTTTTGTGAATAAGCACGCGAAATCCATCATATTTATATTCGATTTGTGCCGGCTTACCAACTTTACTGAATGCTTCTTCAATGTTTGATGCTTTTAATGCAAGCATCACCTTTACAGGTTTTCCTGGTTTTAGTTCTATCTTGTCAAGTTCGTAAATGCTTCTCGCAGCTTTGATTAACACTTCGCCAAAATCTGCAGAAATATCATACGCTTCTTGCACTTTATCAATAAACAGCTGATAAATCTTGCGTGCTTCATCTATGCTTGATGCAACTATTACATTTGGCAATTGCTTTTTATGCTGTATAAGTTTTACAACTTCTTCATAGCTTAGCTTATCTCCATTAAGCGCCTCTGCATCAAGTTGTTTTTGACAATTAACACAATAATTTTGTTGCGGCACAATTGCATTGCAATTTTTGCATTTTACAAATAATGGCGTAGCTATCGGCATTGTTGCTTGGACTATTGCATCACGAACAATACCTTCTCCAACACCAATACGCAATTCTTCAAGAATCGTTCTTACTATGTAACGGGCTTCTTTTGGTTGAGCATTTGTTAGCAGTTCTGCAACAAGCATGATTTTTTTGTCAACACTGCCTTCTCCTTCAACTTTACTTGCTTTTCTTAGATTTTCAATAACTTTACTTGCTGTTAATGCTTTGCTAAACAATGTAACTTGTTTTTTCTTACTACTAGCAGTTTCAGCAACTTTACCGAGATCGCCGACCTCTTTCCATAGCTTCACTATTTGTTCTTCGTTAATTCCTGTTGCTTTTGAGATACATTTGATAATTAATTGCGAGCTTATACCGATTTCAGATTCGCTCCATGTTGGCATTATTTTACCTTGTACAAGATAAGCAAGATCTTTAAGTTGTTCTTCGCTAAGTTTTTTTTGCTTAAACATCCCAATTGCTTTTTTCAGAAAATTTGCAAGCAGAAAAGTTTTTTCTAGTCTTTTTGTAGTTGCTTCTAATTTCTCGTAAAGCTCTGCGAGTTCTATGTAAAGCATAATAAGCAATGGTGTACATATTAAAAAACTTATCGACACTTGCTGACACTAACCAATATTGCGTAAAAAATGTTGAAAGAATAACCGATTACTTACCTCTGTTACCTTTAGCTCTTAAACTTGGTCTTACTTTGCTTGCTCTCTTTCCAACTCGCAATCCTCTTGCTTTTCTTGCTGCAGATGTCAAACCACGAAAGGCCCGGCCACGATTATTTATTATCCATGATATGTCCTTATCTGCTTTTATTTCAGGCATATTTGGATCAACAAGAATAACTTCATAATAATAATACTGACCATCTTTTCCAACCCAATAACTATTTAGCACTTCAAGATTGCGGTAAGCTCTTGCAGCTCTTTGTTCAGCAATCCACCTGTAGTTCATCTTTAGGTTTTTATTAATAGTTAAGTTTTTCACTTTTCTACCTTTTCTTGGTCTTGGCCTTTTATGACCGCCACGCTTAACACGAACACGAACAACAACAAAGCCACGCTTAGCTTTATAGCCCAATCTTCTTGCTTTATCGAGCCTTGTTGGTTTTTCAACTCTGACGATTGCAGCTTGCTTTCGCCATAACATTAATTTTTGTTTGTAATCAGGAACTGTTTCTGGTTTCTTCCACAACTGCTGTAAAAAGCCATATAGCCCTTTTGCCATGTTTGTTTCTCTGCTTTATGCATTTAAAAAGTTTTTTATTATAGTTTTATGGCTTTTTGAACCATGGCGAAAAAGAAAAATTTAAAAATTAGTGCACTTCTTTTTTGAGATGGAAAAAATAGGTGCGTTTCTTATTCACGGAATAACGAAAACTCCAAAAGAACTGGAAAAAATCTCTTTTTTTCTTAACAAAAATGGAATAAAAACTTGTTGTCCCTTGCTTCCTGGGCATGGAACAGGAAAAAATGGAGAAACCTATTTCCAAGATTTTTGGTCTACTCCTACAAAAAAATGGATACGATATGCCGAAAAAGAGTTTCTCAAGTTTAGAAAAAAGTGTGACAAAATTTATGTTGGCGGTGTAAGTCTTGGAGGAAATATTTCGATAAAACTTGCTTCAAAATATAAAGTAGATGGACTAATTTTGATAGGAACCCCGATATTTTTATCCAAGATTTTATCTATTGCTTATTCTACCGCAAAGATTATATTAAAAATAATCAACAAAAAGAACAAAGGTATATTTCATGGTTTGCCAATTAAAAACATTCTTGAGATTAAAGATTCTCTAATAGATGGAAATAAAAAAGAGCTCAAAAAAATAAATTGTCCAACATTGATTTTTCAATCAAAAAAAGATGATATTACTAATCCAAAAAGTGCTCTCTATATTTTCAAAAAAATTCCGAACAAGAACAAAAAAATTATCTGGTTTGATCACTATACACATGGGATAAATGTCAATTCAAAAAAAGATTCTAAAATAATTGCGCATGAGATATTGCAATTTTTCAAAATTAGGGAAACTATAGGTTGACAAACCTTTGTTTAACCATTTTAGATTTTTCTCTGTTGTAGATTAGAGCAAACAAAACCAAAAGTTTAAAAGTGAATTGTCTTTTATGCTTGTATGGATACTGTGGAGAAGCTTAATTTGATTACAAGAAATACAGAGGAAGTGCTAACAATTGATGATCTGCGTGTTATGTTAGAGACAGGTGTAAAGTTAAAGCATTATATCGGCTTTGAGATTTCTGGAAAACTGCATATAGGCAGTGGCTTAATGACAGCTTTTAAGATTGCTGATTTTTTAAAAGCAAATGTGCATTGTAGTATTTTTCTTGCAGATTGGCACAGTTGGATAAATAACAAACTTGGTGGAGATCTTGAAACAATACATAAGATCGGTGCAGAATTTTTTAAGCATATGTTAATAGCATCATTGAAAGTTGCTCATGTTGATGAATCAAAAGTTAATTTTGTTTTGGGCTCTAAATTGTATGAAAAAAATGATGAATATTGGTTAACTGTTGTTGATATATGCAAGCATTTAACATTACATAGGGTAATGCGTGCTATTACTATTGCTGGCCGTAAAGAAGGCGAAGCCGTTAACTTTGCTACATTGTTGTATCCACCAATGCAGGTAGCAGATATTTTCGTTCAGGGCATTAATCTTGCTCATGCAGGCATTGATCAAAGAAAAGCGCATGTTATTGCAAGAGAAGTAGCATTAAAATTGAAATATGCAAAATTAATGCATAATAATAAGCCATACAAACCTATAGCAGTGCATCATCCTTTAGTGCCTGGATTAACGCAACCACCAAAATGGCCTATAACAAGCAATGAACTGAAACAAGTACTTAGCGAGATGAAAATGAGTAAGAGCAAACCGCAGAGTGCTATTTTTATTACAGACACACCAGAACAAATAAAAACAAAACTTAGAAAAGCATTTTGTCCAGAAAAGGAAACATGCTATAATCCTGTTTTGATATGGGCTAAACAGTTTGTGTTTAACCAACAAGCTATACTTGAAGTGCACAGGCCAGAAAAGTATGGTGGTGATGTTTGTTATCATAGCTATGACCATCTTGAACAAGATTTTAGGCAGGGCAAGTTGCACCCTCTTGATCTAAAAAATGCCCTTGCTGATTATTTAATTAAACTGCTCGAACCGGCGAGAAAGTATTTGGCTAAGCCAAGCATTGTCAAATTGCAACAACAATTTGAACAATTAAAAGTAACTCGTTAGTCAAAATGCAGAAAACCAAAACAAAATCAACAAAAATTACTAAGCAAGGCAAAGGCCAAGTAAGCAAAAAACAAAAGCAAGATAAAAGCGAGAAACAAAAAGCAAAAACAAAAAGAAAAATAAAAATTATGGCTATTGGTGATATTCATGGAGATATAAAACAAGTTGAGCGTCTCGCTGAGCTTGCAGAAAAACAACATGTTGATCTTGTAATTTTGACTGGTGATATAACAATGGCTGAAAGTTCAACAGCTTACTTGATAGGGCCATTTGTTAAACGCAATATAGAAGTGCTGCTTATTCCAGGCAATCACGAGACTGTAGCTACTGCACATTTTTTGGCAGATTTGTATGCGCCGAAGGCAAAGAACATTCATGGTTATGCTGTTAGAATTGGTGATATAGGTATATTTGGTGCTGGAGGTGCTGTAGGTGTCGGTCCTAAGCTTATAGTTAGTGAAGATGAACTATTTGATTTATTAAAGCAAGGTTTTGAGAAAGTGAAAGATGCAAAATTTAAGCTTATGGTTACTCATGTGCATCCAAAAGGCACGTTAATGGAAAAACTGACTAGTAAAGTTCCGGCGAGTGCTGCAGTGAGAAAAGCAATAAAAGAATTCAAACCAGATTTGCTCATATGCAGTCATGCGCATGAAGCAGAAGGTATAGAAGAAAAAGTTTACAAAACAAAGGTAATCAATGTCGGCAAACGCGGCAAGATTTTGGAGTTGTGTGTTTAATCTAACAGCCTCTATCAAAGGTTACTTGCCAAGCGCAATCTTCAGAATAGGCCATTCGTTAATTGTTTTTCGTTTTGAGCAGTGCATTTTTGATGCGAGTTTTGCTATGAGTTCATTATGTTGGATATTCTGTTTTGCTTCCCATAATTTTTGAAACTTTACAGGCCTGGAATAAGCAACAAAACCTCTGCTTAAATCTTGTTCCCGTATTTTGCCATCATGAAATTTTGCTAGAGTTATTCCAGCAGTAAGAAAAATATTAGCATATACAATAAAACGCCAGTATTGCCATCTTTGAATACGCGCAAGAAAGATATTCGCTTTACTTAAAGCATCTATTGCCTTAATGAGTGTTAGGCCTTTATATTCTTTTGTTATGTTTTCATCAATCCAGTATTGTATTTCGTCAAGTTGGGCATCAACATTATTAAAAGCATCATACACAGGATAACGTGATTTAAAAACAAGACGTAGTGCATTGAATATTGTTTCTTCTTTGTCGCGTGTTGCAAGTTCGAGATAAGCATTAACATCATCAAGCGATAATTGATTTTTTCCAGCAGCAATAACTTGCAAATCATTTATTGCAGCTCTCGCATCACCTTTCGCATTTACAGCAATTCTTTTTAATGCATCACTACTAGCTTTAATGTTTTCATGCTTACATATACGTTGTAGTATTTTGATAATACTTCTGTAGTCAAGTTTTTTTATTTCTAGCAATAAACATTTTTGCCTTAGCACAAACAATCGTTTGTCAAAAGGATTATTGCTTATCAATATGATCGGCCATGTGGCTTTATCTATGAATTTACTAAGTTCAGCTAAGCCTCCTCTATCTTCTTTTCCACTTATGCCTTCCACTTCATCGACAATGATTAATTTCTTTCTAGCAAACAAACTTTGCTGTTGCATTGCATTTCCTATCACTGCATCAATACTTCTTTTATCTCTAAAGTCGCTTGCATTTAGCTCTATCACTTCCATATCAAACTCAGCAGCTAAAGCATATGCTAATGCTGTTTTTCCAGTTCCAGCAGGACCATACATAAGTACAGCTTTTATCTTTGGCTTTTGTTTTGAATGCCACTGCATCAAGAATTGTTTGAGCTTAAGTTTTGCTTGTTCCTGGTTAATTACCTCAGAAAGATTTCTTGGCCTGTATTTTTCAGCCCAATTTTCTAACATTGCTTGAAATTTCTTTTTCATTTTTTCATTTCCAAACCAAACAGGCCAAGAAATGCAAGTAATGCTTGAAGTTGTATAAATTCGTCGCTACCTTCAACAAGCCTAAATTCAACATCACCAACTTTCTCTATAATTTTCAGTTTTGCTGTATCGTCTATATTTAGCGCTAAGCACTCACGCTGTATCGCTTTTATCACATCAATACCACTAATACCTTCTCTTGTTAACATGTTAAGTAGCAGTTCTCTTGCTTTAGCGAAGTCGCCTTTCAGCGCAAGCTGTATCATTTCTTGCACTTCTTTAGGTTTTGCCTGTGCTACTATTTTATATACAAGTGCTTCAGTAATGTGATTGCTAACAGAAGCACTTGCCTGAAGCAAGTTTATAGCCCTTCTACAATCCCCATTGCTAAACTCATACAACGCTTTTATCGCAGCATCGTCAATTTTCAAATGCTCAGACTTTGCAATACGTTTTAGCACTTTCGCTATATCGTCTAGTGTTAATGCTCTAAATCTAAAAATGCTACATCTTGACTGTATTGGATCTATAATCTTGCTGCTGTAATTGCAGCTTAAAATAAATCTACATGTGCGTGTAAAATTTTCCATAGTTCTTCTTAATGCTTGTTGTGCTTCTTTTGTTAATGCATCTGCTTCATCAAGGAAAATGATTTTAAACGGAACATCACTTAGCGCTTTTGTTCTCGCAAAATCTTTAACTTTCTCACGTATAACATTAATGCCGCGCTCATCACTTGCATTTAACTCAAGATAGTTCTCTCGCCAAGCATCCCCATACAGCTTTTGTACTATAACCAAAGCAAGTGTTGTTTTACCACTGCCAGCAGGACCTGCAAACAATAAGTGGGGCATATTACGCTCTTTTACAAATGCTTCTGCACGTTTTACTATCTCTTCTTGCCCAACAATCTCACTAAAATCTTTTGGCCTATATTTTTCTGTCCAAACCTCAAGAGTTTTTACCTCTTTTTTCTTTTTCATATCCCTAATTCAATCTTTAGGATTTATAAATTTAATGCCAGACAGAGACGAAAGAAATACAACATAAATTTACACCATCGATTTAGCTTCGTTAATTTCTTGTTTGCTTATCGCGCATCCATGAAACTTTAAAGCATAAAGCAATGCATCAATTGCTTGTTTATTGCTTGTTTTACTTATAGCTTCTGTTATTATACTTTGCTTCAATGCAATAAAAACGATTTCGCTGCTTCGTATTACATTAATGCCGGAAAATTGTTTCAATTTATTTTTATCCATACTGACATATGTATGCAATTTTCTCTCCAGCAATCTTCTAAGATTTTCTGGATTTTCACACAACATACGTGTAGTTCTTTCATCTATAACTATGGCTTTTTCTTGTGTTTGTAATTTATTATATAGTGCAATGCATGAAGCTTCACCTGCATGAATAAGCTTTATATAATCATTTCTGGCTTTGTATGCAGTATTGGCTTTATTCATTATTTCATTTACATCTTTATTGTCGACCTTAATTATTTCAATTATACCGTCATCGACTAGTTTTTTTATCATCAATGCTTCAAGCTCGAAACGTTTTATGTTCAATGGTACTTTAACACATTCATTTAGCACATATTGTGTTGTCACGAATCGCACGTTAAATTTTTGCTTTAATTTTTCAAGAACAAACAGTAAACTCGTTAATGCTAATGTAATAATGCTACTCGAATCAAGTATAAGTATTCTGTTGTTTTCCATTTTATCCATTCTTTTTTGCTTAATTTACCTAATTTTATTCAATTCCGAAAATGCGCTTGGCTATGTTTAACCTTTCATTTAAGCTTTTAGTTATGCTTAAATCAACATCGCTTATGCCTGTTTTTCCTGCATATTCTGCAAGCTCAAACAAAGTTATACCCAACAACTTTGCAGTATTTTCCATGCTTATACCATGCTCATATATCCTGCTTGCTTTGTTTATCATTGCCTTTCTAAATACCTCTCTTATGTATTCGCCAAACTTGCCTGTAAGCATTTCGATTTGTTGCCTTATGTTAATTAAGGATTTCCTAAATTGTTGTATGTTTTTTTGTTTTAGTGCTTTTATAGCATTATCAAGATAGCTTGTTACAGATACATAAAATTCTGGCCATTGCTCATACTCCATATATTTTGTTCTTTCCACAATTTTTGCTATGCTATATATGATTACTGCTAACGCTATAAAATCTTCTTGCTGATGAATAGAAGCTGAATGTATTGTCATGTTGCTTAAGTTTTTCAGCTCAATAATGTTTTTTTGTTTTAATGCTTTTTTTACTTTTGAAAGAACTTTTATAATGTGGTCTCTCTCACCGTAAAGCTCATTAACATTTTGTTCAGGCACTTGATTAGGCATTAAAATAATTACATGCAAAGCTATTTAAATATTTTTTTAGTTATGTTTGTATGGCAAAAGCGACATTACCTTTTGAGTTAGATATAGATAAAATCGCTGCTATAATAAGCAAGAATGGCTATGATGCCATTATTTTACAATTGCCAGACGGCATAAAGCAATTTGCGACTTCCATCGTTGATGAGCTAAATAAAAAAATAAAGCATAAATGTGCTATCTTTATTTGGCTCAATACTTGTTATGGTTTCTGCGATCTTGCACTCAATGCAGTAAACATGCTAAAGCAAAAATATAGCAAGATTGCCTTAATCCAGTTTGGTCATACAGAGAAACATTTCGAGTTTATGCTTGAGCAATTCAATTTGAATATTGTTAAAATATAAATTGGCTGTATCGAATTATTTCTGTATTTGTGCTTATTCTTCCTCAATGATATAGACTTTTTCGCTTTTTACTGTGTGTGGCTTGCCTTTGAGTTTAAACTCTAAAATTGCTTGTGGCAATTCAATTTTTCCTATTAACTTAACTTTAGAATAAGCTATGTATTCTATGAGTCTTTCTTCTCCTTTTTCCATTTCACCGAGATGCCATATGAGCCTTCCTTGTTTTTGTTCGTGCGGCAATGTTATTTCTAGTTTATCGCTTTCATATACTTGCATCACTTCTGGCAATTCGTCAACAAGCCTTACATCGGTTAGTTTGTCTTTTCTGTTTTTTATGTTTAGAACTACTTTTATTGCAAAATATCCTTGTTTTGTTTTCAGCTTTTTCACTTTTTTTATGATCTCAACTTCTCTTTCTTTTGTTTGTCTTAAAGCAATAGCAATGCCTGCAATAACAATCAACACAATAAAAATCCATGCATAATTTGTTGTGGCAACAACGCTAAAAGACTCGCCAGGCTGTAATGTTTTTTGCCAACTGAATATTTGCCAATTACCTTCTCTCAAGCTTTTATCAGGTTTAATGTTGAAACTTGTGAATGCTCTCTCTATAGGTTTGAACTTCATTACGATTGTTGCTGTAACTTCTTTATTTCCTGTATTTGTTTTTGTTATTATTTTTCTCCTAAGCAAAAATTTTTGTATTTCTTGGGTTGTTTCATCAATTGATTCGTGTGCTTCAACATTAACAAGTTTTTTTATTGTTATCTGTTCATTATTAATGTTTAGTGCTATATTTACTTCATTTAACCCTGCTAATGCGTTATGTATGTTTTGACTTACATTCACTGGAATTGTTTTTTCTTCTTTCGCCATAAGCGTGATTGTTTTGTCAAACTCAAGTAAATCATGACAAGAGAGTGTAATATTACCAAAGTTTATCGCTTTATTATTTTTTATTGTGATGTTAACTTGTTTGTCGTTAACGCTAATCGAGTCAGGCAGAATTATTTGTAATGCTTCTTCTAATGGCACTATTTCTACTGTAAAACTATCTTTGATTAGACCTTCATTTTGACTTTTGATATAATAGCTATAAGTAAATTTTCCAGGCTTGCGTTCTTTAAGATAAGCTGTTACAGCTATTGTCTTTGCAGCATTGGCAGGAATAGTTATTTCCTCATTTGGAAACATCAAGATAGGAAGCAGCGTAAATATCCTTATTTTATCTTCACCAGCGTCGTTGACTATGGTTAAATTAAACTTTACAGGAACACTATAAAGTTCAGCAACTATTGTTTTTTGCAGATATGTCTTGCTTAGTTCCAATGCATGAGTTGTTTGAGCACTAATGATAAGCAAACCAAGTAAAGCA
Source organism: archaeon (assembly GCA_029258825.1). GTDB lineage: Archaea > Nanobdellota > Nanobdellia > Pacearchaeales > JAPDKA01 > JAPDKA01. The sequence continues at coordinate 19,402 of JAPDKA010000003.1, read as the reverse complement.
AAACACAACAAAATACTTACAAAGAAATAATTTTTGAAATAGCTTTTTATTTTTATTATGTTTCTCATGTTGTTTGTTAGGCAATGATGATTTTTAAATATTTTGTTAGTTGTTTGGTTACTTATTTACAGTTTTATCCAAAAATCGTAGAGAAAAACTTTTGAAGAAAAACTTTTAAAACCAATTTATGTAGTATACACTAGGTGGGCCCGTAGCTCAGCCTGGTTAGAGCACTGGTCTTATATGGCCACTGCCATTTTGGCAGGTCTAAGAAAACCAGGGGTCGTCGGTTCAAATCCGACCGGGCCCACTTTATCAGTTATTTTAAAAAATAAAAACAGAAAAGAAAAGGCAAAGAAAGGAAAAGAAAGCGAAAAAAAGAGGTGAAATGAAAAAACGCAAAATAAAAACAAATAGCGCTAAAAGTTATCAACAATTATTTGAAAAATATGCTATTGCAAAAGCAGAATTAAAAACTGTAAAGAGGGAACGCCTTGCTTTGTTTGTTTTTTCTTTACTATTAATTTGCTTATTGAGTTATTTCGCTTATAAGCTTAATTATACTTTATTGAGTCATGATTCCTTTTTACCTTTAAAAATTGAAAAAATTGAAAAACAAAAACATGTTGAGCAGATTCAATTACCAAAGCAAGGTCTAAGTTTAACAAACGCAAGTATAAAAACTATTTATGTACCAGCAGTAGACAGGGACGGTAACGGTGTTATAACAATCATTGCGGTAGAGGCAGCTAAAGGGAGTGGCAGAACTTTGGTTGATATTAACAATCTGTTATATTGGGCAGATACACAAAACAGTATAAGGATAGCCAGAAAAGTAGCACAAGAAGTTACTGGTATTAATGTAAGCAATTACGATCTTGTTTACTATATTTATGCTAATGCCAGTGTTGTTGGAGGTCCTTCTGCTGGCGCTGCTATAACAATAGCAACGATTGCTGCATTGCTAAACAAAACAATAAAGCCTAATGTAAGTATAACAGGAAGTATTAATCATGATGGTACTATCGGGCCGGTTGGTGATATAAAAGCAAAAGCTGAGGCTGCAAAACAAGCTGGCATGACAACATTTTTAGTCCCTCTTACTCAGAGCAAAGAGGTTATCTATGAAACAAAAAAACATTGTGAAAAATTCGGAATGGCTGAATTCTGCACTATTGAGCAAATACCAAAGAGAGTAGACATTGGCGAGGAAGTTGGCATTAACGTTGTAGAAGTACAAAACATACGAGAAGCAATGGATTATTTCTTTGAAGATTGACTGTTACCACACAAAAGTTAATTCATCCAAAAATTTTTTAAATTTTGTGATTTTTGATATTTTATGCTTACTGCAGTAATTGTTGGTGTCGGCAAATTTGGCTTTAAGCATGCAAAGGAGTGGCTAAAACATTGTGATAAACTTATTCTTGTTAGGCGTGATGAAAATAAATTGTCAGAAATTGTTGATCAACTGGAGAGTGAGGCAGAAAGAATTGGTAGAAAAATAGAGATCGTTACTTATACAAATTTAGAAAAGGCTATTCGCGATAGTCATCATGTAGACTATGTTAGTATAGTTAGCCCTCCTGATTTACATTATGATCATGCTCTTCAATCGCTTGAATTGCATCCAAAAGCAATGCTCATTGAAAAACCGTTTGTGCTTGTTTACGCTGGAAATGGCGAAGACATAGCTAGAGAACAAATGTTTAAGCAGATAAATGAAATATTTAATGAAGCAAAGAACACAAAAACATTTGTTGATGAAGACTGCCAGCTTGTTTTCGATGTGGCAAAATATAAAGAAATAGTAAACAAACACGACATATTTAAACATGTATTTAAGATAGGCTATAGTGTTGGGCCAAGTAAGTTAAAGCTGAGCCAACAATTAAGTTGGGAACAAATTTGGCTCGATATAGGTAGTCATGTTATAAGTATAATGCAAGAGATGGGCTTTGATATAACTTCAGAAGATATAACTGTAGTAAAGAAAAATGATATGTATTCGTTAATAAAATTTAGTACGCATGACAAGAACGAACAACCTGTTGATGTGTGGATCGAACTGAATAAAAACGCAGAGAGGTATTTCGGTTTTGCTAATAATGTGGTAAATGTTATGTGGAATAAAGATAAGCATTGTGATGTTTTGGAAGGCGTATTGGATGATACAAATCATAATGTTCAACTTGAGGTTAAAGCACCTCTCAACCAGAAAATTCATGGTTTAATTGAAGAAAGTAAAAAACAATTTAATGTTGACCGTTTAGAACAAAAACAAGCTGAAATATTTTCTCGACTCGAATGTTTATGCAGAATTTATGAAGCATTAAGAACAATCTAATTGTTTTTTTGCAGAAGCAAAAACATTTAAAAAGCGAAGTCTTGCATATAAACATGAAAAAACGATGCAAAAAATGCGGCAAGCTTATAGATTCACGTTTTAGGTATTGTCCGTATTGCGGTGCAAAGCTTATTGAGCCAGATGGTTTGCTTGATAGAATTGACGAATTAATGCAACCAAGCTTTGGTAGTTTTGGCTTTGATGATTTTGCCACAGCAATGATGAAGAACTTCTCTACAGTCTTTTCTGGTTTGCTTGAAGAGATAGAAAGACAGTTTAGGGAAATAGATAAACAATTGGCAAATGAAAAGCAAACAAAACCGAAAGTTAGCGGTATAAGCATAAGCATTTCCACAAGCACTGGCAAAAAACCAAAAATAGAAGTTAGACGTATTGGTAAGGGAAAAGTTAGTGAAGTGCCTATAAAAGTTAAAGTCGAGCCGATTAAGAAAACAGCAAAACTGGATGAAAAAACCATCAAAAAAATAGCAAAATTACCGAAGAAGGAAGCAAAATCGAGTGTAAAGAGGTTAAGCGACAGAATTGTTTATGAAATAGACATGCCTGGAGTGCAAAGTGAAAAAGACGTATTTATAACAAAATTACATAATTCCATAGAGATTAAAGCAGTAGCAAAAGATAAAGTTTATTTCAAACTTATTCCGTTGGCATTGCCTATTATCAATTACAGGCTTGAAAACGAAAAACTTATACTTGAGTTAAAACCGCAAGAATAAGATGTATGAAGCTGTTTATATGCCTAGAGAAGATTCTTTTTTAATGTTAAAAACAGCAACAAAATACTTTCGTAAAGGCATAAGCTTGCTTGATATGGGATGCGGTTCAGGCATTATTGCGATAGCAGCAGCGCAAGCAGGTTGCGATGTTGTTGCGGCTGACATTAATATGGCTGCAGTAAAACTGGTAAAGCAATATTCCAGTAAAGCAGGTGTAAACATTAAAGTTGTTCATAGCGATTTATTTAGCAATATTAAAGGAAAATTTGATGTGATTGTTTTTAACCCTCCTTATTTGCCACCTTCTTCTAGCGATGTACATCTTGCTGATACAGAAGCTATTGCAATTATCGCAGGAAAAAATTGTGAAGTTATTGTTAAATTTTTGGAACAAGCAAGGCATTTTTTAAAGTCAAACGGTGTTATTTTACTGTTGCTTAGTTCTTTGACAGACAGCATAGTTGAAAAAACAATAGCTAAGCATTATGTAAAGCGTATTGTTGCGAAACAGCAGTTGTTTTTTGAAACGTTATATGTTTATGAATTAAAGTTAAAAAGTTGAAAATCTTTTGAAAAGCAAAAACAAAATGGAAAAAGAAAAGTCTGCTGGCGCAGTAGTTTTTTATGGTAAATGGCCTTCTGTAGAATATCTTATACTCTATAGGAAAGCTAGCAATAGCTTTAAAGAGTTTTACGGTTTTCCCCGCGGCAAAATTGAATCTAACGAAACAGAAAAACAAGCAGCATTGCGTGAAATTAAAGAGGAAACATCGTTAGATGTCGAACTGATTCCTGGTTTTAGGCATGAGGTAAGATTTTTATTTAAACGCAATAATCAACTTGTTGCTAAAACCTCTGTATTTTTTCTTGCGAAAGCAAATACAAAGCAAGTCAGACTTACAGAGCATGATGCGTTTTTTTGGTTAAGCTTTGATGAAGCTATAAAAAAACTAAAGTTCAAAACGCAAAAAGAACTACTCGAAAGAGCGCATCACTTTTTACATCAATACTTCAAGCAAACAAGGTTGGACTTTTAAGAGCCAAGTTTGTTGAATGTTTTATACATATAATCACAGTTACTATAATTATGATTATACTTACAATCTTTTACTTTTAAATTTAGATTGATTCAGAAATTGATTTATGAACTTGCAACGTAGTGAAGGCAGCAAGCAAGACAATGTCAGCAATGCTGCAGCCCCTGCTTAAGTCATTTATTGGAGGCTTTACACCTTGTAATATTGGACCAACAGCATAATAATCTGCAATATGCTGAATTGCTTTGTAGCATATATTTGCACTGCTTAGGTTAGGCATGATTAACACATTAGCATTACCTTTAATTAATGGCTTTACATGCATTTCTTTTGCTTTTTTTATTGCCACTTGTTTTATTAATGCTGCATCAAGCTGCATTTCACCATCAATTACAGCATTAAGCTTGGCTTTGAGCAATCTTCTTGCTTTTTTTACAGCTTCCCGCATTTTCATCGCATCATCACCTTTACCAGAACCAAATGTAGAATAGCTTAACATAGCTATGTTAGCGTTACGTTTGAACAAAAACTTGACAACATTAAACGTTCTTGCTGTAAGAAGTGCAATTTCTGCAAGTTGATCAGCATTCGGGTTTGGCATTGCTGCGATGTCTGCAATAAAAAACACAGGTTTGTTTTTGCGTTTTGGTAACATTAACATTGCCCCACTAACTCGTTTAGCGTTATGCATAAACTTGAAAGCAAGCTTTAACGTATATCTTGTTGCAAAGCTCGCACCAAGTATTGCTGCATCAATAGTGTTTTGCTTTATCAATTGTTCTGTTATGCTACATATCTTTTCTGGCTTTAACATTATTTTTTTCTTAGCAAGATTTTTTGCGATTGTAATTGGCAAAGCTATTTTTAATTGCTTGATTATTTCTACTGCTTGCTTAACCCTTTCGTCTTGTTCAGGTAGTAGTAATCTTACTCCTCTTTTGGCATTGTATTTTTTTGCTTGAGTAATAAGCTTAGAAACAAACTCATTACTGAAAAAATCTTCGCCGAGAATTTTGGTAATTTCTGCACGCATTTGCTTTATCTGCTTTTATAGTTTTATTGCTGATATCCTCCCTGATTTTCTTGATCAACCTCTTTAAGTATTGTTTCTGCATCTTTCACTGGCTTTACTGTACCTTCTTTACCACAATAAGGGCAAATCTTATGCAATCTTGTTGCTTTAAACTTATAACCACATGCTTCACATTGGTATGTCCTCATTTCTTGCGTTGTCATGCTAATTAATAGCATAGTAGACATTAAAAATGTTTTGGTTAAGTTTAGGATAGCTTAAATTTAAATTTATAACTAAAATTAAAAATTTCTAGTTGAGTTTTTTATAATTATTTAATAGAAGTAACAAAAACCGAAAAATTTATAAATGTCAAATACAATGTTAAAAACATGAGAAAAATAATAGATCTTATTATAGGGGGTGCATGTATGTTTTTTTCAGGCATAACGTTATCTTTTGCTATATATGGTTATGAGCCAAAACAAAATATACCAGAACTACATATGCTTGAAGGAATCTCCAGTTATATACAACAACAATATGAAGGAGAAAATCCAAAAAATGTACTAGAATATGTACAAAAAACTCTCGCAATTGTCAGAAAAAATGAAAAGTTCAGAGAAGATGTAAGTAAATTGGAAAAAGAAGTAAAGGATATAATTACAGAAATTGGAGAATCTGAAAATCCAAGTGTTTACCAACCTGTTCTAGAGAATATAGGGAAAAAAATAAAAAATATAGAATTATCTTATGAAGAACCTACAAAAAGGTGGTCATACATATTTAGTATCTTATTAGGAATTTTTGGGATAACAAATCTGGCGTATGCAGCAATGAACAGAAAAGATTAAAGAATAAAAAGAAAACAGGAATTTTCTATAATTTGTGATGATTTTCTGGTAAAGGCAAACTTTTTATATGAGTCTAAAAATAAAATAATCATGCCAAGTTTTATTGCTAGGGCAAGGCAAAGAATTACACAAAAAATTGCTCGTAGCGAATACATTGCACATGAAACAAAAAACCTTGTATTGAAAAAGTTCTTTGCTGTTCTTGCAATAGTTATTGCCTATTTTATTTTTATTTCTTTTCGTTATGGTGTTAAGCATGGCTTTATTGTTACACTGTTAACCTGGTCTTTTTTTGTTTTGTGCACGCCGATATGTGATGCTGGATTGCTGCTTGATTTTCCTATTCGCTTGGTTGCAAGAATAAGAATGATACGTTCAGAAATTGCTGTGTGGGCTCTTGCTATAACCTTGAACACTGCTTCTATTTTGTTTAATCCTTCTGTTTATGAAACTACAATGCTTTTGAAGCTCTTTAAACATATTTTACTTAATCCTGTTCCTTTCTGGTCTATTATAGTGCTGTCATGCATTGGTACTTTTTTATCTGTTTATTTTGGCGACGAGCTTATAGATGTTGCAAGGCATGAGTTTAGAGAAAAATATAGAAAACACATCTTTAAACACAGATTGATCGTTGTGCTATTCATAATAACTTCTGTAATCTTGCTTTATTATTTACTGCTTAAAAAGTTTGGAATACACCTGGTTTAAGTTTTTTTCTTTTTATTTTGTAATTCATAATCGTTTTAAGAACCTCTTCCAGAATCGATTTGGTGGTTTAACGTTTATCACACCTAAATCCCTATCTATTCTGTAATCTAAAGCAGAAGGTATATGAGGAACAATTTCTGCATATATTCTGTTTCTTTCTGTTTGATCCCATCTTAACCAATATGCTGGAAGCATAATAGATAAGCAGTAGCTATGTTTAATACATCTCTAAATTCATTTACATCTTTTTTTGATATTTCTCTTTCGATAACAATCTTTTCAATTTCTTTCATTATCTCTATTTTTGTGCTCTCTGCGGCCCAATAAATTATTTTTTCAATATAGTTTTTCGTAAGTTCTAAAATCTTATATTGATTCTCGCTTAACTTTCTTTTTAGAAGTAATTCTCTTACTTCTTGTGTTATTGGTCGGTAAAACCAATCTTTTTCATTTGTTAAGTTTGCATTATAAATGCATAACCCATCATCACTCATTTGCATGAGCTTATCATATTTATTTTTGAGTTCATCTAATTTGTACATTAGAATTTCACGTTTTCTTTTATCTGGTTTGCTTTCTATTTTTCTTATAATTTCCATAACTTTTTGTTCAATTTTACTAGTCATAACAAAATGTTAAGATACGCTTTTTTAAACTTTTCGATAATAACCACTTTATAAATACAACACGGTTTTTGAGCAAAACTTGGCAAAACCTTTTAATACTCAAATTATGTTGCTATTTTATGCAGGTTGCTACATTTTTACATGTTGATGAGGCAATTCAACTTGCTGAAAAAGAAAAACTGGCAGAGCAAGCATTAAGCAAGCATAGCGTATGGTTGCGTGGGTGGGTATACAGAAAAAGGGAGTTGAAAGAAAAAATATTTCTTGTGTTGCGTGATGTTACTGGCATACTTCAATGCGTTGTCTTAACTGATAGCGAAGCATGGGATAATGCGCAAAAATTAACAATAGAAAGTTCGTTTGAGGTTAAAGGCAAACTTAAGAAGGACAAGCGCGCGCCAAACGGCTATGAATTACAAGTAGAGCAGATCAACATTATAAGTATTGCTGAGGACTTTCCGATTCGTAAATATCAATCTACAGAGTTGTTGCTTGATTATAGGCATTTATGGTTAAGAAGCAGAAAGATGACCGCAATTCTTAAGATACGCCATACTGTGTTTCAGGCAATCAGAGAGTTTTTTATTAGTAAAGGCTACTACGAGTTTCATGCTCCTATAATAGTGCCGAGAATTGCTGAAGAAGGTCCAACGCTATTTGAGGTTAAGTATTTTGATAAAAAAGCATATCTTACACAGACATGGCAACTTTATGCAGAAGCTGCTATATTTGCGCTTGAAAAGATCTTTACTATTGCTCCTAGCTTTCGTGCAGAAAAAAGCAGGACACCAAGACATTTAACAGAGTATTGGCATACTGAAGTTGAAGCTGCTTGGCTTGGTTTGGATGAGATTATGGATGTTGCAGAAGAGATGGTGAAACATGTTATAGCAAGGGTGTTGGAAAAGCATAAACAAGAACTTGCGTTATTGCAACGCGATACAGCTGAACTAGAAACAGCATTGCAAAAGAAATGGAAACGTATCACTTATGATGAGGCTTTAAAATTGCTTGAACAACATGGAATGAAAGTAAAGTGGGGTAAAGATTTGCGTACATTAGAAATAGAAAAACTTACGAGTTTGTTCGACACACCAGTGTTTGTTACACATTTTCCTAAAGAGATTATGGCATTTTATAAGCCAGCAAGTAAAGAAAACCCAAAAGTTGCGTTATGTTTTGATTTGCTTGTTAGAAATGTGGGTGAGCTTATAGGTGGTAGCGAACGTGATAACGACATTGAAGCAATGAAAAAAGCATTGAAAAAAGCTGGCGAGAATCTAGATGCGTATCAGTTTTACTTTGATACTCGCCGATATGGCGCAGTAAAGCACAGTGGTTTTGGTTTGGGCACAGAAAGGCTTATCATGTGGTTGTGCGGTTTGCAGCATATCAGAGACGCTATTGCATTTCCCAGAACAATTAACCGTTTTTATCCATAGTAAATACAATTTTTTAGTACGTATTTCAAAAAATACTTTATCCTCTTTAAATTTTCAACAACCATTTCCATAAAGGCATAAACTTAATTTTCTTACCATTAACAATTTCTTCACTCTCGTAATCCCAAGTAATAACAAGTAAGTTTTTGCACCTTAACAGCTCTGATGCTTTTAACAATGCTCTAATTTCACGCTTATCAATTTCATCCTTTTCAGAAGCATAAGTTACTTGTATAAGTTGTTTAACTTTTGTGCCTTGTTTAACAACAAAATCTACTTCTCTTTGCTGGTAATCTTTCCAGTAGAAAATTTCCATAAGTGGTTTTTCATTAGTTTTCCTTACTAACTCTAGGAATATTGTGTTTTCCATTCTCTTGCCTATATCTTTCTCAAAACCGATTATGTTTGAAAGACCAATATCACAAATATAAATCTTTTTCATAAAACTTTTTCTCTTATAGATACTTTCAAACTTTTCTATGAAGAATACTGAGAAACTATCTAGGAGTTTTTCAACATATTTATAAACAATATTTTTTACATCCTTCCTAAGCTTGGAAGAAACAAAATTTGCAATTTTATTAATGCTTATTTCTTTAGAAAAATTCTGAAACACAAATTCAAAAATTAGTCTTGCTATTTCTACATTAACTACTTCGAATCTCTCTATAAAATCTTTTTGCAAGATTGTTTCGAAATATTCTCTCAAAATTTTCTCTTTCTTACTCCATTCAAGCAATACCTCTGGATAAGCCCCCCACTCTAAGTATTTTTTCAGAAAATTAATTATTTTGACTTTTTCTGATAAAGAAATTGGTTTTTTGAGTTTAAAATTTTGAAATTCTAGATATTCTCTAAAACTTAGAGGAAAAAGAAAATAGCTTAAGCTTCTTCCCCTAAGCTGTGTAGCAATCTCCTTACTTACTAATTTTGAACTTGAACCAGTGACAATTACGTGGTAACCACTATCTATTAAGCTCCTTACTAGGGATTCCCAACTTTCGATCTTTTGAATTTCATCAAGCAGGACATTTTTTACTTTAATCTTAAATCTTTCTTCATAAATGGAGATGATTTCAAAAAATTCTTTATAAGTTGAATCCTTAAATGCTGCATGTTCTAAATCAAAATAAATTCATTCTCTTTTAAAAATTTAAGAACAAAGTAAGTTTTTCCTGACCTCCTAGGGCCAATAATTGCGGTGGCTTTTCCTTTTATAAAAGAAATTTTTAGTTCTCTTTGCCTTATTTTTTCTTTTTTTAATTTCTCGAATAATTTTTCGAAATATTCTATCACAAATGCTTCATCAAACATATAATAAATTTAGGAAAAACTATTTAAAAAGTTTACTATTTTTAGGAAATATTCATAAAAATTAAACAAACTTCTCCAACTCTTTTCTCCAAAACCATTCTATAACTATTCTTATATCTTTTATTTTTCTAACTCTAACAAAAATTCAGCTATATTGTCCTCATCAACAACCTTAACACCACGCGGATACTTTCGATAAGGCTTGCCTGCTTTAACTTCAACTTTCATGTTACCTGCTATACAGTCAATCTCATACTTGTTACGATAATAATAGATTTCGCCAAATTTTCTGAACAAATGTTCTTGAACTATATGCTCATATAAAGCACTTTCTAAAGGCTTTGTAGATACCCAAAATTTGAAAGTATTAAATAAAAAAGCGTCTCTAAAAAATATTTTCTTTTCTTTTCTCCATTTTACCTGTTTTTCTTTCCAATAAGCAATTCCCAGCAAGTACATTTCCTCAAGCGTTTCAAGATAGTGGGCAACTGTCTTATAATCGATTCCAATTTCGCTTGCAATACTTTGATAGGATAAAGCAGAAGGTATTTTTCTTAGTAAGGAACTCATAATTTGAAATACAAGTTTTTCTCTTAATCCAACCTTTAAGATTTCACTTTTAATTGCATCAATTAATTCTTTCATAAATGCACTTTCATTGTCTAAAGCTCCAAGAAAACCACCTGTTATTAAATATTTTTTAAATAATCTCCTTATTTCAGAAAGCTTTTTAGCATTAAACAATTTAACATATTGTGAAAAAGAAAGCGGTAAAACCTCTATTGTTTTTCCCTTGCCTTTTCTTCCAGGAAAAAATTCTGCATGTTTTTTTACTTTAAGCGTAATCGATCCTGTAACTACTATCACCTTGTCTTTGAACAAGCCAGCGTCTATAAATCCTTTAAGGGGCTTCCACCACTCTTTTAAGCTCGTAGCTTCATCTATGAAAATAAATTTAAAATTATTTTCAGAGATATAATTTAATATACGTTGAAAGAAAGAGAGTTCTGATATGAGGTCGCAATTAACATAAACTATTTCCTTTCTTTTTACTTTTCTTTTAATTAATTCTTGAATTAACAACTTTATACCTGTTGTTTTGCCAACCCTTCTAGGGCCAAGAACAAAATTAAGACTGAAAGGCTGGAGAGAAAGTTCATAAATCCATTTTGGGATTATATGGATAGTTTTATTTTTCCATTTAATTAAATCTTCATCTTCTTCATCAAACCAGTGAGGGTTCGTTTTTTCTAATATTTCCATAAGGAATTTAATTCCTATCTATTTATAAATGTTTCGGAATTAAAATCCTTATTTTTATACTACCTAATCTTAACCTAGCTCAAAACAAAAATCAAAAAGAAAAAAAGAAAGAAAAATTGGTTTATTCTATAACTACAGTATTTTCAGTGCTTGTGTCAAGCAATACAGTGTCTTTACCTGCTAGGCCTTCTATACCTTCAATCAATGCTTTAGCTGCTCTTTGTGTGTCTGTGCCTTCCCAACCAGCAATTAACAATGCGTATTTGTCTTCTGTGTATGGGTTTGCCATCAATTTCACTATTGCTTTACCTGGACCGTCAACACCTGTTGCATTGACCCATACTTCATCTGTACCATATGTTGGATATGGCAAGTCTAGCAATTCAGCAGCTATTCTGTTTACAGCACTACCACCAATCACAATCAAGTTCTTTGCTTTAAGTTCATCTGTTAATTCTGTGTCTGCGAATGTTACACTGCCTAGTTCTGCACCTGTTGTCGTTGGTTCTGTTGTTACTACAATACTTGCTGTTTCCTCTGCTACATAAGCGACCATTTCTGCGGCTTCTCCAGGATATGTTATTTCTACTGTATCTTGACTTCCACCAGTTTTATAAAGAATGTATGTACCAAACTTACTGTAAGCTGCGTAGTCATCTGTATCATCAATTTCTGAATAACCAATTACGTTATCTGCTTCGCTATCTGGTACAGCTGATACAGTTGCCTTAGCATCGCTTGTCCATCCAAGTGTGAAGTTTAATACTGCTCCACCTTCACTGGTTTCAGTGTCTATGCTTTCTTCCACCATCTTTAAAGTATATGTGCTTGGTTTTGCTGTTAAGTTAATAGCAGGCCATCCAGCAGTTGCACTATCGTATGGCAAGTATATTACTAGTCCTTCTTCTGTGTATATCTTGTTTGGTGCTGCTGGTAGTGTTAAGTTTACAGTTTTTCCTGCTACATTTACACTGTTGATTGTTACTACAGCGCTGCCGATAGCACAAGTATCTCCTGCTTTCAAGTTTTCGCAGACCCATTGACCAGTTGCTTCATCTTTTATCTTTGTATAGTTTGTTCCATCCTCTGTATACACTCTTAATGAGACTAAGTACGATTCATAATTTGTAGTATCTGTTACTATTAAATATTGGTCGGCAGAACCATCACTATCATCATACTCATAGATTACTGTCGAGCTACCAGATGTTACTAATTTATGGGTAGCATCTTTTCCAATTCCTGTCCATGTTGTACCATTACCATACAAGAAAGGTATTGTTACTGTACCTGTCTCTAGAGGCACTACTAACTCTAGTGCACTACTGGAAGCGTCTTTAATTTCAATTTTTTCTTCTTTTGCTTTTTTCAAACCTTCAAATGTAATCTTAAATGAACCTAGTCCAGGGAATACTGCAGGTTCGTCTTCTGTTATAAATATCTCATTTTGAGGGTACCATGTAAACACTATTTTATCTATCTTTAAGTCTGTTCCGTCCCATGTAGTAAATACATTTGCGTACAAGTCCTCTACATCTTCGTCATTTAATTCTACATTTGTTGTTAATCCATAGCTAGTGTAATCACTATCTTCAATTCTTAATTTTTGTGAGCCCAGATAGAATGTTGCTTGTCTTTTACCACCGCTCCAATCTTGTCTTAACACTTCTGTTACACCCATCTCCATATCAAAGTTCTTGAATTTGTATGTACCACCTTCACTAATTGGGTCTGTTTCTTCACCGTTTACTATAAATTTCGCTCTTCCATTACTGTCTATCATTACTAGTTTTACTGTGTAGGTTTCGCCATTAACTGTAAATGTTGCTTCTTCATCCTCTTGTAATGTCGCTTTTACAGGACCGGTCATTAAATCTAATGTTATCTTGGTTCCACTGACTTCTGCATTTACTATATCGTAAGTGTTACCTAGTATTTCTATTTGTGTATCTTCAAAGTCGTCTAAGGTACCACTGGTATTTGTACTTGCTGCAGCTTTAGTAAAGTCTAATGTATAGTTTAGGAATTCTGTATAGTCGTCACCATATATCATTAGGTATGGTTTGTCTGGATCTGTATAATCTGTATCCTTTCTGAATGTTGCTAAAGGATAGCTAGAGCCGAATTCTATCTTTTGGATGTATGGGAAATCTTCTCCGTCATCTGCTCTATATGTCCCGTCGGCTAATACTGTTGGCAATTCATCATCGTCAAATCCAGCACCCTCAATACTAGCGAATGTTTCATTAAGGTTTAACTTATTGTTACTTGCTTCTATTTTTACAGCCTCCCCCGTTACCGTTTCTCCAGTTTCTGTTGTCACACCGCCTAATGCAGCTTGCAAATCACCAACAATGTCTGCTGCAGCAGCTGCGTCAATTGCCATTGCATCTGCACCATATACTACTGTTACATCGGCCACGCCACCTTCAACGAATGGGGCAGGCCAGCTGCCTAAGTCATAAGCCATAGCACCAAAAGCAGTTACTCCTAACATTAAACCAGTAGCTAAAACTGGAAATGCTTTTTTCAAGTTCAGTTTCATTTTGAAACCTCCTTTTTATTTTTGTTTTTTTATTTTATTTCTAGTTGGCTTCCCAGTTCCAGCACGCTGCTGTATTTTGCTGGAACTGGTAGCCGGCAACTAGGCCTATGCTGCTTTTTGCAGCTTGCCCTTCTGGGCAGGCCTAGTTGCTTATTGAGCATAATTGCTTATTCAAGCTTACTGTAATCCCTATAGAAGTCGTCACTGCACTGGCCAGTGTCAGTTGTTTTAGGCGCCTATGTTATGAACAATACTATTTATTGACACTTTTTAAAGCTTTCTGTTTGTTTTTGCTGTATTTATGCTTTAGTTAGCCTATTTTTGCCATTTTAGGCTTACCCTTTATAAATATTGTGGTGTCACTTTTATATGGTATATTTATCCTTCTTGGATTTTGATGTAACAACTCTAATAAGGCCCAACCTATATACTGCTATTATATAGGTTAATTGCCCACATGTGTTGTAAAAAACCTAATATTTTTAAAACATATTTTTTTGTTATCTAAATGCTTATATCTAGTAACAAAATTATATATTTTTTATTACATTCTTTTATCGACGGCAAACTAGGATTTTTTCAATAACCATTTCCAAAGCGGCATGAATTTAACTTGCTTGCCTTTTATTTGCTCGATAGCTTCATAATCCCAAGTAATAACAAGCAAGTTCCTGCATTTTAGCAATTCGCTTGCTTTTAACAATGCTCTAATTTCACGTTTATCAATTTCGTCTTTGCCTGAAGCATAAGTTACTTGTATAAGTTGTTTAACTTTTGTGCCTTGTTTAATGATAAAATCTACTTCCCTGCCTTGCGTGTCTTTCCAATATGCCAACCAAAAGTTTTCATTCAAAGAATTTTTTCTTAATAGTTGTATAGCTACTAAATTTTCCATTAACCTTCCTAAATTCTCTGAAAAGCTTTTTAATACCGAATTTATTATTCCTGTATCCACACAATAGACTTTTTTTGGGTATTGCTCCTGATCTTTTATGTTATATGAGAAAATAGGTATAAAGTAAAATAAGTTTGATAAAGTAAAATAATCAAAGTAATAACTTACAGTGGAAGGAGAAATTTTTAACTTCATTATGCTTTTTATGCTGTTGACAACCCTCCTTATGCTTACAAATTTTGCAAAGGAATTAAGAGTTAAATAGGCTACTCTTTTAAGTATTAGTTCCTCTCTAAGTTTAAATTTTATAAGAATATCCTTTGTTAAAATGTCTGTGTATGTTTGTTGAAGCCAGGTGTATTTTTGTATGGGTAATTCAGTTAATACAGCTAAAGGAAATCCTCCATATTTGAGATATTCTTCTAAATAACTCAGATACTTTTCATATTTTTTAATTTTTATTCCTTTAAAGATAAGGAAACTTTGAAAGGAAAGGGGAAATAGCTTGTATGATATTTTCCTACCAGTCAATAAGCTTGGTGTTTTTTCGCCAAGACTTGAACCAGACCCTGTAACTATAATTTTTACATTTTCTTTTCTATCTATCATTGTTCTTACCCATCTTTCCCACTCCGGAACTTTGTGTACTTCATCCAGAACAATAATTGAGTAATCCTTAGGATTTATTTGTGACCTATAAGAAGAGTATATTTTGTTTATAATCCCCCTTGCGATAAACGGTTCTATGTCTTCATCTTCAAAATTAATATAAAGTGTTTGCTCTTTTCTTAAACCATTGCTAATCTTTTCTGCAAGAATTTGCTTTACCAAATAGGATTTTCCACATCTTCTTACTCCTGTTAATACAAACACAGTTTCCCTTATATCTAGTAAAGGCATCACTTCGCTAAGTTCTTTCCTTTTTATTCCTATATCTTGGTCCTTATGCCAAAAATTGATAGGGGCTACTTTTTCTATCATTACTCTATACTATAACATTCTTATATTTAAATGTTTCGGTATACTGTAACATTTTAACCATTTCCAAAGCGGCATGAATTTAACTTGCTTGCCTTTTATTTGCTTTTTATCTTCTAACTTTATGTTGGTTATTTTTCGATGCTAAGTTTGCTCAATCTAAAAATATTTATAATAATCTAATTTAATAAAAATCAATGCTATATTGCTAGATTTTGAAGAAAAATTAGAAATTTATTTTTAATTACAAAAAATGCCTGCTAGTATCAATGATACCAATGTGCATACAAAACATCACTTAATCAAAAGCCTTATTAGGGCATTATATGGATATCTTAAATCTGCTCTTGGTTATAAAGAACAACATTTGCTGTATTGGTGGCCATATGATGAGCATTGGCATAAACAGCATAGCAGTATAGATGCTAACGCTAGCCCTAGCTTTGAAATAGCTATCGGTGCTATATTAACGCAAAATACATCTTGGAGCAATGTTGAGAAGGCTATAGCAAGGTTAAAGCAAACAAAATTGTTACTGCCTAAAATAATGGCAAAAGCAAGATTGTCGGAGTTGCAAAATGCAATAAAGCCTGTTGGCTTTTACAAGCAAAAAGCGGCCCGCATTAAGACATTTGCCAGTTTTTGGCTGCGCTATAGCAAAAAACTACAGGCAATGCCTGTTGAAAAAGCTAGGGAGCTATTGCTTAGCATTAAGGGCATAGGCAATGAAACAGCAGACAGCATACTGCTTTATGCTTTTAACAAGCCAGCATTTGTAATTGACGCTTATACAAAACGTATAATGTTAAGACTGTTTAAACGGATTGCTGCTAAACCAAACTTGTATTTTGCTATTGTTAAAGATAACAATAACAAGAGAGATATCAAGCCGTTAGCAAAATCAAAAATCGCAAATATTTTTACACATCTTGCAATGCAAGCAAGCAGGTTTAGCTATGGCGAATGGCAATCCTTGTTTGTTAACGCTTTGCCACGTAGCGTTAAGCTTTATAAGTGCTATCATGCGTTGCTTGTAGAATTTGCTAAAACATATTGCAAAGCCAAACCAAACTGTCAAGCCTGTGTAATTATGCAAAATTTGCACTCACTAACAAATGGTAAAAACCGAAAGGTTTAAATAGCAGTCCATCTTTATTATATCATGGGATTCGCAACATTAGTACAGCTTGTATTGGCGTTGATGTCAAGCACAAATATACGAAGTCCCAATTTATCTAACGATTATTTTAGAGAGGTGGTTCCTGATGTTGTATATACAGTGATCGATAAAAATGACCCATCTAATCTCTATGTAATAAGTGCTAATAAGTATGAAAGATCTGAAAAAAAACAAACTACAAATTCACACAAATTTAATAAGAACAATCAGCTTAGCAACATTCTTCATAATATTGTTCTAGACATAATTGATGAATTTGAAAAACGTGGAGTCAACATACACGAGTTCAATAAATGGTTTCCTGAACTGATTAAAAATTTATATCTGAAATATGGTCTGGACACAATTAAGATTGAAAATCCATTTCCAGCATTTAAACCGAGAGAAGTAGTAAATTCTGGCAGCTCTAGTAGTTTTAGTGTAGTGGTATATAACTATCACATTCCGGAAGAATATCAACCAAGAAACGGGTTACCTATGATTGAAAATATATTTAGATATGGTACATATAGGGGATGGAAAATGGCACAAACCCGCGAAAGGCCTATAGAAGTGACTTACTATGATCTTGAACTCGACATACCAGTTGCTATACACAACTATTATAAGGGTGATTTAGAAGCATCAGTGGAAGCATTTATTGCTGTATGGCCTGATCTATTTTCATATTATCAAGCATGCTACGAAGATGAACCAGAATGGTTTTTTCCTACAGCTGAAAAAATAACTAAGTATATACTTTACTTATGGCAACAACTAAACTCAAAAGAGAACATTAAAAATTAACTTAAACTGAACAAAAACTGTTTTACACTTTCTTCTGTTTCAGCCTCATATACAGTAACTAATCCTGAAGCTGTTTTTAATTTTGCTGTTTTTGTTTGCTTATCAACTATATAATCAAGTCCAGGTTCGTTTATTATCCAACCATAAAAAACTGTATTAGAGGGTCTATACATAGCCTTTCCATCGATAGTATTAAAGTTCTCTACTAGTAGGCAACCAAACCATCCGTGAAAGAATCCTACCCATGCAGGAGTTTTATATATGAAATTTCTGCCTTTTTCGGTTATGGCCCCCCAAAAGATCTTATCTTCAAGAGGTAGATCATCTAACCACCTAATGAATCGTGTTGGTTTTTCTGTGAATACAAGCATGTTAAATTCTTCTTTTTCTTTTTCCCGATCCTGCAACACATAAAGCTGTGGATTTGGAACAAAGAACAGATCTGCCGGTTGGCCTATATCGTATAAGCTCACATCACCAATAGAAAGCAGTAAACTTCCATCAGGACTAGTTCTACTAACATTAAAGCAAATATGTCTGATAAGCCTATAATCAGGTTTTTTTGTGGCCAATGTTTCAGGTCCACATGTGTCAGTATTAATTTCACAAGGAAAAAATTTAAGTTCACCTTGCCCTCCAAAGGAGATATCAAATAAAGGATTATATAGGAGTTCGTTTCTATTATCTCTCCACATAAATGTAACAAACAACTCAAGAGGAATTTGCTCTTCTTCCTCTTCATTGCAGTCTTGCCCCTTACTTGTTTTAATTACTCCTCCAATTGGAAAGCAGTAAGCTTGATGGGCAGATACCACACACGTAAATAGTAAAGAAACCTTAAAGTCTTCTAGGCAATTATAATCTGTGTATATGTGTTCAAAAAAACGTTTTAATTTTAAAAAATGCATCAGTTGTAATGCAATATTCTTCCCTTCATATTTATCTGTTGCATCAACATATTCTGCTTCTTCAATAAACACAACTTTTCCTTCCTTCTTCATTAATAATTTCCTCATTACATCCTCCAACTGCTGCTCATCCAGCGAAAAATCAGGATTAATACTTGCCTTATAAAATTCCATTCCAAACATCTCTTTTAATTTATTAAACTGTAAAAATTTTGCAAACATTTGCCCTTGAGTGATTGTCAGTGCTTTTGTTTTGCCTTTCGCTTGAGTAACAAAATTTTTTACTTCAGGGGTAACCCACCATTCTGCACCAGTCTCATCATCATATGCGAATACAGTAAACATTTCGCTTATAGGCTTTTCAAGTTCTACAGTCTCAGCATAACAATAAGGAAAACCGAGAAGCATAACAATAACTATGGTTGCTATAAGATAAAATTTAGCAAAATGCTGATAGGCAAAACGAGCAAGACCAGGCAATTTGTACAATACCATAATCATAAAAGCATCGTTGCATTTAAAAACTTAATTGTGTTTAGCAGTTCATGAAGCGAGCAGCAAACACAAAGCACAAGCGGATTTATCTTGATTACGCAGCAACAACGCCTGTGCGTAAAGAAGTGCTAAAAGTGATGCAGCATTATTTTGTTGAGGAATTTGGCAATGCTAACAGCCTACATAGCTATGGTGTTATAGCCAGAAATGCAATAGAGCAAGCACGAAGCAAGATTGCAGAACTGCTTAACGCTAAGCCGAATGAAATTATT